>JBIRBM010000003.1:0-195040 GCA_044326545.1 Parachlamydiaceae bacterium | reverse complement strand
TATTTGCGACTGGAATCATTGCGACTCTTGGATCTCTAATTGGAGGGGTGTATGGGGCTTCTAAAGGAGTTCAAGTGGGTCAAAGTTGCGTTAAACCAGGTGATGGTGCGTTCCAAATTCCGATTGGATTTATTTTTGGTGGTTTAGCAGGTTCTGTCATAGGCGGATCTATCGCTTTTACTGCCTCTCTTATTATTCTTTAAGGCCCAGAGGATTGTATTGTCAGAATATTCTTGAAAACGCTTTTTTTCCCATGTGTCGTGGGTATTTCTCCGCTTATTGATAGCTTCGGAGTACCAAAAATTTATGCTTCCGCGTTGAATGAGTGATCTGCTATACTTCGACCAGTTTCTGATTCGATGTTTTTTCATATGAGGCTCCTCTGCTAAGGTTTTAGTAAACCGCTGGAGCCTCCTTTTCTTTAGAATTTTGATCCACTTTTTTCTTGAAAATTCTCAAAATAACCTACGAGGATTTATGCAATAAGGTCATTGAAAATCGAAAAAAGAAACAAAAAAATTACTCGCTAGCGACAGCTTCTATGAGATCTTCATCAATCACAGCTTTAATGCCTAGGCTTTGAGATTTTTCAGTAATATGCGACTCTAATGATTTACCAAGAAACTCATGAAGCAATAGAAATATTTTTAATTGTTTTTCGCCTTTCGAGTTTAATTTTTTCTGGGTAATTGCAGATATCTTAACAACAGATGAATAAGTTTCTTTTGTAACACGATTCAATAAATCTTTTGTTTTGAACAATCTATCTAATTCGGTTTTTTCTTTTGACAAGGTTTCTTGCAGCTCGTTCAATTTCTTCTCAAGATCAGCGATCTGTACTTTTGAATCTTTTTTTCTACCACGGCTTACAGCTGCTTGGGATCTTAAAGATAAAATTTTATTTGAAATCTCAATGATTTTTTTCTCTGTCGGTGATTTTTGTGTTTTTTCGGTTCGATTAATACAACGTTTCAAAAGTTTTAGAGAAGTCGCTGGTTGCGGAGCATTTGCAACTTCACATGATTTTTTGTAGAGTTGATCTAGAGCACCATCTTTTATAAGAGGTTTACAACGACTTCTTAATAAGGTATCGCTCAAAATTTTCAACGTCTCGTCTTGACTTGTATTTTCAATATTCACTGGGTCAAAACGAAGAGAAAAAGCGTTGTTATCTTTTACGTGCTTGTCATACTCTTCTTCTGTTGTAATACCTATTACATGTGGAAATTCTCCACCTTCATCTAAAAATGTTTTAAGCTGATCGGCAATTTTTTCATTGTTTTTACAAGCCATGTGAATTTCATCAAAGACTAATATAATATCATCACGATGGCGTCCCATTGCTACGCTGATCTTATTTAAGATATTATTTCCGCCGCCTAAAAAAGAAGCTTGTTGTCCTACGATATCTGTTGTATTGATACGGAAAACAAATTTTCCTTTGAGTTCTGGATAATCACCTCTTTCGATGGCTTGAACAAAAGCTTTTGCTGTAAGACTTTTTCCAACTCTTGAAGGACCAACTAAAATGGCATGACGATTCATCTTAAGAATATTGGCAATTTCGTCTAAAGATTCTTTTCTTCCTTGAGCCACCAAACCACCACTTTGAACTTGCTTTGTCCAGTTTTCAGCATTAGCTGGAAGATGGGTTGTTTTTGGTTTGATAAAAGGCCAGATTGCACTAAGTGCAGCAATACCAAGAAGAGTTCCACCAATGATTAATCCACCTGTAGCAGCACCTAAAATAGGAAGTATCATTGTGGTAATCATGCTAAAAAGGCTAAGCAACATCATAATTTTTTGAGACTTACAATCAGCATGAAGGTCGCTTTCTGCTGGTTTAAAAAAATCTCCTATACCAAAAGCTGTGATGATGCTCTCTATGACTGAAATTACTCCATCTAAAATCGATGAAATACGTGTTCGAATGCTTGAAGGCGTATTTTCACGGGACATCTGAAGATATAGTTTTGCTTCAGCAAACATGTCTTTAGCTTCTTTTAAAGCATCTGGAATATCGTCTTTAACCGCTTTCTGCATCTTTGCAAGAGGAATGACAGTAGCTAGTCGATCTAAAAATTTAACAGGATCTGTAATGCGATCTTCCTTTACCATTTCCATAAAAAAGCACTTTAAAATCTTAGTCAGTTCTACAGAATTAACGACTTTCAGTTTCCTTATGAGTCCTTTATCTTGACTAAAAAAATATCCAGTATTAATTTTCTTCAATCCCTGTAAAATATCAGAAGATTCTCGAGAGAGATTAATTCCAAAACTGTTTTGAGAAGCATTTGGAATTTGATTTGGATTGATTGAAAGATTATTCATAAAAACCTAAAGTTTTAAAAATAATAAAATTTAAAAATTAATTATCCGCAATTTTTAATTAAAGTAAATAAAAAATGATGTAACATCCAGCGATTAGGAGTATTTTTAATTTTTGAAAAAAAATAAAAACACTCCTAATCGCTGTACAGGTGATATTAAATAAATTGTGTATATGGGGTCATAAAGGATCTATCAAACCCGATGGCTTTGGCGCAGCCAAAATTCGCACTTTGAGCTTGTTTGAGCTTGAATGAGTCTATCTACATTTTGCTTGTGAAATATGTATTGCTTTTAGATAGATTAAATTTTAAACTAGCCCCGCGTACCAGCCGTCCGACTGAAAACATGAGGCTTTCTTCTTAACTCATTTTAGGAAAAAAAACGTTCGTTTCAGCTCAAATCGCTTTGTTGGTGCATAAGGTGAATTCTTAAATTGAATGAGTCTATTTAAAAATAGCATCACTTCCCATTCGTTCATCTGAGATAGGATCGATTCGTAGAAAATGGACCTTATGAGATACAGGAGACAATCGACATGTTTTTGCCTCTCGCTTCTTTTCTTGTCTCTTTTTTTTATCACCTGTTGTTTATTCACAGCCAATTGTGATGAACAAAAAAAAGACTCTACAATCGCTATAAGTGTAAGAGAAGCGATTTATCAAAATTTATTACAGCACCCTTCTATTAAAATTTTTCTTTATCATATAGAGATTCAAAAAGGAATCGCGCAAAGTTCTTCTGCCCCTTTTGATATTGCAAACATTCGGTCTTTAACAGGAACTTTAATCCAATTGTCATCCTCTCAGCTCTCTGACCAATTTTTTGTTGAAGATGTCATCTCTGTTCCATTTGATGTTGAAAGAAAAAGCTCTTTATCCAGTGATTGTGGAGAGGGGGAAAAAGAGTGAGCAATCGAAAAAAAACGGTTGAGGATGAATTGCTTCGAATCGCTGAACGGACTGTTCCTAAAAAAGCGTGGTTGTCGCTGTCAATCATGGTGATATTGAATGTCGCGGTCTTGATTTGGTCGATTTTCGGGACGTTAACAATCAATGTCGAAGGGCAAGGAATGATTCTGACTCAAGATGGACTTTGCTCGATTGAGAGTTCCGGAAAAGGGGTCATCACGTCAATTGAGGTTAAACCCGGCGATTATGTGCAAAAAGGGATGTTAGTGGCATCCATTCATGATGCCTCGGGTGAGATGCTCCTTAAAACAAATCAAATCAAGAAGGAAAATCTTCTTAAAGAACTTCATCATCTGCGCCATCAAGTGGAAATAGAGAAAGAGGCTTTTGATCTTTTTTTACGAGCCCAGTTGGACGCATTGCAAATTCAGATCAAAACCATCGAGGAAAAATTGAGCTTTCTGACTTTTGAGTATAGAAAAAAAGAGGCCCTTTTCAATGAAGGGTTGATTATTCGAAATGTCTTACAAGAATCAGAAAGGCAAATGTCTCAAGGAAAAATTTCCTTAGAAGAGACAAAAAAGGAGATGTTAGACATAGAGTTTCAACTTGCTCAGAGTTATCGATCCCAAGAATTGAAATTAAAAGAAGGGGAGTTGTTTAGGATTGAAGAGGAGGTGCGAATGAACGAGCTATTGATGAGTCAGAATAAAATTTACAGTCAATTTGATGGAAGAGTATTAGACGTTTTAGTGAATCTTGGACAGATTGTCAGAGAGGGGATTCCATTATGCAAGATTGAATTAATTTCACCTGATCAATCCTTGATGTTTTATGGTTTTTTTCCTGCTCAAGTAGGAAAACAGATTCAAAAAGAAAGCGTCATGTCAATGGAGCTTCCAATCGTCAACAAAAAAGAATATGGTGTTGTCTTAAGCCAAGTCAAGACGGTATCCGAATGGGCCATTTCCGAAAAAGCAATGCTAAATCAGATCCAAAATCGTGATTTGGCACGCTTTTTATCAAAGCAGCAACCTGTTATACAAGTGATTGCGCAACCCATTCTTGATCCACAAGACTCAACCAAATTTTCTTGGACTTCGATGGAAGTCCCTCCTCTCAAGCTAACCCCTGGACTTGTCGGCAAAGTCACTGTTACTATAGAAAAAATCCATCCGATTGATTACTTAATCCCTAGGAGAAGAGTTAAAAACAAACCGCTTGGAGTTTCGCTATGAGAAAAAGGGATAAAGAATGAATCTCGATTCTATTCCAAGGCCGGAAAAATCGTGTTATAAGAGATATCGAACGCCAACGGTGATTCAGATGGAGGCAGCAGAATGCGGCGCTGCCGCTTTAAGGATCATATTGGGATATTATGGTTCATTTGTGCCTCTTGAAGAAGTCCGCCTCATGTGTTCTGTTTCTAGGGATGGAAGCAATGCCTTTAAAATTCTTCAAGCAGCCGAGTATTATGGACTCAATGCTGAAGGGTTTAGCGCCGACTTAAAAGATCTGTATCAAGCTCCTTTACCTCTGATTGCTTTTTGGAATTTTGATCATTTTATCGTGATCGAAGGCTTTAAAAAAAATGTGGTATTTATTAATGATCCCGAAAGTGGTCCCAGGACAATTTCTTATGAAGAGCTCAATCATTCATTTACTGGAATTATCCTCACATTTTCACCCTCAGAAAAATTTAAGCAAGTTCCGATGGAGGAAGAAAAAAAATGGCTTCCTTTACTATGGAACCGCTTTAAATTTTTTAAAGGTCCTTTGATTTTTAGCGTCCTCACCAGTCTTTTAATTGTGATTCCTCTTCTATCGCTGACTGTGTTAAGCCAATTATTTATCGATTATATCCTGATTGAGAATATTCAATCTTGGAGTACGGGTCTCCTAATCTCCTTGGCTTTTAGCATCTTGCTTCTGACTGTAATGACTTTTTTACAGCAATGGATCTTTGTCCGTTTCTCCTTGAAACTGACCACTCTTTTATCAAGTCAATTTGTATGGCATACTCTTCGGCTCCCTATTTTATTTTTTTTACAGCGCTTTGGCGGTGAGATTGCCAGCCGCTTTGCATTAAATGAGCAAGTGGCACACGCTTGGGTGTCAGAGCTTCTCCCAACCTTGATCAATATGGTCATCGCTGCAATGTTTGCTTGTGTGATGTTTTTTTATGACGTCACAATCACATTCATCGCAATCGGTGTTGTTTTCATTCACTTACTTTTGATGAGGAGATTATATCGATCAAGAGAGGATGCTTATGCCAATTATCGGCAAATTCAAGGGCGCTTAAGCTCCTTTACACTCAATGGATTGGAATCGATTGAATCGGTAAAAGCCGTTGGTGGTGAGTATCAATTTGTCAGTCAATATGGAGGCGTTTATGCAAAGTCTTTGGATACCTTGCAAAAGATGTCTTACACCGATCTGATTTTGGGGACTGTCTCCCCTTTTTTTTCAACAGTTGGATCGATGGCAGTGTTAATATTAGGTGCTTTGCGAATCATTCGAGGGGAGATGACAGTTGGAGAATTTGTCGCCCTCCAAATGCTATTTAATCAGTTCAGCACACCTGCTATGACGCTTGTTAATCTCAATCAAACCATGCAACTTCTTCGGATTAATCTGCTTCGAATAGACGATGTGATGCGGCACCAAGAAGACCCTTTGTTGGATAATCGAGCGATTCTTCAAGGAGAGTTAGCGAATATCCCCGCTTTAAAGGGAGAGATAGAGGTAAAAAATCTATCCTTTGCTTATGGGCCTCTTGATTCTCCTCTTCTAAAAAAAATTCATTTAAAGATCAATCCAGGAACAACTGTTGCGCTTGTCGGTCCTTCAGGTTCTGGTAAGTCGACACTGATTAAATTGATTGGGGGGCTTTTAACCCCTAAAAATGGCGACATCCTTTTTGATCAGGTATCGTATTTAGATTACCCTAGGGAAGCTTTGACTCAGTCGATTGGTGTAGTAGAACAAACCTCTTATTTATTCGAAGATTCCGTTGAGCAAAACATCACGTTAATGAATCCCAACTCAAGCACCCAAGATATGATTGATGCCGCCCGGGATGCTTGTATTCACGACGAGATTATGAAACGCCCCGGAGGGTATCAATCGCTTGTCGAAAGAGAGGGGGGAAATTTTAGCGGAGGGCAGCGGCAACGATTGGAAATTGCGGCTGTGCTCTGCCGTAAACCCGCCATTTTAATTTTGGATGAAGCCACAAGTGCCCTTGATGCCATAACGGAGAGAAGAATTTTCGAAAATATTCGCAAAAGGGCTGTGACATCTTTGATCATCACCCATCGTTTAAAGACAATTGTTGACTGTGATTGCATTTTAGTGATGGATCAAGGAGAGATTGTCGAAAAAGGGAGGCATGAAGACTTAATAAAAAAACCGGGGATTTACCAATCATTAGTCAATCGTGCGGAATCGATTGAAACGATTGGAGGGGATCTATGAAGGTTGATAAGGGAAGTGAGAAAAAGAACGTGCAAGAAAGTATTCCAACGCTTCACATTCAATCTGATCGTGTTTTGCTCGCTCAATCGCTTGCCGATCTACAAACAATCCTCAATCCTGAAGGCAGCTCTCTTCAATCGATTCCAAATGAGGACCTTCTTTTTCATGCCTGTCAAAAAGTTGGCGACTCTCTTAACTTAACATTTATTCGATCAAAAACAACAGAAGAATCGAAAGAGCAAAATGTGGAGCAATTATGCATGAATTCCCGCATCTATTATCGGCGCATTAGCCTGTTAGGCAATTGGTGGAAACATCAATCTTACCCTTTTGTCAGCTTTTATGGAAAAGAGGAGATTCCCGTTGCGGTGATTTCTGCACATGGGACAAAACCTTTATTTTTCAACCCTTCTAATGGCGTTTCCACCACACTTAATCAAATGAATGCGATTGAATTTTCCTCATATGGCTATCAATTCTACCGTCAATTTAAAGAGCCGACTTTAACAGCTCGCACTATCTGGGATTTTATGATAGGGTCGCGCAGTCGAGAATGGATCACGTTTCTCTTTTTGGTTTTATGCACGACTCTTGCTAACTTAAGCTTTCCCATTTTTACAAGCTTTTTATTTGACGAAATGATTCCTAATCGCAACGAACATCAATTATGGCAATTAGCTTTTGGAGCGGGTTTAATTGCATTTTCGACACTGATTTTTAATTTCGGACGGGAAGCGATGATTTTGCGGATTGAAAGCTTGAGCGATCACGATTTAGAGATGGCGGTTTGGCAAAGACTCATACAGCTTCCCCTCTCTTTTTTTAGGCGTCACAATCTTTATGATCTTTTTACTTTTACAGGGGCTATTGCGTCTATACGTAAGCTGTTAGTCAGTCATGCAATAGAAGTGATATTTAATGCCTTTTTTGGACTTTTTTATGTTTGCCTCATGCTTTATTACAGTTGGACTCTGTCGTTGATCGCTTTGTCTCTTTTAACAATTGAAATATTAGCCATTGCGCTCCCTGTTTATTTCGCCATTCAATATGGACGCCAACTGTTAGAAAAACAAATTCAAGCAAGCAATAAAATGCTTGAAATTGTTCAAGCTTTAACCAAAGTGCGATTAGCAGGGGCTGAAGCGAGAATGTTCAATCGATGGGAGCGCTCATTTAGCCAGATGGCAAAAATGGATCTTCACATTCTATTTCTTAACTTAAAATCAGCTGTTTTTAATGTCTTTTGGTCGAATGCAAGTACGTGGGTTTTGTATCTTTTTATTGTTCTTCTCTTTATTGACGAGCACTCTGCAGCAGGGTTTTCAGGATCTTCTTTGACCATTGGCGGGTTTATGGCCTTTCTGTCAATATTTAATCTGTTGAGCCATTCCTTAACGGAATTGGGCAGCACTCTTTTACACATTGCTGGTGTCATCCCTCTTTGGGAAAAAACAAAGTCTTTCTCAGAGGCTCAGCCAGAAGAGAGTTCTATAAAACCACGTCCTGAATTATTAAAGGGTGAAGTGAGAATCCAACACCTCACATTCCGGTATCAACAATCCCTTCCACCCATTCTTGACGATATTTCGCTGATCATACAACCGGGTGAAAAAGTTGCCTTTGTTGGGGAATCGGGGGCCGGAAAAACCACTCTGTTAAAATTGCTTCTTGGGTTTGAAAAGGCTGATCGAGGATCCATCTATTATGACCAACAGGATATGAGGGGATTGAATTTACAGGCGCTTCGCAGACAACTTGGCGTTGTTTTGCAATCGGGAGCCTTATTCGATGGAACTCTTTTGGAAAATGTGAGGTGTGGTCGCAAGTATGAGAGAGACGAGGTGATCCAAACGCTTCATTTGATTGGAGCGGAGTGGTTGATTGAAGACCTTCCGATGGGGATCAACACTCTTATCACAAATAGAGGACTCTCATTTTCTGGAGGGCAAAGACAGCTGATATTGCTCGCAAGAGCTATTTTAGGAAATCCAAGCATTCTCATTTTAGATGAAGCAACCAGCTCTTTAGACAACCACAAACAAAGCATTGTCGATAGACATCTTAGACATTTGCCTATGACCCAAATTATCGTCGCCCAGCGGTTAGACACCATTCGGTATGTTGATCGGATCTACGTGATCCATCAAGGGAAAATTGCAGAATCGGGAACCTTTGACGCCTTGGCGCATAAGCCTGGCATTTTTTCTGATTTGCTTTTGAAATCAAACTCTTCAATTATGATAAATGGTGAGAAAAATGGAATCAACAGAAGAGGATGAATCGATTTATCGATCTGAAGCTGTAGAGACTTATTCAGGTGCAAATGATTTTGAACATCATTTTTTTCCTTTTCAATATAAAACAGGAGCGATCAAAGGAGTGTTGGCCCTTCTTTTGATCAGTGCCATTGGGTGGTTTTTCTTTGGAACAATTCCCATTGAGGTCCAAGGTGTTGCTGTTGTGATGAACCAAGGGGGATTATCAACAATAGAATCCTCTGTTAATGGCATTGTAAAAGAGCTCAAATTTCAGATGGGAGATGTTGTGCAACAAGGCGATCTGATTGCCGTTCTGTACAATCGTGAAATGGAGCTTCATCAGACCATGATCAACGAGCGGCTTGAACATGTTCAAAAACGGATCAGTGAATTAGAGAAGGAGATAGAGAGAGAAAGAGAAGCCAAGGAAAAAGAGCTTGTTCAGGGAATTCATGGTGTTAAATATAAAATGCAGATTCTTGAAACTGAGATTGCAGCATTAAGAGATGAGGTGGCAAAGAAAGAAGAGTTAACCCGCCTTGGATTATTGGATTCAGACAATTTACAGGAGACGAAAGATTTACTTTGGGATAAAGAGATCGATGTAGAAAAAGCAAAAGCGGCTCTTTTGCAATTTCATTTCCTCTTAAAAAAAAGGGACAGGGAAGAGGAGATTCAAGCCCTAAAGCATGAACAGCTCGATGTCGAACAAGCAAAAAAACGAGTTGACATTCAACTTAGCCATCAAAAGATTTACAGTCCGTTTAACGGCTTCCTAACTGAATGGCTGATCCAACCTAACCAAGTCATTGTAGAGGGAAACTCTATTGCAACAGTGGAGTTAGGGGGAGAGGAAAGAGAAAATAAAGTCTTTTATGGCTATCTTCCCTTGGAGGAGGGGAGAAAACTCAAAATAAATGATGAGGTCATGATTGAGATTAAAGGGGTGAAATCGGGGGAATATGGAGCGATTTTAGGGAATATTGCAAGCATTTCCCCTTATGCCATCACCCCAGAAAATTTAAGCCGCCACATCAATCATAATGTAGCTCTTAATCATTATGTTTTGCAAGATCGCGACGCTGTTGTCGAAGTCTTGATTAAGCCGCAACTCGATCCTAGCACAATCAGCGGCTATCGCTGGACGTCGCAAAAAGGAGCTCCTATTCAATTATCGAGTGGTACGCTATGTTCATTTAAAGGAGTTGTCGATGACGTGCATCCCTATCTTTTCATTATTCCTGTCTGGTGGATCAAGAAAAACATCCATCCTTTTTTATGACAATCAATCAGTTATTGATCTTTACTTTAAATTTATGTTAATTTATTTACTCAAACAAGATCGAATAAATTGATTTTATCCATCCATTTAAATTAAATCAATAAACAATTTTATAAGGAATTAGGCGATGAGTCCATTAGGTGTCATAAAAGATATTGTGGGGATTGGCCGGGCGATTCATTCTCAAGTTCAATTAGCCAAACGGAATCAAAAACAACTCGAGACGTTGGGAAAAACTGTTCAAGCCACTGTCTCTACATTAGAAGGATTGGCCGACTTACCGAAGACTCAAAATTTCATACAAGCTCTTACAGAGCTTCAATCACGCATTCAAGAGACGAGTGGAGTTGTCCAAGAGATTGTTCAAATGAGCTCTATGATGGGTTTTCTCAATGCAGGTAAAAATCAAACACGGATAGATGAATGCAGGAAAAGCATTCAGGAGTGTTTGGTTTCTCTGAATGTCGGTTTGAGTGCACAGCAACTGATAGGCGAGAATCAAGATCGTCCCGATGAAGGCAAAGCTTCCCTCTTTTTACCTGACACTCTCATCTTGAATCTAGATGATATTGTATTTGAGCAAAAAATTAAGGACGATGATTGTGGATCTCTCTATCAAGGAGTTTGGCAAGAGCGGCGAGTGTGGATTAAATGTTTGGATGGTATTGCAACAGAGGTTGATCGATTACAATTAACAAGAGAAGCTCACGTGATGAGTCGTTTACATCACAGCGCGATTGTTGAGTTTTATGGGGCCTGTTTAGGGCCGGAAAAGGTTTGTCTGCTGACCGAAATTATGGAAAAAGGGGAGTTAACGATGAGCCTCTCTTCGCTAGCTTTTTCCGATCGCTTACAAATGGCAAAAGACCTCTCTTGCGCACTTGCTTATTTGCACCGACAGGAGATCATCCTTGGTGATATTCACCCAAGACATGTCGGTGTTAACGAACACAATAGAGCGAAATGGAAAGATTTTAGCTTAGCCAAATCTATCAATCCGGGTATTGCCACCCTTAAAAAAACAAGTGACGAAGCGGCTTGGCAAGCTCCGGAAAGTTGGCTAAATCGGGAAGCTTTAACACGCGCCAGCGATATCTACAGTTTCGGAATGTTAATTTGGAGTTTAGTCACAGGCCGTTCTCCCTTTGAAAATGTTTCTGTTGTTCAAGTGATGCAAAAAGTACAGCGAGGAGAGCGGGAAGTGATGTCAAGAGATATTCCTCCTTCATGCCGAGAACTGATCACTGCTTGCTGGTCGACTCACCCTCTTAATCGACCAACAGCGTCTCAAGTTGCGCAAGTTTTACATTCTTTTGATGACTCTCTCTTTTGCTTTGGACAAGAGGACTATGAGCTAGGAGTTGCTGCAGAAAAGGCCGGTGAGATGGCAAGAGCTTATCAATTTTATCTAAGATCTTCAGAGCAAGGATACTTTAAAAGTTTTACGAGCCTCGGTCTCTTTTTTTTACAGGGATTGGGTGGGCAACAAGTTGATAAAGTTAAAGCCCAAGATTATCTTGAACGGGCAGCCGCAGGTGGACATGGACGAGCGATGTTTAATTTAGGAAAAATGATGGAAAAAGAGGGGAATGGAGCTCAAGCCCTCATTTGGTATGAAAAGGCATTCGAGGCTGATCCTAAAGATCTTCGCGCTAAAAATAAAGTCCAAAAACTCAAAGGGGATAAAGGGGGCTGAATCGTAGAATTGAGTCAGGCATTCAATAAGTGGCACGACATTTGCACATAGACTTTCACAATGAAACATTTTGGAGGTGTATATGACTAAACAAGATCTTATCAATAAAATCGCTCAATTAGAATCAGTAAATGACCATTTATTGACAGAGCTTAGCTATGTTGATCAGCTCATGCGTCTGGTTGGATTTGCCGGAGGATTGGAAACCGTTAAATTGACCGCAAAGGAGTTGTATGATTCAGAAAAAAGTTCTAAAGATAGAGGTGATTCTGCTACTGATGAGTTTTCTTTTTAAGCTTATCCCTTATCATGGTGGAATGTCTATAAGGCGTCCTTGTTCAAAAACAATGTGTTTATGGTCGAGGTAGCATTGTAAAATGATGGCGGCACTGACAATATCAACGACTTTAGATCTTCTTTTTCGTGTCATTGAACTTTCCCGTAGCGATCGCTCTGCTTGAACGGTTGTCAATCGCTCATCCCAGAGTTTGAGGGGAATCGTTGTGGCTTCTAAAAGAAGGTCAAAGAAGTTTTTAACCTCATCGGCAATTAACCCTTTGCGTCCGCTCATCATTAACGGAAGTCCGATGATCACTTCTTCAATCTCGCAATCGTACACCTGTTGAATTTCAGAAAAAACAGCCACAATTTTTGTGACTGTTTGACCTGTTTTTTTTTCAGCTTGTATTGTTCGAAAAGGAGTGGCAATAATCTGTCTTTCATCAGAAAGAGCGAGTCCGAGGCGACTCATTCCGTAATCGATTCCGATTAAACGCTTGGTCTTAATTTTTTTGGGATTTGTCTGCATTTTGTTTCTTCTGGTGCTTAATCATCGCTTGAATAAAATCGCGAAAAAGAGGGTGAGGATCTGTTGGTTTTGACTTAAATTCAGGGTGAAATTGAACCCCTACCATCCAAGGATGCTCTTCTATTTCGGAAATTTCACATAGATTGTCCCCTTTTAATGTGCCGGTAATTTGAAATCCTTTCTCCTCCATCACCTGTCTGTATTGGTTGTTAAATTCATAACGGTGACGATGTCTTTCGCTAATCTCATGTTTTTTATAAGCTTGGTGAGCATGGCTTCCGGGTTTTAGTTCACACGTATAAGCTCCAAGACGCATTGTGCCGCCCAAATCTTCTACCCCTTTTTGCTCACTTAACATTGAGATAACAGGGTGGGGAGCATTATTGTCAAATTCTGTTGAATTGGCTTCGTCTAATTGAAGGACATGACGAGCAAATTCGACAGCCATCACCTGCATCCCTAGGCAAATTCCGAAATAGGGGATTTTTTCTTCACGGCAATAGCGGGCGGCTTGAATTTTTCCCTCCCATCCCCGTTCTCCAAAACCACCCGGGATTAAATAACCATCACACCCTTGAATGATGTTACATAATTCTTGAGGATTTGCCGGGAGTTTATCAGCCTCAAACCGCTCAATATTGAGTTTGTAACCAGCTGCTATAGCACCATGGGTTAACGCTTCAAAGACAGACTTATACGCATCTTGGTGCTGGACGTATTTTCCAACGATCCCAACTGTGATCGTTCCTTTCGGATGGAGGATTGTTTCGACAATTTTATCCCATTCGCTCAAATCAATGCGTGGATTAGGGAGTTGAAGGAGTTCGCATATCAAGGCATCAATTCCTTCGGTGTGCAAGTGAAGGGGGACTTCATAGATACTGTGTTTGACATCCACCTCTTCGATAACAGCGCGACGGTTAACATTGCAAAATAAGCTGATTTTTTCTTTGACTTCATCTGATAGAGAAAATTCACACCTGCAGACGATAATATCAGGGAAGATCCCTATTTCTCTTAGCAATTGAACCGAATGTTGGGAAGGTTTTGTTTTGACTTCTCCCGCAGCTCTTAAATAAGGGACATAAGTGAGGTGGATATTCAAGCAGCATGTACGGTGTTCGTAAGTAAACTGGCGAATGGCTTCTAAAAACGGGAGAGATTCAATGTCTCCGACAGTCCCTCCAACCTCAACCAGAACGACATCAATCCCTTCTTGCTGCTTTGCACAGTTGTGAATGCGGAATTTAATCTCGTCTGTGATGTGAGGAATCACCTGAACTGTTTTGCCTAAATAATCGCCCCGGCGCTCCCGTTTAATCACCGTATTGTAAATTTGCCCTGACGTCACATTTGAGGAGCGCGAGAGGAAGGAATTGGTGTATCGATAATAATGCCCGAGGTCTAGATCAGTTTCAGCACCATCGTCTGTGACATACACTTCACCGTGTTGAAAAGGGCTCATGGTTCCGGGATCCACGTTCAAATAGGGATCTAATTTTAACATCGCAATTTTAAGCCCTTTCTTTTCTAGAAGCGAGCCGATCGCTGCAGAAGTTAAGCCTTTTCCAAGAGAAGAGCAAACGCCCCCCGTTATAAAAATGTATTTTGTTTGCATATCCACTTCTCTATTTTAATTAAATCTTCAGGTGTATCAACCCCCATACCGGGTTTATCGGTGATGGCAACTTTTATACGATGGCCGTGTTCAAGAACTTTGAGTTGTTCGAGGTCTTCTTCTAATTGTAATGGAGTCTGTTCTAATGTGTGATAATGAAGGAGGAAAGAAGGGCGATAAACATAAAGTCCGATGTGGCGGAAATAAGAGGCGTGCCGATTAAATGTTCGATGTTTGCTCGACGGGATTAAGGAGCGGCTAAAATACAACGCATTATTTTCTTGATCTTTAACGCACTTCACAACGGAGGGATTATTGGCTTCTTCTTCATCTTTAAGGGGAGTAATGATTGTGGCCATTTTGGCTAAAGGATCTTGGATCAATAACTTGACAGCCTCTTCTATTGCCAATGGATCAACGCAAGGCTCATCTCCTTGGATATTCACGATAGCCTCAGCTTCCATGAATTCAGGATATTTCTGCAAAACTTCAGCTAAACGATCTGTTCCATTTGGACAGTTGATAGAGGTCATCACTGTCTCTGCGCTAAACTGTTTTGCATGATTGAAAATACGTGAATCATCTGTTGCAATCAACAGTCTATCAATAATAGAGGCCCGCAACGCATTTTCATACGTTCTTTGGAGGAGGGTCTTTCCTTGGATGGGGATGAGGAGCTTGCCGGGGAGGCGGGTGCTAGCGAAGCGGGCCGGGATGATTCCAAGGATTTTAACAGTCATTTTAACTTTTTAACTTACTTTTCGCAAACGGGTGATGATCATACTTTCTATCTGATCGAAATTTTTCTTATGTCCAATGAGTTGTTAAGGGGGGAAATATTTCAACAAATGATAAAAAATCTAAGGATAAATCACAACAAAAGTTTTATTCTTTTTCTCAATAGACTTCTTGCAAATTTAGGCTGCATCAAAGCTCTCCCGTTGCGTAAGGTGAGTGATGAATCCATATGATCATATGAAATCAAACACGATTTATCAAGTCCAAGGCTTTCTTGCCGCCTAAATGCTGACTGTGAGGTTCAATGAGGATATTGCGTTATAATCGATACCCGAGTTATTCTGCCATTTTTAATCAACTTTCTTGCTGACACGAGAATCTCATTTAATTAAAAAATTTTAATTAGGGGAGAAGATGCAAGTGATACAATTTATATTAAAGAGCTAACGTGAACGTCTTTTTTTTTGTTTTATATGAAATAGCTTTATGGCTTCTTGCTATTTTAGCTCTTCCTAAGACTTTATATTCATTTTTTGTTCACAAGAAATATCGAAAGAGTTTACTTGCCCGTTTTGGATTTTCTTTTCCAATCAATAGCATAGATTCACATCCTTCTATTTGGATTCATGCAGTGTCGGTAGGCGAAACAAAAGCTGTTGTTTCTCTTGCTCGTGAATTGAAGTCTCGTTTCCCTCGCAACCCTTTAATTATTTCTTCGGTAACAGAGACTGGACATGCAGAAGCGCTGAGAAGTTTGCCATTTGCAGATTATCACGTTTATTTCCCTTTAGACTTTTTCTTCGTTATCTCTAGATTGATTAAAAAGGCTTCGCCCGGGTTGGTCATCCTATGTGAATCAGATTTTTGGTATAACTTTCTTTATTGCTCAAAGCGTCAAGGAGCGGTTTTAGCTCTGGTTAATGGAAAAATGTCTGATAGATCGATGCATCGTTTTCGTTTTTTTCATTTTTTTTCAAAGCGACTCTTTGGCTTATTTGATTTACTTTGTTTACAAAACGTCCTTTACTCGAATCGTTTTAAAGAGGCCGGGGCTGATAGTAAAAAAATCATTGTGACCGGAAATTTAAAATTCGATGAAGAATATCCTCAATTATCTCAACAAAAAACGAACCAATGGAGGCAAAAATTAGGGATTCAACCCGATCAAATGGTTTTGACGATAGGTTCTACACATTTTCCTGAGGAGAAGATGTTGTTGGATGTATTAAAAAAAATATGGGATCAGTATCCAAATTTACGGGTCATTATCGTTCCTCGCCATCCAGAGCGTTTTAAGGAAGTGGGTCAACTGTTAGAAAGAGAAAGGGTGAGCTGGATTAATTTTTCCGATATAGCCCAGCGTACAGGAAAGGAGCAGGTTATTTTAGTGAATGCGATGGGGTTGCTTCGGATGTGTTATCAATTAACCGATTTAGCAATTGTAGGAGGAAGTTTTACAGAAAAAGTTGGTGGGCATAATATTTTAGAGCCTTGCTGGTATGGAAAGCCGGTTTTATTTGGTCCTTATATGCATGCACAACTTGAGTTGGTTAATCTTATGACGGACTATCAAGCCGGAGTGCAAACGGATTTGAAAGAGTTGCAATTGATGTTGCAAAATTGGATAACACATCCTGAAAAGAGGAAAAAAATTGGTGCAAATGGTCTTCTTTTGATAAAAGATTTAAGGGGATCCACTAAGCATATTTTAAATGCATTAGATCCTTTTATAGGTGCTTTTAAATAGGTTTTTTACTAATTTTTTCTTTAAGAGCCAAGTGAAAAAAAAGAGATAAAATAAATTTTAATTTATTTTTTTTGACAAAAGCTATTGTGTTAAATTACCCCCTTTGTTATATTGATACTTCCTACTGCAACACAAGCTTGCAGTTGACGCGGGGTGGAGCAGGGGTTAGCTCGTTGGGCTCATAACCCAAAGGCCGGAGGTTCGAATCCTTCCCCCGCTATTTTTTTTGGGCGGTATAGCTCAGCTGGTAGAGCAACGGAATCATAATCCGTGTGTCGTCGGTTCAAGTCCGGCTGCCGCTACTTCATTCTTTCTTTCTCAGAATACATTCTAGACTACTTCTTAATGAGACGGCGTTTTGCTGTCAGGATGCTATCCATCTTTTTTGCTCCAATCGTGGTGCAGTAATTTTCAACAAGTCCAGACAAATTCCCATAAGTGCATACACTTTGAGCATGGTATCATAGCATACTAACGAGAGAATAACGATGTTTTCTACAAGTAAATTCAAAAAAATTTGAACTTTAATTTGTTTGCTACACTTCTTGCTCGCATCGTATGCTCATGCGGAAGATAATTCTTTGCTAGTTCCATGTGTGACAGTAAATCAAATCACAAATAATGAGCAGGCTGCACATTACAATTCTTACCCCTGGCTTAAACCAGGCCTACTCAATAGCGCCCGTATTGAATTGAAATTCGGATCATATGGAGTACAAATATTAGCTCAAGATAAAGCTACAGGGATCCGTTTATCCAGTCTTTATAGTGAACATGAGGATGAGAAAATTACTCGTACTATAGCCTTCACTCAATATGAAGCAAATATAAATGATAAGCTAAGGATGGCTCATAAAGAGATTTTGGCTGGAGGCTCCATTGGTTCGACTTTAAAAAAATACGGGTTTGACGTCAACAAGGATCTCTTTTTTAAGGGTCTTGTGGAAGATATGCCGGATCGGTTGCAAAACCTAATGCATACTCAAGAACGTGCTTTTGCCACAGTCATTTACAATCTAGTGGCTAAAAAGGGAAATCATTATTACCCCTATTGCACTATAGTAGAGGTCTATTCCACCGAATTTCTAACTTTGGTAGAAGTTGATCAGATTTACCCCGAGCCTATACCAGGGAATGTAAACCCACAAAACGTTTTTGATGCTATCGATATCATTGATCGCATGAAACAACTGATCATTCGTATTTGACTTATGATGTTTTTCAACAACCGTTTATTCATCTGCAAAGAGGATTTCAAGGCTTTTTTGCAAAAAGAACAAAATATCCCAAATTTAAAAAAAAGGGATTCACGACAGTTTTTACATTGGGGGAGATCAAGTTCAAATACATGAAAGTCGAGTAAAAATTCCAAACCTTGGATGGATTCGGTTGATGGAATTTTTACGATTCGAAGGAAAAATGACAGGAGCGACCATTTCGCGATCAGGCAATTATTGGTTCATCAGTGTCAGTGTGGAAACAAGCCAATTGCCGAAGCCATGCGAAAACCAAGCACTTGTCGGCATTGATCTTGGAGTAAAAACACTCGCAACACTTTCAAATGGCCAAATCATTCCAATATTCAATACGGTAAGCTCTAACGAAATTGACGCCTGTAGACAAGACGGCTCTGTCATAATGCTTAAAACATTACGACAACGAGCTTGGTTGAAGCAGGAACTAAGCCCTGTATAGAGATGTAATAGATCTATACTGATTCAAGCCCAATCGGAAAATTTAACCTTGACAAAGGATTAGACCAAAATTTTCACTCTAAGCTTGAATCAGTATCTGTGAAGATGTCAAATATAATTTTATTTTTACAAAAAAATAGATGACATCGTTGACTCTTAAGGCTTAGAATCGATTTTAGGAAGACCCCAAGCAAGGAAAATAAGAGAAATTCCAAAGAATATCATATTGATTCCAACCAATAGCCCTAGGACCCAAAAGGCAGATCCGGGCCAGCCCGACCATATGATATAAGCCATTGCTAATGCTAGAAAACCATTGATTAAGAACCAACCCCATTGAGGAAAGGGGCGCAATTGAAAACCTAAAATGATTTTTGCAATCCCTTCCGCCATAAAAAATAATGTTAATAAGAGAGTGAGAGAAAGAACGCCAGCAATTGGGAATGCAATAAGCAAAATCCCAAAGACTAAATATAAGACACTCATTAAAAGCGATCCTAAAAACCCTGGAGCTTTGCGTGATTTGATTGTGCGATAAAGCTGCACACTACCGCCAAATAGTAGCAACCAACCAATAAAAAGCTCAGTGCTTAGTGTTGAAACACCGGGTAACGCAATCGCAATCATTCCCAGCAACGTGAAAATGATCCCTTCAAATAAAAACAAGTAACGATTATTTTGCAACCACTCCATAAGGCCCTCCTTTTTTCTTTATTTTCGTTATAATCAAGGAGAGAATATAGCGCAAATTTTTAAAGCTGTTTGAGCGATTCTTAAGAACCTGTCTTCACGTTTTTAACCATTCATGATTTTCAGACACCTTCTAATTTAACAATAGATTGCACTGCTTCTTCTGCGTCTTCTCCGAAAGCTTTCACTCCAATTAGAGCGCCTTTTTTCGCCGCTAGCGTCAAAATGCTCAACAATGATTTTGCACTCACTTCTTGCTTTTGATGTAAAAGATAAATTTCTGATTTGAAATTACTTGCACACTTGACAATTTCTATAGAAGGTTCAGCGTGCAGTCCTCTAAAGTCGTTTACTTTGAATTTGCCTGTTGCTTCGATATTTTTCATCCGACTATAACCAACCCTCCAACATTCTAGAATCTCTATAAAAAAACTATCTCATACCTTGATTAAAAATTTTGAGTGTTAAATAAAGAATATGTTAATTTTTTATAAAGCTGTATTTGATTAGCACAGATATTTGCGTGATTTAGAGTTTGTTTAGAAATTATACCCCCTCCTGCATTAATTGAAGGCAGGTTTTTAATTTCAAGATTGAATCTTGACGTTCTGGAAGGCTCAAATACCCCTTTATTTTCACGCAATTAGATTGCTCTCATGATTGCGAGAAGATTGATTTTAACATGTATTTTTATTTGATTTTAAAAAAGGACAATAATGCCTAATCTAGATTTAAGGTATGCAATTGGGGTCGATTTAGGGGGGACAAAAATAGAAATGGGCGTTGTTGATGCAACGGGACATATTCTTGATGGAATGCGCTTGCACACAGAAGTCGAAGATGGACCAATAGCTGTTCAAGAACGATTAATCAAAGGAATTCACGCCCTGCAAAGTGGAACAGGTGTTCCTTTATCAGGAATTGGAATTGGAGTTGCTGGACAAATCGAGCTGAATTCAGGCTCTGTTACTTTCGCTCCTAATCTAAAATGGAATAATATTCCTTTAAAAGCCAATATCGAGAAAATTGTTCAAATACCTGTTGGAATTTTTAACGATGTTAGAGCAATAGCTCTTGGGGAATGGCTTTATGGCGCAGGAAAGGGGTATCAAGATATTCTTTGCGTGTTTATTGGTACGGGAATCGGTGCCGGCATCGTGAGCGGAGGGCGATTAATGACAGGATCGAGCAACACGTTTGGTGAAGTAGGACACATGACGATTGATTTGAATGGTCCGATCTGTACGTGTGGAAAACAGGGATGTTTTGAAGCGATTGCGGGAGGCTGGGGAATAGCTGCAAGAGCGCAAGAGGCTATTCAAACCGATAAGAGTGGATCTCGCAGCCAGTGTCTCCTAGAAATTGCGAGGGGAAATATCAACGAAGTTAACGCTAAAACAGTTGTGGAAGGCTATCGCCGAGGGGATTCAATGGCTAAGGAAGTGATCCATCATATGCAAAAAGCATTGATCCATGGTCTGGCTAGCTTAGTCAATTTGTATAATCCTTCTCGATTAATTTTGGGAGGAGGACTTGTTGATGGCATACCGGAAATTGTTTCTATGATCGAAAAAGGGATAAGAGAAATCTCGTTACAAGCGGCAACCCAATCAATGGACGTTGTAAAGGGGCGATTGGGTAAAGAAGTTGGAGTTGTTGGCTCTGCTGCTGCGATTTTTCATTTATTGAATCAATCTGAAGGGGCTTTAGAATGAATTCTTCACATTATACGACATTGTTTTTGGATATCGGAGGGGTTTTGTTGACAAATGGCTGGGATCATAGTATCCGAGAGAGTGCCGCAAAGACTTTTAGCTTAGATCTGATTGAACTCAATAAAAGACATGCCCTGACGTTCGATACCTATGAAATAGGGAAAATTAGTTTGGATGTTTATCTTGATCGAGTGGTTTTTTATATGCCAAGACCTTTCGAACGAAACGAATTTAAAGAATTTATGTTTTCTCGCTCGGAGCCTTATGTGAAAATGATTGAATTAATACGCGATGTAAAAGAGCGATATTCTTTGCGGATTGTTGCTCTTAGCAACGAAGGAAGAGAATTGATGTTGCATAGAATCAATCATTTTAAATTGCGAGAGTTTATTGATTTTTTTGTTTGCTCCTGTTTTATTGGTTGTAGAAAGCCCGATATCCAGATGTATCATTTCGCTTTGGACATGGCGCAAGTTTCGCCTCACGAGGTGATCTATATCGATGATCGTGCCATGCTTACGGAGATCGGAAGCAGCCTTGGTTTGCAAATAATTCAGCATAAGAATTACGATCAAACACAAAAAATAATTCATGATTTGTTATTGCATAAAACCTCATAAAAGGACGTTGTGTTATGTTAAATCATCTTCAGACACTACTGGGCGATGAATGTGAAGATTTGCTGAACCATCAATGCAAGACGATTTCAAAAGATAAACTTCATTTGCCAGGACCTGATTTTATCGACCGCGTCCTCTCTCTCTCTGATCGCAAGCCTGCAGTTTTACGTAATCTTGCCCACATGTTTAATACAGGACGTTTAGGGGGAACCGGTTATCTTTCCATATTACCGGTGGATCAAGGGGTCGAACATTCAGCTGGCGCAAGCTTTGCAATGAATCCTGATTATTTTGATCCGGAGAATATTGTGAAACTTGCCATTGAAGGAGGATGCAATGCCGTTGCTTCAACGTTAGGTGTTTTAGGTGCTGTTGCCCGTCGCTATGCACACAAAATTCCTTTTATTGTGAAGTTGAATCACAATGAGCTGTTGAGCTATCCCAACACCCACGATCAAATTTACTTTGGGCAAGTTGAGCAGGCATTTGAGATGGGAGCCGTTGCGGTTGGATCGACGATTTATTTTGGTTCAGAGGGATCTCATCGACAAATTCAAGAGACAAGTCAAGCATTTGAACTAGCCCATCAACTTGGAATGGCGACAGTTCTTTGGTGTTATCTGCGAAATGATGCTTTTAAAAAAGATGGAATCGATTATTCAACAAGTGCAGATTTAACGGGGCAAGCCAATCATTTAGGGGTCACAATAGAGGCTGACATCATTAAGCAAAAGCAAGCAACCAATAATGGCGGCTATCAAGCACTTCAATATGGCAAAACAAGCCATCTGGTTTATGATAGCTTAACAACTCTTCACCCTATCGATTTAAATCGATATCAAGTCGCTAATTGCTATATGGGACGGATGGGATTAATTAACTCAGGCGGCGAATCGGGTAAGAGTGATCTGAAAGACTCTGTTAGAACTGCCATTATTAATAAACGGGCTGGTGGAACAGGTCTTATTTCAGGGCGTAAAGCTTTTCAGAAACAGATGAAGGAAGGCATTCAATTGTTGAATTACATTCAAGATGTCTATTTGGATTCAGCTATTGCAATTGCATAATTGATCTTTGGAACTCACCTTATCCCAAACAGGAGCGCTATTTTGGCTTTAGGCCAAATAGCGCTCCTGCTGCTTAAGAACCTGTCTTCATGTTTTTTTCTTTGGGCTTACGATGTTCGATTCGCGAGGTTTTAACGCAAGCTATTCATCAACAATGAAATGAAGACGCCATTTTTTCAATAAAAAATCAGGTTGATACGATTTTTTTGAATAACGAAGAGAGGGGAGCCCTAAATCTTGTTCTAAGTTAATCCAAGAGCACCCTTCTCCTAGAGATTTAGCTAAATCTTGAAACAGATAAGGATAGATTCCTTTTATCGATTTGTCACCTTTTGAAAAATGAACCATAAAGGAATTTTTTGCTCCCCATTCTCCAAGAAAAAAAACAGCCGGTTTTTTATTGACATAGACAATTCGACCATGAAGATTCAACTCTTTGGCATTCCTCACTGCCTCTAGACATGATAAATAATCTGTTTGATTCTCTTCTCCATATTCTTGAGCCCAAATTTCAAGGATCAATTCTGCATCTTTAATTTGATCTGAAAAGAGGACACTCTTGACCTCGTTTTGTTTTAAAAGTTGTTTGATTTGATTCCGTTTGCTGTCTAAATGTCTTCCTGCGTAGTGTAAAAATTTTGTCCGAGAATACAGGTAATCACTTTCATTTTCATTAAAATCGGAATGAAAGATCTGATGATCTAGATCTAAAAGCCATTCATCCGGAATGGGAAATAAAGGATAAGAAGTTGAAAGAACTTGCTTTAAAATAGGGCGGGGGATATTTGCTGGATGAGACGTTGGCATGATGTAAGGAATCTGATCACGGGTGACTCCTTTTAAGAAAACATGATCATCTATTGTTATCACTTCATACTGATGTCTCTCTCTAAATAAGTAGAGATTAGCAAATGAATACTCAGAAAGGGGGCTATTCAATTGTTGGAGTCTTGGCTGCAATAATTTTTGATGTAAAATCTTAAGCGGCTCGATATGCATGCGTTTTATTTGTTTAAAGGTAAATAAAAATATCTAATTTTTTCTCGTGTGTTCCACTCTTTTAATTCCGTTTTTATCTACTATAACGGAGTAGGTCTTAATCTCGATTTTTGGATTCAAATCCTCTTTAAGAAAAGAATTCTTGATGATTAAATTCAGGTGATAGACTTTAGGAAGCAGTTTTTTTGAAATTTCTTGAGTATAGGGATCAAATGAAAGATTTGTTTGAAAAGGATTGCTTGCCTTTTGCAAAAAGTGATGAATGTTAAGACGAAAATTTGTCGTGATTGATCGTCTCCTTTCTCCATGATGATGTGAAGGCGCTGTTAATCTCATTTCTCTTTTATACTGAATAATTGTTTCATCGCGGTGCAGAGCTTGTAATTCTTCGTGAAAGTCATGATTTCTAATTTTTAGGAATCCAAGAGGTAATTCGCTAGAGTCAATAAAAGCGAAATTTTCTTTTAATTTTCCGACTTTAAATCCTTTAAAACTCATAATTTCAGTGGAATAATCGGGAAACCAGTGATGGGCTTTTCGAGAGTAGAGCGTTTTAAATCCCTCCTTAATGCGGTCTTTGAGGATATAAAAAAAAGCCGCCAACATGATGAAAGAAAAGGAATTAATGACGAGTGATGAGGCGTTCCAAGCGAATAATGTCAGATAAACGAGCATGGCGACGCCTGCTGCAATGGATCCCAAAATATTTCGATGCTTTTCTGCAGAAGAGACGCGAATATGCTTAAGGGTTAGACATTCAAGAACAAATCGATGGAGAAGTCCTTGCCTGTAAAGAATCGATTCATTCGCAAAAAAATGTCCTTGAGATATTTTGGGTCCCATGTGATGTCTTTTTCTATAGAGTTTTTCTTTGATGATGCATTGTGCTATCATTGCTTCAGCATGTTTGTCGTTATGATCTAACGTTCGGTATTCTTTAAGTAAAATCACTAAAAATTCATCGATCACGATGCTAATGAATTCGTCAATATACTTGAAATAACGAATCAGTTCAGAGGAAGTTGAATAAGGGTCAGCATTTTTGTATAATTGCCTGAATGTATAACAAACACCTGCAATTTCAGAGCATAAACAGCCAATAGAGTTGATGACTTTTCCTGATTCTTCTGTTTTTATGCTTTTAATTATTTGATGAATACGCTCACGGATTGTCCCTCGAAAAATAGCACCAAATAATTTGAGCTCATCCGAGTCTATTACATCACAATGATTGGCATTTGAGTGGGTGATGTTTTTTTGAAGTCGGGTCAGAGGAGAGGTTGAAAAGTCGGGATTGACCAAATCGCTCAAACTCATGACAGGTGTTTTATAGCGTATTAAATTCGTCTCATCAAGGTAAAATTGTTGTTTTGAATATGTTTCAGGATTGATTTGAAGAGAGTTCGGAATGAAAATGTAAATTTCTTGTTTATAGACATTGTTTTTTAATTTAGGGTTAATAAAAAATTCTGATTTAAGTTCGAATTGCAAACTATCCCTTACATGAATTTCACCATCATTTAGTTCATTCCAAAAATCATCGTTCATGATGTCTCATTCTGTTTTCATCTTGGTCATCAAGATTGGTTCGCTTCTATAAGAACCTGTATGGGTTGCGGCTATCAATTTCCTAGGGCGTGTCATCAATTGATGACACGCCCTAAAAAGGCAAAATTTTTTTACGCGTTTGTAGGAAATGGTGTCACTTTCATTTGTAGAGCAGTTTCTAACTGACCTTAGAGTGTCTAAGATTGAAAGGGAAAATGTGACTGAATGTCTTCAGATGTCATGTGAGTCATATCTTTATCAATTTCTCTTTTTATTGTTTTAGCTAAATTAGGGTCGATTGTTTCTCTTAATAATCCTAAACAGGAGGGGCTTGCAGCTAAGTACAATCCGTCAAATTCTCCTTGATTATGCGCATGATTTAAAAAATCGGCTATTGCTTTGGCAAAAACCGAAAATTCATGATCCTTTGGAGTCGTCTTCTTTTCCAAAGCGTGTCTTGATACATTTGCGCTTTCGTTAACTCGTCCGGGTTTATCAGAGACAAGATCCAAATTGTGCAAACGGCTTTCGGGATGCTCTAGGATTTTGATCTGTTTCAGATGATGTCCATTTTCAATTTTGAAAATACGCGCCAGGCTACTATTTGCGATGACTAACCAATTCTCTTTTTTCATAGGAATGCTCCTTGTTATATCGGTATTCTTCGATTTTGAACTCAGCTTCTTTGCGCATCCGGGTTTAAAAATTGTGCAAAGTCGAGTCAATGCGTCTTGGGATAAAACTTAATGATTCAAAAATTTATTAGTTTTCCTTATCATGACATTTATTCAATTTTGCAATATTAGGAAAGAGAATTATTTTTTGAAGGACAGGAGGGACTCAATGGTCCGATTCAATTCAACATTACGACCAAGACCTCAACGAGATGGGCTCACTCGGTTTTTCACCACTCGATTTTTAAGCCGGCCAAAGCGGTGGAATCACCAATTTATTCAACAGGCTATGATCCCCTCGCATAGAGGAATGAAAAAAGAAGTGAGGGGATTTGTTAATAGAAAAAACGTCTGGTTAAAAAGTTCTTTAGTCTACCAGAAAAATTTTTTTTTAATCCCAAAAAATCGAATGGATTATCGAGATCTTGAGATTATCCAAATTTTAATGGGTAAAGTGTTAGTTGATTCCTCTTTTCTCCTATTTAAGGACAATAAAATCATGAAAAAATGTTCATTAAATAGAGTCAAAACTCTATTTATGCAGAAGCAAAAATTCCATCAGATGATCTGTCATAGCCCGCTTTGCTTCGTAGACCAAAGATTGAGTGTGACACCACCGGCAGAAAAAAAAATAAAAGAGGGGAATTTAATGAGGGTTTTAAGGACAATTCAACGTTATGTTCTTTTAACGATCAGTTTTCTTTGGCAGATGATTGCGCCAATTAAAGGCAGAGAGCTGGTTCTTCATGTTTAAGAATGTTAGCTTTTTTTAGCTTGAATCAGGATATACGTTCTAACCCGTTGATGTTATGCAAAAAGTCGAAACACGAGAAGCGATTACATTAGTCAATCAGAGTGAAAAAATATTTGGAATTTTACATCTTCCCTTGCATGTAAAAAAAGGACCCGCCATTGTGATTTGTCCGGGTTTTGCCGGGAATAAATGTGGAAAATTTCGGATGTTCGTCACTCTTGGTCAAGAACTTGCAAGACTTGGCTTTGTTGTTTTACGGTTTGATTATCGAGGAGCTGGCGATAGTGAAGGGGATTTTAAAGAGATCACATTAGAAGGGGAGATTAGCGATACATTGACGTGCCTGGATTTTTTAAAACATCATCGCCAAGTTGATTCTTCGAAAATAGGTTTATTAGGTCGATCCCTTGGCGGGGCAATTGCTGTATTAGCTGCTAGACGCTTTGAACAAATCAAAAGCTTAGCATTGTGGGCCCCTGTTTTTCGAAGCGATCCGTGGCGTGAATTATGGGAATCTCATCAGTCCAAGGAAAGCTTAGATCCACTCAAACAAGATCTTTTTAAAAATCTTCCCGCTAGTTTTCCTAACAAGGAATTTTTATCTCAATTTTTCAACCTCGATCTTAAAAAAGAGTTACAGGGTTTAAGGCAAATTCCCCTTTTGCATATTCATGGAGAAAAAGATTCTGTTGTTAAAATTGAACATGCCAGAGACTTTGAAAAAGCCAGGGATGGGATCTTAAATAGCCGCTTCATCCAACTTCCCAAGAGTGATCATGATTTTTCCGATAATGAAGAATTACAACTGGCGATGCAAGAAACCATTCAGTGGTTTATAGAGACTCTTTAAGACTTTGTGAGTTGATACCGGATTGATAGGAGCAAAGGATCGTAATCAAAGATTCTGAAGAGATTCTAAGGTGAGTTTTTAAACGCTTTAATTTTTTTTTGGGGGTTTTGTGGAAAATTCAAGTTTGCTTCAACTTCACCGCTGCGGTTACCAGCCAACTTTGCCGTTGCCTCTTTGCAACTTAACGTTGATTTTAAAAGAGGAAAAAGAGGTCTCTAAAGATCCTGATGTAAAACTTTTTTTTCCCTGTACTTATGACCTTCCTTTATTGTCTTTTACTACCGGAGGATCCCAATTCGATCGTTTACCCCTGAAAGTTGGAGTCGTTTTTTCTGGAGGACAAGCACCGGGGGGGCACAATGTCATTGCCGGTCTCTTTGACTCTTTAAAAAATATTCATCCCGATTCGACATTGATTGGATTTATGGAGGGGCCGAGCGGAATCATAAAAAATAAGTTCATCTCATTAAATGAAGAGACAATCTCCTTGTATCGAAATCAAGGAGGCTTTGATATCATTGGGTCTGGGCGGACGAAAATTGAGACTGACGAGCAGTTTGAAGCGGCTCGGGACACTCTTCAAACACATGATTTAGATGGTTTAGTGATTATTGGTGGAGACGATTCAAACACTAACGCTGCCTTGTTAGCCGAATATTGCAAACAAAAAAAAATGAAGACGATCATTGTCGGTGTTCCAAAGACAATTGACGGTGATCTTAAAAATGACTGTCTTGAAATCTCTTTTGGATTTGATAGTGCTAGCAAAGTCTATGGCGAAATGATAGGGAATTTAGCCAAAGATTGCCTGTCGGCAAAAAAACACACGTTTTTTATTAAAATGATGGGGCGCTCAGCCTCTCATCTCACTTTGGAATGCGCTCTTCAAACACATGTGAATATGGCCTTGATTGGCGAGGAAATTTTAGAGAAAAGGCAAACTTTAAATCAAATCATCCAAGAAATCGCAGATCTGATTTGTGAAAGATCGCTACATGATAAAAATTTTGGATTAATTCTCATTCCTGAGGGATTGCTGGAGTTTATCCCAGAGTGTCAATCTTTGATCATAGAGCTCAACCGCTTGTTATCTGAAGATCCATTAATCACAGAAAAAATAGGGGCCGTCAATTCTTCCGATCAATTCGCCTTGATTCAACAAAAATTGAGTCCTCAAAGCGATGAATGTTTTTCAAAATTCCCACAAGAGATTCAAAAACAATTATTGATGGAACGCGATCCACACGGAAATATTCAATTATCAAAAATTGAAACTGAGCGCTTGATCATCACTCTTGTGCAAGAAGAGTTGAAAAAGAGGAAAAGCGAAGGTCAATATTCAGGGATATTTAATCCACAACCGGTTTTCTATGGTTATGAAGGACGAGCAGCCCTTCCCTCTAATTTCGATTGTGAGTATTGTTATGCTTTAGGCTATTTAGCCTCCCTTCTGATTTTACATCAAGCTTCGGGATATATGTGTGTGATTAACAATCTCATAGCCCCTGCGAAGTTATGGGAAATAGGGGGAATCCCGATCGTCAGCATGCTTCATTTGGAAATACGTAAAAATAAGCAGAAAGCGGTGATTAAAAAGGCTTTAGTTGATCTTAAAGGGGCTGTTTTCAATCGATTTCAACAGGAGAGGAGTAAATGGCGATTGGCTGATGACTATTGCTCTCCAGGACCGATTCAATTCGATGGACCTGAAAAAATTGTGAATAGCCGAACCATGACGTTAATATTAGAAAGAGGACATCAAGACGCCCTCTCACAACCTGATCAAAGATTCTGAACAGCTTCTAACGACCTTTCTTGATTTTTGAAAATCAAGAAAAAAAATCTTTATTTACATTTTACGAACGGTTACTCTTAAGTTTCATCAATTCTTGAGAGGAAGCAGAACCCTATGAAAAAACTTGCCATTGCATTCATTGGTTTAATCATTATAGGATTTGTCTCACTAAATGTTTACCAAGACATGGAGCTTCTCAAAGGAGAAGAAGATGACTTTGCCGCCTGGAAATCTTTTATTCCACATTCTGGATTATTCCAAGTGTCTTTGCCCAATCTTCCTCATTATGGAAAAGACTTCCTTCCGATTGCCGGAACTGAGATGAAAAAACGTTATGACATCTATGCTTCAGAGCAGGTAGATGGAACCCTCTTCCTTGTCAGTGTTGTCACTTATCCACCCGAATATGATGTCTCTTTATCTGAGGAGATCCTACGCAAAAACATTGATGAGTTAATCCATAATAAGCCGGATAACCGATTGGTAAAAATAGATCGAAAAATCGAAGGAGAACATGATTCTTTCCTTTTTGTTTTTGAAAATCAAGAATTTGAAGTTGAGGGAAAAGCCATCCAAGATGGCCATGTTGTTTACTTACTCACTTATACAGCAAAGAAAGATGAACTTGACGCCCCTGAGTTTGATCATTTTATCGACTCTTTTAAGATTTTAAAACCAATTGGAGATGTGTTCAAAAAAGTCTCCTAAGAACCTGTTCAAAAGATGCAGCTTAAGACTCTTAGAGCTTGAATCACTCTATCTATTTAGGAAAAAGTTTGTGTATAAATGCACCGCCACTTTAAACTCCTTGTTTTTTGGTGGTGCCGATGACAAAATGTTTCTTTTTATTTCTTAGTTTTTTCTGGTTTTTATGGTTCGACAACGCCATTTATGGCAAAACGATTCACGCTATTTTAGTTGCCGATACGATTCATGAAATTCAGCATGTCACACAGCCCGATCTTTATCGCTGGCAAAGTGAAGTTCGTCTCATTGCAACTCATTCTAAGATGTCTTTAAAAGAAAAAATTTTTGCTGGTCAAGAATTTAATAAGGAAAAGATTAAGGGGTATTTAAAGCATTTAAAGATTGAAAAAGATGATTCAATCATTTTTTATTTTTCAGGTCATGGCTATCGAACCCTGTCTAAGAAGACTCCCTGGCCTTTCTTAACTTTTGAGTATTATAAACATGGATTAGATGTTCAATGGGTTGTCAACACCATTCGGAGTAAACAGCCGCAATTTTCCCTTGTGATGTCTGACTGCTGTAATAATTTCATGGAAAATGGAATGTTTGGGACTGAGACAAAACATGTGATCGTGAATCTCAAGGAAACAGCTCCTGAATATTCCGGTTATCCTCAACTTTTTAATAATGCTAAGGGATGTGTTGTGATTTCGAGTTGTAGTGAAGGTCAATTTTCCTATGGCTCCGATCTTGGAGGATTATACACACAATGTTTCTTTGCAAGTTTGAAAAAAGAATTAAAAGAGAAAAAACCTAGCTGGAAGCGTTTATTAGAGCGGGCAAATGGCTTAATCGGGCATATACAGCGCCCCATTTGTGAAGTCTATCGTTGATCCAAAATAGAAAATTGTTTAAAACTCACCTTACGCAGCGGGAGGGTGATTTGGGCTGAAGCGAAAGCTCTCCTTGGTACCTAAGCTGAGATTTTAAACAGGCTGTAACAACGAGCGGAGGCTTGGCATATGGGATACATGAAATGTTCATCTTATTCTTTTTTACTCTCACTTATTTTAATGGCTGATGTTTTTGGGCAAGAGCCCCCTTCATCCGAAATGAAGACAACGACACAATCTGATTCAAAGATTCCTCATATTGATCGTCTTGATCGGTTAAAAAATGAGTCATCCAAGAGTGTTGTTAAGCAACCATTGCCTAAACCTGTAGCGGCTCCTAAATTGATTAAACAAGAAGCGGAATACTTACATCCAGGAATTTTAGTGAATGTTAAGGGAAGGTGGGAAGGAAGTGATCATCTTCTCAATATTAGCGGCAATATAGGCGTTTTTGTTACAATTGTGAAACCCGAAAACGAAGAACTCAATGTGACAGAAGAAGAGATTAGAAAAGATGTGGAATTGATTTTCAATCAAAATAATATTAAGCCGCAAATCCTTGTTCTATCAGGAAGCGCTCCTTTACCTGTTTTTCAAGTTGAATTATTTGTTTATCCTATTGAAAGAGGTTATGTGGCTTATTGCAGTGGGCGCTTATTTGAATCTGTTGTGTTAGATCGTTTTAAAATGGATCCCAGCATGGCTTTTCAAGCGATCACTTGGGAAAAACAACATCTGATCGTCAGTCCAAAAGATCAGTTTATTGACCAGTTGACAAAAACAGTACAAGATATCGCCGAGACTTTTGGAGAAAGATATCAAGCTTACGAAAAAATTAAGAAAACTCTATAACAAGATGAAAAGAAGCTCTTAATACGATTTCCAACAAATAAAGCCATATTCCAGCTGTCAACCAGCTGAACTATGGCTTTATTTTTTTTGGTCATGATCCCTATTTGCTTGGCTATTGATTTTCGCTTATTCGATCCAATTTAATATGCATGCAAGGCGAATTAGTTTCGAGCCAATGGGCAATATCATTCATGATGTTCTTCTGGTTCATCAGGACGTGATTGCCTCCTTTAACCTCCCAGTAGTCAACATGATGTCCGGTCTCTTTCAGGGCATTCACCATGTGAATCCCTTGGTCGAGACTTATACGATCATCATCAGTGCCTTGAACAACTAAAATCGGAAGGGATTGATCTATCTTTTTCACTGTATTTAATGGATCGCGTTTGGCGATCCACTCTTCCCTATTAGCTCCCGCCGGCATCCCGAATTTTTTTTCAAACATGACTTTAATGTCATCGGGTCGATCTTTAATTGCTTGATGAAGATCTAAACCGGCTGAAAGGGCCACGATCTTGTTGACCTTCTTTTGCAATTTTGGAAAATGTGCGATAGTTAGAAACATTTCCATCCCTCCTCTGCTAGGTCCTAGCATGAACAGGCAAGAAGGATTTAAATGAATCCCGATTTCTTTTGAAATAATTGGAATGTATTTTATCAAATTTTCCATGTCATCGATATCTTTTCCTCCATACTCATCCTCCCCTTCGCTCACTCCTCCACGAAGCGCTGAGGAGATCACCGTATAATCTTTGTAAGTGGCAAATTTGACTCCTGGATTCATTAAAGCAAAGTTTTCATTTCCCCAGCGATAGATGACTAATAGAGGATGATACTTTGGTTCCGGTGTAAAACTGATAAACCCCTTGATCCACAAATGATCGCTTGGGTATTTGAAGAGAATGATTCGGCGACCATGACTGAGGATCGATTCTTTCCCCTCATCCGGAGTATCCGGGCTTGCAAGAACTTTATCGGTAATGTCTTGCCACATCTGATTATTATCTAATTCATACAAGCTTTTGACGACTTCAGCCTCCTGAGCAATCTGCTCATTTTCTGCGATTAAAGCGGCTGTTTTTTCCTTTTGATTCAAGATATCTTGCCCCTTTAAAGCAAACAAAAATGAGAGTTGCAAGGCTGTCAAACACATCAATCGGTATTGTATTTTCATTTTAAATCACCTTCTAATTTATTGTGAGTGAATGCTTGTTATAGCATAGTCGCACCATTTATCATCAATCAAGTTATATCAGATTCTTTGAAAACTCAAACTTTAGTCTGTGACCACTTATTCTATTGACAGAATTAAGATGATGTTCATACACTCTTTTTAATGACCAAAAGAGCGTTGATTTCAGCTTAAGAACCTGTTCTCAATAGGACTCTTATTGTGTCATTTCAATAATCGTCGGCGATTATCCGATTAAGGCAAAACAGCAATGCAAAAGTTTTGATTCATGAGATTTCTTTCAAAGAATTTAGATGGCTCTCCTCGTCTTTTTTTAGCTCCAATGGAGGGGGTTGGGGATCGAGCTTTTCGTAAGGCGATGGCTTCAATCGGAGGTTTTGATGAAGCTTGTACAGAATTTATGCGAGTGCCAGCAAACGCCCACGTTGAAAGTTTAGCTAAACGTTATTTTCCTGATGAAACAGATCCTATCCCACAAGCCGCTCAATTGATGGGATCAGATCCCGATCTTATGGCTCAGATGGCCCAAGAGGTTGTTAAACGAGGAGCGCCCCGAATCGACCTGAATTGCGGTTGCCCTTCCAATACTGTAACAGGCAGAGGCGCCGGATCAAGCTTGCTTAAGGAACCGGATCATCTCTACCGAGTTGCTAAGGCTATGGTAGATGCTGTTCGAGTTCCTGTGACAGCAAAATTGAGATCCGGCTTTGAAGATACGTCCCTTTTTAGGGAAAATTTATTAGCAGCCCAGGAGAGCGGAATCAAATTTCTGACTCTTCATCCCCGGACAAAAGTTGATGGATATGGACCGCCTGCCCGCTGGGATCTGATTGCTGAAGCAAAAAAAATCTTGAACATCCCATTAGTTGGAAATGGAGATATTTTAACTGTTGAAGATGCAATCAATATGCTTGATCAGACAGGGTGCGATGCTTTGATGATCGGAAGGGGGAGTGTGATCAACCCCTTTGTTTTCCATGAAATTAAAGCCTATTTTTCCGGTCGGCCATTCAAGCCTTCGTGGGAAAGAATGCGATTATTTTTTGATACTTTTGTGCAAAATATTCCTCCTGACATGACGATCAGAGGAAAATTAAATAAAATTAAACAGATTTTCAGCTTTTTATTTAAGGGCAATCCATTTCTATTAAATCAAAGAAACACACTCTTAACATCCTCTCATTCCTCTGTTGAATCTTTTTTTGATTTTGCCATCCCTCTTTATCAGGAAGGATGGAGTCATGGGATAAAGCCTTAGAACCTGTCTGCAAAGTCTCATTCAGTTTTAGCAGGTCTCTAAGGTGATGATGGCCCCCCATTTCTAATAAGCCATTCCCAGTAATCACGCATTTCGGAATTTAAAAAATGGCGTATGCTTTTGAAATCAGGCCCTTTAGAGGGGTATTCTGTGTCAATAAATGCAAAAGTGCGGTGTATTGTGTAAGCAATATTGTCAGGTCTATAACTAGAGCCTTTCGCCCTGACAATAATTTCATAAAGTTCATTTAAATGCTCTTGTGTCATCACATTTCGCCAGGCATGATGATTCTCGTTCTCGGAAGTTAATTGCATATCAGTCACCAAAAGAATGGCGATGTGGCGTGTATGATTAGCATCATCTGGCGGCGAGGGATCAGCGGGAAGGCAATAGATCCGTTTTTCAGGAACAGTAAAAAAACGAATCTTCCGGCGACGAATAATTTCTCGAATTTTTCTAGCCCCCTCACAGCGGCGCGCTAGCCATTCCCAACTGTCTTTTTTGTATTTTTTAGTCAACTGTGTATCAAGATGCGCTTTGACTAAATATCTGGGGATTTTTGGGTGTTTTGCAACCAATATGAAAGAGCGCGGTCCTTTTGCAATCGTTCTAAAACCCGCATCATAAAACGTTGTTTTATTTGTCGTCACTCTCTTTTCTAAAAAAATTGAATCAAGAATTTTTCGTTTGTGATGCCTGATGGGTAGAAGATAGGGAGCCATTTCCCTAATCATGTCGTCTGAAAGATAAGGGTTATTTTTTATATTTGGATCTTTTATAGACTGCATTTTTTTATCACGAAGCTCTTCTAGGAAGTAATCACCGGTTTCTTTTTCTAATACTAAATTTAATAGTTTTTCTAGAGCGTTATAAGAGTTCTCTAATGTGGATTGAGCCTGTTTTATTAAACCGGCTTGAACTTGAAAAACTCCTTTTTTATACCACTGCTTCGCTTTTTTTAAGAGGGCTAATTCATCGCAATCATTTAAAGAAAGTGAAGCACCATGAAAAACCTTGTTCCACAATCTTTTCACTTCCAAATCAGAAAACACAATCTGCTTGTCTTCATCGGAATCGGAGCTTAAATTTTTCGTGTATTCATGAAGATAAAAATGAAGTGAAGATAAGCCATGCACGTATGAGTCTTGATAAACAACCTCTGTTTTTTGAACAGCAAACGAAAATGGCGCTGTAAAAAAGTGTAAAAAAGTTGCGATGACAACGAATTTTATCACTAAATATTTGAATTTCATTGAATTGAACATCCTTACAACCGAATAAAATTTTGAATCCCTTTCAACGATGGCGAACCTCAATGACACATTTTTTCTCAGCTAACTCGTTAATTAACAAAGAGAGGTGCTCTTGATTTTCTTTATCTAGATTAGCATCCCATTCATCGAGCAATAAAACATCAACATCCACACGCTCGAGAATTTCTAAGAGTCGATTTCGCAAAGATTCTCCGGTTGAATATCTATTGGTTTCCGAAAGAAAGCTCAGTTGATTTTGTGTTGGGAGAAAAAAGGCTCTATCAGCTAGAGAATTCTTCACTAGCATCAAAACAGTTGATTTTCCAGCACCATTTTCACCGCGCAATGTGATGCGTCCTGGTCGGGATGCACATTCAACTAACTCATGATGAGAGTCAATTGAGTGCGGTCCTGGTAAGGAGATATTCTGTTCAGGAGCAACTGTCGATAGTGCTGAATTCAAAATCTGTATTTTTGACCATTTCACTTTTTTCTCCATGGCGATCTGAGAATATTCGATAGGTTGAATCGCCTTATAGATCGAGACAAGTTTACTTTGATGCATGCCCCAGCGAAAGATGAGACTCAACGTTTGATAGGTATAAGATAAAATGGTAAATAACACAGGAAGTGTCACAAGAAAAGCGGTTAAATTCGGAATATTAAATCGATTCGAATAAGCGTAGTAAACAACGACACATAACGAAGGGATAGAAGTCAAAAGTGAAATGACAATGGCTAGAATTTGATCAAAACGCTCTAATTCAACGTTTTTTACAAGGCAGCGATTGACTCTTTGTGATGTTTTATCTTGCCAGAGTTTAAAATTATAAAAATTGCCGAGCAAAACATTATCCCAAGCCGCTAATAAAGATTGGTAGAGATCTAAACGCGCTGTCAGTGCTTTTTTTGTCAGGCGCCTTTGTATCCGCTTTTTAACTTTCATCACAAAAATGACTGTTATCACGCTTAAACCATAGGCTAAACCAAAAAGAGGTTCAACAATGACAGAAAGGGCAAAAATATTAAAAAAAACGCTTAACACATAGCCATAGAGATCATAAAGATAATCAATGAGTGCGTGAAGAGCTGAAGGCCCCTCCGCTGTTAGAATGGAGAGTTTCTCTTCTTTAATTCCCTTATTGCTCCATTCTGCAATTTGATTGCGATTAGAAGCAACGAAAGCATTAATAAATGAACGCTGGCACTCTTGTTTCCATGAAATTTTGATAATAAGGGCAATACACCCGGGAAAATAAGGTAATGTGAGTGCTCCCAAATACAAAAACAGCTGATAAAAAAAAGGTTCGCCAGCCACAATATGCTTCATCATAGAGACAAGCCAAATGGTTGATGAAGCCTCGATGATTTGCTGAAATGTGAGTAAAGCGAAACACCCAATTCCCCACCGATTAATTAAAAGCTCTCGAATTTGCTTCACGATTGTCGGTGAAGAAATATAAAACATAAAATATGTTTGACCTATCTTGTAAGGTGAGTAAGTTGCTAAAAATGATCTCTTTTCTAAAAAACTTTGGACACCATTCTAACACTCCGCTTTTTTATTGGACAAGCTAGGATTTGAATATTTTTAACATTTTGAAGATCAAATATCAGAACGAATTTATTCGTGATTTGTCGGATAAACAGGTTGATTAAATGATGATGTTGCAAGGACTGAATTCGATTCCTCTAAAGCCTGTTGAATGTTCTGAAACGGAATTGATTCTCGAACTGATGCAAGAAGGTAGTGACTTTTATCCATCGCTTGGCAAACAAGGGCAAAGGTGATGCTTTCTAAAGACCTTGCCGGTTGGTATCCTGACGCCTTGTCTTTGTAATACACTTTTGAAATAATCCCTTCTTTTTGCAGAGCCTCTAAAATCGTGTGGAGGTGATTGAGCGAAATGCCGATTTCGTGAGCTAAAGAACGCTCAGTCTGAGGGATTTCTCCCTTTACAAATGATTCAATGCATCGATAGGTTAAAAGTAAAGCCACTGCTTTGGATGAAAGATTTAACGTTCGCCTAAAAGGAATAAATAGATCATTTTCAATTTCAAACGCCAGTTCAGCACCAGCTAAAAGAATCAGCCAGCTGATTTGCAGCCAAATGAGAAAAAGGGGAAGTGCGGCAAAGCTTCCATAGATCGCTCCATAGCTCGATGCAACAAATTGAAATTTGATGTATATCCATTGCCAAATTTGAAAGGCGGATCCTCCAATGATTCCAGCGATAAGAGCGGAGCGCATATACACTTTAGTATTAGGAAGAAAAAAATAAACAAAAGTAAAAAGAGTAGCACTTAGAAAATAGGGAAAGCATTTTAATATAAATAAGACGAATGGACTTACCACATCGACAAAAACTTGATGCTGCGATAATTGTGTAAAATGACCAAGCCAAACTGTGATGCTGCTAGAGGTGATAAAAAAAAATGGACAAATGACAATTGCTGCTAAATAATCACTGATTCTTCTTCCAAATGTTCGTGAAATGGGGGTTTTCCATATGGCATTCAATGTTGTTTCTATACTGCTTAAGAGGCCTAAAATAGACCAAAACAGGATAAAGACTCCAAATCCGGCGATAACGCCTCCTTTTACTGTATGAAGCCATGAATAGGCAAATTCGATCAGTTTTTGGACTAATTCTTTTTGCTCGATAAATTTTTCGCTGATTTCTAATTCTAGAGCATTTTCTAACCCAAACCCTTTTGCAATCCCAAACAAAACCGCAAGAGTTGGAACAACTGATAAAAGAGAATAAAACGTTAAAGCAGAAGCTTTAGAGTAACAATCATCTTCAATAAAGCCTCTGACTGAATCATAGACAACCCTTAAGATTCGACTCCAAATTCTCAGCTTTCTTGGAGTTTGATCATCTGAGCGGGGGAAAAGTTCATTAAAGGTTTTTGCCATGTATAAAAAGGAGTAGGGTGATAAACTTCGTTCAAAAGGTTGCAAAGTTGAGCGAATAAAATGAGATTTTCTCTTTATATCTTAAATCACAATAAAATGTTTCCCTTTTTTCGCCCACCCCAAAGGAAAAAATTGTGACACTGAATGTGTTGTGATGGAAGACGTTCTTAGAGGGTGTCTAAAAAATGTTATCAGACCATACAAATCTATTCAAAGTTTTTTTTATCAGACGCTGTTTTGATTAGGCGCTTTCTTGGCAAGGATATGAGTATGAATTAAAATTTTAAGAATCATCCGATTTTGATGTGCGAGGTCTGCTTTGCTGCACCACATTTTATAGTTGTTTTCTAGCGCTTGAGAGGGGAGTGAATAGGTGCCTTGATCAAAAGAAAAATCAAATTCTTCGTTCTCTATTTCATCCGTTAGATGTTTGAGGATTTCAAGGATTCCGGCTTGGTAGTGTTTCTGTATCTTGATCACTTCTTCTACTGCGCCGCGTTTTTTTGTGTATTTCACAACTTCATTCAAAAATATTTTTCCAGGAGGAATTCTTTTTTGTAAAATAGAGCTTAATTTTCCCTCGATCTTCAACCTGATTTGAAGATTCCAATGGTTTGTTTGTTTTAAAAAATTGATCACTTCGCTCTCAATTTTTTTAAAATCAGGATGATTGTTTTTATAAATTTCCATAAGATTAAGTTCTTGACAACCCGATATTGCAATCAGTTTCTCATTTTCTTCCATTATCATTTTGTTAATCAGGTGTTCTCCGTTAGAAATCAGGGGGAGAATGACCGTCTTGAGATTTTTTATTGCTTGAAAGATTTTCTCCGAATCAGAGCTTCCACTCTTTTTAATTTTTTCCAGAGTTTCTTTGGTTAGCTCTTCCTCCATTTTTTTGGCTTTTAGAATCGCTTCTCGGTAAGCCTGATCGAGGCTTATGTGTTGATTTTTGTGACCTAACATCACTTTGGAAAAAAAACGAGAGCCTTTCTCTAAAAAACTATAGGGCTTGATTTTAGGCGCCATTTCTTTGATGCATTCTACAGCAATGTCCCGATCAATATTTCGGCTGACGTTTTTTAAAAAAGATGTGAGATCAAAAGCATGTGCGACTTTTTCTCGAATCCTTAGATTTTTTATGAAAAACTCAGATTGCATTGCATCTAAGGGATCGGGATTAGGAACAAGACCGCAAGCATAATTTGCAGATCTTAAGGAATGGACATCCACATGTGAACCAGAGTGATTTGCGACTGTTTCTTCAACTAAAATGCGTAAAGCTTTACAAGCAGCTCTTTCAATTAATTCATCTTGCGTCAAACAACTGTTATTGTGATGAGAGGACAAAAGCGCTTTCTGCTCAATTTCTTCTTGATAAGCAGCCGCGCACCGCCCCTCGTGCTCCACTTTTGCAATGTCAACCAAATAACCGGCAGTTAATAACGGATCATTTGACAGTTGAAGATGATGAACAATCGTTTCGAAATTAATCAACATCTCACTATAAAATGTATGCAAACCATCCAAATTATTTGCACGGGGAGTCCCAAGCCAAGGACTTTTTTTGACAATTTTATCGAGCATCTCATTCAATAATTTTTTGATCCTAAAAGAATTGTTTTGTGATTGATTGATGCAAAGTAAGAGAGGATTTAGATTTCCAGGCTGATTTCCAAACGTCAGCGACTCCCATAAAGTTAAGACATTTTTTTTGAGGGATTGAGCCCGTAAAGGATAGTCCTTTAATGAAATCGATTCTTGACAAAATGCTTGAAATTTTGATTTTTCAATCCAAGATTGATCAAAAGAATAGGTCTTTACATCGATAGGAGTTAATCCATCTTGATTCAGTAGTGTTGTAAGATCAATTCCTAAAATAGGCAAGTAAGGTTCAAAAAAATCTTGAATCGATGGTCGGTGCAACAGCGTCTGACCATCACTCTGTATTGCTGTCATCCATGATATCACTTGATTAGCATCTTGTGCGATGATCTTTCCTAATTTATTGTGAAATGCTCTGGATAATTCGGATGACCATTTCGAAGGAGGAATGTCAACATTGAAAAATAAATGGAGCTTGTCAACCGGGCATTCATCGAGTAATCTTAAGGAAATCGAGTCTTTTTGGGATAATGCGAGTTTTAAAAGAGCTTGACTTTCAGGTAAATTAAAAAGAAGACGAATTTGATCTTTGGAATATTTTGGGATAAGTATGGAAAGAAGATCGCGCTGTTTGTTTTGGATGATCCATGAAAGTAATGAATGATTCAGACGATTTTTTAAGATTAAATAATCTGAAATCTTATCATTGGGGCATTTTTTGATGAGATCAGTTAAAAGACTCATTTTATTTTTTTCGATGAGCTCATCAAGGAGTCGATATGTCGAAAAAGGGGGCTGCGTAGATTGAATGTCACCATAAAGACAATTGACATGATGTAGAGGACACTGATTGATGAGCAATTGAAGTGACTCCTCTTGAATCACTTGAGTAGAGAGAGTGTGAGGATATTGCAAATAAGCCTGTGTTAATAATGAGAATAGAGATAAGCCGGTGGATGTTTTTTTAAAAAAAACATCTCTTGAATGATCAGGAGTTCTTTTGATGACATTTTTTACGTCGTTCCATCTTCCTATTAACGCTGGAATAAGTCCTGGTTGAGCCTGATATTCTTCAAACAGATCATATGCTTTCCTTACATTCGGGTGGTTTCGCAAAGCGATTCTGTGAAGGAAGAGGGCTAGAGGTGTAAGGGCAATAGCGGCTATAAAAGCCAAGATAAATGTCGCCACTCTGTGGATTTTTGTTATAGAGGAAGAAAAGCGAGTGTTATGATTGCGTGTGTTGTGAACAGGATGCGGTTCAATCGTTTTTCCATCAAGACTGATGAGATGATCAATTTTACACATATTGAGCTGCTCAAATATTAATCGAGCAGGTGCTAAGAGAGTAAGCGTTTTTTGTTCAAGCGGTGATGACAAGACCCAAACAGGATGTTTGATATAAGCAATTGTTTCATTAATCATTATTATTTTTAATAAATTTTATTAACAAACTCGTTTTTTATGACTCACGATTATTTTAATTTAAAACAATTATGTGAAATAAAATGATAATCATTACTTCATTTTTTTGCAAATAAAGAAAACGTAAAAATTTTCTACGATAACAACTGCGGTTTACAAGTGGGAGTATTTTTTAGGGACATTACGGCATGCTTATCGTTTGTTTGAAAAGCGAGTTGGTTTAATAGCAGAAACACGAGGTTCTAAAACTGCATTGGTTTTGGAGATTATAAGCCATTTTCAAGGAGAGCTCTCCATCCAAGAATTGCAAGAGCTTTGTCCCACAGTTGGAATAGACTTAATTCGTCGAATTCTTAGAGAAGAGAAAAATGGAGGTCTCCTCGAGTGTTTGGGGAGAGGACCTTTTGCGAAATGGAAAAAAAATAAGGTTGATCGATTTATTTTTCAAAAATAAATAATCCATAAAAGCTTTATGATACTGATAATAACTTCTTCGGTGCTGAAGAGGTATACGTTCTTCCACCACGATGAATCTATGAGAATTATACCCCCTATCATAGCTACTAAAATTGGTTATTGCTGTGCCGGATTTGTGCATCATCGTTAAAAAACGAATGAAATAGCAAAATCTCAACAGAGCGCCAACTTGATTGACTTGTGTTGAAAATGCTATCTGGAAGGGTATAAAAAAGACGGAAGAGGTAGGATTCGAACCCACGGTACCCGGGGGGTACTTCTGTTTTCAAGACAGACGCATTCGGCCACTCTGCCACTCTTCCATGTGAATTTTTAAGGTTTTTTTTCCCTTAAATTCAAGCAATCTTATATTCTATTTAACATTATTACGTCAATAAGTTTCTTGTATTTTTATTTGATATGTCTAACTCTTTGTATTTCAGTTTTTAACTCACCTTAAGTACGGGAGCTTTGGTTAGCGCCAAGATAGCGCTCCTGCTGCTTAAAGTGAGTGTTTAATCGATCAACAATCTCTGATTAAATCCTTGGGAACATCTTGTCGGTTAAACCTTATTTGAATTGCTCGTTTTCTCGACATCGATTTCTTGATGCCGCCCTAATACAACCTATGAATCTTTGTCATCGTTTTCTTCTTCATTGTGCTGTTTTTTATTGACAGAAACAACGCAAATCTCACATTCAGTTTCTTCTGGAGGCTCTTCCATTGTTCGACCAGCACAAATTGACTCTAAATATCCTTTATGTGATGTCGTCACATATTGCATTTTATCAAGCAATCGTGATTTGATCGCGTTTGATTGAAGAGGGTCATCAAGCTTCAATAATTGTTGTGAAACTTCGTCTAGCATTTGATTTTTAAACCAAAGTTTTTGACTTCGTTGATTAAGAGGGTTCTCATCATGATTGGGAATCTTAAAATCAGCGGCTGAAATAGCTTTATTTTCTATTGCATCATTCAACATTTTCAAATGAATACCTGTCAAATATTGTTTAAGCATTAAATCATCACGATATGTTGATTCAATCATCTTTGAAAGACCTTCTTTAGCTGTCTTGATGATGATTGCGTATTTTTGGTTGTTTGTGATATCTAACCACTTGATTGAATAGTAGATTGCTGAAGTTAAATTATGCAGATCATATCGAGAGTTTCCATTACGACGACGTATATACGATTGTAAAAATGTTGGCTCGTCAAATGATATTCCATTATCATGAAATGATAGTTTTGTTCCTTCAGGAAGTGTTTTTAAAATGGATAATGCAATCATTGCGCAAAGAGGATCAAGCCAAATTTCTTTTCTTTGATCGGAAAATTTCAAATCATTAGGCGTTATGGGTACATATGCTTGCAATGTGGTTAAGGTGGTTGTAATAGGAGGAATGTAAGGGGTTAGTGCATCGATATAATTCATACTCAATCTCTTGTTAGTAAACGAAATGCAGAAAATCGTCCTGATCATAGCTATTGGAACAGGCTCTAAAACTTTCAAAATTTGCCAATCAATCTGCTCAAAAAATCATCAATTTTCTCAACCAAACAAATTTCGAAAGAAATTTATTGATGAATCTGGCTTCTTTGTCGCTGATTCACCCACTTGAGCTTTGAATCACTTGCTTTACGCACCAGAAGCGGGCCAAATCACTGACTAGTTTTGCATTGTTAGAGATGTGATTGGATTTGCTTCGAAGCCTCCCTGCGAAATCTCTAGAGATGTGGTAGGAAAGGCAAGCTCAGCTTGATGTTTATTTAGGATGTCAATAATTCCAAAAAGAAGAACTTCTTTGACACCATTATATTTATCACTTGAAACTTCTGTTGAATAACCATAGAACAAAATATCTAAAGAGTAAGTCCCAAATGCAGAAAAACAGGCTCCCAAGGGCATCGCTTGATCAATAGTAGGCGTATTTTCTAGCATAATTTTGACGTCGGAGATAATGGCTTTTAATTTGTCAACATCTCGATAACGTATTCCAATTGTCTCCTTAATTTGACGATGACTGACACGAGATGGATTGACCACAACGATTTTTGAAAAAATGGCATTTGGGACATAGATCGGTCTCTTATCAAGAGTGCGTATTTTTGAGTTATACCAGCCGATTTCTTCAACATGCCCCTCAATTTGACGTTCGGGAAGAAGGATCCAATCACCGATTGAAAATGGACGGGTCATATAGATCATTAAGCCGCCAAAAAAACTGGCAATCACTTCTTGAGAAGCAAACGCCAACGCTAAACCACTAACTCCCCCAAAAGCCATAATCGTATTGAAGTTACTTCCTGTTGCTTCTAAAAGCATAAATCCAGCAACAATCAGAATGACAATCGTTAAAATTTTATTGATCACGTCGATATAGGTTGAATCATACCGTTTTTTGTGTTCTTTGCCTTGTGTTCGAATAATGTCAATGACATAATTTTTCCACAGAAGTAAAAAAATGGTAAAGGCTAAGGTCAGACCGATCGTTAGCGTCATGCTTTTATACGGAATGTGTCTTTTGTCAGAAACTTGTAAGAAAATCAGCTCAAAGCTCTCGATGAGAGTGAAAAACCATACGTAATAACTTAAAGGGGGATAAAAAGCTTTGACAAAACTTTCTTTCCAAAGCTGATGACGGCGTTTAAAGTAGCCTTCTAAAAAAACAAGAATTTTTTTAATGACGATATTAAAGAGAATCACGAATGCGCAAATCGTTCCAATTTCCCAAAGTGATCCATAAACGCCATCTAAAGAATTTTCTATAAGAGAAAGCCATTTTGAAAAAGAGTCTTGAAACATATTTTTTCCTTAATCACGATTAGACATTCACCTAACGCCCGCGGAGTGCTATGTTGGGTGAGGCAAAATGGCACTCGCATTGGGTTAAGTGAGTGAGAAATAAACTATATCTTTTTATGCAAATGAATTCAATAAATGTTTTTTTTGTAAAAAACATTTTAATTGTTTTTGTATTTGATGTAATATCAAATCTTACATTTTATATATATCCGAATATTTATTTTTTAAATAATTAAGATAAGGGTCAACTGAAAAATCTTTTCCCGTCGCTTCTTTAAGAAGGTCATGACTTGAATAGCATTTTCCATGCTGATAAATTTTATTGTGCAGCCATTTTTTGACGAATTCGAAGTGGCCCAGAGCCACTTCCTTTTCCCAATCGGGGTGGTCTTTGGAAAAAGCATCAAATAAATGTGCTGCATACAAATTACCAAGTGTATAACTTGGAAAATACCCCAAAGCACCCATGGACCAGTGAATATCTTGCAGACATCCTTGGGTATTATTAACGGGAGTAATGCCGAGGTATTCTTCCATTTTTGCATTCCAGGCATCAGGGATATCTCGAACGTTTAAAGATCCTTCTATCAATGCTTTTTCTAATTCAAAGCGTAAAATCACATGGAGGGGGTAAGTGACTTCATCCGCTTCAATTCGAATGAATGAGGGTTCCACTTTATTGATTGCGCGATAAAATGCATCAAGCTCGATATGATCGAGTTGTCCTTTAAACGTCTCTTTAAGCAAGGGGAGAAAGTGTTGCCAAAATGGCTTGCTTTGTCCTATTCGAGTTTCCCACCATCGTGATTGGCTTTCATGGATTCCAAGCGATCTGGCATCACCAAGTGGTGTTCCATAATGTTGTTGAGGCAGTCCCATTTCGTAAAGAGCGTGGCCCCCTTCATGGAGAATGGCAAAAATATTACTCATCAAAGATTCTGGATGGATTCGAGTGGTAATACGACTGTCAGAGGGGTGGCTTGAAGAGGAAAAGGGATGAGCAGAAATATCGAGCCTTCCCATTGCAGGGTTATAGCCTATTGCATCCAACAACTTTTGGCCAACATTCATCTGTTTTGCGACATCCCACGATCCATATAAAAAACGATCATCGATTGGGTGTTGCGCTATTTTTTTGATCAGGGGAGTGAGTTGTTCAGATAATGTTGAAAATAATGCACTCAGTTGCTTGGTGGTGACATTGGGTTCAAATTGATCAAGAAGTGCATCATAGGGGTGATCCTTGTAGCCAAGGTAATCAGCCTTTTGGCGCGTCATTTGTACAATACGATCTAAAAATGGAGCGAATTGTTGAAACGCATTTTCATTTTTTGCCGAACGCCAAGCATTGATTGCCTGAGAGCTAATTTTCGCAAATTCTTTAACAAATTTAGCGGGCAGAGCAGTGTCGTGGATAAAATCACGCCTCCATTCGCGTAAGGCTGCAATTTGCTGACTAGACAGGTTGTTTATTTTTAGCTTTCCTGTCGGAATATCAATCAATTTGGATAACGCATTGGCAAACTTACGCCCTGTTTTTTCTTGATGAATAAGGCCCGCCATGGTTTCTAGCTGCTCTGATCGAATCGCTGCACTGCCAGGAGGCATATAGGTCTCTTGATCCCAATCTAGGATAGAAGAAATGCCTTGCAAAATTCTTGCGTGCTTAGAGAGGTCGCAAATGTTTTGATAATCTTTTTCTATTTTATTCATCTTAAAAAACCTTGGTTATTATCGTACTTGTTGCCCTTCTTCATAAACAAAAATGCGGGAAATGCGTGGGCCAAGACATGTCATCAGTTCATGAATGATAGAGCCTCCACTGGCAGCCAATTCCTCAGGGGAGAGGTAGTGTCCGTACTCATCTTCGCCAAAAAATAACACTTTATCCCCAATTTTTGCATTAGGAATATCAGAGATGTCGACCATCATGTTATCCATGCAGATATTTCCTACCATTGAGGCTTGTTGACCGTTGATCATGACAGCGGTTTTTTCACTATAATAACGGTGGAGGCCGTCAAAATAGCCAATCGGTAGAATGGCAATTTTTTCGCTTTCACGCTTCACGACATATTTTCGCCCGTAGCTAACCGTTTCGCCACGCTTGCATCGATTGATTTCTACGATTCTTGAGGTCAATGAAATGGCTAAGCGAAGTGGAAGGGCTTCTCGACTCGCTTCAGATCCGTAAAGACCGTATACGGCCAACCCGAGGCGAACCATGTTATATTGAGGTAAGGAAAATCGCAATGCCCCTGCTGAGTTTGCTGCATGCTTCCATTTAAGGAGAATCCCTTCTTTTTCGATTTCAGCGATCACATCGTCAAATTCTTTGATCTGCTCGAAAGTGAAGGCATCTTGCTTCGGATCTTCTGAACAAGCAAAATGCGTCAACACTCCTTCGAGTTCCAGTGAAGAAAGAGATTGAATGTAACGGGCTAATTCAACTGATTCCTCAGGTCTGCAACCAAATCGTCCCATTCCCGTATTAATATGAAGATGGACTTTCATTTTTTTTTGCGTGGCAGCAGCCTCTGTTGCTATCGCATCAATCCCCAATTTATGACTCACTCCTATCTCTAAATCCCATTTAACGACTTTTTTTGCTTCATAAGGAGCTGCATGAATTAAAAAAATGGATTGATGGATACCTCCCCGTCTTAAAGCAATCGCCTCATCAACGGAGGAAACACCTAAGATGTCAATTCCATGGCTTGTCAAAAAGTGAGACATGCGAAGGTCATTGGTTCCATACGCTAACGCTTTGACCATGACCATAACACGGGTCGACTTTGGGAGTCTGCTTTTAATTAATTCCAGATTGTTTTGAATCGCAGTTAAATTAATGATGCATTGGTTATTCGTTAAACTCCCATTAAAGGTCTCGATGAGTGTATCTAAAGGAATTTTGTTTTCTCCTTTAAAAATGATCAGATCATCTGGCTTTAGATTCGCTTTTAAATAGACAAATGCTGATGGGTAATCGTTAAAAATCGAAATCGTTGTCTTTACTGGATGCGCTTGGATTTCCTCTATTAGCGGCTTCCATTCTTTTGATCCAATTAAAAGAAGATCATCAACCTTAGATTGGGCAAATGATTGACCTATTCGTTTATATTCGATTTTTTGAGATAGAGAGTCTCCTCTCAAGCCTCCAAAGAGAAAAAATTTACGGCTCGTCTCAAGTGTCTGTTTAAAATGCTTTAAGACAACATCAATCGATTGAGGATCCGAGCAATAAGTGTCGTTGATAAAAAGGGTACCAAGAGACGTTTTCCAAAGCTCTGTTCGAGAAGGCTCGGGCTGATATTTTTCCAAAATCAATCGGATGTTTGCGGCAGAAATTCCTAGTAACCACGCTGCTTTTATACTCATGTTAAGGAGGTCGATGAAGTAGGCGTGGCCTGTATGAATTGCTCCTTGATAAGAAGTATCATCAGGAAAAGAGAGGAGATAATGAGAAAGAGGGGAATGACAGGATGGGGTGACATGAGGGAGTTGTGGATAGACCTGATTCCAGAAAAAAAGAGAGCTCTTTAGATGAGGTAAATGCTTTTGAAGGTTTGGGTCATTCGGTAATAATGACCACCCTTCAGAAGGGGTTGCTTGAATCAGTTTTACCATCTCTTCTATTAAGATTTCAGGATGTTTAAGGGTCGCGAGGTGTTTATTTCCAGTCGGTGTTAAAAGGGTGTAATCAGGCTGAATCATCTTGGCTAAGAGATCCATTTCATTTGGATGGGAAATGGCAGCTTCTACGATGCCGATTTGGTCTTCCTTTTTGAAAGTCAATAAACTGAGCGGTACTCCAATTTGACTATTAAAGCTTTCGGGAGAAGCGGCTACTTTCCAATGAGTTTCGAGCAACAGTTTTAATAAATCTTTAACCATCGTTTTGCCAAACGAGCCTGTAATGCCGATGATTTTTATCGAAAGATGGCTTCGGTACGTTTGGGCAATTGATTGAAAGGCTTTAAGGGGATGTCGAACTCTTAAGAGGGTTATTTTTTGTGGAAAAGGGAATGAAAATTGATGATCAAGTGAAACAAGCGCAAACTTAGCGCCTCCTGCAGCGGCATGCTGAACATAGTGATGTCCATCCTCATGTTCTCCTTTAAGAGCCACAAATAATGCTTGATTCGAGTCAACTCTACGGGAGTCAATGATAATTTGATCAATAATAGCGGGTTCAGCCAGCGAACCTCCGGCTTCTTTAAAACCGTCCCATTCTCTTAAATCAAAAGGATCCATCACCTATTTCTCTTAAATTCATCTGCGTAGAGTCTTAAACTCACCTTACGCATCGCCGGGAGCTTTCGCTTGATTCCAAATAGCGCTCGTGGTGCGTAAGGTGAGTCGTGTCATCTTGAATAAAGGTTTATTAGCAATTGATGACGTGCCCTAGAAAAAAAATAAAGCCTATTAGCAATGTCAGAAAAATTTCTCTATAGGCTAAAAAACATGAGGAAAGGGTCTTAGAACGTTCCATATTGACGATTCATTTTCAGTGTGAGAAGATGAGTTTCTGTTGCAGGTTCTCTCTTCGTTCGCTGTCCTGTGATTTCTAAAACCTTACCTGTTTTTTTAGATCTGTTAATGACAGCGAAATAGGTTGAATTTGATTTGACAATAGGATCCGGTAGTGGTCCATCAAAATTGAGAATGACGACTCCTTTATCTGCATCGACAATCGTAATTTCTAGATCGTAGACTTTAGCTTTGAGGGTGTTGTCTGTTTGACCGGGGACTCCCTGATACCTGGTAATCACCCCCTGATTAATGATTCCCCTCCCATCTTTATCAATGGTCATTTGAGCTGTTATTGCTTGAACATTCCCTATTTTATCACGACCTGCAAGACCTCCAATTGATTGTGCGCTAACGATCCATTCTCCTTTAAAATCACTCAATTCTAAGGATCGGTTCTTTTTTCTATTGTCTGTTCCTCCAAATCCACGGCATCTTAGAGTCTGTGTTGCTAATTCATCAGGAATGGGAGGTGAAACAATGACTTCTTTTAAATCAGATGATTCCGCTTTTAGGCAAAAAGAGGGGGTGATGATACACGACACTAAAGCTAGCATCGCCCATGCTTTTATCTTTAACATGTTGATTTCCTTTTTCTTGTTAGACTGTTGAAGACAGATTTTGAATTGATGTCGGTCAATTCTGAACAGGTTCTCAGATGCTTAATACAGGATTAGATCGAAAAAGTAAATAGGCAATACACGATATGAAGCAAAAAATTAGACAGTTGACTAACCAGATTCTATGTTCTTAAAACGCCATCCGAAGTAACTGAAAATCAATAAGAAAGGGAAGCAAATTGCCCAGAAAGGGGGGATGATTTGCTTGTTGGCGGCAACTTGAGCTGCATCCATAAACATATAAAAAGCAATGAGTCCAAATAAGCAGCCAACATAAACGAGAAAAATAGGAAGATGCCGAGAGAATCTGACACAGTAGGGGGCAGGGGCTAGGATTGCCAGTAAACAAAGCCAAGGCATGACCAGTTTCCAATAAAAAGCCGTCAACACTTTACTTTCCTTTTCATTGGGTTGAGAAGGGATCCTGATTGACTGAATGAAAAGTTTTATAGGGGGAAGCATATCGGGATCAATAAGAGTTGATTGAAGAAGATTGGGCTGGAATTTCATCTCTGGGAAGCTGAACTCCTCAAATGAAGCGGTTTGAAACATTTCTCCGTTGGGATAGCGGATCAAATGATCAACAAAATATCCTTTTGGAGTTGATAGAAAAGGGCAGAGAAATTTAATGCGGTAAATATTGTCTATCGATTGAATCCAGTAAGCATCAAAAAAACGCTCCTTAGCCGAGTCATAATTTTGAAAGATGAATAAAGATCCATCTTCTAAGAGAATATGCTGCGCTGTAAGCTTATTGGGACGCTTGTTTTTTTTGTGTTTAGCGGCATCTTCAAAATATCTTAATTTTTTTAATGCTTGAGGTAACACAAACTCTTCATTTGTGTAGATCAATATCATGCATAGCGTGGCCATCAAGATAAAAGGGCGCATCAGCATTTTAAGGGAGAAGCCACCGGCCATAAAAGCGACTAGCTCATGATGAGAGTTCAGCGAATAAATGGTCTGGATAAAAGCAATTAATAAGGCAAAAGGAATTAAAATTTCAGATCGACTAGCAAAGACATAAGCATAATAAAGAAAGAGCTCTTCCAATCCCGATTGTCCTTTTTGATGAATAAAATGATGCGATTGGTTTGCGTAATCAATTAATACATAGAGGCCATAAAAACAAATAAGAAAGAGGAAAAACATGCGAAGAAATTGTTTTAAAAGATAGCGTTCCCAAATTTTTGGTTTCATGGTGATCATTCAATTCCTTTTGTCACACGCTTTAATGCGATAAGCGAACAGAAAATGATGAGAAGATGGGGTCCTAGATATAAACTTACCGCAGTCCACGGATGGTGATCCATCCTTTTAGCAAGAAAAAAAGCAATAAGGTAGCCTGTTGTTAACAGGATGGTCAGATAAAGCGTGGTGTAATGTTTTTTACGTCCTATGTGGATTGCAAAATTCGTTCCCATCAGTGTAAAGCTAAAGGCGGCAAGGGCGATGGATAAGCGTTTGATGATTTCAGAGACACTTCTGTTTAATTCTGTTTTTAATCCTCTGATTTTTTCCACATTTTCTTGATTTAATTTGGCTTTTTTTAACTGCTGATTGATCTCTTTGATCCGGGCTAATAGAAGCGACATTTGGAGATAGTCATTGTTAATCGTTAACACTTTTCGCTGGAGTATGTCTGAAAAATCACTCACTTGCATCACATTTATTCCAATGTTTTCAATTAATAAAGGATCAAAATCGTCATCGGTTTCATTAGCCATTGCTGTGATTAAAGAAACCTTCTCCCCGATAAATTCCGAGGGAGATATTTTGAGATGGTTTGCAATCATTAAATGAAGTCGTCCGTGATGTTGATTGGGGAGGGCTAGAACCACATCCGATGAGGATTCTCCCACATGGCTTGGACCTAAAGCCTCAAAATAAAATCCTCTTATTCTCATCAGATGTTTATTATTAAGAAGCAACAGAGGATTAACTGCGCGGAGCTCGTTTTTGAATAAATTATTTTTTAAATGAGAGTGGGTTGCCAATTCAGAGGTTATCCAAAAATTGATAATTGTTAAAAATGCAGCCGTTATCCAGATTGGAGCCAAGATATCGTGTAAGGCAAATCCGCTGGCTCGCAAGGCTGTTAACTCGTGGGTCGTTGATAGGCGCTGGATGAGGATGAGAGATCCAATCAAGCAAGAAAGAGGCAGAGCAATGGGAAGGATATAGGGGATTTGGTGAAGCGTAAAAAAGAAAATATAGGGAATGGGGGCTCCCAACGCAGCAAAATGAACGATATCATCCAATTGCATCGTAAGTAAAATAGCCACAAAAGCCAAAATAGAGGCAAGAGTGATCTTGAGGTAGTGAGCGATGAGATAGCGCCATATAACGGGCATAAAAAACATGTTAAAATCATGATGAGAAGTAAAAATCGAGATAAATCTACTGATTCGCACTTAGAGCTTGAGTGAGTAGATACTCTTACCTATCTCGTTAACATTTATCTTTGATTTCGAGATTAATTTTTAACGGGATAAGTCCATATAGATTAAATAATGAGCGAATTTGATACAACTGACATATCCTCATTCAAGCTGAATCCTGGAAATTTTGACTTCGCCAAAGCTCGGGATTGACAGATCGTTTCCGACGCCATATACTCTTTTAATTGAATCCTGAAATTTTGACTTCCTTGAGACAAATTTGAACTAGAACAATGATATTCTTTGCGTTATGGTAGAAAATATGAGTTGCCAACATCTCGATCTATTGCAGAGAAAAGAATGGTTTATCATGATTGATCATCAAGAAAAAGGGCCGTATAGTGTATTGGATCTTAAGAACGAACCTGATTTTAATCCTGATACATTAGTGTGGAAAAGAGGATTAGATGGGTGGGTAGCTGCTCGTTTTGTCCCTGAATTGAACAACGTTTTTAAAGATGATGTTGACCCCTCGTTACTCAAGCAACCTGACAACTCTCAAGGCTTTGAGTCCGATTTTTTACAAAATCAAGAGGTCTTAACGTTGCAGCAAGATCCCTATCAATTGATTTTATGGCTATTGGTGTTGATTCTTATTGCATTTTATTTATTTTATCGATTCTATTACCATATTTAAAATGATGCTCCCTCCTTTTTCTTCCGTTAAAGATTTTTTACTTAAACATATCTCCTCTTCCTCTCCATTCTTGTTAGCCTTGTCGGGAGGGTCAGATTCTCTATTTTTATTTTATGCCTTGCTTGAATTGCGTCAAGATCATGGTGTTTTATTTCATGTTGCCCATGTTGATCACGGGTGGAGGCAAGAGAGTCAAGAGGAAGCAAAATGTTTAGAGGAACTTGCATGTCAGCATGACGTCCCTTTCCATTTAAAAATTTTAAATCCTTTGTTATTGAAAGGAAATCTAGAAGCTGCCTCCCGTGAAGAAAGATATCGTTTTTTTTTCCACCTTATGAATCAACTGGAATTTCAAGCTTTACTGACAGGGCATCATCAAGACGATCTGGCAGAAACTGTTTTTAAAAGATTATTTGAGGGAGCCCACTGGTCAAGGTGGGCGCCCATTAAGAGTGAACGGTTGATTAAAGGAGCTCGCATTTTGCGGCCGCTCCTCACCATGAGAAAAAATGAGATTAAGCAGGCGTTAAATAAGAGGGGAATCCATTTTTTCGCCGATCCCACTAATTATGAGACAAAATATTTAAGAGCTCGGCTCCGAGAGACGATTTTTCCCCGTTTGAATCAAGAATTTGGAAAAGAGATTCAAAAAAGCCTCATCAAGATTAGTCAGGAAGCTGAAGAATTAATCAGCTTTTTTGAGGAGCGTCTCAATCCATTGATTGACCTATCTATTCGAGGACCTTTTGGATTAATGCTTGATTTGAAAAAGCAGTTGCCGCATAGCCTCGTTGAAATTAAACAGCTGTTACGCTTGCTTTGTGATCGGGAGGGATTTTTTCTTTCTCGTGAAGTGATTGAACAAGGAGCGTTAGCCTTGCAGTTAGGTCGGGCTAATCAGCTTTTTTTGACAGGTTTTCATCGCCTTTATATTGATCGCAAAGTCATTTTTATTTTACCCCCTTCTTTTGTTCCCTTTGAAATAGAACCTCTTGCATTGAAATACGCAAAAGGGACTCTTGGAAATTGGGTCTTTACAATGAAACAAGAGATCAAACAATCTCAAGAAGTGGGGACAAATTGGAGAAATGGGTGGTTAGGCCACTTGAAGGGATATTTACCAATAGGGGATTATACAATAGGGTTTAGACGAGATTTAAAAAATGCCCCGCTAAAAAAATGGTGGAATGAAGCTAAGACTCCCGCTTTCCTTTATCCTTATTTTCCTCTTATTTGGCAAGGGGATGAGATTTATCACGAATTTTTAACCGGAAAGTCTTTTTTTTCAATCAACGAGGGAGAGTTGTGCTTAAAGATCGAATTGATGTATATATTGCAAGATTGAGGTGAAATGATGACGGTTCACTATCTGTCAGAGAGTAATAGTTGAAGAGGAATACTCTCTGTGTTAAACTGACGCATCAATGTTAGAATGTCTCTTCAGAATCATTTTAAGACATGATGAGAGATTTTAAAACCTTTACCAGAACCCCTTGGCTGCTGATTTGCGCGCTAATTTTTGCTGCAAATAGGTAGATTGCGGCCACTCTTTTTGTAAAGGCTGGAAAGGGTGTCTACATCATATGATCCAAGCTGATTTGCTGCTATCAATTGTCTAGAAAGGTGCAAAAAATTTCCGCAATACGAAGTCAATTTGCGAAAAAATTTTGCGTCTTTCTAGACAATTTTAGCACACAAATGAGCCGATCGCATTTTTTAGACATCCTTTGATGAAAAAGAAAGCTTTAAGGATTTGTTAAATCGGATTTTAGGAATATATGGCAGACGACAACAAACAAGATTTTAAGAAAGGGATGTCGAACAGTTTTGTTTGGTTCCTTATGGCCGCTTTTTTATTTGCCCTTATGGTGCAAAATTTTATCGACACTAAATTTGCAAAGGTCTCATTTAGCTATCAACTTGAACACCTTGTCAATTTACAACTTTTGCAACCGGAAGAAAGTCGAAAAATTGCCTTAAACGATAATCTCGTGACATTTAGCGGAAAGTTTAGAGATCGCCAGAGCGAGGAGAGTAAAACGCGCTATAAATATCTTGAACTGCTCAACTCAAATCATGAACTTAAAGCGGATCAAGCGCATATTAAGAGCGAATTAAAAAACCTTAAGTCTAAAATTATTGATTCATCCACTCTTTTTCTTCAGATTAGTGCAATTGGATTCCCTAAAGGGGGCTATGTTGTCGTTGATGATTTTTATAACACTCCCGATGAAGATAATAGTGTTGTGATTAAAACGCTTCCTGAAGGAAATGATGAAAATTTAGTTTCCCTTCAAAAGGAATACGCACAAGCAGAAAAAGATTCTTCTGCCTCTATATTGAAAAATGTGGGGAATGGAATCAGCGATCTTTTAAGAAATCTTCGATCGCCGGCTTTGGGAATTGGCTCTGAAACAATCAAGCAAACACTCAAAGATGTCGATAAAGAGGTTGCAGATGCAAACAGTGATCGGCAGTCACCGTCTCAATTACTGGTCATTTATGGTAAAGCCCTGGAATCAATCCAATCTGCTATCAATGAACTCAATCAAGAAGAAGATCATCTTCGTCTCAGTAAGCTTCGCACTGTACGCAGTTACAAAGAAGCGCTCGATCAAAATAGCCAGATTAACACCCGTTTAGAAGACAATCAAATTCAACTAGACAAAGCTCGTCAATCTGTCGCGAGTGTGATTTGGTATTATAATGGCCAAGAACTTTCAACAAAAGCTCTAGAAAAGCAAGATCCTGAGATATATGGTCAGTGGTTTTCTAAAGCAAAAGAAGAGTGGACCAATTTTTCCAATAATCGAGGAGGGATTTTTAGAGCTCCGGATCAACCCTTGAATACTGTGTTAGAAAAATCATTTAAAAGTGAAGAACCAACACCTAACTATTTTAGCTACCTCTTCACCTTAATGCCCGTTCTTCTGGTGATTTTGGTTCTCTATCTTATCTTCGCAAGACAAATGAAGGGGATGGGCAATACAGCCATGAATTTTGGAAAGTCTCCCGCCCGCTTACTTAATAAGGCCGATAATAAGATCACGTTTAAAGACGTTGCTGGAGTAGATGAAGCGCTAGAAGAGCTTCAAGAAATTGTCGAATTTTTAAAGAGCCCTCAAAAATTCACCTCTTTGGGTGGACGAATTCCAAAAGGCGTTCTTTGTATTGGTCCGCCTGGGACAGGAAAAACTTTGATAGCCAAGGCTGTTGCAGGCGAAGCGGATAGACCTTTTTTCTCAATTTCGGGTTCTGATTTTGTTGAAATGTTTGTCGGCGTTGGTGCAAGCCGTATTAGAGATTTGTTTGATCAAGCGAAAAAAGCTGCTCCTTGTATTATTTTTATGGATGAAATTGATGCGGTTGGGCGTCACCGTGGAGTTGGAATGGGAGGAGGGCATGATGAAAGAGAGCAGACCCTTAACCAGTTGCTTGTTGAAATGGATGGGTTTGATACGAATGAGGGCGTGATCCTCATGGCAGCGACTAACCGGCCCGATGTGTTGGATAAAGCGCTCCTGCGTCCAGGGCGTTTTGATCGACGTGTTGTGATTGGACTGCCCGATATTAAAGGACGTTTTGATATCTTGAAAGTTCATGCGAAAAAAATCAAGATGGATCCATCGGTTGATTTAATGGCGATTGCTCGGAGCACACCTGGTTCATCAGGCGCTGATTTAGCTAATATTCTGAATGAAGCGGCTTTATTGGCTGCTCGTAGAGGAAGAACGGCGGTAACGTCTCAAGAAACAATTGAGGCACGAGATAAAGTCCTCTATGGGAAAGAGCGCCGCAGTTTAGAGATGGATGAAAATGAAAAGCGAACAACAGCTTATCATGAATCGGGTCATGCAGTTGTTGGACTCATCGTGAAAAGTGGGGATCCAATTGATAAAGTGACAATTATTCCCCGAGGGATCTCTCTTGGGGCTACAATGTTTTTGCCTAAGAAAAACCGTGTCAGCTATTGGAAAAACGAATTGCACGATCAACTCGCCGTCTTGATGGGGGGGCGTGTTGCAGAAGAAATTTTTGTTCAGGATGTCTCTAGCGGTGCGCAGCAAGATATTGAGCGGGCAACTCAATTGGCTAGAAGTATGGTGTGCAAATGGGGAATGAGTGAAAAGCTAGGGGCTGTTGCGTACGAGGAGCGATCCGAAGGTGGCGGAGGAGGGTATGGTTATAGCGATCACCATGAAAAAGGCTACTCCGATGAAACAGCGAAAGTCATAGATGCTGAAGTACGTAAATTTTTAGATGATGCTCATGAAAGCGCAGTTAAAATTATCCTTGAATATCGCGATCAGGTTGAACTTATGACTCAGATGCTCATGGAATTTGAGACTCTCGATAGTGAAGACGTTCAAGAAATTGTTGTCCAGAAAAATTGGGACATGGAGAAGAAGAGGGCTAGACTTAAAAAAGCAACCGATTTATTTAAGAAAGAGCCCTCTATGGTGCCACCGCCCCCCCCAAAAGAGATGGATGTTCCAGGCTCAAATTCGGTCTCGACTTCACCCGGAGGAGCCTCCACCTGATTTTCGATGACCTGGATAGTAGAGGAGGCCAATCGCTTGGTCTTCTCTATGAACAGGTTGTTATACTATCGAGAAGGTGAGTTTAAAAGGCGAATGCTAATCAAAATCACAATTAAGGTGACCCCCACATCTGCAAAAATCGCAAAGGCTAGGTTACTCAATCCGAGTAATGCCAATACAATAAAAATCAATTTGATCAAAATGGCAAGTGCCACATTAAACCGAATCGTTTGAACTGTTTGTCTTCCCAATTTGATGATAAAGGGAATCACATTGATTCGATCATTGAGGATGACAATTGAAGCTGCCTCGATTGCGGTGTCGCTTCCCAAAGAATCTATTGTGATTCCAACGCTCGATAAGGCAAGAGCCGGTGCGTCATTTATGCCATCTCCTACCATAGCGACGATTTGATATTCGTTGAGCAATTGTTTGATCATGTCTGCTTTATCCTCTGGTAGAAGCTCTGATTTCACTCGATCAATTCCAAGTTGTTTGGCAACTTCCATTGCCGGTAAATGATGGTCACCCGTCAGCATGATGGGGGTAATATTGAGTTTTTTTAATTCTTCGATTAATCCGCGGCTTTCCGGACGAATCTCATCAGTTAAAGCAATGACCCCTTCGACCTCTTGGTGGGTTGCAATCACGATGGCAGTCTTTCCTTTTTTCAATAATTTTTCGATGTCGTCGATCACTTGTTGTGGAACGGCATGCTCTTCTAAAATAAAAGGGAGTTTACCTAAACAATGATGTTTTTCCGTACAGACTAAGCAATCGGCTTTAGCCCCTTTTCCTGTAAAGCTTTTAAAATTTTCCACTTGATGAAAAGATAAATTTTCTTTTTTTGCTGCATCAACAATGCTTTGTGCTAGGGGATGCTCGGAAAAAATTTCTATTCCGGCAGCACACTCTAAGACCTGCTGTCTTGAATTCTCTCCATATGCAATCACCTCGCTGACAATGGGTTTTCCCAGCGTTAATGTTCGTGTTTTGTCTAAAGCAATCGCTTGGATTTGTCCAATCGTTTCAAGGAATTTTCCTCCTTTAATGAGAGCTCCGTGTTTTGAAGCATTTCCAATCGCTGAGTAAATAGAGATGGGGGTAGAGATCACAAGTGCGCATGGACAGGCAATGACAATCAGCGAAAGAGCGCGTGCTAGCCATGGATCGAAAGGGTTTTCAAAAATAACTGTTGGAATAAATAGCAATAGAAACGCAAGGAGGATAACGGTGGGGGTATAAATTTTAGAAAAGTTTTCGATAAATCTTTGGGTTGGCGCTTGGACTTCGATGGCCTCAAAGGTCAGTTTTTTGATTTTTGCAAACGTTGTATTCTCTGCAGTTTTTAACGTTTTAATCTCAAGATACCCTTGTCGATTGAATGTTCCTGCATAGACGATATCTCCAAGAAATTTTTCCTGAGGGATGGGTTCTCCTGTAATAGATGATTCATCAATAAACGAAATGCCTGATGTTACCACTCCATCCAAAGCAATCATCTCTCCCGGTTTGATCAACACGATGTCTCCAACCTTCACTTTTTCTACCGCAATCGGTTGAGATTGATCCTTTAGACTGACAAATTTTGGCATTTTTTCTAATAATCCACTTAAAGCGGATTGACTTCGCTCAATTCCGATATCTTCTAGTTTTTCTGCCAATGTATAAAGGACAATCACAACAGTTGCTTCGGCATATTGGCCAAGAGACCAAGCTCCAATAACCGCTATCACCATGAGGGCATTTATGTTTTTGAAATTAAGCGTTGCAAGAGCTATGACCCCATGCCGCAAAGTCTCATGTCCAATCAATAAAATGAAAGTAAGAAACAGAGGAAGCTCAATGAATGGAGGGAGCCTTACCCCTCCTAATGACAAGATCTCAAGAGTCGTCACTAAAAAAGTGGCCATGAGAAGCCATAAAAATTTTGGATCATTCCACATATTGGCCGCCTTATCTTTAGAACGGATTGTTGGGATATTTGCAAAGAGGAGAAAATACGAAACACAAGAGGATTTTGCAACTCTTTTTCAATTCAATGAAGAGAGATGTTAAGACTCTATAAAAAAGGCTTGAATTTCGACCCAAGGTCTATTATTCTCTCTTTTTCGCTCTGATTTATTACCAAAAAGGACCTCTATGTTCAATCGACCCTGTGTGATAATAGGCAATTGGAAAATGCATAAGACGATTGAAGAAGCTCTTGAGTTTGTTCAGCAGTTGATTGCATTATATGAACCCCGAGAAGATCTTCAGGTTGGATTGGCAGTTCCTTATACTCAGATCTATCCTCTTTCAAAAGAGATAGATCACCCCCTTTTTATGATCGGAGCTCAGAATATGAATGATGCGTCTGAAGGGGCTTTTACCGGTGAAATTGCGGGAATGATGCTTAAGGAGGCCGGAGCTCAATTTGTATTGCTTGGCCACTCAGAAAGGCGCCATCTCTATGCTGAGAATGATGCCTTTATTCATAGAAAATTGAAAAAGGCTGTTGAAGTCGGATTGCAGCCAATTCTTTGTGTGGGAGAAACTCTTGATGAGTATGAGCGCAATGAGACAGCCGCCGTCATTGAAAAACAACTGACGGAGGGATTAAAAGAATTTCAAGAGGAAGAATTAACCAATCTTATTATCGCCTATGAACCTGTCTGGGCCATTGGAAACGGCGAGAGCGCAACGCCTCAGATCGTTCAAGAGGTTCATGTGTTGATTCGAGAATTCTTATCGAATCGTGTATCAGAAGACTTTGCAAAGAGAGTTGTGATCCAATATGGCGGCTCGGTGAATCCATTGAATGCTCATTCTCTACTTGCTCAGCCAGATATTGATGGACTCTTAATTGGTGGAGCATCACTTTCTCTTGAATCTTTTCTTCAAATCGTTAATGATAGATATTCCAAAATTCAATTAGAATAGGTTAACACTCTATGACATTTCTTTACTTTTTTACGATTGCTCTTTTTATGATTCTTTGCGTTCTGCTTTGTGCAGTTATTCTTATGCAAGAGAGTAAAAGTTCTGGTTTAGGCGCTTCTTTTGGCGGCGAGGCGAGTGAATCTTTATTTGGGACTTCAACAGCTGACGTTCTCAAACGATTTACCGCATGGTTGGCGTTGATTTTTCTCGTCGCTTGCATCCTTTTATCTCTTTGGACAACAGCAATGGGAAGTTCTAAGACCACCGCTCCTGCTTTTACAATGGAACACATCGAATCTTAAGGGATACTTAGGAGTTGAAAGTCGTGCAACCTATTGTTTGACAATCCCTTATTCAGGCTTAATGTTTCAATTTCGTTTCCGAAAAAGCCTCGCAAGCGCGAGGCTTTCGTTTTTTCCCTTTCGGCTTAAAGAGAGAGGGATCCCCTTTACCAAACCATCGCTTTGTAATAAGAGGGTAAAAATGTGGTTAACGTGCTCTCATTAAGGAGGAAATAATCTTTTCCAGCCTCCGTTCTATAAAGGACCTTTTCCCATAATGAGAGAGTGTTGAGTAATTGGACGATCTGGGGTTTATTTTTTGTGATCCACTCCTTTTCGCAAAGACCGTCTTGACTCGTCATGTTGTAATTTGAAAGAAGTTCACTCAGTTTCCCTTGATCGTATGCATTTGCGATGACATCATGAGCGTCCAGCTCTTTCAATGATTGTCCGAATCCTCCTGTTGCAAGTTTGTGTCGAGCTTCTTCTTCAGGAGAAGGGATCTCATTTAATTTAGCTTTCCATGTGTGATAAAAGTCTAAAAATGTTCGGGCTTTATCATTGAAACATTTATCAGAGATCCCTTTATTAAATAACTGTGTGTAGAATTCATTTAGAAGAGATCCGTTTTTATAGTGTTTTGTCATGTAAGCGAGCTCTGCAAGCATGTAAGGAAGTCTTAATGTTGCTAAAAGAACGATGTCGTGATTGGGGATATTCACGTAGTACTCTGTTTCATTTCGGAATGTTCGCTTCCATATTCCATGATTTGACCGATCAGTATGGCTTCCTCCCGCATTATGAATGGGTTCATGAGATGGTGGAAGATGGAGTTTGCGCTTAGGAAGTGCTTGTGAAACTGCAGAAGCTGTCAGTTTGTTCAAGAGTGGTCTCACTCCACATTTTTCTCCAAACTTGACCACCATTGTTTCTGCAATTTGAAGTGCTTCACGATCATTTTTAGCCTCAATTTTGGTGTCTAAGTCAACTGTGTTTCCGGTATAAAACTTGAATGCTTTTAACCCTTTCTTCTCTTGATAGTGATGCTCACCGCCAAGGTATTGAGTATCGCGAAAATCATCAATGATAGAGGGGCCAACCATTAAAAGATTGCGTATCCCTGCTAAACTGAGGTATTTTCGCTGATCAGGGGTGTTCCCCGTTGAATCATTTGCATAATATGCAGGAACCTCAGAACCATATATCAGTTTATGAGAAATCCGGAAGCGCTGTTCAAATTCTTTGACGATTTCATGTAGGGTATTCTCGATTTCTTGTTTGATCTGCGGCTCAATCTGTTTTATTGATTCTGTGGCAGAGAAGGATCGATTGGAAAATGAATGTTCTGCAATTTTTCCACAGAGATCTTCAATCTCAGAAAAGGTGCAGGCCTGATTATTTGCATGTAATGTTTTGAGATGAGTTTGAGGTGGACTAACAGTACCAAAATCATGAAAATCTGATCCGAAAGGAAAAAGACTCTGATCATCGGAATTCACCCCCTCATTTTCTTCGTCAGAACTAATCTGGCGTTGGAGTTTTCGTGCGAGAGTTGCATCTGTAAAATGTGAGCTATCACTATTCTGAGTAGGTTGAGGGGCGGTGTGAGAGGAGGGATTGTTGTTCTTTTGATTAACCAAAAAATGAGGGAGCTGCCGGTCTTTTGAAGAGAGGGGGGGAAGTTGAGGGGAGGGGTTTGTTATCTTTTTTTCTTTGGCATACTTTCGACACATGTAATAGACAACGGCAATAGCAGAAATCACAGACAAAGCAATCGCTGCAATTTTTCCATATTTCTCATCGATAGATGGAAAAAAAAACTTTGGAGAAAAAAAATGATTAATTCTTGAAGTTGTTAGTTGGATCACAATTTTTAGAACCTTAATATTTTTTAATTAATGATTTATTTTTATTTGTTTGTTTCTTTGAATTATGAAAAAATGCTATCACAATAAAGATTTAAATGCATCTAAAATAAGAATCATTTAAATTCATTTTTTTCTGGAATAAGGATGTGGAATGGTTGAGGCTTTGAAACAAGGGAAGAATAGCGGGTCAGAGCATCGAATCTTGAGCAAGTCAGGATGATCTGACGAAATGAAAAACAGCCTTATTGTGTCTGATATTTCTTTTTTATCTTTTTAAGAAAAGGATCAATGTCTTTTTTATCCCGTGCCGATAAGCGGTCTATGAACAAAACTCCATTGATGTGGTCGTTTTCATGCATCATGACATGGGCGTCGAATTCAATAAATGTCTCTACAAACATTTTTCCTTCTAGGTCTGTTGCCTGAATTGTGACTGATTGTGGCCGTGCAACTGTTTTTCTAAGGCCTGGAATAGATAAGCAGCCTTCCTGGCAGGACCATAAATTTTCGCTGTACGACACGATTTTAGGGTTAATAAAGACGCGCAGCTCCCCAGGTAATGGAGTTTCATCATCTGAGTTGCGAGGGATGCATGTAATAAAAAGGGCGAGGGATTGATGAACTTGAGGAGCAGCAAGACCGCATCCATCGTTTGCGACCATTGTTTCAGTCATGTCTTGTACAAGCTGATGAATGGTGTCATCAATTTTTTCAATTAATTGTCCTTTTTTTCGGAGAACTGGATCTCCGTAATAAGCTAACTGTCGTTTCATGATCACTCAGATTGATAGATTATCTTTTCATCATATCATATAAATGGCTATAAAAACAAGACTCTTTCCCTCCGCACTTTTTTAGAGGATGTCATGAGAAGGCTTTAAGCTATCTCAAAATCGTCCCCTTGGCAGGTAAGGTAAGAAGTGATAGATTAACATCAATTTTCCTAAAGGAATTGTATGCAATTGGAAGTCGAGACCCAATGTTCATTATGCCAGAGCTCTCTTAAGAGGGGTCAACATCGGGCAGAGGAGGGCGAAATGCTCTTTTGCTGCAAAGGTTGTCAAGTTGTCTATCAAATTTTGGTGGCGCAAGGGGCTTTGCTCAATTTTAAAGAACATCCCGTTTATTTACAGGCCCTTCAAGCAGGACTCATCACAAATCCTGAACTTTATTTTCCAAAAGATGATGAGAAAAAAATCGACGAAAGAGATTTTCAAAAATTACACTTAGTCATTGAAAATATGTGGTGTCCCTCCTGCGCACAAGTGATTCATCTTATTTTAATGAGGGAGAGGGGAGTAAGAGCCTGTTATGTTGACTACGCAACAGATTTAGCTTCGATTGAATTTACCCCTCTCATGATTTCAAAAGAAAAAATCCTCAAAATGATTAGGCAATTAGGTTACCACCCTCTTTTTTTACAAGACCCCAAGCAAGAAGGTATCAGTCGCTCCCTGATGCTCCGCTTTATCGTGGCGACATTTTTTTCATTAAATATCATGATGTTTGCCTATCCAATTTATGCAACCTATTTTGATCGAGGAGATGGCGAAGACTATGCTCATTTGTTTGCTTACCTCTCAATGATTGCGTCTTTACCGGTCATCTTCTATAGTGCTTGGCCAATATGGAAACGCCTGATCAATGGTTTAAAAGTGGGGATATGGGGAATGGAGGCTCTTGTTGGGATTGGCGTTGCGGCTGCAACAAGTCTCTCTTTTTATGAATTATATGAAGGGAGGCCTTATGTTTATTTCGATTCGATCACAGTGATTATCATGTTTGTTCTTCTTGGAAAAATACTAGAATCAAAAGCGAAGTTTTCAGCTAAAGATGCCCTGATGAAATTAACACTTGCTTTACCTCGCAAAGGAAGAAAACGTTACCCAAATGGCGAAGACGTTTTCGTTTCCATTAAAGAAATCTTACCAGGCGATTGTCTTGTTGTCTGTACAGGGGAAAAAATTGTCTTGGATGGCTGCGTTCAAGAGGGGAGTGGAGTGTGCGATGAATCTTTTATCACCGGTGAATCACTTCCTGTTCCAAAAGAAAAGGGCGCGTGTGTTGTCTCCGGCACCATTTTACAACAAGGATTTTTATTGGTAAAAGTCTTCTCCTCAATTGAAGACTCTACGTTACAACAGATCATCAATATGGTCAGTCATGATATTGGGCATAAGTCAAAGTATGTGAGGGCTTCGGATAAGATAGTCAAATGGTTCGTTCCGTTTGTCGTGGCATTTGCGCTCGCAGCGGTTGGAATTTCCATTTTTTTAGGTGGTGCAGATCCCAAAAAGAGTGTCGTACAAACGGCGATCATCAAAGCCATTTCGATTTTATTGATTTCCTGTCCATGCGCGATCGGGATTGCGGCTCCGCTGGCAGAAGCTTATATTCTGAATGCAATGGCAAAATTAGGCGTTCTTGTTCGCAATCGCGGGTGTCTTCCTTTTATTGGACAAGAGACGTTGTGTGTTTTTGATAAAACAGGAACTGTGACCGAGGGGCGTTTTAATGTCTGTTCAGGTTTAGAATCCTTGAGTTCTGAAGAAAAAATGGTCTTAAAAGGGCTCGTTGCGCACTCCATTCATCCTATTGCCGTTGCCTTGTACGGATCTTTGCTTTCTCCATCCGCTCAATTTGAGAAGATTGAGGAAGTTGTCGGAAATGGAATCCGAGGGGTTTTTTGTGAAAAACATTATTCCCTTGGATCAAGTCAATTCTTTAAACATTTAGGCATTGAGATTCCGCCACAAAAGACCCAAGAAGATGAATCGATTTTAACAACAGTCTATTTTGCAAAGGAAAATGTCTGCCTTTCAGTGATTCAGTTAGGTGATAAGGTTAAACCGGGCATGCGAGACTTTATTCAACGGTTATCTCCAATGAAAACCCTGTTGTTGTCAGGGGATTGCGAGTCTGCTGTAAAAAATGTGGCGGCAGCCTGTGCGATAAATGAGTGGAGATCGGGATATCATCCTTTACAAAAAAAAGAGCTAATCGATACGTTTAGGGAAAGAGGAGAGATTATTGCTATGGTAGGGGATGGAGTCAATGATGCTCCTGCCTTAGCTGCCTCTCATGTTGCAATCGCTGTTTTTTCAGCAAGTGATTTTTCCATTCAGGTTTCCGACCTTTTACTGACGACAAAGAGTTTTGATTCCTTAATCAACATGCGAAAGATTGCAATAAAAGGGAGAAAAATCATTAAGCAAAATCTATTTTGGGCTTTTTTTTATAATTGTCTTGGGCTAGGGGTTGCAGCAGCAGGTTTCATGACGCCGATATTTGCAGCTTTTGCTATGGTCGCCAGTAGCTTGATTGTCCTTCTAAATGCTCAGCGCATTTCCTTGCCTGTTGAAAATAGCCACTCTTAAGTGAGAATTTGGGCTTGAATAAGTCTATGATTTTTAAAAAAGGAAAATTATGCAATCTTCAAACCTATTATCGATCTCCTCCTTAGTTTATCCCCTCTCTTTTTATGATTCTGTTGATTTTGAGAGAATGACTCAAGATGAATTAGTTCAATATTTTGCTGAAGACCCGAGAAGACTGGAAAATGAAATTTTGTTAGTTCTTGCGAGGGAAGATGAGCGAGATTCAATTTTGAGAATTTTTCAAGAGGGAATAAAAAAAATAGACAATGAGGAGCAAACAGAGATAAGTAAATCTTTAATCAATGGATTTTTCTCTTTACCTTTAGAACACAAAATTCAAATGATGAGTGAAGCCCCTTTTTTTTTCGCTGATTTTATTGGACGTTTAGGCTTAGAGGATCGGAAAAAAATCTTGAAAAAAGTCACCAGTGAAATCAGTGAATGGAAAAATATCTTTTTAGCGGTGTTTGAGTCTTTAGATTTTGGTCGCGCCGAGAGTGAAGCCAGGAGGCAGGGAGGCAAGCATTTTTTTTCCGCTTTATTAAACGCTTTTTCAAATCGCCGTAAAAGGCAGTGGCTCAAATATTGTGCGCAATCGATGAGCTATAGAAAATGGGGGGATGTTCTTTTTTTTCTAGAAGATGGGGATCGATCATTCCTGATTAAAGCATCCACGCGGAATCTTGATTTTGATTTATCAGAAGATGGCTATGTTAACTGCATTGAAGCGGTGGCAACTCATCTTGATCATGCACATCAAAAAGTTAAGAAAATTTTAAATCTCTTTTTACATAAATTTTACCAATCCAAAACATTCGGTAAGATCATCCATCAATTAGGTGATTTAAGTGATAAGGCTCAAGTTGCCCTTTTGAATGCGATGACCCCTTCAAAGAAAATTCAAATATTTTGTGCCTATTCCTCTGATCTCTCTCGTTTAGCTCGTTGGTATGATCAACTACTCTTGCTTGAAAAAGGTCTGCTCGAGCGAAAACGAATCACGATAACAATCTTTCAGATCATCCAAAAAGATGAGGTGATTGATTTTTTACAACGATTGTGTTTGCAAAACTTTACAGGAGGAGCCTATCTTTTAGCCTATTTATCTGCAGATCTTTTTGACGAATTTCTCTTTAATACACCTTTGATGTTAAGGACCCATCTCTTATCTCATAGTGTTGCCGATTCGCATTCGGCGTTTCTTTTGCAAATGGTTAAAAAAAATAAAGAAAGATCGGCTCTTATTTACGAAATGATGAATCTAGACATGAACAACACATTCATCCCTATCGATCCGACGTCCTTTTTTACCCTAAAAAATTGTTATGAATTTTTACAGACTCTAGATATTAACATGGAAGTCGATTGCAGTCCCTTTATCTTACGTATCCCTCCTCTTTTAATCGGTCTACTAGCTGGAGATGTTCAGAAAAGAACCACTTTGTTTCAACTGGCTCGCTATATGAGTCCGGAGCAACTCGCATTTTTGATTTGTGATTTAGATCGCGATCAATTTTATGCGTTTACGTTAAATGAAGGTGCTTCTTTAAGTCATGATAGATTTCTCGCGATTTTGCAAGCGTTGCGTGGATCTCAATTAAGCGATTATCTTGGGTTTAAATCAGAGGAATTGGATCAACTCTATAAAAAATTCAATGAAGGGTATCTCGAATTAAATAGGCAATTTGAGCGAGTCGCAGAAAGTTCTTCACTGAGCCGCGAAACGTTAGAAGAGATGCAAAAACAAGTAGTTGATTTATGGATGATGTGTCGCCGCCCCTCTTCTGCTCAATACTATTTTTTATCGAAATGGATGCAAGATTCAGACAATTTCGATTTTTTTTCCAAAAAAGAGCGTTCGGAACTCAACCGAGCCTTTCGTCATTTACAGCAGATCTCTTGTGATTTAACTTCAAAGCGCCCTTTATTTGAAGGACCTCATGCCTTGATTAACAGTAAAATGAACAGTTTAGAGGCCAAGGTGTTAGATGTTAATGAAAAAACAGATCTTACGGCAGTTCTTTATGAAGGATTTTGGACACTTGTGAGAGAGGGGAATTTACCTTATTTAGGGATTAGTCCCCATAGTGAATTGGGCATTACACATTCAAGTGATTTGATCTCTTTGGGGATTCATTCCAATCAAGACTTAGAACGTTTGGGAATCTCGGGAGCGTTAGAAAAAAAAGTGGGGCAATTGATTCGATCTCTTGAAACATTATTGCCTTTAGAGGGGGTTTCATTAAAAATTTCTTCCTCTCCCTCCTCTGTTATGAAAAGAGAGAATCGAACTGTTTGGTCTTTGTGGGAAGAATGCACATTGATTAAGTGCTCAGATGATGAAGCACAACTCAAATGCGAGGAAATCGTCCATCTTTTAGATTTTAATCATGGCAGAGCCATTCAATTCAAAGAGATGTGTCTTAATTTCTATCAAAATCTTTTAACGTTTCCTCAATTATCTTTTGAGGATCAATCGATCATTGACTCGAGAATAAAGCTCTTGTCTGATCAGAAGAGAAAGATGACCACTCGAGATAAGCGACAAAGGATGGAATTAAAACCAGATGAATTCATGTTAGACGCGTTAATCATCCTCAGAAAACAGCACCCTTTATTTTGCTTACACCGTTATTTAACCCAAAACACCGGTCTAAAGAAGAGTTGGCAGACCTTTCATAGCAAAGGAATTGTCTGCATAGAGGATCTCTTCGAAAAAAAAATCTTGGAAAAACCAACAGATCTGTTGCGGCTTGAAGGGTTTTTAGAGCGTGTCATCGATTGCTAAAGCCTTATTCAAGATGATTTCTCAACCGGGTGGTGAGAAATCATCTTGAATAAAAGTTGATTATCAGTTGATGACACGCCCTAGGAAAACTTAAATAAGTCATCTTTGATTGATAACAGCCAAACATCGTGATCAAAGATTTTGAAGAGGTGCTTAATTCAATTTCTTCCTAATTTCTTTGAGCATCACATCGGTCATCGACGCTAAATCATACTCATGTCTCCACCCCCAATCTTGTCTCGCAACACGATCGTCAATACTTGCAGGCCAAGAATCGGCGATTTGTTGTCTAAAATCGGGCTCATATGTGATTTTAAAATCGGGGATATGTTTTTTGATTTCATCTGCCAGCTCTTCGGGTGTAAAGCTCAGCGCACTTAAATTATAACTTGAGCGAATGTTGATCTGACTTGGATCTGTTTCCATAAGGTCGATTGCTGCCCGGATAGCATCGGGCATAAACATCATGGGCAGTTTTGTCTGTTGATTTAAAAAACAGGTGTATTGACGTTCTTGAATCGCGCCATAAAAGATTTCAACAGCATAGTCTGTTGTCCCTCCACCGGCTTCCGTTTTATAGCTGATAAGGCCTGGATAACGGAGGCTTCTGACATCTACACCGTGCTTATGATAATAATATTCGCACCATCTCTCTCCTGCTTGCTTGCTTATTCCATAAACAGTTGAGGGCTCCATGATCGTGAGCTGAGGGGTCTCTTTTTTAGGGGTCGAGGGGCCGAATACAGCGATTGTGCTGGGCCAAAAAATTTGTTTAATCACTCGATCTTTGGCCATATCCAATACCGAAAGGAGGCTCTTCATATTCAGATCCCAGGCACTTTTTGGATGTTTTTCTGCAGTTCCGGAGAGATAAGCGGCTAGAAGATAAACTTTTTTAATGTCATGTTTTTTAATCACGTCATGAAGTTTACATTCATTCATGACGTCCAATGTTTCAAAAGGACCCGTGTTCATGATCTCTTCACTAGCATCACGAATATCGCTTGCTATCACATTGTGATTGCCATATTTTTTACGAAGGTCGATTGTCAGTTCAGAACCTATTTGTCCGGAGGCTCCAATTACAATGATTTTATCCATAATTCATGTCCTTCATGTATTGACTCAATTGGTGCGTAGTATGACCAGTTAAAAGGGAGACAGTCTAAACTCTCTGTTCATTTTTTATCAAAGAAAAAATGGGGCGGCTCAACAGATGACGAATCATTAAAACATGTTTTGATCAGCCATCTGTAGAGTCGAAAAATTTGACAATCAAGATGCCAAAATGGCATTTTATCAAGCAAATGGAGTTTCGACAGAAGTCTATTGTTTAATTAAACCCAATTCGCGCCCAACTTTTGCGAAAGCTTGGATGGCACGGTCCAGGTCATTTTGAGAGTGATTAGCGCACATTTGCGTCCGGATGCGCGCTTTGCCTTGAGGAACGACCGGATAGCAAAATCCAACAACATAAACCCCCTCATTTAACATTCTAGAGGCAAAATCTTGCGCGATTTTGGCATCTCCTAGCATAACCGGAATAATGGGATGATGTCCTGGGATTAAATCAAACCCTAAACGCTCCATCTGTTCGCGAAAATAATGACTGTTTGCTTTGAGCTGTTCGCGCCGGTCATCAGCTTCTCGGACTAATTCGATCACTTTAAGTGTTGCAGAGGCAATGCTTGGAACTAACGTGTTAGAAAATAGATAGGGACGGGAGCGCTGGCGAAGCCAATCGATCAAAGGCTTGCGGCCCGACGTGTATCCTCCTGATGCGCCGCCCATCGCTTTTCCAAGGGTTCCGGTTAAAATGTCGACACGTCCCATCACGTTGCAATATTCGAAAGAGCCTCTGCCATGCTTACCTAAAAACCCTGTGGCATGGCTGTCATCCACCATGACAAGCGCTTGATATTGATCAGCCAGATCACAAATGGCTTGAAGATTGGCGATTGTGCCATCCATCGAAAAAGCACCATCTGTTGCGATCAGCCTGTAGCGAGCATCATGTGCTTCTTTAAGTTGAGCCTCTAAACTTTCCATGTTATTGTGCTCATACCGCAAGCGTCTCGCTTTACATAATCGAATCCCGTCAATAATACTGGCGTGATTTAGAGCATCGCTAATCACTGCATCTTCTGCTCCTAGCAGGGTTTCGAATAATCCCCCATTCGCATCAAAACAAGAGGTGTAGAGAATCGTCTCTTCAGTGCCTAAAAATTGGGAGAGTGCCTGCTCTAGCTCTTTATGAACGGTCTGGGTACCGCATATAAAACGGACGGAGGAGAGCCCGAATCCGTAGTGGCGATAACTTTGTATTGCAGCTTCAATGATGCTGGGGTGGTTTGCAAGGCCAAGGTAATTATTCGAGCAAAAATTTAAAATATGGTCTTGATGAGCTAGGGAAATTTCACCATCTTGCGGAGAGGTAATCTCCCTTTCACATTTATACAATCCCTCAGATTTTAACTTGTTCAGTTGATCGTTCAGGTGGTCATAAAATCGTTGTGTCATAAAAAAAGATCTGTTGGTTAATGGGGGTTATTTTTTTTATAGTCGATATATATCAAAATCAGTCATTTTAATCTAAACATTTATTCTTGTTTTTTAAAAAAAGAGTCTATAATCTTATTAAATAATTAAGGTTATGATAAAAAAATAGGAGAAAATAGATGAATACACACCCATTGATTGCCCTTCCGGCGGCTGGTTTTTATTTTGCAATAGGAGCAGGTGGAAGTGCTCTAGTTTTTAACAAGTTGTCACACTTAGCTGAATATACCTTAAATAAGGCATTTGGTGATTATCAACATCCTGTAAAAACTCGTTGCGGACGGATCTTGGTTTCAACGCCTATAGGCAAGGATTATTACTACTCTCAAAATATTGGTCTTGCTCTAGCAGTGGCTGCAATTCCATTTACAGGAATCCACCAAATTCTAACCCTAACAGGTAATTCAAAAATAACAACGGCTTCTTTTTTCGTGAACAATGTTGTATGTCCAATTTTAATGGGCAGTGCTGTATTTCCAATCTTTTTGGGTCTCTACAATATGATATTGCGTGCATCGGGTGGTCATCATGGTCGCTGGGTTCAAATTTATGACGATGAGATAAAAAAGCTGAAGATAGATAAAGACAATGTCAATGAGCTTCAGTGGGGCGTTCAGGGTTACTCTCGTTTTGGTTCTTCCCCTGAATATTTTCCTGGACGTTTAAGTGGCTAGAGACTCGTTGTAGAAATCGGTTGAACCTTTAAAAAAAATACGTTGCGCGGCAGATGCATTCACTGATTCATCTGCCGCGCTTATCTGTTTTTAACTACTTTAAAGCAGTTAGATCACCAACAGCTTTTAAAATCTTCTCTTCGCTAATTTCATCTCGTCCTTCCAATTTGATCACTTTATTTTTTTTGGAATTTGTGATGATAATTGTTGGGGTGGAGTTCAAGTTGTATTTCTCGACCACTTTTTCAAAAAATTCCATTCCTGTTTTCACATCCAAAAACGATAATTCTTTAAACGGTAAATTCTCTTTTTTGGCCATTTTTTCGATCTCTTGATCTGTTGGTGAATCTGTTTTATCCGCAAGATTCATTAACATTTGACGTGCTTTAAAGTACTGTGCCTTATCGTTAATCAAGAATGAAAGATTCGGAGGGGTGAAATTTACGCTTTTTTTGTGGATCGCATAATCAACAAAATAAAAGGTCACTTTATTCTTAATTTTAGGATACACTTTTTCTACAAGCGGTTCAATTTTTTTACATGATGGGCAAAACCAATCAGAAACGAAGTAGACCTCGACTTGACTGTTTTTGTTTCCGAAGGCGATGCGATCTTTGATTTCGTTAACTGCAGCTTGAGCAGAATCTGGTTGACTAATTCCGATAAAAGCCATTAAAAATCCCATCATCATAAAGGATAAACAGGTCAGGCCTCGTTTAATAAATGTCATTGCTTCACCTCTATTTCGTTTGCGAATGATTACTCTGAAATTTCTTATATATTCCATTGAAAGGAGAACAGCTGCGAACAAAACAGACGCAGCGATACTTAAACAAACGGGGCACCAATGTCCTATTTGATATTTTTGGACCAAGATAAACATGAATTCAGCTCCCAAAGACGAGGCGATCAACCAACCAACAAGTTGAGACAAAAATGGATATTTTTTAGACAGTAAGTGAAGAGTCATAAGTCCAATAAAAAAAGCAATGCCAACAAATGCAAACGGCAGATTAAAAAGACGGAAATCTTGGTTGGCAGAGCAGTGTTCAACGCAGATCTCAAGCCAAGATAACACTGACAAGATGAAACCCGCCAGCAAGGCTAGAAAGACTAGCCAAAAGCTCGTCATATAAGGCTTGGCTTTAGATGTAAATGTGGAAGATAAAATATGCATATGATCTGTATCGAATATTTTTTTTTTGATGTCAAGTTCTTTGTGTGTTTTTTTACCGAAAAAAAACTTGATTAAAAAACAGATTGTTTGATATGATTTTATTTATTTTTTAAATTAATTAACAATAAACGTGTTTTTCTTAATAAAGAGTTTTTAAGTGATTAATCAAGTTTTTTCTAATGGATCTTCCTCAGATTCCTCAAATTCGTCAGATTCAAGTCAAAATCCCCCTCCCCCTAATTTGTTGACTGGAATTTTAGGAGGATATGTTTGGTACTTGTCGGTAAAATTATCCGTAAAATTATTTGGTGAACCAGAGGGGATAACCCAAGGTGTCGCAATCACCTCATATCCCTATATTTTATCTGGCGTAGGAGGTGTCCTTATTTTTCAATCCGGCAAATTAGTCTATGATACCGCCCTATCTGTTTTAGGTGATAGAGCGCACGATCAAAATGGATTCTCTCTCCCTCACCCTTCTGCTTTTGATAAAATCCGTCAAAAAACTTGGAAAATCATCACTGATATCGAGCAATTGGAAAAAAAAATCGATGTCATTTATTCAAGAGTTTTTAATATTCGAACCGAAGAGGAAATCAGGGCTCAATTTGCAACAGACGACGAGTATTATTCTACCGATTTTGTTGTCATGGAAGTTGCTCGGAAATCTTTTTACGAAGAAATGAATATGATATTTCAAATCACACTTCCTCGTTATTTAGCCATTCGTGCCGTTGAGAAAATGGGTTTTACACTTATTGGAAGTTCTTTGATTCTTTCTTTCCCTGCCATTCATTTCGTTTGCGGCATCATTAATCGAATAGGATCAGCCTATATAAAGGCCGAACAGTTAAAAATAAAAAAGAATGAAAATCAATCACAACAGAATGAAAATCAGGAAGAAACCATTTCTCCTTCACAACAGATTCAAAATCAGGAGGAACCTATTTCTCCTTAAGCATTTATTTTGCGTTTAAGGAAATAAGGATTCCGTTGCATAATTCATATTGTGTTGTACAAAGTTTTGCAAGCTCTCGATCATGTGTGACAAGAAGAAGACCTTTGGAGGGGTGTCGAGAGAATTGAATCAAAAAATTATGGATTAGCTGCGCTGTTTGGTTGTCTAAATTGCCCGAAGGTTCATCAGCCAATATTAATGAAGGATCATTGCACATGGCGCGCGCTAATGCAATTCTTTGTTTTTCGCCGCCGGAGAGAAGTTTTGTTTGATAATGCGCTCGGTGTGATAATCCCACTTGTTCTAAAAGGGTCATCCCTCTTTGCTCCATCTCGCTCCCTTTTCGTGTTGGCTGACGAGCGATTCGTGCAGGCATTAAAACGTTTTCAAGAGCTGTATAATCTTCAAGAAGATGAAAAGATTGAAAGACAAACCCTATTTTTGAATTTCTTAGCCGAGTCCGATTTGAACGCGTCGCTTTTTCACCCTCAATAAAAAGAGTTCCCCCGCAAGGCTCCTCAAGGGTGCCTAAAATCTGAAGTAAGGTGCTTTTTCCCTCTCCCGATCGCCCAATGATTGCCACTGATTCTCCGGAAGGGACTTGGAGTGTGATGTTTTTTAAAATGTGAATGGTGTTTGGGTAGTGAAATGCTTTGCTGATTTGATGAGCTTCTAGTAGGTTTTCCGCCATGTTTAACCACCACCCGATCTTAAAATTTCAGAAGGTCGCAATGAGCAAGCTTTGATTGCAGGGACAATGCCTGCAAGTAAAGACATGCCTCCCGTCGCGATTAAAACAAAGCAGAGTGCTTCATAGCTAAGATCAGAAGGGAGAATTTTTCCATATAAATTAGCGCTGAACATATCATGTCCTTGCATGCGGCTTAATAATCCAACCAATCCATTGAGATTTTGCAGGGTCAAGATTGCTGCAGCAATTCCAATCAAACTGCCAAGAACTCCGATAAGAGCGCCCGATAAGCCAAAAATAAGGGCAATGCTCTTTGATGAGGCTCCCATTGAGCGCAGAATCCCGATTTCCATTTTTTTGTCATTCACTAAAATCACAAGCATTGAAATGATGTTTGAGCAGGCAACAAGAATAATGACGACGGCAATCACCATGAATAAATGTTTCTGACTCTGCAATTCACGCATAATCTCTTGGGTAAATTCGTATTCTCGATAAGTTTCAATGTTCCAGTATCGTGCAATTCCTTTTTCCTTTAAAGCTCGAAGAAGGTGTTGTTTGACGAGATCAGCTTGAGCTAAATCATCAAACCTAACATTAATTCCGTTCGAAATTGATCCGTTGTCGTTTCCTTGATGAGAAGCGCGAATTAAAGAGGTGACCTCTTGGTTAGCTAAAATGAATTTCCCTCCAATTGGGATAATTCCCGGATCATAGAATCCTGCAACGTAAACAGGGATTTGCTGCTCTTGCAAAGTGCTTGCGGTGGGAGATAAGTAGCTCAATGCACCTCTGTCGCCTAGCATGACTCCAACGTCACGAAAACTTTTAGGCAAGACAATTCCTTCCCCGATATCGGGGTCGTTTGGTAGATGAAATTGTGTGTGTCCTGATGAATCGTTGAGACGGTAAACCCAAAAAGAAGGCGTTTGTTCGCTAGCGATTGAGGGAGTGTCTGCTTGAGCGATTTCGAGTCCTCGATAGGAAATATTTCCCTTTAAAATAGTGCCTTGGATCGGAATGACCACTTCAAATCGGAGGTCATCAATTTGTTGTGCCCGATCGATTGACTGGGGATCTAGGGTTGCTTCAAAAGATGCCCCCCCGGCCAGAGTCAAAGTTTGAGGGGGCGTCATTTCACTTTTTTGGTTTCCAATAAAAACAGAAAGCCGTCCATCTTGAATCAGAACCCTTCCCTCTGCTACGGTTAATCCCTGTTCTTCTAATGTTTTCAAAAGAGAGGGGAGTTCTTCGATATTTTGAGGAACGATCAGTCTGATAATGCCGCCTTCTTTTAAAATGAGACCCACGTTCCAATCCGCTTTAAATGGGAAAATGGAGCGAGGGATATTCCAGCCGGCGGGGCGAGATTCTAGTTTTTTAATGGTGACGGAATTAAAAAAATATTTGAGCTGTTTTTTTAAAATGGGTGTTTCAAAACGTCTTTTCTCTTTTTCTTCGTCACTCAGATCTTGATTAGAATGATTGAATAAAGAAAGAAAATTTGTCAGATCTTTTTTGTTGATGGGAAGAAGAATGTCTTCAAGATGAGGATTGTCAATTTCAAAATTTCCGAGGAAAGCGGGGTAAGAGAGGGCTGACTCGGTGCTTCCTCCATACACGTTGTTTGCATGCAAGAGAGGCGATTGCCGCAAAAGGCGAAGTTGAATATGGGTGGCGGTAAGCTCAAAATCTTGTCCATGAAGGCCTGAAACACTCTTTATTCCATTTAAAGCGTCATAAACAAGTTTTACCGGATCTTTTAATGAGCCATCAGAATACCGATCGGGTTCAGGCCAATGAGGAGGAATTTCCTGATCTATAGTGGGGTCATAAGGGTCGGTGAAAGGAGATTCTAACTTTTCCTTGATTGTCTTTGAAGAGTAGTTTGAGGCTTCACTTACACTATCCACAAGATAATAATAGGAATGATAATAGGCATCTGTAGGGGTGATTCTAAGAGGGGCTGTTAAGGCTGTTAATTTTTGTACCCAATTTTTCTCAAGTCCATCGGTAACAGAGAAAAAGACAACAATCAACCAGACAACTAGCGCGATAACAAGAATAGAGATTAAGCTAATAAGGGAAACAGAGAGCTGCCGCCGGCGAGGAATGAGATATTTGCAGGCGACAGAGAGCTCAAACATACTTCCTTAAAGAAATCACTCAAATACTATTTTGTTTCTTTGAATTCCACTCTTTCGCGAATGGTGGGGTCGTATTTATTAAGACTCAAGCGACCAGGAGTGCTTGTCTTGTTTTTTGTTGTGTAATAATGAAAGTGACTTTTTGAACTTTTCATTTTAATTTTTTCGCGTTTACTTGCCATAGATAAGCTCCATGAGAGGGATTTTCTTTAAAAGGCTAGATGATAGCGAGTCAAACGATTTATATACAAGTGAAATCAATGAATGACTCAATTTTTCAATCAGAGCTTATCTGAAAACCCTCAAGCAACATCCTCAAGTTGGTGAGCTCCTTCCCTTTCTGAGTTTTTTTGCATTTTTTTACAAAGCGCATGTTCTCAGTGATGAAAAGGAATCCTTACCATGGGTTCAAGAGAGATGGGATCTCCTTTTCCTTGCATATTGTAGCGATGAAAAGCGAGTCCGGCGATCATTGCGGCATTGTCAAGACTTAATCCGAAAGAGGGCCAGACGCAGTGATACTTCCCTTTGGTTTGATCTGCAAAAAGCTGTCTTAAATATTGATTATTTGTTACACCGCCTCCAAAGATAATCGAGGGGGTCTGATATCTTTGGGCTGCAATCAATGTTTTTTTTACAATATCTTCGAATGCAATTCTCTGGAATGAGGCTGCGATGTCGCATTTTTCTTGTTCTGTTAATTGTTGATTGATCGCTTCTAATCTCTGTTTTCCCCTTAGGGTATAAAGCACTGCTGTTTTGAGTCCGCTAAAAGAAAAATGAAGAGGTTCTCCTTTTACTTGACCCGCTTTAAAAGAGTGGCGGTAAGGGTCTCCTGCAAGGGCGATTTTTTCAATTTCAGGACCTCCCGGATAGGGGAGTCCAAGTAATTTTGCCACTTTATCAAAAGCTTCTCCAACAGCATCATCGACTGTATGCCCAATAAGCTGATAAGAGCCAATTTCTTTAATCAAGACTATCGCTGTATGCCCCCCGGATAAAACAACTCCTAAACAGGGGAAGCAAAGCTGTGTTTGATGGGACATAATGGCTGCATAGAGGTGGGCTTCAATGTGATTAATTCCAATAAAAGGCTTTTGCAAGGCGAGGGCTAAAGTCTTTCCTGTGTTTAAGCCGATCAATAAGGCACCGATAAGGCCCGGTCCATGAGCCGCTGCAATGAGATCGATTTCTTGCAAAGAGAGGTGCGCTTCCCTTAAAGCTTGATCAATCACCGGCATCATAAGATCAATATGTCGTCTGCATGCAAGCTCGGGTACTACACCGCCATATTCTTTATGAAGATCGATTTGCGACGCAACGATGTTTGAAAGAATATCTCTTCCATTCTTGACAATAGCGCAAGCCGTTTCGTCGCATGTACTTTCGATTCCCAAAATTAACATGATGTGATATCTGTGTGTGTGTGATAGATGAGAGCTATTGTGATTAAAAGATAGAAATTTGTCCATCAATTCCGACTCTTCAGCTTCGGGGCATCGCAAAGAGCGATTAAAAAAAAGATTAAATTCATTGTGAGTGAAAAATGGTTGATCTTGTATAGTCGGCTCTTTTATAACAGCTCTTAAAGAAGTCCTCCTTTATCATGAGTAAATTATGACGCAATCCACTTTTGTCAATCCTTTAAGTGAAACTCATCGTTCATTCAAAATCGCCGAATCTTGTATTTTAGTGATTTTTGGTGCAACCGGAGATTTAACAGCTCGTAAATTGATTCCGGCTCTTTATAATCTAGCAAGGGAAGGTCAATTGCCGAGCCATTTTGCCTGTGTGGGTTTTGCAAGACGCTCTAAAACCCATGATGAGTTTAGAGATGAAATGCTTGAGGCTATTAATCAATTTTCTCGCTCAAAGCCAGCAAGTCCCGACCTTTGGCAGACGTTTCGGAATCAGCTTTATTACTTGGAGTCAAATTTTGATGATGATCACGGATATGAGCAATTGAATCAGTTTTTGTTACAGCTTGATGTTCAACTCGGAACAAAAGGAAATCGTGTTTTTTATTTGTCAGTCCAACCCAGCTTTTTTACGACAGTTGTTGAGAAATTAGGCCATCATCATCTGATTTATCCATCAGATGTTAAAAGCAAATGGAGCCGGATTATTATAGAAAAGCCTTTTGGGGAAGACACAGACTCTAGTTTAAAACTTCAGCAAGATTTATTGCAGTATTTGGACGAAAGTCAAATTTATCGTATCGATCATTATTTAGGAAAAGAAACAGTCCAAAATTTGCTAGTTTTCCGTTTTGGAAACTCTATTTTTGAATCGGTATGGAATAATCACCACATCGACAATATCCAAATTTCAGTTGCTGAAGAAATCGGGATAGGAACCCGAGGCCGTTTTTGGGAAGAGGCCGGAATGTTGAGAGACATTGTTCAAAATCACATGATGCAACTTCTCTCTCTTGTTGCGATGGAACCCCCAACGAATTTAAAGGCCTCTTCTATTCACGATGAAAAAGTTAAAGTCTTAGAGTCGATTCGCCCTTTTCCTGAAGATCGTCTGGATGAATATGCCGTTAGGGGACAATACGGGGCAGGGTATATCAACGGTGAATGTGTCAAAGGATATCGGGAAGAAGAAAATGTTAATATGAACTCGTTTGTGGAGACATATGTCGCGTTGCAGCTTTATATAGACAATTGGCGTTGGGCAGGTGTTCCTTTTTATTTAAGGGCTGGTAAACGGATGCCCAAACGGGTCACTGAAATTGCCATTACGTTTAAAAAAGCTCCCGGCTACTTATTTCAAGGGTCAACATCCCATGTTGAATCGAATATTCTGGTCATCCGTATTCAGCCCGATGAGGGAATTTCATTTAAAATTAACTGTAAAGTCCCTTCTCTTAATAATGTGATACAACCGGTTAAGATGGATTTTCGATATGGTTCATATTTTGGATCTACTCCTCCCGAGGCTTACGAAAGATTGATTTGTGATTGTATGGCGGGAGATAACACATTATTTGCCCGTGATGATGAGGTGCTGATGTCTTGGAAATTACTGACGCCTATTTTGAGGCATTGGCAAGCGACTCCGGCCTATGAATTTCCGAATTACGCAGCGGGAACATGGGGTCCTGAAACTGCTGAAAAATTGTTGCATGAACAGGGTCTTCATTGGCGATTAATATAGGATAGATAGATCATGATAACCAGCGATAAAAACTCTAAACAGAATGCTGAAAATCTCAAATCGATATTGAGGATTTTTAGTCAAAATAGCGGTGACCAAGCGTGTCTCTTTAATTTAATTGTTTACACGAGTGAAGATCGAAGAACGGCTTATTTTGATGAATTAGTGAAAATGATTCGAAGGCAATTTCCTTGCAGAGTGATTTTTATTACCGCTAATCTTTTGGTATCAGACGATCAATTCCAAGTTCAAGCGTCAAGCGAGAAAGAAGAAGAGGGAAGGAGGTATTTGTGTGATCAAATTCATATTCGCGCCTCCGGCGAGGGGATTGAGCAAGCCTATTTTTTACTTTACCCTCTTTTTGTGCCCGATCTTCCCATCTATTTGATATGGGGAGAAGATCCCACTAAAGAACAAACTATTCTTCCCCATTTAGAAAATTTTGCAACCCGATTAATTTTTGACTCAGAAACAACTGAGGATCTTCAACAATTTAGCCGCGACATGTTAAATCGAATTAACTCGACCGCGACACAAATGGTTGATATGAATTGGGCTAGAATGAATGGGTGGCGAGAGGTATTAGCTCAAGTCTTTGATAGCCCCGAAAGAGTGGATCAACTTTCTAATGCTAACAGTATCGATTTTTTTTATAATAACAAGAGAAGTGAATTATTTAACCATCCTGAAACGCAAGCTATTTACTTACAAGCTTGGTTAGCATCTCGGTTGAAATGGGATTTTTTAAGAGGGGAAAAAAAGAATGGATCGCAAATCATCTACTACAAGAGTCATGATAGGACGCGCTGTGTTCAATTAACTGCGGTAAGTGATGAAGCGTTTGAATCAGAAGAAATTTTAAGCGTTCATGTTCAAGGAGATCATGGTTATGACTGTCATGCACAGAGAATCAGTCTTGAGCAGGTTAAAATTCAAGCTTCCAATCAATTTCAATGCGAACTCCCTTTTATCCTCGTGATGCCCACCCTCCGATCCGGACGCAGTTTTATGCAAGAAATTTTCTACCAAAAAATGAGTGATCAATACAAAGGAATGCTTGACATGATCAGTTTAACAAGGTGGAGTTAAGAGAATGGAGGGACAAAATTGGAAAGACCAAATTATCCCCTTTGATGGCAGGCGGAACCTAGTCATTCCTGGGAATAAAGAAGAGACAATCTTTTTTTGTGCAAACCAATTCATTGAAATAGCAGATGATGCGATAAAAAAACATGGAATCTTTACCGTTGCTTTATCAGGGGGAAGTACTCCAAATGCCCTATTTTCACACATCAGTGAATCGACACATTCTCAAAAGATAGACTGGTCAAAAGTATTATGTTTTTGGAGTGATGAAAGGAGTGTTCCACCGCAAAGCTCTGAAAGCAATTACTTTAATGCAATGAAAGCGGGTTTAGGCAAGCTTCCTTTAATCAAAGACAATATTTTTCGCATGCACGCAGAAGGTGATATTCAAAACAATGCAGAGGCCTACGAACGAATCATTAAAGAAAAAGTCCCTCACCTACAATTTGATTTAATGATGCTAGGGATGGGAGAAGATGGTCATACAGCTTCCCTTTTTCCTCATACAGAAGGTCTTTATATTGAAGATAAACTCGTGATCGCAAACTATGTTCCTCAAAAACAAACATGGCGAATGAGCCTCTCTTACCAATGCATTGAACTGGCAAAAAATGTCTGCATCTATGTGATAGGTGAAAATAAAGCAGAGATGGTTGCTGAGGTTCTTTTGGGTCCGTATGACGTCGATCACTTCCCGATTCAAAAAATTGGAACATGTTCTAATCAAGCTCTTTGGGTCATGGATGATGGAGCAAGTGAGCGGTTGCGCTAATACTCACCTTACCTGCTTAGGAGTGCTATTTGGGCTGATTCAGAGCCCAAATCATCCTTTTTTTACCTAAGAGGGATCAACTCAATCAATGATTTTTCGACAATTTGAAGCTCCACAGCAGCATTCAAAAGATTCGCTTTCATCAGCTTGATCATCAAAGACCATGTAATCACATGTAAGCTCTTCTCCTACGTGGATATCTTTTAACGCAATCCCTTGATAATGAGTTGGTGATAAGTAAAGAGTTAGGGTGTTTGGGTCGCAAGAGTGATTCATAAAAGAATCAAAATAAAAAAATTCTCGTCTCCCATTTCCTCGATTTACAGTGTGAACACCATTCACGATTTTTATGATTGAATCTCTTAAAAAGAGAAGAATTTGTTTGTCTTGATCAAAGTAAAGGGTCTTATTTTCATAGACAATTTCTCCTTTTTTGAAAGATTGAGTCGCTGTAAGAGAAAACCCATTGTCATCTTCTTTGATTTGAATGCTCGAGGGTGTTTTAATGTCTTGAATATAGATGATTTCTGGATGATCTGCAAGATATCGATCTAAAACGCTTTGATCAATTTTTGGCAATAACTTGAGTTGTTGTTCAAAAGACAACCATTTGAATCCACGAATTTCGTGAAGGCAGTCCGTTGATAGGCAAAGGCAGTTTGTGATCGCTTTATCTGAACAATCATATTCGAATAAAAGATAGTTGCAAGTGATTTCTTCCCCTGCAGCGATATCTCGGCATGCAATTTGAAGAAAAGCGTTTTCTCCATCAAAGTCAGATCCATTTTCTGAGTAAGAGTTTGGGTGACACGAGTGATTCATCATCGAATCGAATGTATATAACGCTCTTTTACCATTGCCAATTCCAACCGCGTGGGTCGTGGTGTTTAAGAGAAAATCTCCTTGTTCTGTTTTTAATGTGTACTCTTGTTCATGATCGTCAACTTCAATAAATTGATTGATGTAGATGATCTGTCCATTTTTGAAAGGTTTTGAAGCGAAAACTCCATAACCATATCGAGTTTCTCTAATTTCAATTCCGGATGGAATATCTGCATAAATAATATTGGAAACTAATTGATGATCTGAAGTCGAACTTTTTTCTATGGCGGGAAGCGGTTGAAAAAAGGATAAAGCGACCAAAAATGTTGTGATAAAAGGAGGGCAAAATTTAAAAAACAACTCTGACCGGTGGTCGCTCAATTTTGTAATCAGCATAAGCTTTTGTCCTATTAAAGTGGAATTCTTAAGGAGAAGAAGTTAGCAGTATCTTTTTTTTAAAAGCAATATTTTTTGATTGATTGTTCTCTTTATAACGTCCTTAAGGGACGTTTATCAGAACCCGTCTTCATATTTTTAGCTCTACGAAGCTCCCATCCGAGGGGAAAACGAAACAATCTACAAAGTCGACGTCAAGGTTAAACAGAAATTTTAATATTTCTTTGAGATATTCATAGACTAAAATGAACTTTATGTTATAATTGAGTCAATACATCAATTGAGGTGGATGCACGGTTAATACACATACCCTTTGCACGTACACTATTTAGTGTGGCGAAAAGAGGTTCAGACGTCTAATTTTGAGGATTGCGCAAAAAAATCATTTTTTTGTTCAGTCAATTCACATGACTCAAAGCGAGATTATTTGTTTCCCTTATTTCAAGCACTAGTGATTGGCTATTCGATTTAACATTTAGAAATCGTTTTTAAACCGTTCTACCTGTTAGAATTGCCCTTATCAGGCGTTTAGGGGAGCCTGTTAAGTCCAAATAAGACCCCTTGTTAACTTATTTCTATGGAGAATTGTATGAAAAAAATATTTGTTGGTAACTTATCATGGAAAACATCGGAAGAGCAATTAAAAGCTCATTTCGAGGTTTATGGCCAAGTTTTGAGTGCCAAGATTGTTACCGATAAAACAACTGGGAGATCCAAAGGTTTTGGATTTGTAGAAATGGCAGATGAAGAAAGCGCTGCTAATGCAATCCGTGAACTCAATGGAAAATCTTTAGTTGACCGTCCTCTACGCTTAAGCTTAGCTCAAGAAAGAGAACGTACTGAAAGAAGAGAAGGCGGACCACGTTCTGATTATAACAGCAGTGGCCGTTCTAACTATCGCTCTGGTCCTTCAAGAAATTTTAGTTGACAAGAGGCGTCTATTAGAGCTCCATAAACAGTATGGAAAGCTAATAAGGCAAGGGTTTATCAATTAGACCCTTGCCTTTTTTTTTCAGTTTTATTGCCAAATCTTGAGAAGATATCCAAACATGTAGCCGATATGACCGAAAAAAGAGGGGTAGGACACTCCTATCAAAATCGGATGGCTTGATACACTCAAATACCCCGCTTCCCCCTGATGAAGCATCTATTTTTAGAAAGACAGGGTATCCGATTTTTTCCGCTGCTTCACAACTTTCTTTAATGTTTGTGGCAACAAAAAAGGAGGGAATCTTGTTCCATAAGTCAAAAAAACGTGTGATAATCCGAGTGTAGTTTTTCATGACAGGTGAATGCGTGACAACGTCGATAAAGTATCCAGCACGAGATAAAAGAGTGGGAAGGAACCACATTAACTAATCGGAGCGGCCTATTAAAAGAATGTTGTTGAATTGAGTCATGATATTGAATTAAGAGGGGCATTTTCTCGCTTTTTTTTCTTCTGATTTTTTTCTTTCGATTTTTGCTCAGAAGGGCGTTTAATCTCGATTGATTTTGACTCTCCCTTATTGGATGAATGAAATTCATTGGTCCATGGAAAAGGAATTGTTGTGGCAGGGGGGTAGGCCTCTGCTTTTTCAGATAAAATCATATCCAAAAAACCACCGAGCCACCTTCCTTTTTCCCCTCCATGAGTTTGTGCAATTAAAGCACTTATGCGGGCAGTGACTTTCTTTTTATCGATCTCTACTTTTCCTTTTCCGGTGTGAAGAGGGATTTGTAAAATATATGCATCATCTAATCCTTCGATATTAAATATATGCCGTAAAGTTGGAGTCGTGATTCCTAACACAAAGTCAGCTTCTTGTGTTTTTAAATTGATAGATCCCCAATTCGCAAGGGTGTAGGCTTTGGCTACAAGCATGTCAAATCTTTTTAAGAAAAGAACTCCTTTATTAAGTTCAAAGTAGATAGGGGTAAACCAAATCGTGAAATCTTGACCCGAAAAAGGGGCGATAAGACTTAATAGTGATTGCAATTCACCTTCATTGCGGAAATGAATTTTCCCTAAATTTAATAGACCTTTTTGAATGTTGAGAGTCTCTAACTCGAAAGGATTGAGGGGGCAAGAAAATTGTGAGGGTTCAACAGTGAAGGAGATGGGGGTTTCTGCCCCGATAGCCGTACTTAAAAGCGGGGCGTTCGGTTTGATAAAAGTTTGGATGAAACGAGGAGTGATTGTGAATGATCCTTTTAAGGGAGTGTTGAGTGTTAATACTCCATGATTGATTTTCCCGTCTAATTCAATCGCTCCATTGCTTCCTTTGATAGAAGATTGAATTGAGCTGTCTAAACCGCGTGTTTGCAGATGGGCGCTAATATCAAACCGATCTCCCAAAAGAATTTGCAGCTGCTTTTCTTGATCTGATGTCAAAGAAGAGCAGTTATGGAAAAAGGCTGGCGCGATCTCATGTCCGTTGATCTTGGCTTCCAGTCCTATCTGTTGCCAATCATGGAGATGATTCATCGTGTCAAACAGGTGAAATAAACTCCCGCTCATTTTTAAAGATGTTTCAGATTCAATTTGAGCTGAAAAATTGATCTTCTCGCTCAAGTCTTGGGTAGATAAGCGTCCTATGAATTTCCATGGATGGGTAGACTTGTTCTTCCATTCGATATCTGTTGTTGTCACATTAAAATCAAACGCTCCTTGATTCGTCCATTTTTTATTTAAAAGAAAATTGAGATCGGTTACAGTGCCGGTGATTGTGAAAGGGGTTGATAAATCATGACAATTGTCAATATTTAAACATTTTTTAATCTGTTTAAAGCTGTCAGGAGTGAGTGTTATCCTAAAATTTGGTGGTTTTGCTGGATTATAAAGGGTTAAATTGTGACTTAATTTGAGTTGACAGGCAGCATGAAAATAGGTGCTGTCCATGACAATATCCAAATAGCCCGGTTTGTCTTTGGTTGGATCAAAATAAAATTTTAAGTTTACATCTAAGATCGATCCAATAATTGGATTTAAGTCAGGCGTTTTGAATAATAAATTGAGTATAGAGGTCGGAAGGCCGAAAAAATTCATCCTAATTTCAGACGGAGTGTTCAAAAAACTAAAATGTTTGTAATCGACTCCCAATTGCATGTAAGCTGAAATTTGACTCTCTTTGGGATCTTTTACTGTATAAGCCACCCCTTTTATATTTGCATAGAGATTATTTCCAGGAGCATCCATCACCCAAGAAATGTTCATTTCATCCAAAATAGGATCGTTTTTCGAACTATCTTCTAACATCATTTTATTGATGTGGAGAATCCCTTGCATATATAAATCAGAAAACGAATGAGCATTTAAATCAAATTGAGTGGGTTCAATCGTCATGTCTAGTGCTGTTGATTCTCTGATTTTTGGGAAGATTTGATTGAAATTTTTCCCTAAAGCCTCAAGTGCAAGAGGCGATAGCATGTAATGAATCTTTACCGGTTCCTTTAGTTTAAAGAGATGCCTCGAGTCAATCGCTCCTTTTAAAGCCACCTTGGTGATCGAGTTTTCTATTTGAAGATCTCCTTCACTCATCTCGATCAATCCTTCGCGCTCTATCTTCCACTTTGCATCTAGGTTAACAATTAAAGGGTCAGGAATAAGAGGAGAGGGTGTTGCTGTTAGAGATTTTAGAGAAACTTTCCCTTTGATATGCGAAGAAATGTCGAATAGGTTTTTACCTTTTAATTTCATGTTAAAATCTTCGATTTGGATTTTCCCTAAGTTACCTGAGTTTGCCAAAGGAAGGTCAGATATTGGAAAATCGACTTCAAATGTTGTCAGCAATGGTGTATTCAAAGGGATGTGCAAATGCTTTAGAAAAAAATGGAAGTGACAAGAGTCTTCTAGATCTAGATTGTCTTGTTTTAATAAAGTTTTAAGACAATTCGAAGAGAAGGTCCAGTCAACTTTTGCTTCGGAAATTAAGGAGATATCATTGTCAAGTGAGAATTGCGCTTCTTTTAATACAAGATTGGGGGTGCTGAGTGAAAAAGTTCCTAGCCATTTTCCTTTGTTTTTTGGCTGAACATTAATCTGAGCATCTACATAAGAGCCAATCATCTCATTTAATTCTGGTTGCAACCGTAAAAAAGGGAGGAATTGCAATGGAAATTGTGAAATGGCGAACGTTGAACGAATGGTGTGGGGGATTTGCTCAATTAAATCAGTGTATTTTTTTCCTTTATTTACAGAGGACGATACACTAAATTCGAACGGTTCTTCTCCATTGGTTGCCTTCCCGAAGAGATCAAGGTGGATGAGTTGATCGCAGGGCTCGCTAAATAAATGCGAGCTTAAATTGAAGATGTCGATGTCGCCAAGAGATTGCAAATGAAGATGACTTTCTGTGATTTTCAACTCAGTATTAAATCCAAATTGACAAGAAAGAGTTTCTTCTCTTTGATTAAAGTAATGTAAAGGGATTGAGAGATTGTGAATCAAAAAGTCTATCTTAGAGGGACTTAACAAATGGAATCGAGGCGAAAAAAGAGAGTTGATTGATTCGGGTGTTAATTCTAAGTAAAAATGAGTTGGATTTATTAAGCTGAAAACACCATCCTTTATCACTCCTTTCATTTGTCCATTCATCTGGGGAGTGGCTAAAGTTAAATTCAATTCTGAATGTTTAGATTCCGTTTCTTTTTCTAGCTTTAAATCGAAATACCCCCCGATTAAACAATGGGTTAAATCATTCAATTTATTATTACAGGATTGAATTAGAAAGCAAATTAAATTTGCAGGAAAATGCGTGATATTGACCGACAATTTTCCTTTTTTAAGCATCTGCGAACTAATGTCTGTTTCACTCTTTTTTTCAACTTCTTGCGATTCAGAGAGATTTTCCTCGTTTAATGAGACGTCAATATCGACAGTCCCATATAAGTCTCCTTGTTGCGTGATGCCTTTCATCAGAAGAGATAATGGATGATAAGGAGAAAATAGATTTCCTTGAGCATTAAACTGAGATAAAATAATTGGATCCTGTGGAAATAAGAGAGAAGGGATCTGTTTGGGGATCCCAAGAGCATTTTCCAAATTTGTATGGCCATTTTGATCGATTGCGATCACCGCATTCAAATCACTAACCTCTGTAAAACCGATGTTAAAATTTTTTCTAATCAATTGCCAAAGTGTTGCCTCAGTGGAGAGTCGCTCAAACGATAGAATCGTTTCTCCTTGACGACTCTTTAAAACACCCCCTTCTATCACCTGCCCTTGATTCCAATGAAGAGAGAAATTGCGAATGTCAACATGACCGGGAATCGTCTGATTAATCCATGCAACGATTTTTTTCTGTCCCCAATCAGTACTCACAATTGATGGGAGAAATCCAATCAATACTAGGAATAAAATCAATAAAACAAGAAAGGGTTTTATAAGGCGAGTCAAGACAGTAACCATATTATTATCCCTAATAATCAAAACGTAAAAGATTCTATCTTAAATATTTTTAAGTTATCAGTCAACTGTATTTAAAGATTATGTTAAGAAAACAAGAGAATATATCAAAAATGAGAGGAGGCAAGATCTGAAACCTCGCCATCACATGAGGCACAAACACCCCAACATCCGCCAAGAGCGCGAATGAGCATGACAGTTGAGATATAACGCCTCCCAAGAACAATCACGGCATTTTGCTCTGTTTCAAGAAGTTGTCGCTCGGCATCAACAACATCGAGATAATTTGTTAAACCTCTGTTATACCTCATTTGAGCGAGATCAAAAGTGATGCGGGAAAATTTTACTGCATTCGCTAGATCTTGTGCTCGATTTGCATATCCATTCAAGTCTGTAAGAGCATCTTCAACATCCTTAAAAGCATTTAAAACAGTTGTCTGATAATCATCAATCGCTTCTCTGAAGCGTGATTGATAGAATTCATAATTGGCATTATTGCGCCCTCCGTCAAATACTGTTTGGGCAAGCTGAATGCCAAATTGCCATAATCGCGATCGCCAGCTGAAGAGCTGTTGTGAAAATGGACTTTCAAATCCTAAGACAGCATTTAAATTAAACGATGGAAAGAAATTGGCGTAAGCAACACCCACTTCACGATAGGATGCAGCTAATTTTCTCTCTGATTCAGCAATATCGGGCCTGCGGCAAAGAAGCTCTGATGGGAGACCTCTAGGGATAACAGGAGGGGGAATTTTCAGGGGATTATAAGCCACGTTGAAGATAGATGCCGGCACCCCAACTAAGGTGGCCAATAAATTCTCTTGCAGCCCCCTTAAGCGTTTAACATCCTGTTTATCAGAGCGCGCCCTAGCTAATTCCACCTCTGCCCTCGATACATCTAAATAGACGATCAACCCTGCTTGATACCGAGCTGTATTAAGCTTCACTGCATCTTCACGCACACGAATATTGCCTTCAACAACTTCTTGTTGAGCATCTAGTCCTCTTACCTGAAAATAAGCAGCTGCCACATCAGCTGTCAGTGATAATAAGACGCTTAAATAAGCTTGGTATGATGCTTGAGCTGTATTTAAGGTGGCGTAGTAAGAATTGTGTAATTGACTCCAAATATCGAGCTCGTAATTTAAATTTAAAGGGACTAAATATTGAGATTGAATAAATCGAAAATCGGCCAGATTGGTGGTTGAATTTGGTGAAGCCTTACTGGCCGCCTTGGCTGTTTTTGCCATTTTTTCCCATTCAGCAAGAGAATGAGGGATTTTTGTTTTCCCACTTGAACCGCTTCCACCACTATTTCCCGTTGAATAGGGGTTTTGATATAAAGAGCCTATACGAGCAACTGAAGGATTGAATTGAATATTGGGCAATAAAGGAGAAAAATCAATTGCGGCTTGAGATCTCGCTTGAATCACTCTTTCAAGGGCAGCCCATAGTGTGTAGCTAGAATCTAACGCTTGCTGTTCCAGTTCATTTAAAATAGGATCTTCAAATACTTCCCACCAATTAGTTAAATCGCGTCTTACCTCTTCAAATTTTGGTTGAGGCTCTTCATTGATATCGCTTTCAATTTTTTCATTCGATTCGATAGGAGGTGGATTGAGGTGATCAGGTTCATTCAGAGACTTTGGTTGTTCTATTTGAGCCTCTTTCGCATGAGTGGGGATAGTGGGGACTCCTTCATCTGGGGCGTTATAATTTGTTTTCCATTCATTTGGAGTTGGGGTGATGGGACTTTTATAAGGAGCTAAGAGCTGACATCCGGTTAAAAATCCAATGAATAATAAAGCGAAAATCGGTCCTGGAAGGTGTTGAACTTGCATGAGTTGATGTTTTTCCTTTGCATGATTAACAGGAACTCTAACAGAGTTGCCCGGAAATGACAACCCCTACACGATTTTTATCTCCGCTTTCTCTTGTTAAAGGTCGCATCTTACACTGGTTTTTTAGATTGTTGCAAATAGATTTTTATATTACGATAGCCGTATGAATGGGTTTAAATTTAAAATCAATCACTGTTTTTCAATGAGTAGATGAATCACTGCTGATGCGATGAAAATCGTTAACAAAGGGGTCAAACATGTTAAAAAAGCTGGAAAATGAAAATAGAAGATTTTTTTGTCTCTCTTTGACGAGCGTTGAATCTTCTTTGAAAGAATATCCAATTCTCTCGATATTTGATGCAGAAGATCCCGATGATGAAGAGGAAGACGAAGACGAAGACGAAAACGAAGATGATGATGATGATGATGATGATGACTTTGATGATGAGAGTGAAGAGGATGACGATGACAGCAGCTTTGAAGAAGAAGAAGATGATGATGAATCATGAGTGGCATGATAGATTGAATCACGATCGTTCAGCTTTTAGGTCTTAGAACCTTATCAGCCTCAAAAACATGAATTGAATCCGTACGTACCATCAGCGATGTTGGTGCGTACGGCACAAATAGACGTGTTCCATCATTGCATTTACGACAATTAATCCATGGACTTTATCACACCCAAAGGAATGAAAAAATTTGGATTGGATTTTTTTTCTTATCTGCATCTTGTTATGTGTCAATATGTTGATTTATTCTTTTCGGTATTCCATCACTCCAACACCGACTTCTCAAAAGGTTTTGATTGACTTATTCAATATGCTTCCGGAAATGATAAAAGGAGAAATTGCAGAGCTGGGGTCGGGATGGGGAACTGTTTTGCTCCCTTTAGCTCGTCATTTTCCTCGATGTCAAGTCACGGGATTTGAAATATCTCCGTTTCCTTACCTCGTATCTAAGATCATCGCAACTGTTTTGGGGGTTTCTCATCTCATCATTTTGCGCCAAGACTTTTTTCAGATCTCTTTAAGTCGTTTTTCGCTTGTTGTCTGTTATCTCTATCCTGGTGCCATGGAAAAATTAAAGATAAAATTTGAAAACGAATTGAATCCTGACTCTTATGTCTTGAGTCACACGTTCGCAATTCCTGATTGGAAGCCTCTGAACATGATAAGGTCTGATGATCTGTACAAAACTCCGATTTATCTTTATCAAGTTAAAACGGCTTTTTTGGGAGGCCAACAGCTCAAGGAATCGCCAGAAAAATAGTTTAGCACTCATCTTATGCTCTTGGTGCTTTAAGATAAAATGTCAACTAATTGATGCTCAGGATTTTGTTTAATTGCATATTGCTTTTCCCACGGCTCTCCAAATAAAACAATCGGCCGTTCAAGCCTATCTCTGACAATGAGAGCTGTTGTTGTTTTTTTAAATGTATGGAAGTCACCCAACAGCCAAGCACTGCATTGGTAAGGAAGGGGAGTGATTAATGTTTCAACTCCATACTCATCTTTTAAACGATACTGCATCACTTCAAATTGAAGTTGGCCAACAGCTGCAAAGATGAAGTCACCACTTAAGTCATAAGGGCGAAGCAATTGAATGGCTCCTTCGTCTGTTAATTGAAGAACCCCTTTATCAAATGATTTTCTTTTTCCAATGTCTTTAGGATAAACACGTGCAAAAATTTCGGGTTGAAACTGTGGAAGAGGTTTAAAATTAAACCCACCAGTCAAGGAAATGGAATCTCCGATTGAGAAAACTCCAGGATTGATCACCCCTATGATGTCTCCGGCATACGCATAATCAACGGTGGTTCTTTCTCCGGCAACCATTCCATGTGGTCTAGATAGACGGATTTCTCGCCCTAGACGGTGATGTTTCACTGATAAATCCCGCTCAAATCGCCCTGAACAAATGCGTAAAAATGCCATGCTATCGCGATGTCGACGATCCATATTTGCTTGTAACTTAAAAACATAGGCACTAAACGGAGCGTCTATTTCAATTGTCGTTTCATTTCCATTCAACTTGTCTGCTAAACGTGAGTGAGGAGAGGGGGCGAGGTTGATGAAAGCATCAAAGAATGGCTCTACACCAAAATTTGTTAGCGCTGATGCGAAAAAAATAGGGGTCACTTGCCCCGCAAGAAAATTTTCATGAGAAAATTCATTTCCGGCAGCTTTAAGAAGTTCAAGTTCCAATAATAGCTCTTGGTATCGCTCCACCCCTAGTCGCTCTTCCACTTCGGGGTCTGTTAAAGCAAGCTTTGTCACTAATGCTTTTTGAGCTCCGCCTGCTGCCGTTTTTGTGAAAAACAGACATTCGTAAGTTTGACGGTCAACAACTCCAACAAATTCTTTGCCGGTTCCTATTGGCCAATTAAGAGCCGTCGAATGGATTTGCAAAACTTCTTCTACTTCATTCATTAGATCTAAAGGTTCTCGCCCGGGCATGTCCATTTTATTGATAAATGTCAACACCGGAATCTTTCGAAGGCGGCACACTTCGAATAATTTACGTGTTTGTTTCTCAACGCCTTTTGCAGCATCAATGACCATGATAGCGCAATCTGCAGCGGTAAGGGTTCTGTAAGTGTCTTCAGAAAAATCTTCGTGTCCCGGGGTATCCAGGACATTGATAATGGTCTCTTTATAGGTAAATTGCATCGCAGAGGCTGTAATCGAAATTCCACGTTCTTGCTCCATGGCCATCCAGTCAGAGGCAGCCGCCTTTCTTCCTTTCCTTCCCCGCACCATTCCCGCTGTATGGATCATCCCTGAGTAGAGGAGGAGTTTTTCTGTCAGGGTTGTTTTTCCCGCATCGGGGTGGCTGATAATGGCAAAAGTTCTTCTCTTGGCACAAGCCTCTTTAATGTGGTGCTCTTCTTGAAGTGACATAAATTTTCAATTCCTAAATTAATTTAGAGTTTTAACTCAAGTTCCTGCCATCGATGAAAAAGTGTCTCTAATGCTTGTTGTTTCGTATTTAGCTTTTGGCAGGCTTCTTGCAATTTATCCGGTTGATTTGCGATAGAAGGGTCTTCAATCAAAAGGTGAAGCGATTCAATCTCGTTTTCCAGGGTGACAATTTTTCCTTCGATTTGCTCCCACTCTTTTTTTTCAGAATAGCTCATTTTCCTTGAGCGATCGCTTGACGCTTTTGGATTAACTGATTTTTCTTGATTTTTTTCTTTGGATTTCTCTTCTTGATTTTGATTCATTTGATAGTGTTCCCATTGGCGATAATCGGCAAAAAGCTCTGTATCGCTCTGAGTGCCAAGCCCTAAAATAACAGTCGAGATTTGATCAAGCATGTAGCGATCATGCGAAATCAGGACGATGGCTCCTGGAAATTCCTGCAAACTATTCTCTAAAACCTCTAATGTAGGAATATCGAGATCGTTGGTTGGTTCATCTAATAACAAAATATCTGCCGGCTCTAACATCAACCGTGCAATATGGACACGTGCTTTTTCTCCACCCGATAAATGGCCAAAAGGAAGGTCTAGACGGTCAGGGGAAAATAAAAACCTGCGGCACCAAGAATTAACGTGAATCGATTGATTGCGGTAATAGACGGTATCCCCTTGGGGGGATAAGGCTCGCCTTAATGAAATATCAGGGGGGAGTTGGGCTCGATGTTGATCAAAATAAACAATTTTAACTCCATCTGCACACTTAATCGTCCCTTTATCCGGAGATAGCTCTCCCGCCAACAGTCTTAATAACGTTGTTTTTCCACTCCCATTCATTCCCACGATTCCTAAGCGGATTCCTGGAGAAAGGATTAAATCAACACCGGAAAAGAGGAGGTGATTCCCCATCGACATCGCAAGGTTTGTTGCAACAAGGAGCTTTTGAGATTCTCGCTTGGATGAAGAAAAATCAATTTGACTCTTGCTTGTTTGATTGCGCCCCTTGAGTTCTTTTAATTCTCCGATTAATCTTTCAGCTTCTTGAATACGAGAACTTGATTTGGTTGTCCTTGCTTTTGGATTTTGTTTTAACCACTCAACTTCACGGCGGACTTTTGAATTTAATGACCGCTCTTGTTGCATTTGACCACTTAAGAATTCTTCCCGTTTTTGAAGAAATTGACTATACGCACCATCCGCAGCGAAAAGTCCCTTGGGATAGCTTTTATCTAGCTCCATCACTCGCGTTGTGGTATTTTCTAAAAAATAGCGGTCATGACTGATCACGATATAGGCGAAGGAGGCGCTTGTTAGGAATTTTTCTAACCACACGACTCCTTCTAAATCCAGATGATTTGTTGGCTCATCTAAAAGCAAAATATCAGGGGAGCGAACAAGCTCTACAGCCAAAGCTAATCTTTTTTTCCATCCCCCGGAAAGAGACGAGGCAAGAGAAGATGGATCAGCAAACCCCATTTTACTTAAAACGATTGCAATCTGGGTGTGTTTATATTCGATTGACTGGTGAATATCATCATCTAAAGCATTTAGCATAACCTCTTGGATAGATTGATGAGGGAAATGGGTTTCTTGAGGAATATATCCAACGCGAGTCGATCGGTTGCGAACAACGCATCCTTCATCAGGCATCTCAAGATTCGCCAAAATTTTTAAAAGAGTCGATTTTCCCGATCCATTAGGTCCAATCAAACCGATCTTATCCCCTGAAAAAACACCAAAAGAGAGTTTTTTAAAAAGAAGACGGCTTCCGTAGGATTTGCTAAGTAATTGACAACTAATAAGAGACATATGATGCTGAATATCTATAAATTAAATATAGGAATCATATGGTAAATTAAATTAAAAATAAAACAAAATCCCCCCCCTCTCTTAATTTAGCAATTTTCAACAGGTTCTAAGGAAATAAAGATGATGTGGCCATTTCCTCTATTCTCTAAGGCAGATCAAACTGATCGTTATGGTTTTACCTCTCTTGAACTGGAGAGGTTATTGGGTGGGCGTCAACCGGAGGAAATGTTCAATTTTGCGATATTGGACAAAACATTTCTCGTTTTCCTTAAAGACGCCCCCTCATCTTCTCTTCTTAATCTTGAACAATTTGAAAAACAATTTCATTTGACTTTCCGTTCTTCTTTAACTTTTCACTCTTATGCATTTTTGCAAGAAGTGATTGAAAATTGCCCTTACTTTTTTCGCTTCGAATGGTTGTTAGGGGGGCGGAGCCAATGTGAGGCTAGCTATGAGGAAAAAATATTGCACAACGCTTTTGCCCATTGCTATGTGGCTTGGATCAACCCTGTTTTATGTTATGGGTTGTTCACCGCTCAAGATATTGCGAAGCACTCTTTCATAGGAGAGTATACGGGAATTGTGAGAAAGATCGATAAAAAAAAACCGAAATTGAATGACTATTGTTTTCATTATCCAACGAAATTTTGGTCGACAAATTATGTTGTGATAGATGCTCTAAAGGAGGGAAATCTCGCCCGTTTTATTAATCATAGTGAACAACCCAACTTGCAGCCATTATGGATGCTAAATCGAGGGATTCTCCACCTGATTTTTATTGCCAATCAATTTATCCCAAAAGGAAAGCAACTAACATTTGACTATGGAGAGGATTATTGGGTGAAACGTCGCAAAGAATGATGAGCACAAAAAGCTCAAAAAGTGAGCATTTGAACTAGTTGTGCATGATTAAAACGGAGAAAATGGAGAAAATGGAGAAAATGGAGCGCTTTGACGTTTATTTTCTGGCGTCTCTTGTTTGATATGAGGACGTCTTTGAGCACAATTTTTTTCCAACCTTTCACGGATTGATTCTTTTTTCGATGGGGTATATGGAATTGCTATTTTTTTTTTCCATTGATCTGCTTTTGTTTTTCAATTGCATCGCGCTCTTCTTTACTCCTCAATTTAACTGAGAAACCCAAGCCGTTTTGTGAGTTGAGTGAAGAAATGAGATCCTGCTTAGAGGGGTTTTTCGTTATCTCTTCTTTAATATTTTGAACGCTTATCGTTGGTAATGCGTTCTCAACTGTTTTTTTTGATTTCAATTCTAAAACAGCAGCGAGAATTTTATCCATTTTTTCTTCGACTTTAGTCTGCCATTCAACTCCATTGTCATCTTGATTTTTTTTAGTGAAATCGCACGAGCGACAAACCAAAAAAACAATCGAGAGGGCAGCAAAAGCTGCAGAAGCCAAGACAGCGATGATCTGTTGTTTTGGTGTTAAACTCGAAGGTAAATAATTTTGAATGATTGAAAATGAATAAGCTTGAATAGTCTGTAAATTTAAGTTCATAGTTATCTTTTAATGTGTCTTTTTATCAGAATTTTATTTTGAATAGATTTTTTATCAAAACAACATAAAAATGTTGTCAAACTTTATAAAAATGCTAATGTTTCTCTATTTAGCAGATGATCATATAACGATTTAAATATAAATAGCAATAAAAAACATAAAATAGAGCGAGGATTTTGACGTTCTGTTCGCGGATCGGTAAATTATGTATTGAATTTTTCTTTTGACCGTTCTACATTGAAATGATGACACACCCTAGTCATCATGGGCTCATCTAACGAACGGAAAGATGAGTCATGCATTTTCAAATCAGTCTATTTATAGAGAGGTTTTTTATGTCTCATTGTCAAGACTATTCTTGTGGTTCAGAAAAAAGTTCTGAAACTGAACCTAAAAACTGTTCATGCCCATGCCATCAATCGGAGAGTGGTTGCCAACCACATCAAGGAAGCTGCGGGGAATCTCATCAAGGACATCATGCTCAAAGCGGCTCTTGCGATTATGCCAAAAAATTTTTAGAGATCGCCGACCAGGCTTGGATGGAAGTGCTTAAGGAGAAAATTAAAGAAAACATCAGATCGAAAGCTTGTAATATGGATGAACTGGCCCGTTTAATATCTGAAGCAAACCATGAGCGTTGGCGCATGAAAATGGAAAATAAGCATGCGGTGAATGAATACGAAGCAAAAATCAGGAATTTTTTTAATCATACTTGCGATGCGCAAAAACCCAAGCACTAAATCAATCTGACATTATCTCTTTGCCTCACCTCGATTTTGCATTTTTTTTCACATCAGCCCTCTTTTCGAATTTTCATCGAAAAATTTGCCCAGTCGAGGTGATAAATCTCTTGCATTCGAGGTTGTATTTCCTTTACAACTGATGTTCATCTCCATGAAAACCTGTCTTCTCATTTTTTCTTGTTTGGCTTTGCTTGAAAGCAATTCGAGATCGAAAATTGTAAGAACCTGTTTTCAAATTGGCAATCACTTCTATTGGAGTGCTTTTCGCTTAGAATCAACATCACATGCCTTGCGTCATATTCAATCAAGATGACCCAAGGCATGTCGCTCCAACCTAAGGGAAAAAATCATCTCCAATACAGGCATTGCGAATTTGAAAAGAGGCTCTAAAACAGGTCATCTGAATTTAGCTCAATCAAAAGGGGGCCATATGACAAATGAAAAAGATTCATCGCTTTTTATACAACCGATCGCATTAGAACTTTCCATTCCGATATCTTCAGTTGCAGCTGTTATTAAACTTTTTGATGAAGGCAATACCATCCCTTTTATTGCGCGTTACCGTAAAGAAGCGACAGGGAATTTGGATGAGGTTTACATTAAAAATATTCAAGAAAGATTGGCTTATTTACAAGAATTAGCAGAAAGAAAAAAGACGATTTTATCTTCAATCGCCTCCCAAGGAAAGTTAACAGACACCTTGCGCGATGATATTTTATCATGTCAGTTAAAGACAGTCCTAGAGGATCTTTATCTTCCTTATAAACCCAAGCGCCGCACTCGAGCGATGATTGCAAAAGAAAAAGGGTTGGAACCTTTGGCTGATTTAATTCTAAAACAACCGTTAAACCAGCGCCCAGAACATGCAGCCGCTGAATTTATTGACATAGAAAAAGGGGTCAAAGAGGGGCAAATGGCTCTGGCCGGCGCCCGCGATATTGTCGCAGAAAAAATATCTGAAAATGCCTCAATACGAGCATTAGTGAGAGAAGAATTTTTTATGAGTGGGACTGTTGTTTCAAAACGACGGGCGGGAAAGGGGAGTGAACCGACAAAATTTGAACAATACTATGACTTCAAGGAAGCGGTTCGAGCGATCCCTTCCCATCGTTACTTGGCGATTCGAAGGGGAGAGCGAGAAGACATTCTCGATCTTTCTATCCATCTAGAGGTCGAACACCTTCTTCCTCAGATTGAAAACGTGATGGGATTGAACACTCAATCTCCATTTTCCAATCAATTAAAACAATCTATCGAAGATGCTTTACATCGCTTAATATTACCAAGCATTGAAACAGATATAAGAGTTGATCTCAAGATGAGTTCTGATAAGTCTGCTGTCACTGTTTTTGCAGATAATATTCGCAACCTCCTCTTAGCCCCTCCGATGGGCGGACGTCTTGTGATTGGGATAGACCCTGGAATTCGTACAGGTTGTAAATGCGCCGTTGTCGATGCGACGGGTAAATATATCGATTCGATCACGATTTATCTTTCACAAGGGGAAAGTGGATTACAACAAGCAAAAAAAGAATTCAAAGCTCTTGTTGATCGGTACCCACCCTATGCGATTGCTATCGGAAATGGGACGGCCGGTCGTGAAACCCAAGGGTGGGTAAAAAAAATACTCAAAGAGATCGACAAGCAAACAGTTCTTGTTGTTGCGGTTAATGAATCGGGTGCAAGTGTGTATAGTGCATCAGAAATCGCTCGCGAAGAGTTCCCTGACCTAGACATTACGATAAGGGGGGCAATTTCGATCGCCAGAAGATTGCAAGATCCTTTAGCTGAATTGGTTAAAATAGAGCCTAAATCAATAGGGGTTGGTCAATATCAACATGATGTCCATCAATCTTTGCTGCAAGATGAGCTTCACCATGTTGTTGAAACGTGTGTGAATCATGTTGGGGTGGATTTAAATACGGCCAGTTATTCTTTGCTCACTTATGTGTCAGGAATTGGCCCCTCGCTTGCGCGTAAAATGATTAAGCATCGCGAACATTATGGCCCTTTTAAAAGCCGCTCGCAACTGCTCTCCATTTCAGGATTTGGAGCGAAAACATTTGAACAAGCAGCCGGATTTTTAAGGATTCGAGATGGAGAAAACCCTCTTGATGCCTCTGCCGTCCATCCTGAAAGATATGAAATTGTTCAAGAAATGGCTCGGAATTTACACACCCCTCTTGAGGAAATGATCTGCAATCCCAAAATGGTTGATCGTATTGATTATACCTCTTATGCGAAAATTTTAGGGGAACATACGATGGCTGACATCATAGAAGAATTAAAAAAACCAGGGCGTGATCCACGATCGACTTTTACCCCTCCCTCTTTTCGTGATGATGTGATGTCTATTGAGGACCTTAAGGTAGGGATGAAGCTAGAAGGAATTGTGACAAATGTGACAGCATTTGGGGCTTTTGTCGACATTGGTGTTCATCAGGATGGACTTGTCCACCTTTCTGAATTATCAGATGAATTCGTAAAAGATCCTCAAACATTTCTTAAAGCCGCAGATAAAATTCATGTCGAGGTTTTACAGGTTGATATTCCGAGGAAGCGCATCTCTCTTACTGCTCGGATAGGCCAAAAAAGGGAACATCTGCTTCCTCAATCTGTTACGACAGAAAGAAGGGGAAAAGGGCAGGTCAAACAGAAAAATGAAGATTTTTTTTCGAATCCCTTTTCAACACTTTGATTGGGTCTGAATCAATCATGCATTCTTTTTGTTTTGTAATATTTTCTTTTGTTATTTGTTTTTTTGTTTTAGAATGATTTTTTTTTAGAGACGCCGATTTATTAAAAAAAATCTAGGGAATAACAGTTTAAGGAAATGTTTTATGTTTTATATTTTTAATAAAAATTTATTCACTTTTTTGCTTTTGAGCTTTGGCTATATGAATTCAGAGGAGGTTGCGTTTGTCGATCAAAAGAAATTGTTGATGATTCAAGATTTAGAAGTGATTAAACATCATTTTGAAATGGGCTATGCTCCTGCAAAATGGAAAAAAGAATATCTCAACTGGGATTTGAATCAATCATTTGAAAAGGCTAAAAACCAAATTTTAGAGACACCCGCCATCTCAACAAAGCAATTCCACCAAATTGTTCGACAATTTATGAACAGTATGAGTGATTACCACGTTAGCGTCCTATTTTTTTCGACAGAAAGCGCCAGTTTGCCCTTTAGTGTAAAAGGAGTAAACGGAAGGTATTTCATTGATTGGATTGATCCCATTCGCCTTCCAAAAAGTTATTATGGACTTTCTACCGGCGATGAAATTTTAATGTTTGATGAACGCCCTGTGGGCGATGTGATCGATGAAATTGAAAAAGAAGGGAGCAAATCCTCTCATCCGCAAACAGATCGGGCATTAGCTGAAATGAAATTAACAGTCAGAAGCGGAAAAAATGGTGATACTGTTCCAAAAGGTGTGATTCTAATCAAAACGCGCTCAAAAGAGACGCAAAAAATGAGCCAACATCAACTTAAATGGAACTACACTCCCGAGCACATTAAAAATAGGTTTGACTTTATCACCTTTTTAGATTCGCTCTCATGGCTCAATTTTAATGAAAAAGAAACACCTAAAATCCAGGGATTCAAATTAATGATGGCAAGCCCGGCTCATCAAGAATTTGCTAAAGAATATGCAGCTCGAGATGGTTCTCTTGGAAGCCGTAAAAGTTTCCTTCCTCCTTTTGGAGAGATTTTATGGTCTAATCATCCTCAGGTAGCAGATGAAGAGGGGAAGGAAGAGGGTCAAAAAATCGAAAGAAATGAAGATGCTAAATGTTGGCATGCCTATATTTTCCGCAATTCTGAAGAGCGCTCAATTGGGTATATCAGAATCCCTCATTATCTGTTAACCTTGGGACAAACAGAAGAGTTTGGCAAAATCATTACCGCGATGGAAAAGGTCACTGATGGACTCATCATTGACCAGGTGGACAATTTTGGTGGTTTTGTTCACATTCAGTATATGCTAGCTTCTATGTTAACCAATTATCCCTTGCAAGCGCCTCTGCACAGGGTGAGAATCACTCAAAAAGATGTCATGAATGCTTATGAAGCCTTGCAACTCATTCAAATGATTGAAAAATCTTTAGATTCAATCGATTCTGAGGCAAGCGAGCTGGAAGAAAATCAGGGGGAAGAAGTTTCGTTTAATTTTCAAGAGTTATTGTTTCTTAAGGCTTACTTCGAGCTGATTTTGGAAGAGTGGAATAGTGGAAAAAATATGACAACACCCACTCCAATCCTTGGTGTAGATAAAATTAATCCTCATCCCATTTATCGCTACACCAAACCGATCATGATGCTGATCAATGAACTGGATTTTTCGGGAGGGGACTTTATGCCTGCAATCATGCAAGATAATCAACGGGCGCTTTTATTTGGATCTCGCACTGCAGGAGCTGGCGGATATGTCTTTTCATTTGAATTTCCTAATACCAATGGAATCGCCTCTTGTTCTTACACAGCCTCTATTGCTGAAAGAATGAATGCGGATAAAATTGAAAATCTAGGCATTTCGCCAGATGTTCCCTATCAGATAACCTTGCAAGATCTACAGGGTGGGTATCAGGGATATATTGAATCTGCCAATCAAACAATGAATGGTTTGATTGAAAACTCAACGGAATTATAAGTCATCACCTTTCTTAAGGAACAGCGGTTAAAATATGGAACATTTATTTTTATTTAAAGATCTTTTAACCATTCTTGGATTTTCAATTCTTGTTCTATTGATTGGCTATCGTCTTCATATTCCTCCTGTCGTTGGTTTTATCTTGACAGGTGTTTTAGCAGGTCCCTATGGACTGGCACTTGTAGCGGGAACTGAAGATGTCGAGATGTTGGCGGAATTGGGCATCGTCCTTCTCCTTTTTGGAATAGGGATGGAATTTTCTTTAAAAAAGCTTGTTCAAATTAAACGCTTTTTTTTATTAGGAGGAACCCTCCAAGTTGGGTTGACAATCTTAATCAGCTTTCTGATTGCAGAAGGAGGCGGGCGCCCCTGGGGAGAAGCGATTTTTTTAGGCTGTCTGCTTTCAATGAGCAGTACAGCTGTTGTCCTAGGAATTTTAGAACAAAAAGGGGAGTCATCAAGTCCTCACGGCCGATTGGCAATCGCAATTCTTATTTTCCAAGATATGATTGCAATTCCTATGCTTCTCTTAACGCCATTCCTGATGGGAACCCATCACGATCACGGATTCGATATGGCCCATTTATGGCCGATTCTTAAAGGATTTGTCATTTTAGTTACCGTTTTTATTTGTGCGCATCGTTTTGTTCCAAGTCTTTTACTGCTTGTGGCCAGAACACGAAACAAAGAATTGTTTTTACTGAGTGTCTTAACCTTATGTTTCGGAGTTGCATGGTTGACCTCAAGTCTTGGACTCTCTTTAACGATTGGGGCTTTTTTGGCAGGACTCATCATTTCTGAGTCTGAATATAGCAATGAAGCAATCACCAATATTTTTCCTTTCCAAGCCCTATTCATTAGTTTTTTCTTTGTATCGATTGGAATGTTGCTTAACTTAGATTTTGTTTTAAACCAACCGTGGCTCATTTTAAGTTTAGCGATCGGGGTTTTATTAATCAAAATTGTAACAGGCGGAGTGGCAGCGTTTGCTTTAGGATTGCCGATTCGCACTGTGCTGTTAGTGGGAATTGCTTTAAGCCAGATAGGGGAGTTTTCATTCGTCCTTGCAAAAGCCGGATTTTCTCAAGGATTGACATCTGATTATTATTATCAGCTTTTTTTAGCAGTCTCTCTTTTAACTTTGATTATCAGCCCTGTCTTAATCAATTTATCTTCGCGATGTGTTGAATTGCTATCGAAACTTCCAATGCCTGAAAAATTGCGCTATGGGTGGCAAAAACAGGGGAGTGAAGAAAAAAGCGTTTTGAAAAACCATGTGATTATTATCGGTTTTGGAATTAGTGGACGAAATGTTGCCCGTTCTTGTAAATTAGCGGGTATTTCCTATTCGATCTTAGAGATGAATCCCGATACGGTCAAAGAACAGAAAAAACAAGGGGAGCCGATTCAATTTGGAGACGCGACAAATTTATCTATTTTGGAACACGTTCATATTCAAGACGCCAAAGCGATTGCAATTCTTGTGAATGATCCAATTGCGGCTCGCCGAATCGTCCAGGTGGCTCGCGCTGCAAATCCATCCATTTATATCATTGTACGTGCCAGATATGTTCAAGAGATGTCTCTTATGAATAAGCTAGGGGCAGACGAGGCGATTCCTGATGAATTTGGAACATCCGTTGAAATTTTTTCCCGTGTTTTAAGGCAGTATCATGTGCCTCAAGACGAAATCAATGCTTTTATAACAGAAATTAGAGCTGATGGGTATGAGATGTTGAGAAATAATCATCTCGTATCAGAGAAATTATCTGACATAAAACTCAATTTAAGTGATGTTGAAATAGGGTCATTTCGATTGCATCCCAATTCTCCGTTGATAGGAAAAGCGTTATCAGAGTCTCAGTTAAGAAAGCTTTATGGGATGACAGTCCTCTTGATTAGGAGAGACATGAAAATTTTTTCTAACCCTTCTCCCGATATTCAATTTCTCGCTAACGATGTTATCGTGGTAGTGGGTGAAAAAGTTCCTCTTAAACAAGCAACGGAATTATTTGGTCATCTAGAAAGGGCCTCTATTGTGAATTAAAACTCACGTTAGAAGGTGTGATCTACTCATGAGCCAAAATCGCGCTCTTGCTAGGGTAAGGTGAGTGATTAAATAAAATGGACGTTGCATGAAAATTTTTTCTTTAATTGGCAATTTATTTGATCGATTATTTGTTGTTGCAGGAGCTTGCATTGGCAGTCAAATCCCGCAGTTTATGCATCAATACATTGAGCGCCTAGCAGGTCACGTAGACGCTTTGAAAAAGCTGATCAACCAGCTCGATCAGATTGCGGCGGGTTCAAACAAACATTTAGATCAATATATTCAGAAATTCAAAGAAAGCATCGACATAGACTTTAATCGTCAAGGAGATTTTTTACAGGGGATTGTCGATCGCTGGCAAGAGCTTAATAAAACTTTAGAACAGATGACTCAAAGTCCTTTTTGGCAGCGCCCTTATTATTTTTTTAAAGATTTTCAAGCAGATATTGCTCACTCAACTTTTGATTCATTTCAGCCAGGCTTTAATTTAACAATCGAAGGGGGATGCTACGCACTGGTTGGGATGTTGATTGGATGGTCTTTTTATCAAACAATCATTCAACTGTTTGCTCTTGGATATTCAACCATTCAATCTTTTTTTAAAAAATGACTTTACACTCATCCTCTGAATTGAGAGACTTCTTGCATTCATGCAAGAAGTCCACTCTTCAAAAATTTCTCAGGAAGAAAGATGGGCTGTCTTGGACTGACTTTCCTTTTTTATCGATCTCTTTTGTTTCTTTTCTATGATTTTTTCTTTAGAAAACTTTTTTTCCGGGAGATCTCTACGATCCATTCTTGGTGGATTGTATATGGATTTTCCATCTGGAATTGGACCACCCAAATAAGTGAGTCTCTTCCAAGCTGATTGTAATTCTTCAGGGAAATATTTTGTCAATTTATCAAAAGGGACAGACCACTTGCAGAAATATTCGGTGTCAATGATGGCGATTTTTCCATCTTTACAAAATGGAATATTAAAGACATAAGTGGAATCATAAAGACCGCAAACTTGCAAAATGGTGTAGATGCCTTTCATCCTTTTGGCTGTAAGATGATACTTATACATTTTCTCATTTTCACTGTGTTCTAGAATTTGCATGTTCTCGCAAACTAAAACAAAATTATGTCGAACATATTTAGAATTATTTGGAGGTGATGGATGCTTAGGGAGTGCATAAAGACATTTATATGGAACTTTAAAATCTTTTTCTAGCTTATGCTCCTTGATGCATGAACGGACCACTTCAGCACCCTTTATCCGATGGATCCATTTTCTCCAATCATAAAGAATTCCTACCTCAGTATCACAATAGGCTTTTATAAAATAATCAGGTGCGTAAGGATGAGAGGAAGCAGAGACACGACTCCACGTGCCTGGCCGATATCGTCTGAATCCGGCTCTCTTGAAGTGTTCTGTTGACTGTGTTGCACGAGATTTACAAAAAATCCGATTCAGCTTAGGCCATGCTGGGTGGTTTTCCGGCATCAAATAGTCACGTACCTCTGCCCAAATTTCATCTGAAATATCAGGCTTTTGATAGGTGTATTTTTTCTCTCCTTTTTTAGCAGAGCGCAAAAGGGATTGAAGATTGACAACCGCTCCAGTGAATTTAGCAGAAGCTGAAATTTTAGGGAGAAAATCGTTGGACCAGGGATAAGCTCCTGGAATTAACCTGCGTTTTGCAAAAAATTGAGTCTCTCCCTTTAGACGTTGCAAAATATTTCGAGGTTGAATGAGGTCGTGATCGTATATGCGGATGATTCTGGAAGGAACGGACAATTGATCGCCCTGTTTTGCGATAATCCGATAATAAGCAAAGTGTCCCGGAATAATCAGCTTTGGTTTTTTTGTGATGGCAACCAAATTGTTCTGAGTTTCCCAATCGGTCACCTCATCGCCGACCATTTCATTAATCTGTTTATCCGAGTAAATAGAAGGGATAAAATCGAAAGAATTGGATCCAAAGACAAGATACTCCAAGTCATCGGATTCTTCGGCGTAACGCTCCCAATTCAACTCGAAAAGATCATCAGGAGCTTCCTGAAATATCACTCCATCGACCGGAGCCGGTTTTAATACTCGAAAAGGAAAAGTTGACGACCAATCACTCCACTGGCCATGTTGGTAACTTTTGACACGAAAATAGTAGGGGGTATCAGAGTTTAGAAATGTTTCACTAATTAAAGGTAAAGCGACAAACGAAATCTGCTCTTCGATTTGATCAAAATTTGAAGGGATGAACTCAAATTGGCTGTCCCACCCAATTTGCCACCAAATTTTTTCGGCCTCTCCTGCATCTAAATTAAACCGTGTTAAGCAATGATCAAATGCGTGATTTTCATTTAAAATCAGGGGAGGGCGGATCTTATTTTTATTCATTTCATCACTCATTTCATATTGGAAATGAAGACGGGTTTGATTGTGTTTTGCTCCAAGATGAATTGTATTAGTCCCTTTGGTTATTGCTGGAAATAGATGCCACGCAACAGCTCCGGAAAACACAATCCTCCCTGCAGGTTGTCGAGAAAAAGTGAAAGAGACTTCGAATTGAGGGGTTGCAAAATCAAACGATTCTCCCGGTTTTACCTCTGCTTTTTGATCCATGATGTACAAAGATTCTGAACTATTGTTGATCAGGCGATAAATTGGAAAAAGAGATTGGTGCTTCCACTCATCATTCACCTTTCGTGCTTCTAAATTGATGTTTTGTTCAATGAGGCATTGATGTTCAGATAAATAAGATGCATTAGAAGCAGTTTTGAATGTCAGTGTTTCGCCGGGAAAAAGATCAACTCCATTCACCCGATTTGAATTTTTCTTGGTCTGTTCATACTCAACAGATTTTGGATAAGTTTGCTCAATCATTTCAAAGGTTGCCAGCTTCTTCCATGACTCTGTGAAATTAAACTCCTTTGCTTGACTTGAATGTTTGGTTCTTAGTGCCAAGAAGGGGTCATCCAAGACACTCTCTGAGGGGGCTAAATTTTCGTTATCAAGCTGTAGATAAATCTGATTGTTTGCAAAGTCTAGAAAATTCCATTCATCGTCTAACCCAAAGTCAAAAACCTCCTGACCTTGGACATATGGAAGACGAATTTCGATTCCCAAGGCATGACAAAGGGAGATAAATTGCTGTTTAAAAACTGCAGGATCGCATGCTCCATTAAAATTAAGAAGATCTAAAGGGTGGCAAACCTGTGATGAGAGAGATTGATCGCAAATAATCGATCGTTTCCATAAATTAAGGAGAGTTAATAGAGGGTATCTTTTTTCTTCTAATTTCTTTCTTAAGTTTTTAAGTGAAAAATGAGGGGATTGCCCCGTGTAAGGAAAAAAATGATGGATAGGGGAGTTCCCTACGTTTTCAATTTTTAACTGTTGAAAGTAATCTGAGAAAAATTTTGATCTCTCAGTATTGTTGTTATCCTCTATGTTAGGGATATCGTCTTTTAAATAAATTGTCTCTTTTACTGTTTTATCTAAGAAAAAGTCAACGGACTTTGCTTCTAATTGGCTTAAGCTAAGAGACAAAAAAGAAAAAAATATCAAGGCTTTATTGAGAATTTTCACAACTCATATCCTGCTTTAAAATTTAGGATTAAAAAACTCACTCTTTCATTTTTTGAGTGACGAGCACACACGACAAAAAATGGGTTGAGTCGCTCTAAAAAGATTGTTTTCCACTTAAATTAATCTTTAAGAGAAAAAACAGCTCTCTAGAGCCTGTCCAATTGCTAATAGCCTCTATTCAAGCTTATTTCTCAAGTGGGTGGTAAGAACTTGAATAAAGGTTTATTATGAATTGATGACACGCCCTAGTTATTTGTTAAATACTTTAATTAGCCAGCTGCTAATCATTAAAGCAACCGCTACAAGCAGAGAGCTAAAAATAGCTGCAACGCCACTGCTGAACAGCTCACGAGTTTCGCGGAAAAAAATAAAAAAGGTCAAGATAAATACAACTAAAGAAATAATTGATACAATCCACTGGATTCTGGTATGACTATTCATTGAATGCTTTTCCTAAGAAAGTTCATGGAGGGTGATCATAAATCCTTATTAGATTTTTCTGCAAAAAAGTTTTATCGTTTGAACAGGTTCCAACAGGAAAGACACTTAAAATTGTGTGTGGATTATGCGTTTATTTATTTGTTTGCTATTAGCTGTTTGCGGAATGGGTCTTTTTTTTGCTTGGAATTCTCATTCTGTGAACGAATCTGATGGTTATAATACTCAAGCGTTCAAGCATGAATATGTGATTGTCCATGCCCATCAGTTGTTAGGATTTAATTTGGTTGATCCTGAACAAGCCCCTGAGGATATTAGAGAAAGCGTTATGAGGGGATACAAACTTTTTATGCACACCGCTTTTTATGCACCTGAATATTGTCACAACGAACTTTCCTGTACGCATTGCCATTTTTGCGGAGGCGACACTCTTGGCGGAAAGAATGGGGGGATTGCTCTTGTTGGTGTCACAACAACCTATCCTAAATTCTCTCAAAGATCGGGGAAAGTCCTGACTTTAATCGATAGAATGACAAATTGTTTTCAAAGAAGCATGAACGGCAAAGCCCCGGCTCCTGATTCTTCTATTATGAGTGATCTTTCTCATTATCTTTCCTGGATTTCAAAGGAAGTCGAATCTGTTAAGGATATTCCTTGGCTCGGGTTACCTGAAATCAAAAATACACACAAACCAGATGCGAAAGAGGGGGAAAAGCTATATGCGTTATGTTGTGCATCTTGTCATCGATTGGATGGGGCAGGAGGAGGGTTTTTAGAAGATATAGAAGGAAAGACCATCCCACCATTATGGGGGGAGAAATCATTTAATAATGGTGCCGGAATGTGTACAATCAATATGTTGGCTCCCTTCATCTATTTAAATATGCCTTATCAGCAAGCTCACTTAACAGAGGAAGAAGCGTTGGATATCGCCGCCTATATTGTGGGGCAAGAGAGGCCCAAGTATGTTCCGCCGCAACCACAAAAATAAAGAGAGATGACATCAATTCTATGACTTCCAATTGACCGAGATAACGGCTCAGGAATTTGCGCAAGGAAGTCCATTTAATATTTAGTAAGAAGCCTACATAACCTGTCTTCATATTTTTTTAGCATTTGAGGCAACTCAAAGCACAAAAAAATGTGAAGATAGGTTCTAATTGTGAGGAGGGGGAGGGGGAGTGTTGCGGCGGGATCCAGCCATCGAAGGAAATCCCTCTTCCTCTTTTTCGTATGCGCCTCCTTCAATTGCTGCGATACGCTCTTCTATAGGGGGGTGAGTTGCAAAAATGCGAGACCAAAGTGATGGGTGTTCATTAAAATAAAGATGGGCGAATGGCTGGCCGCTTCTTGGCATATCTGAGACGTGGTGAGCCTCAATTTTTCTTAATGCATTTGCAATCCCATGAGGATTTCTTGTGTATTGAACAGAAGATGCGTCTGCTAAAAATTCTCTTTGCCGGCTCACCATTGCTTGTAAAATTGAGCCAAAAAACCAGGTGATTGAGCCTGCAATCAAGAAGATAAGCGCAACAATCGCAATCGGATTTCCTCCTTTGCGGTCATCGTCCCTGTCTGAATAAGAAGAACTTGATAAAAGGCGGATCCCGATGTACGTGACAATAAAAAAACCTGTAATCATTGCTGCCACACGCATCCCTATTGTCATGTCTCGATGATAAATATGTCCAAATTCATGAGCTAAAACACCTTGAAGTTCGTCGCGGTTTAGCAGATTTAAACATCCTTTTGTCACTGTGATAGCAGCATTGTCCGGACTTGTCCCTGCCGCAAAGGCATTGATTTCATCCACATCTAGAATATAGACCAGGGGAACTGGCAAAGAAGTCGCAATCGAAATTTCCTCTACAATATTGATTAACTGCCGTTCTTTAGCATTTCTGGTGTAAGGATCGACTAATTCAGCTCCTACAGATTCAGCAACATAAGCACCTCCTGCCTGAAGAAAATTCATATAATTGAATCCTGCTACACCAAACGTCATCGCAAGAAATCCTAATCCAACAAAAGGGAGATCCGGATTTCCATAGCTGCCGGCGGCAAAGATCCGCATCGCTAATTCGGAAAGTGCAGAAGCTGCAAGCGTGAGAGTGATGAAAATCGCAAGATAAATCGCTGTTTTCTTCTTTGCTATCCGTTGAGCTTCCCAAAAGTTCATGACCATAAGATTGATTTCCATTCATTATAATTAACTCAAGATACCCCTTGAAGAATAGATCCTCATCTAAAAAGAGGATCTATTAAGAAAATGATATTTTAGGTGCTTTTTTAACCTGTTGATCTTCAGCCTGGAAAAGTTCGACAGGGTGATGCCCGAAAGTCGAGGCAAATAAGACGGCAGGAAACACTTGCTGGCTTGTATTGTAAATCATGACATTGTCATTGTAGGCTTGTCGGGCAAAAGCGACTTTATTTTCTGTAGAACTCAATTCTTCTTGCAATTGTTGCATATTTTCGCTGGCACGCAGCTGAGGATAATTTTCAGCAAGCGCCATAATGTTAGTCACCGCACCTCGAACAGCTGTATCTGCAGCAACCAAATCTTTAATAGAACTCGAAGTTGGGCCACCGCTTGCCTCTACTGCATCTCGTGCACTTTGCGCTTGATTGCGAGCGCTGATCACAGCTTCTAACGTTCCTTTTTCATATGTCATATACCCCTTAACAGCTTCTACAAGGTTGGGGATAAGGTCGTAACGGCGCTGAAGCTGTACATCAATTTGACTCCAGGCATTATTGACTTGATTACGCAGCTGAACCAAACGGTTATAAATGCCAATGCCCCATAGGGCTAATAATCCAACGATAACCAAAATGACAATAAGGGTTGTTGTCATACATCCTCCAATGTTTACTTCCTTGAGAACCTCTCTACTGCTTGTTTGTGAAGGTATTCACAAAAACAGATGTTGATCTTCACTTTACTCATTTAATCTTTATTATACAAATCCTTTGAAACCACTTGTTATTCGAGACATTTTAACCATGTAATTTATTATATCTCTTTTAATGTTTGCATTTTAAGGGAAACTTCAAGCATTCTAATGCAAAAACGGATTAAAAATGTAACAAAATAAAGGCTGGTGTGATCATGTGTTGTCCATTACATTCCACGGGTGGAAGATGTGTTGTTGAAAATGTTTTGATAAAGAAAAATACAACTGGCGATAGAATCCATCTAAAAGTGACTTATGATCGAAGCCCAAAAACTTCCAGTGAATCGATTTCTTTTTATTTTCAACGAATTGAATTAGCAGAAAAAATTGCTGAAATTGCGGATGAATCTTTTCATTTATTTCAAACAATATTGCGCAATTACACAAATGTGGAAGTTTATCAAACACTGGGAAATTTACACCATGGTGCACATGACATCGAACACGTTTTGCACTCTTTTTGTTTTATAGGAGACCTCTCTCGCTTAATGAATGGCACTTTTTTTCAAAATGAAAAAGGGCAAAAATTAAATTTTCTCCTTACGACTTCACGTGTTCTCCACGCAACGGCTCATTTTACAGCGACACTGCAATTTTTAACTCAGCTTAAATTATGTTCAGTCGGTGGATTTGAAAAAATATTTAAATATGGGGCACTTTTTAGTGTTGCTGGATATGCAATGTCGAGTATTTTGCTTATTTGGCAGAAACATCAACGAGATGTCAAGGAGCATTTTAGCGAAGATTTATGCATCCAAATTGGAGGATGTGTGTTTGAGGCGACCCATTTCATGGATGGCATGCAAATTTTATCTCCGGCTCTTTCAAAGATCGGATCGATTGCAGGAATTATTCATGCATGGTGTATTGTCCAGCGTTTGATGCCAAAAGAGAAAGAAAAAGTGGAATTTTTTGTTGATCTTCCCCCAATAAATTTTTGCTCGCCATGCGATGGCAAACAACTGAAGAGTAAAAATCATTTGAAGAGTAAAAATCATTAAAAATTATTGTTTAAAAGCGGAGTTGGAGAAGTGAGAGTGATTATTCTTCGGGCATTTTTTTAATGCGCTAAGATAAAGAAGAGTTGAGGCCGCAGATTCATTTTTGAGAGTGATTTGACGAGTCCTCAACTGATGACACAATCGCTTCGCTCGTTCTTTTACACAGTTTTCATTTCCATCCATAATGCACTTTAAATGAATTTGAATTTCAACCATGATATCTCTCTTTAGATAGTTTCCTTTTTCGTCATGTATTGGAAAAAGCATTTTTGCATGAACGGCAACATATCCTGAAGAGCGGTTTTCCTTCCACAGATTAACAAAGACAAATTTTCTCTCCAACAGAGAGGCATACTCTTTTAAGACTTCTGTAAGTGGTTGAATGTCTTCAGGAGCTTCGACAATCATCGTCGCTCTTAATGCATCTTTGATTTGACCGACAGATTGATCGAAAGACAAACCTTTTTTCATTTTTTCAAACGCTTTATGTTCAATGCTTTGATAACTCTTAATCATATGAAGGTTTTTGATGCCAAAATTGATATTAGCTCCTCCTTTTTCAGATAGAATCATACACATTTCTTTAAATTGAGGAGCTGCTTGATAAGCATCTAAAATCAACTCATCAATTGTCGTTGCACTATTATTCCAACCTAAATCAGACCCACTTTCAGCCACCGGTTCGATTGAGCCTATTCTATCAGCGATTCGATTTTTATATTGAAGCCACTGTTCTATAACAAGAGATGGAAATAAAGGGATAATTGCATCAATTTCTCTATAATAGACACCGCCACCTAATTGATCTACTGTTTGTAAAGAATCTGTATCTATCGCTAAGATGGGCTCACTTTGTCTAAAAAAAAGGAGGGAAATGAAATCGGGGTGACAAGCATTACCAACTAAGTGATCGTTTGATAAAACAGAAAAACTACATAAAAAAGTGAATAACCACACAATAAAAGAGTGTTTTTGATGTTTTATTTTTTTCATAAATTTAGAATTCATTTAATTTTTATATTAAATGAATTATTTTATTGTTTTTTTCACTTAAAATCAAACTAAAATCCCACAAATTGTTTTATTTTTTCATGCGTTTTTTGAGCTTGAATGTAAACATAAGCTCTATTATCAGACGTTGTTTTAGCGAGAGAATGGTGAATGATGTCAATGCTAACACCCCTCTTGCTATTTAAATGTCGCAAATTTCACATAAAACGTCGTTTATTGTTTAAGCCAAGGCTTTCTTTGAAAGCGCTAAATGTATTCCAAGCCTTATTGACGTACAGAATTTTTTTTCATTAGGCATAAATAGCGGTATTCCACCCTAGCTTCAAAGAAAACTTCTTTTATTCTTTATTTTGGCTCAGAATGGCAACGGCTTCTTCGTAGGTTTCGTATTTTTCGGTGTGATATCCATGTTTTGTCGAGGGATCTTCTGTAAAATAGCCTATTTTTCCTTTTGAATTAGTCACGACCGAAATGTATGGAAAAAAATGTAATGAAGAATCTTTATTATGGTTAAAAATCGTCAGAGCCAGATTGGCTGCTTTAAATGGGTGATTTTTAAGAAATGGTTCTAGTTTTTCATCACTGTTAACTTGTGCTAAAAAATCATTAACACACTTAATGATTAACCGTCTTGCATCATTTTCGCTGAGAGGATCACCTTTCCTTTCAAGAGACAAAGACATTAGCCAAATTCCATCTGATTTAGCTCCTCCTCCGGCTCCAGAATAAGTCATTCCGTATTTTTCACCTATTTTTAGTCCAATCTTTCGAACAGAGCTAAATAACATCTTACCATGATCAGAAAATTCGTGATTCACACTATTATTAGTCATTGATAACGTTAATATAAAAATTACTGTTAATAGAAAAATGATTAAAATAAAAATATTTTTTCTTGAAAGACTATTCATAATTATCCCAGCATTCTTGCGAACAATCTTTTAATGCATTCAGCGTTTAAGCGGCTCTTTTACTATGTGGAATAATCAACATACTAGATCCAGGGGCGCTGTTTTCATAAAACTCTCGGATATTTCTTTGAATCTCCCGCATCCCTTCATATGGAGGACCATTGGCCTCGGTATCTTTTATTTGAAAATAGCGGTATTCCACCCTAGCTTCAAAGAAAACTTCTTTTATTCTTTATTTTGGCTCAGAATGGCAACGGCTTCTTCGTAGGTTTCGTATTTTTTAGTATGATATCCATGTTTTGTCGAGGGATCTTCTGTAAAATAACCTATTTTTCCTTCAAAATTTCCAACGATAGCAATTGAAGGAAATTGATATAAGCTCCTATTCTTATCATAACTATAAATCACCAACTCAACATTTTTAGCTGTGAAAGGATAATTTTTAAGGAATGGTTTTAGTTGATCGTCATGATTTACGATTGTCAGTAAATCATCCATGCATTGAATAATCAGCTCTCTAGCTTCTTTTTCTGTTAGAGCAGCTTCACTTTTTTCTAAAGATATCGCTATCAACCAAATTCCATCTGGCTTAGCCCCTCCACCACCTCCCAATGAATGCATTCTATATTTTTTTCCAATTTTACTCCCTATTTTTGCAGCGGTACTAAATAAAACTTGTCCATGATCAGAAAGTTCTAAATTCATGCTAGGCCTCATAAATAAGCTTATTGTTAACAATCCTATTGGTAAAAAAATAATAATAATCAAATATTGATATGTTTTTGATAGATTATTCACGATACTCATTTATTTTTAATTTCCTATATAAGCTTCAGTTAAAAAGGCGATTCATCATGTTCCAATTTTTTGAGAGCCGACTTTATCGCAACTTAAAATATTTATAAATAAATATTTTAATAAAAACTTCAAATTTACATAGAGAGTGTCAGGACAATCGCATTCCCCTTAAAAAATCATTCTCGAAGAAACCCTCTTGAATAGAGGCGATTAGCAATTGATGACACGTCGTAGGAAAAAATATTTCCAACACTTGCCATTCATCGTCCCTCAATCCTTCAAATCGATTCCCTTTCATCTCTTTCTCTGATTTTCAACGAAAATAAGAGAAAAGATAATCTATTCCTTAAAAAATTACATTATGTGGATTTGAAAAATATAATCGATTATTTGATTTATTGTATTTTTAAATGTGTATTTAACATCAAATCTTTATTTGTCATTAAACACAATAAACAATTATAATAAGTAATGTAATCAAAAATTTATTTTTACATACAAAAAAACAATGGTTTTTTATGATTAATTTTTCTAGATCAAATAGCTTATCTGGATTTGAGTCTTCAAATGAAATCAGTAAAAATTTTCTAGATTTAAATCCAACACAAAAAAAAATGTTAATAAAGAAGCTTTCTTCATCGGACAGAAAAATAATTGTTGAAATTGTTAAAAATAACAATTTAGAATTACAAAAAAATAAAATTTTTGAATTTAAAAAAATAATTAATGAATTCAAGTGTTTAACTATTGAAATTACTCGCAAAGATGATTCAAGATCAAAAATCGCTAATTTAAAAAAATTAGCAGCGCGTTTCATTGAACAAGCGGCTTATCTATGCAATTTTTTGACCGCAAACAAAACTTATAAGTTAATTCAGTCTGAAATTTTTCATTCAGGGAAAAAAAAATCAGACTTACCAATCATTTCTAAAGAAAAATTGATCGAATTATTGGAAATTGAGCGTTCTGAGATCGCGGGAAACAAAGTCGATTTGGCAAACATTTTAAAAAAAAATCAATATTCAAATGAAATTAGAAATATTGAATTTTCAAATGAATTTTCTTTATCAAATCTGACATTACACAACATTGAATTTGTCAATTGTAAATTTGATTGGACCAGTTGTAGAGAAGCTGATTTGAGTCAAGTCGTATTTAAAAATTGTGATATATATAACTTATCTTTAATTAATTCAAATCTTGAAAAATGTACCTTTGATCATTGCGAAATGCGAGAGGTGATGTTTACGGGCGCAAAATTAAACGAGGTTGTCTTTCGTAGCAGCAGTTTGATTAGTTGCAGCTTTGAGGATGCGAACCTAGATCATTGCCAGTTCAATTATGCAAGTTTGCCAGGTTCACATTTCTTTGAAGCAAACATTAAAGATAGCTCAATTGAAAATAGTCAATTAAAAGATACTGTTTTTTTTAACACGTTTGATCAATTCAGTATCGATGATGAAAGTAAAAAAACGGCAATTGTTACCCGTCCGACTACTGCTATACTGATTCATCCTGAAAATAGAGGGATTGCGACGCCTAAGGCTTATATGAAATTAGATCAAAATGCTGATACAATTCCCATTCGCATAACGATGCAACCAGCAAAGGTCACAAAAAAGGGAGTTAACGAAGAGGTCGAAACGGTGCTTAATAAAATAGGGTCTTATGATAAGAACTTACCTCCAATTCCACAACGTCTTATTACAGCTCTTGTCGAAAATGAACAGTCTGAATGTGCAAGGATTTTGAAAAAAGCTCAATTTCTAGCTTCGCAAGTCGACTCTATATTATTACCCGGTGGAGAAGACATTCCTCCCGCCTTATATGGAAAAATACAAGAAAAAGAAACTGATTGGGGAGGAGATTACCGCCGCTCTATCTTGGAACTAGGACTTATTCATCAGTCCTTTACTAAAGGGATTCCCTTAATGGCTATCTGTCGTGGGTTCCAAATGTCAAATGTCTACTTTGGCGCTCAGCTGATTCAGCACGTAGAAGGTCATAAAGACATCCAAAAATTTGAGTTAAGTAGACTAGATAAGAGTGGGCTTTATGCGGCCGCGATGAAAAAAAATATCATGAGTGTTTGTTTTCATCATCAAGGCGTTTCAGAAGATAGTGCACCAACAGAACGACTCGAAACCTCTGTTGTCTATGATAAACTTGTTAAAGCCTCAGAACTAAAAGAATCGGGCACTGCACCGATGATTTTACTACAATTTCACCCTGAATTTTATCAGGCAAAAACAGCAGACGATATAACTAAAGAATTGATAGACAGAGGGTTAAATATAATGATGTCAAAAGAAAATGAACGGTTTTGGGATCTTTTGTCCGATAGTGCCAAAGCTCATAGGACTAAACGAGTAGCCCTTCAACTGATTCTTTCATCCCCTCCAATCCAAAAAAAAGATGCGTCGATGATAGAGAAAAGCAACCTGCTTAAACGAAAAAGGAAATCACAATATCACAGAAAAAGAAAATACTCAAGGTGTACACTCAAGGTAAATGGGATGTTTCATAATCGAAACTTACAATATTTATGAATAAATAGACTCATACGATCTGTCAAGTCTGCAGCGTACATTACGCACTTTGAGATTGAATGACTCTATTTTTAAAATAACGTTCAAATCCAGCTGCTGAGTTTAAGAATGAGTGAGGAAAAGTTTTTCCGCGCGACTCATTTTTTTTATCGCAGCTTCCCGCTTGGAAGCCTCTGAACGATTCGGGTGTTTCTCACAAAAAAGGATTTTTTCTGCAGGCGACAGACGGAAAAATTTCGCTCCCCTCTTTCCCGTCCGATGCTCTTGAAAGCGCCTGTCTACATTATTTGTGATTCCAGTATAAAGCTTTCCTGAGATGTTTTGAATGATGTATACGACCCATCCATGATCGCGCTCCACATTGAATCCTTATCAATCTTTAAAATAATTTAGTCAGAGCAATACCAAGTTTATGATTAGCTTCCGTATCTTTTATTTTAAAATAACGATATTCTACACTAGCTTCAAATCCAAAGCAGACGCAATATTTAATCCCGACGAGCCCTTGCCAAGCAAAAGAATGTTGATTGATTTTCATTTTGGCATGAGACTCTTGCATGTAAGTGATTTTTCCCTTCCCTTTTCCATTTTCATGCGCATATCCAACTCCTCCTCCAAAATAAGGGCTGACAATAAAGGGACAATCTAAGTCAACCAACGCATTTGTCATGAAAGCCCATGAATTCACGTGCCCATGCACATGTTTAAGATGAAATCCATGCTTGGAAATCGAGTGGATATCAGAGAATTGGTACGATATTTCCTCTTCGATTCTGATCAGAGGAAAACACCTCATTCCGATTCTCCCCCCAATATAATAACCGGTAGAGGTATCCATTGCTGAATTTTTGAGGTCAAAACCGGCTGTCCCTCCTCCGATCAATCCGATATAAACATCTGAAAATATGAGGGTTGAAAAAGATAGGCAAAAAAATAGCGATAGCAGAAAAATATTTTTTTTCATAAGGCTCCTAATGATAAATGATCGATTATTTTTCCCTAAAAAAACTTAGAAAGAGCTAAACCTAGTTTATAGGTGCTGAATTTGTCTTCTAATTTAAAAAAACGATATTCTGCACTAATTTTAACACTAGGGCAAACAAAAAAATTGAGATTTGCAATGATTTGCCAAGCCAACCCCTTCTCATGAACAGACCCTTTGTAATCTTTTTCCTTAATAAGATGATCTGTTGTTTGGATGAATTTTCCTGACCAATTTAAATCAGCAAAAGCGTAGCCAATACCTGCTCCAATAGAAGGGGTCCCGGGAAATGGAAAGTTCAGGTCAAAAAGAAGATTTGCCATCAACGATTCGGTGTTCATCGTCCCCTTAAGATGGGTCAAAGAGAGTGATCCTAAAGAGACTCCTTGGACACCATTCCTTTGCCAGATAAAATCTCCCTCAAGCCTTATATTGGGGTAAATTTTTTTTCCTGCATTAATTCCGCAGTAGTATCCACGACTCGTTTTAATATCGCTAGAATTGACGTTATATCCCCCATTGAATCCCCCAAAAGCTGTGACGTAAAATCCAGGGGGTTCACTATCCAAAAGCCAAGGAAGGCAAAAAGCCTCAACTCTAGTTGAGCATAAAGAAAGGAAAAGCGCGCATAATTTTATCAAGTATTGACCCATATCACCATGATGATGTCGCAGGTTCTTAGAGTTTTTGCATCGATAAGATCAAAATTAGTGATTTAAGTAAATAGATATCACCGAACTTGGTCAATTTCGGTTTCCTTTTATTCCCTCTAAGAACCTGAAATACACAACGGATCTTTTTTTAAATCAAGCCCAACATGCTGAATTAGACGATCATACACGTTGTGCAAATCAAACTTTGCCTGGTTAACCTGTTGCTCAGCTTCGTGGAGAGTTTTAATGGTATCGCGATACTCAAAAGAGGACATCATGCCGATTTGATGCTTTCTCACAGCCATTTCCATCCCCTCCTGAGCTAAGGAAGCTCCCTCCTTTGCGTTTTGATAAGCAAGATAAGATTGATTTAATTGATTTAACAAAGCATAAATGATGGCGTCTATTTCTAGATCTGCCTGAAAATAATCAGACGCTGCCTCATGAAGCCCTTCTTTTGCTTGTTTAACTCTGTAGTGGTTTGTCGGATCGTAGAGGCTCCAATCAACATTGACTCCAGCTCCAACGTAGGGTTGAGCAATAAACCCATTATTGACGTACCGATTGCCCGCATTAGCGTAAAAGCTAACAGTTGGAAGTCTCTCTGATTTGACTTGTTTGACTTTAGCTTTTGAGAGTAAATAGGAAAACTGCTGTTGCCTCAGTTGTGGACGATACTCTAAAGCTAATTGTTTCCACCTCTCTACCCCACCATATTGCCAATCGGAAGGAGGAAGAGGGATGTCATTTTCATCTAATTTAAATCGGGTATTTGGAGCCAGACCTAAAATGGTCAGTAGCTTAATTTCACTTGTTTTGACCTCCCCTTCCGAATCATAATAATCACTTCGTGCGCTCTTTAAATGAAGCCGGATTTGATTCAAATCAAACGGAATGGCACCTCCTAATTCTAATAATCGTTCTTGTCTTTTAAGCTCTTCTTCCCACAATTCAATAATCACTTTGTCTACATTCACATGGGCTTGGTTTAAAAGGATGGTAAAATAGGCCTTTCTCACTTCAAATAAAATATCACAAATCTTTTGCTGCAATTCCAACTTTGCCATTTCCCATTGAATTTCAGCCTCTTTTAACTGATAACGCGCGACTTTGTCATAAAGAGGTTGCGTCATTTTTAAAACAGCATCTAAGCTATTCTCATCTTTAGTCAGATCGATCTGAGAGGCAAAACTCACTTGAGGCTTAAAGTAAGCTTGAGAAGCTTTATATCCGTAATATCCCTGCTCTAAGCGATGTAAACTGGCGTTGATCTGATAATTGTTCTTAATGGCAATATTTTCAGCTTGCCTCAAAGATAAAATAAAGGGATCCTCACCCCAACCATCTGTGAAATAGATGAGATAAAAGAAAAGGATGAGCACATGTTTGGTTCTTATCATAAATCCACTTTAGGTTATTCCTTCTTGATATCGGAAGCAATGTTGCCATCATAAATCATAATAGATCTTTTTGCACGGTTGGCAATTGCCTTTTCGTGGGTGACCAGAACAACCGTTGTCTTTCTCAATTGATTGATTTCACAAAATAGATCAATAATCTTATCTGCATTTTCAGAATCCAAGTTTCCTGTGGGCTCATCAGCAAGTAAAATCGGAGGATCCATCGCCAAAGCTCTTGCTATCGCTAATCGCTGTTTTTGCCCTCCTGATAATTGCGCTGGGTAATGAAAAAGACGATGCCCCAAACCAACTATTTCAAGCAATTGTATGGCTTTCTCCCTCCCAGCAACTTCTTTTATCCCTCCATAAAGCTGTGGCAAGAGAATATTTTCAACTGCATTTAAATCATCAAGTAAATGAAAATTCTGAAAAACAAATCCTATTTTTCGATTGCGTAAACCCGATAATTCTTTTAAAGACAGAGAGGAAACCTCTTGTTTATCGAGAATAAAACGACCTGAAGAGGGAGAATCTAAACACCCCAAAAGATGCATAAGCGTTGTTTTGCCAGATCCAGAAGGACCTGTTAACGCAATCAACTCCCCTCTTTCAATGTTGAGATCAATATTATTCAAAGCGATTAAAACATGCTCTCCATTTTTATACGTTTTTCTTACATTTCGCATTTCAATTAATGGCATAACGACTATCTCAATTAAGTGGTGTCACTCTAAACAGATTTCAATGCATCAATAGGATTGAGCTTTGACGCCTTGTAAGCGGGATAAAATCCAAAAAAAAGTCCGACTATAACTGTCGTAGCAAACGCTGTGATGATCGGTTTTTCTTGAAAAGCCCAATCAAATTCAGTAAATAATCCAATCAGATAGGCGCACGCAACTCCGAATAAAATGCCGACTCCTCCTCCTGTTACGCACAACAAAACAGATTCAATCAAAAATTGAGTCAGAATATTCCCGGAGGTTGCTCCAATCGCCATTTTAATTCCAATTTCCTTCCTTCTTTCAGTCATCGCAACAAGCATGATATTCATAATGCCAATTCCTCCGACAACTAAAGAGATACTGGCTGCAATCAAGAGAAATTGATTAAAAACCTCGGATGATTTATGTGCAGCTTGCATCATGGCTTGCAAATCCCAGATCGTAAAGTCATCGGACTCACTTGAATTGATCTGATGACGAAAACGGAGAAGTCGACGCATTCCTGCAACTAATTGCGCGGAATTTATTCCCTCTTTTGGTCGAAGGATGATGTGATGGATGGAGTGATTTTCATCCGGAAGAATGATTTTACGCCAAGCAGATGAAAAAGGGATCACAACATTCACATTCGGATTTTTAATCCGATTGACTCTTTTAGGCGCTTCATTAAAAACACCTTGAACCTGAAAGGAGTGGGTACCAATTAAAATCGTCTTTCCAATCGGATTTTCTTTTTTAAATAATTCTTTTGCAGCTTCTGAGCCTAAAATGGCAACAGGGGCAGCAGTTGCGTCATGATGAGCTGAAAAAGGATAACCGATTTTAAGCCCTCGGGGCTCCATTCGAAAAAAATCAGCATTGACTCCTTGAATATCTCCCAACACTTGATGACCTCGATAGCTGACCAACTCTTTTTTTTCAACGCAAGGAGTGCAAGCTTTCATTTTCGAAGAAAATTGATTGAGCGCGAGGTAATCGTCATATTGAAGTTGCCTTTGGAGTTTACGACTTTTCCTTACTTCTCCCTTACTTATGAGGTTGCCAGGAACGATGTACATCAAATTTTCCCCCATAGCAAGAATTTCTTGCCTCAACTTTTGATTGGCTCCCTCTCCTAAAGCCATTGTTACAGTCATCGCAGAAATGCCAATCACAATTCCAAGCAAAGCCAATCCAGATCGAATAGGATGCCTTCGCAAACTCCAAAAGGCCATTTTTAAAATAATATAAGGCGAAATTTTTGCCATCGCTAAGGTGTCTTGTTAAATCTACAGTTTACGATAAAATTTTTCATAAATTTTATGCATTTCATCTTCTTCCATGACATCTACAACCAATTTTTCATCCCCTTTTAAACCCGATTTAACTTGAAATGCTCTATTATCGGTAATGCCAATTGTTATCGGAATTTCTTTAAAGCAGCTCTCGCACATTGCCCAGACAAACTGGATATTCTCATCAGGATGAGAGATGAGCAGTGCTTGCTTATCTTGTTTAGAAAAAGGATGAATGGCAAGATTGAGCAATTTTGAAGTCGATTCAAGATGTTCTTGTTTAATAAGGAAAGTACCTGAGGTAATCGTTAAAGCAGATTCAACTGAGGCGACATGAATGATTGCATTAACGTTCATTCCTGGCCTCAAAAGTAAATGGGGATTATCTAAATAGGCTTTAGCTTGATAGACGCAACCATTATTGTCATCGCTTTTTGCAATAAAGCTAACGCTATCGATTGTGCTGTTAAAAACACGATTGGGATAGGTATCGACAACTAATTCAAGAGGCTGACCTTTTTGTATTTGGCCAATATGTTTCTCGTTAATCTCTAAGTCGACCTCAATATGGTGAATATCTGGTGCGAATGACAATAATAGGCCCCCTTCTAAATCAGACGAAACCTTTTCCCCTTTTGTTACATTAAGATCAATAATCACTCCGGAAGTGGGAGCGTAAACTTTACTGTTTTCAAAAGCAATCACCCTTTTCTCGTAAGTTGCTTTTAAAGTCTTGGTATCAGCTAAAGTTGTCAAATAATGTCGTTTGGCATCCTCTAATTCTACATCTGAGATAAAATGCTCATCAAATAATTGCTGTTTTCGTCTCAAAGCTGTTTCATAAAACTCTAATTCTGCAATCGCTCGCTCATAAGCTCCTTGGGCCTCACGGACCTCTGTATCAGCCAATCCCGTCTCGATTTCAACAAGGAGCTGCCCTTCTTGAACACGATCATTTTCCTTGACATGAACAGCTTTCACTCGACCTGAAACAACGCTTCCAATTTTGACCTGATCTTTTATTTTGAGTTTCCCTGTTGCCGAAATACTTTGCTTTAAATCTGTTGTAGAAGGACTCTCGACTTCATAAAGATCATCCAAAGGAGGGGCGGCAGGTTGAAGAAAAAAATAATAACCTAATCCCGCAACTCCTAGGAGCGTGAAGAAAAAAATAGATAAAGATTTTATCAAACGCATAACAGTCTTTCCTTTTTCTCGAATCTTCCAATAAAAAATTGCAAAATGAATTTTAGTAGCGATTTTAATTAAAATTCATTTAATTCACAAGAGATAGAAATAAAAAACAAATTCTTCGTTAATTAAAAATTATCTTTATCAATTGTATACATGTTGATGAAATCTTGATGAATCGGCACATCATCCCACTGAGATGTTTTTTTCCCATCAAGAGTCTCTTGATCGTAGCCGCTTTTGACACAGGAAATCGTCGCGATCTCTTTTTCTAAATGATAACGGATACGCCATGTTCGATAGGCAAGTTCATAATGCCCCATCCCTATTTCTTTGATCCGATTATTGGCGTAAGGGAGAGGGGATTGAAGAATGCGATGCTCAACGCCGCTTTGTAAACAACAGTTCCATTTCAGGGATAAATAGTCGACTTGCTCTTTGGCAAAAGAGGACCAGACGATGTCAATGACTGGTTGAGGAGGGAGCCGATCGAGCCATCCTTGCCTTTGACTCACACAAGCATCGGCATAATTTAGATAAGGTTTAAGATCTAAAATAGGTGTTCCATCAATCAGATCATGATTAAAAACAAAGAGATCTAAACCATCAATTGATTGTAATTCAAGCGATGAGAGTCCAATAAAATTTGGCCTGTGTGGAGATCTGGTGGAAAAGACGCCTTGTTTTTGACCTCCACGGGGAGGAAGGACTTTGGCTTTCCAATTGGAGTGCCGGTGAAAACGAAAAATGACCCAGATTCGATCAAACCCTTCGAGCCCCTCTAACGCCTGCTCGAACTGCAACCCTGATTTAAGGCGAATGATCCCCTTATTACCCGGATTTAAAGAAGATTGACGAGGCACATCATAAAGAGCACTAGAGGTCGTGTGAAAAAAACCAATCGGATCAACTGTGAACATCTTGAAAAACTCGACTAGCGTTAAAATTGATTACATATTATGGCGATCAGCATTTTTTCTAGGCTTCAAAGTGATTAAGCAGTCCACAAATTCCGAATACATTTTTTTTTCTAAAAAAGGTGTGATTTTATTCTTGTTAATTTCAAGCCTTTTTGAAAAATGATCGACATATTGAAGAAGATTGTTCGAATTAGCCTCATCTCTTAGTGAATCGATGAGTCCATTAAAAAATCCACTCTTTAATTTAGGGATTTTTCTTTCTTTGATTGCGGAAATGGCTGCTGTTAATTTATCACTGCTAAACACAATGTATAAAAAATTAAGAGGGTGAAGATGATGAATCCTCTCTCCTGCATTTTCTAAATCTGATTGGTGACCCCAAATATCCATGGGACTATCCCAAGCCAGTTTGCTCACGATGAAAGAAACGTCATCTTTTTCCTCTTTTTTCAAAGGTGCAAAATAGTCTCTCCCGCTTAATTTTTGAGCCCGAGCAGTCACTCCTGTATTTGAAACAATCAGGTTTAAAAAAGAAGCATTTGAACTGTTCTTGTGAAAAAAGTTAGAGTCACCAGAATCTATTCCCTCTTTTTCTGCTAGGAAAAACCGAAGATGATCCAATACATCTAAAAAACGATCATCGGGATCTATCCCTAACTCAACGATTGCACCTGAAGCCTCTTCTATTTGCACAGAGTAGCTGAAAAGAAATGGTGAAGGGATCGACCCAACCAGTAAGAAAATTGATAAAATGTTGAGCATTCTTTTCATCCGTGACTCCTCTTTTTAAATCCAGTCCATTTTTTGAAAATCTTTTACGAGAGAGAAGCTATATAAGATCGCGGAAAATCATTCAAGTTTCTTTTTTAAATGGAGTTGATCTTGTCGAGCAAAAATGTCAACGCTCCACAAGATTAACATCAGAAAAGATATTCAAATTTGAAAGTCGCGCCATAAATATTAAACTTGGTTTCAAGAAAATCAAATGGATAATTGGACCTATAACCATAGGGACGGTATTCATAAAAAGGAACAAAACAACAGGCTAAAGATTTTTTCTTATAGCAAGTAAAATAACTCAAAGGCAATTCAAAGCGATATTGAAGAGACTCATCATAATATTGAGTGCAATCTTCATGTTCGGGATCATGGGATGCCTCAACCTTTGATTCGATTAAAAATCTGATTTTAACATTTACCCCAACGCTGACATTTTTTGAGAGAGAGAATTGAGAAAGAAATCCGAATGGAAGGTAGGAAAAATGATTTTTAAAATGGATGGGGAGTGGAGAAGGATGTTCAAAACAGTTATTTTCCCAAAAGTACCCTAATCCAACGAACGGAGTAAAAGATGCACAACGCCAACTTTTGCTTTGAAAAGTATATCCAAACCGCGCTTCTATATTTGTATCAGTTAATGTGGATTTAATTCGATGATCTTTTGAAGATCCTTTTAAAGCCCCCTTTGCCCAAAGGGCATCTAACCCCCAATACAATTTATATCGACGTATATGGTCAAACCCTAAACGAACTCCATATAGTGTCCCAGACTGTCTAGCGCCCCCTTCTTTTGCTCGCTCAACAGAGTAAATCTCTGGACCTGCATATGTTTGAATTGCGCAAGGTTTAACCCAAGGAACGCCGCAGAGACACTGCGAGATCATCAATGATCCAAGCAAAAAACAAATTTTAATCCGTGATATCATGGCCATCTATTCGTCAATAATCCCTAAAATCTTTATCGTCGTCGTCTTATTTGCCAAGAAAATAGTTTAAGGAGTTATCAATAATTGTCAATTTGATAAATGGATCAGGCAGATAGAAACGCTACCTGCCCGAAAGACCAATTAGAGAATAGTCGGACTTTCTTTAATAACCATTGTCACATGGCTGACACTGAGGCTGGCATTGTGGTTGACATTGCGGCTGACAATCGTGCTTATAGTAGTAAGTTGGTTGATAACGACAACATTTTTCGCAAGTATATTTGGGGCAATATTTAGTCTGGCAAGTATAATAAGTTTGCGGTACATAACGGCAGCATTGTTTACAGTAAGTTTGTGGAACATACCGGCAACATTGTTTTTCATAGTACTGAGGAACATAACGACAACACTTTTTATACGTTGTCTTTGGCTCATAATGACATTTTGTTTTGTTGTAATAGCATGGCTTATAGTGGCAGTATAGGCAATAGCAGTCTCCAACAGGTTTATCTGCCGGCGGGCATTGCGGCTGACAATTATCATAACTGTTATAATCGACATCAGCATATTGACCATGATCATTTCCAGGTCCAGGGCCTGGCTGCGCATAGCTATAAGATGCAACAAACAAAAACATTAACATAGATAAGAATAAGCTTATTCTTTTCATATTCAACCTCCTTGATAAGTTGAAAAAAATCTTAGATTCAACCGTTTTTTCGATTGACCCTCTTTGGTTCTCAAAGCTTGTGCCCCAGATTTTGATAAAAGAACACCAAAAGTGTGAGTAAAGCCTTAAAACCAATCTGAATTTTTTCCGAATTATTATCAAAAAAAATTTAACTTTTCTTGAATATATTCTCTATTGTTGCCTATTTAAAAGATAAACCTCAAATAATGAGCGAGATAAGATTATTGCGCATCATTTAACTATTGAGGCACAATTCTTGAGCGGCCGTAAGGACTCATCATAACAAAAACAGGTTGGCCTATCCCAAAATATTGATCTGTCCCTTGTACAACGGTAATGAGTCCCCCTCCACTTAACTCAACAATATATTCATACCCCATCTGTTGTTTCATCTTCTTTTCAACTAAAGAGCCCGTGACAGCCCCGGCAACAGCTCCAATAGCAGTGGGAAGAAAATGTCCTCTGCCAACTGCACTTCCAACAACTCCACCCGCAATTCCACCGCCGGCAATCCCAAGTCCATTATCTTCAAGCTGATTTCCCGATTCCACTAATACTTCACGAATGCTTCTGACAACCCCGGCATAGGTTGTTGTCACTTGGCCTACTTGCCTCGATGAGTAAACGTCAGAATCAATTTGTCTCGCACACGAAGTTGAGACAGTAGCAAGCATCACGAATAACAAAATCTTTTTCATCATCATTTCCCTATCATAAAATCTTTTTCTTCATTCATCACTCACACTCGTTTCTCCAAGGTGAAGCAAAAAGTATTTTAAGAGGAATAAATATTTTTGTCTTCTGAAATTAGGGCGTGTCATCAATTGATGACACGCCCTAGATTCATTTAATCGAACAAGAGGACTTCAAAAGTTGCCTTAAAACAAAAGGCAAAATCCCTTTATGGAGATAATAATCAATTTCAAGAGGCGTGTCTAATCTTGATAATAACTCAACACGTTGCATCGATTGATCAGGTCCTTGGATAGTTAAGAACAGATGCTGTTTTGGAGTGAACCCGTTGTTTGCCTCTAAAGAAAAAAGTTCATTTCCCTTAATTCCAATACTTTCTACACTCTGATTGCTTAAAAACTGTAAAGGCAAAATTCCCATCCCAATCAAGTTGCTCCGATGAATCCGCTCAAAACTTTGTGCAACGACGACCTTGACTCCAAGAAGAGCGGGTCCTTTGGCTGCCCAATCTCTAGAACTTCCCATCCCATAATCTTTACCTGCAAAGACAATAAGTGACACGTTGCGCTTCTCATATGTTTGACACGCTTCAAATAGGGGCATTAACTCCCCATCAGGGATTAACTTTGTTACCCCTCCCTCTTTGCCATCAGCCATTTGATTGCGAAGGCGAACATTCCCAAACGTTCCTCGCATCATCACTTGGTGATTTCCTCTGCGACTTCCATAACTGTTAAAATCCTCCTCTTTTACACCTAAGGAAAGCAGATATTGTCCGGCCGGTGAATCATATTTAAACGAACCGGCAGGAGAGATGTGGTCCGTTGTGACAGAATCTCCAAAAATTGCAAGAGCATGCATATCCTTCAATTGAGATTGTGATGGGGTGTTGAGTGTAAATTCATTAAAGTAAGGGGGGGGCTGAATATACGTACTTATTTTATCCCATTTGAATTGAGCCCCTTGGGTGGTCTCAATCATTTTCCACATCGGATTATCTTCGATAATGTGTGCATAGCGACTCCTAAACATAGAAGGCTCGATCGATTTTCGAATCGTCTCTTGAATTTCTTCATCGGATGGCCAAATGTCTTTTAAATAAATAGGCGCTCCTTTTTGGTTGTAGCCTAAAGGGTCTATTTCTAAATTAATATCAACCCTGCCTGCTATTGCAAATGCAACAACAAGGGGTGGAGACATCAAAAAATTTGCTTTAACAGCACTGTGGATACGTGCCTCGAAATTACGGTTTCCACTCAATACGCTTGCCGTGATCAGGTCATATTCTCTTATAGCCTCTTCAATTCTTTCATCTAATGGGCCGCTATTGCCAATGCATGTCGTACAACCATATCCAACTAATTCAAATCCCAAAGCGTCTAAATACCCTTGTAAGCCTGATTTTAATAAATAATCTGTGACGACACGCGATCCCGGGGCTAAGCTTGTCTTCACCATCGGATTGACTTTTAGCCCTTTTTTCACCGCTTTTTTTGCTAAAAGTCCGGCAGCAATCATGACGGCTGGATTGCTCGTATTAGTGCAGCTTGTGATGGCAGCGATCACAATCGAGCCATGCGTTAATAAAACATCGGTTGAGATAATCTCAGCGTAACCAGGTGTCGCAACAACTTTTGTAAAAGGGCGATTTTCCACCATCTCTTGCTCGCTCCAAAGAGCTTTTGTTTTCATTGAATTCATCTGCTCTATCCCTCCGCTTTGATGCGGAAGTAAAGAAAAAGAACCATCGGTATGAAGCGCCACAAAAGGGGGAGGATTATCCCCCTCTTTTCCGTACCCCCCCGCAATGACAGGAGCTCCAAGGAGTTCATGAAATCGATCTTTAATTTGAGCTAGGTCTAGCCGGTCTTGAGGTCGTTTGGGTCCCGATACACTTGGAGTAATCGTCGTTAAATCGAGCTCTAACTCCTTGGTAAAATCAATGTCTCCTTTAGACGCAATACCAAACATCTCTTGAGCCACCAGGTAATCGCGCACCAATGCAATGGCCTCCGGATCGCGGCCCGTCATCTCTAAGTATTGAATTGTTTTTTCATCTACAGGAAAAAATCCCATTGTTGCCCCATATTCAGGGGCCATATTGGCGATAGTCGCACGATCGGCAACCCCAAGACTTGCAGCCCCCTCTCCGAAAAATTCGACAAATTTTCCCACCACTTTTTCATTCCGCAACATTTCTGTGATCTTCAGTGTCAGATCTGTTGCCGTCACTCCTTCAAGTAAACACCCCTTAAGATAAACTCCAATCACTTCAGGAGTTTGTAAAGAAACGGGTTGCCCAAGCATTGCCGCTTCCGCCTCAATTCCACCAACTCCCCACCCTACGACCCCTAATCCATTGATCATGGTTGTGTGAGAGTCTGTTCCAACAAGGGTATCGGGAAAAAGAATCGTCTCATCGCCCATTTGCTTTGATGAAACGACAGTGGCAATGTGCTCTAAATTCACTTGATGGACAATTCCAATCGCTGGCGGAATAACTTGGAACGTTTTAAATGCCTGCTGCCCCCATTTCAAAAAAGTGTAACGTTCACGATTTCGCTCGAACTCGATCTGCATGTTAAAAGCAAAGGCATTAGGTGTTCGGGCTCGATCCACTTGAACAGAATGGTCAATGACTAGATCAACAGGAACTTGAGGCTCAATGAGGGAGGGATTTTGCCCGAGCAAAGCTACGGCATCCCGCATTGCAGCTAAATCGACAAGCAATGGAACACCTGTAAAATCTTGTAAAATGACTCGAGAGACAATAAAAGGAACATCACCTTCTTGAGGCTCTTCAGAATTCCATGTGGCCAGGCGGATCACCTCTTCTTTTTCAACTCGTTTTCCGTCACAATTGCGCAATAAAGATTCTAAAATAATCCGAATTGAGATGGGAAGACGTCGGATCAAAGGGAACCCTTGTTCCGCTAGAGCCGGAATGGAATAAAATTTTCCTTGCTTTATCGAGCGTATCGTTTTAAAAAGATCATAAAGAGGCATGCGTCACTCCCGGGAAATTGTTATCATCTCATTAAAAGGCAGCCATCTCAAATTGTCAATCAAGGAGTTTCTATGCAAATCAGTCACTTGCCATTTTCGCCACATCTAGACTTAGAGGCAGGCCACACTGTCGCCTCTAGACCAAATCCGCAAAGAATATTAAGTGTCAATCTTTATTGGGGAAGTGTGGAAAGGAAGGTTGTCACTCTTTATCAGATTTCAGCGGCAGTCTTAACTCTTGCCGGAGTGATTGCCCTTATTGAAGGAATTTTGCTAAGGGATCCTTACATCTTTTCAGGGGGGGTGATCATCATCGCAATTTCCGGAGGAGGGGCGCTCCTTGCCCATAGATATAGACTTCTAAAAAATCTTGATGAAGTCACAACCGCATTGGAACAAGAGAATGACACATTAAAAAACAGCATACAATCTCTAGAGCAAGACATCGGCCGGTTTAAAATCGAGAACCAAGAGTTTAAAAAAAATGTCAACGCTCTTAAGACGCAAATTGATCAAACCAAACAGGAAAATCAAAAATTTTTGATAGCCAATCAAACTCTTGAGCAAGAATTGAGCAAAATTCAACACATGAATCAAGAGCTAAAAAATAGTGCGAATCAATTAAGTTTAACTAACAAAGAGTTAAACGATAAGCTCTCGAAGCTTCATGAGGAAATTGGTGAACTCACCTCTTTCAACGATCAGCTAAACAAACAAATCGGGGAGTTAGAAGAAGCGAGTGAATCCATTTCAGTCAGTGCGAAGGATTTAGTCACGAATAGAAGGGCTTTAGATCTTTTAAAAAGTCAATATGAAACATTAAAAGTACAGTTTCAAGAGGCGCAGGAAAAAGAAATCACGCATGATCTGGAAAGGCAGGAATTTGACAAAACAAGGCAAGCGTTAGATAAAAAGCAGCAAGAAGAAGAAGTTGCCCATGATTTGGAAAACGAAGAACTCGATAAAAAGCGGATAGCAAAAGAAGAAGAGATGTTAGCTAGGGAAATGGCCGTAGCGCAAAAAGAAGAGGCGATTCTTCAACAACTTCAAGATTTACTCAAATACAAACAACTGATAAATGCAGTCAAAACTTTATCTCCGCAAGTATTTGGTCAAGCTTGCGATAAAATGGGTATCGCTGGATTTGACTAAAAAACTCACTGACAGAAGGAGGGATTGCGCATTTGAAAACAGCCTTTTAGAAGCTGTACTAAAACTTCATCTTAAAGCAAACACTTTGAGTTTTAGGACAGCTTCTTAACCACATTCAAGGGTTGTGACCCCAAAAATGTGATCGATATTCATCTGTGGATTCCCTTTTGTATACATACGAAGGGTCTTAAAACATTCTTTCATTTGATATTTTTTTACAAGCTCTAATGCAGCTAAATTAGGCTCTGGAATATCCAGATAAAAAACCTCTCCTTTTGCTTGAACGATCAAATGTTCAAAGATTTTTTTAGCAATCTGAGGCGTTTCTGCAAAAAGAGGTCCTAATTTATATCCCTTGCAGCATTTTCGAATTGTTCCATAACCTTTTATTGCTCGTTGATCAACGCAGACGAATGACATTTTATTGGAAGAGCGCTTTAACCAGTGGTGGAGAAAACGAGTGCGAGAAGCGGGAAAATAAGATCGATCATATTGAACAATTTGAGCAAGCAGCTCGTCACCGACTTCAACAATATCAGGATCTTCTCTTTTATCTAAAGTTGAGGTCCCCTCATAGCGAATATTCAGATGAGAAGGACGAAATCCAATCCTTTCATACTTCTTTGCCATCTCCACTACACCATCGAGTCCAATATTGAGACCTGCAAGATAGTCGAGGCAGTGCTGAGTCATTTGCATTCCCAAACCACGATGTCGAAATGCGGGCTTAACGATATAGAGACCAAAAAATGCAAATGTTTGATCATAAATGACCGCCGAATAACACCCCACCACCTCACCATTTAAACGGCCGGCAAAAAATCCATTCGGATTTTGCACATAAAATGAAGCGGCATCATCAAGACCTGGATTCCACCCCTCTTCTTCAGCCCATTTTAGCATGATATTTTGCACTTCATCCTGAGTCATCTGTGTCATGACAAGTTGATTGCCCACGTTAGCCTCCCTTAGAACCTGTTATCATTCTTTTTCTATAAGAGAAATGGAACTATATTGCCATGCTTTTTGAAAGGCTTGATTTACCCAATAAGTACTCGAGACTTTCGATTGAGCTTTTAAACTCTCTCTTAATCCAAATAATGCCCGTCCACTAAGAGGGTAGCGTTTAAGCTCTTGTCTAAAAACAGACTCAGCTTCCGGGGCTTTTTTCAGCTTGAGTAAAAGAGATCCCAGGGCAATTCTAGTAGAATAAAACCAATTGGGAGGTTCGCTATCCCTCAAAGAGTCTTGTATCTCTATGGCCCGATGTAACGAAGCAATGGCTAGATCGCTATTGCCCTGAATGTCTGCTATTTTCGCCTCAATCGCATAGTGTGCAATATCTAATATCTGCTTTTCCCTCTCTCTTAAAAAAAAGGGTTTGGCCAATAGATTTTTTTTCTGTTCTAAAAAATCGAGCAAGTGTTCTTTGGCTTGAACAATCTGCCCCACAGAAGCGTAAGCTAGAGCTCTTCCAAATAACCACAGAGTTTTTGATAGTGTCATATCATTGGGAGGGCTCTGCAATTCTAAAATATTTTTCCATTGATGAAATGTGATAAGGACACTTAAAGGGGTCGATGCATAGTATTCTTCATCCTTAAGAAAAGGATAGGTGGACAGATAGAGGTCTTTTAACGTGTTGGCAGCCAGCATTGCATCCTCAAAACGACCATCCATGACATAAGCGCGACAAAGATAATAAAGATTATGAGACAGGTAGCTTGTAGGATAGGCTCCATCCATTCCATATTCTCTGATATAGGCTTTGTCTGCCGCAATCGCATCTAAATTAGAGGCGATCGCTTTTGAATACTCCCCTACTGATAAATAAATGTGTGAAGACATATGGAGCATATGCCCAGAGAGAGCCTGCAAGGTTCTTAAACGATCAGCTGACATCAAAGCCATTTCGGGGTACAATGAGTCTTCCATGGCATGGATATAATAATGATTGGCTCCTGTATGATCAGGATGGCTCCTCAAAACAATTTGGAGGATGTTGACAGCTTCCAATGCATTTCCAATTGGTTTTCCATCTCGGGTCCATTGATTGCGCGGATGCAATTCTAGAAGACTTGCTGCGTATAAAACAGCGGCATCTGGATCATCAGGGTATTTTTGATGCAGTTTTTGCATCGCTTGAAGATAACTGAGACCCAATTCTTCTTGATTTTTTTCCTTATTGCCAGAAAAACGCTCTTGCAGCGATTGAATGTAATCTCGTTCAATCTCCGGAGAATCGATTGCTTTTTCCATTCCTATCCGGATCAGATCATAGGCTTGTTTTGATTGCTCGTAAGAAATGGCCACATTCAGATTGGGGCCTAAAGCCAGCGCCATTCCCCAGTAAGCCATTGCCATATTTGGATCCACTTCAGCCGCTTTTTTAAACGACCAATAAGCAGCGTCTTGGTTGAATGCATAAACAAAACTCAATCCTTGATCGAAGTAAAGCTGTGCTAAATTTTGATTTGTTTTAACAGGATGGTGGAGCGCAATGTTTTTGGGATCAACAGAAAAATTGTGAGGTGGAGTTAAAAAACTCTCTTCTCCCTTTAGAGGGTAAGTGGAGAATAAGAAAAAAAATTGAAATGGGAAAATGATTTTTAACAATACGTTGTTCATTTGTTCCTATTTTTTTGTTTCGACAAAAAACCCATGATAGAAATCCACTATCTGTGGAGCGCTTTCGATACCATCTAAATCAAGAATGTCATGTGTCAAATAATGTTTAGCTTCTTCTTTGGAAACAACTTTAACGGATGATTTATGCGGATCAAACAAAAATCCCTGGTGTTGATTAATATGGCAAAAAGCAAACGTTTGTCCATCTGCTTGAATTAAGCAGTAAGAATGTTTTGTTGGTTCTTGTAAAGAAAATAATTTATTAAATTCGCTGTCAAAATCGGCTTTGATGTCGGACAAACCAGTGATCACTTGCTCTGGTTGTCCAATTTTGATTGAATCAAAACCTGTTGTATATCTCTTCATTTCTTCAGGATTAATTGACTCATCTACCATTCCGTTGTCTAATGCCTCATTTCTAATTATCAACCCCTTATCAAGAATTTTTTTATATATATCAACCAAAACATCCACATGTTCATGACGAAAAGACTCAACAACTTCATTGAAATGTTCTTTCATATATAAAATAAATGCTGCGCTATGAAAAGAACAAGCATGCGGAATATTTCCATTTGAAAAATCAGGATAACGGTATTGGGATATTCCTTGAGGAAATTCATCATTTATCAAATCTAAATGTTTGTTTTGTAATTCATTCAATAAATTAGAATGAAAGAAATTAGAAATAGATGGATTTTTTGAAATTTTAAAAGGGTCTACTTTTTCAAAATTTTTTTTAGTTTTTATAAAATTCGAGACATTATTTGATTGGTTTTTAAATAACAAATCTTCAATTATTTTATTAACACAATTGATTAAATCAGTTTTTTTTAACACCCATTTCACAACAAAAAGGCCCATATAACTAAACACAACTAAACCCAATGTTGCTGCGTATAAATCTTTATTGCTTTGATAATAACTTGAAATATTCATAGATGATCCTTATATAGAGCACATTGTTTGCTGTCAGGTTGATTGTTTCCTGTCAGGTTGATTGTTTGTATAGAGTCATCCAAAGGTCCAACATACTAAATTTTAGAGTTGTGTATAAGGGTCAGGTCATCGACCTAACCCTTAAATCTCGATCGTTCCAGTGTGTCTGTTGCCTTTAGAGTCTTCGTTCCGTTAATTTTTTAGGCAATGGATTAACAGCATTTAAACAAAAAGTAGCCCCTAACAAATTTTTGCTAGTGGGAGCCTGCTAAACTGTGGTCAGAAGCAACACCCAATCTCGGAGGAATGGATCTTCTACTGGAACATTCAAACAAGCTGACAAAAGAGCTAAAGCATCATAAGGCATTTGCTTGCCTCCTGAGAGATATGCCCCTTCATAATTCACGTGGTTAATCGGATCTCGGTTAAATTGATTGGCATATTTCCACCCACCAATCGTTTTTTCGTCGTAGATATTTTTAAAAGCTGAAAAAATAGCGAATAAAGCTGCTTTTCTTTGGTCCGAATTCATGTCTCGAACCGATTGAATAGATCTTTGAGAACTTTCCTCTACATCAGAATTGATCGTTTTGCTAACAAATTTAAAACGCTGCGGAAGATCTTCAAGCCAATCTAGAATTTTATCATCATCGAATAAATCTAAAAAGTTTACCCCTAAATCTCGAATTTTTTCTACAAGGTCATCACCGGACACAATTAACTGATTTTGAAGGATAGACTGAAAAAGTAATTCAAAACCAAGAATCCGTTTTTTTGGATCTTCTCTCATGCAGCTTAAAATTGCTCCTGCTCTTTCTTCTCCATATAAAGTAGTCAAACATCTTGAGTTCTGAAGACGTTTGCTAAGCATGGAGCCTGGTAATTTTGTCTCTTTTCCTGAAAAACAAGTGGTAAATTGCTCGATCGTATTGCCCAACCAATGTTGAATATCGGCGGGGGTTAAAATCGTATTATTTCGATTCAAACCGGAAAATTCAGAAAAAGAAATAAAAGATGTCATTTTACTGCTTGGATAGGTCTTGACAGGCTCTGTTCTATTCATCGCGATTCGAAAAAAATCTTTTGATGAAGAATCTCTTGTATTAGTGCTGGTTCCTTTTGGGTATCCCCCTTCATCTAAGATAAAGTTGCGATCTTGATCAGCTTGAAAATCCCCTTGTATATCCACTTTTTGGCAAAAAGGATTGTTGATGAATTCATAGGCCTTTCCTAGAGGAGGGCCAAGAACAACGGCTTTATAACTCTCTTGATCAGGTGAAAAATAATGGTAATCTCCATCTTCATCAGCAGAAGAGGCAACAAGAATTTGATTGACTTCGCCAACATGGGCTTGCCTAATATCAGACGCTTGACAACCTAACGATCTTAAAAATAAAAGGGTGTTTTCTTTGTTTCCGCTATCGGGAACAACAATCAGGCAACGCCCTTGTGTGAAACGGGTGATTTCTAAAATCGTTTTTATCGCGAGATTTTCATCCGGATCGGTCGATGGACGGCCTGATGGACCCGAAGAATTCCGCGGCCAGCAACCGTTGGTAGATGCGTAGGTTGCCCCTTCTGAAAAAATCACAAGATTCTGTTTTGGAAGCAGAGATAACGCTCTTATCAATGATTCAGATGCTTGATGTAATTGATTCTTCCTTTCATTGGGAAGAGAAGCATTATTTATTAACCTATCGAGATTAGAAGTTAATTCGTTCGATCTGTCTCTTTTTTCTAGATTCGAAGCCTGATTTTCGCGAATTAAAGTTTGATTAATTGACTGTGAACCTAAAGGATTATTAGTTAAGAAATTCATAATAGCCTATTTTTTTATGGAGGTTAAAAATGATTTTTAGCATATTTTACATCAAAAAAAATTAAAATCAATTAAAAATGATAGGTCTTATTAATAAATAATTAATCTTTGAAAGAAATTTAATTTTTGCTATTTTCCCGTCTCTTGGGAGAAAAGAACGGTGTTCAAAAATATGAGGGAAACGATGAACAATCATTTGACTAAGCAGACGTTAACTTTATTTCTTTTTTTATTCTCTTGGTCTTTAATTTACCTTGAGGCTAGAGAAGGAATTCATGACATTTGCCCATTAAAAATGACTCCATGCATTCCAACAGAGTTGCAAAATCTCCCTTATGCAATTTATCCTGCGAACGTGGAGTATAACACAGCCCGCCTCATCTTCAATCGACGCTTTGTTTACTTCCCAAAAGCGATTATCATGCCCAGAACATTTCAAGAAGCTCAAGAGACTTTGCTCACATTGAAAAAATATCATCTCAACTTTTCTGTTCGGTCCGGCGGACATTGTTTTGAGCCCGGATCACTCTCTTCTGATTATGTGCTTGACCTTCAAAATTTCAATTCGATTACTCCAAATATGAGTGATGAAACAGTTTATATTGGAGCCGGTTGTCGACTGGAAAATGTGATCCAGACCTTAGGGATGATCGATCGGGCAATTCCCACCGGAACATGCCCAACCGTAGGGATCGCGGGATTAACTCTCGGTGGAGGAATTGGTTTACTCATTCGTCAATTTGGATTAACATGCGACTCTGTTAAAAGTATCACGTTTTTAAAAGCAGATGGCAGGATCATTGAAGTGGACGCCCTCCACGACCCGGACCTTTTTTGGGCTTTATTAGGCGCCGGAAATGGATCTTATGGAATTGTTTTAGGCTTCACATTTTTTATGCATAATATCCCTGAAGTCACCTTTTATGAATTGACTTGGGAGTGGGATCCTACACTTATTTCCCCTATCATGCATGCATGGCAGTCTTGGGTAAAAAAGATTCCAGATACTGTTTCGTCAGTCATAGGCATTCGACATCCCAACGAAATATGCTCACACCCCGATGAAGCACCCCCATTAGTGATTCGCATCTATGGGTTAAAAGTGGGAAGCGAGCCTTTTACTGAGTGGAAAAAAAGTTTTCAAGATTTAAATCCTCACGTTAAGATTTTGACCGGCCGTTATCTCGACCTTTCCAGATATTGGATCGCCCAACCAGCCCTCCCCTTCAACAAAGCGAAATCCCGTATCTTGATGAAACCAATGTCAGACGAAACCATCAAGCAGATCACTCATTTTTTTACAAAATTAGAAAAGAAAGATCCAAATTATCTTGTTTATTTTAATTTTGAGGTGTTTGGCGGGGTTCTTTCCAAATTCAACACATCATTTTTTCCAAGAAATGCGTTTGGATGGTGGTTTCAAGCCTATTTTTGGGATGATCAATCACAAAGCGAAGAGGTGTTGAATTTGAGTCGTCAATTTTATTCAGCTATTCCACCCGAAGTCTCTAAGTATTGTTACGCTAATATTGTCGATTATGACCTTGGAAAGGGATACCTAAAACGGTATTATGGCAATCATGTTGAGCGTTTAATCAAGATTAAAAATCAATATGATCCATCAAACTTATTCCACTGGAAACAAAGCATCCCGAATACGTGCAAAAAAGGGGTTCATTGCGTCGTTGACAATTAACGTTTACTTTATTAAGAGAATATCACATATTCCTGTATTTGAGGAAAAACAGGTTAAAAATTAAAGGAAAATGCTATGAAACTTTTACCTCTCCTAGCCTTAGGAGCATCTTTTTTATTGACTGGACTCTTGTTTTCGCAACAGATTGAAAAAGGGCATTGTGGATGCAGAGATTGTAAATGCAAGACTCAGACTCACTGTGGATGCTATTCTGAGAAAGGATGTGATTGCAGCACAGAAGAGGGCCATAGAGGCTGCTCAACAGGGAAATGGACTGGAAGATAATAGGTCCAAAAAATTGCAAAAAAGAGTCTGGTCCCTATTAAAAAATAGGGACCAGAGTGTGATTTTCTATCGGTGAGATTCTCGCGCAAACCAACGGAAGAATAGACCTTTTTCTAATCAGGTTGAGGCGTTAAACGTAGATAAGGCTTGATTTGTTTATAGCCTTTTGGAAACAGTGTATTGAGGGTCTGCTGATCAGTGATACTTGGTAAAATGACGCATTCTTCTCCCCATTCCCAGTTAGCAGGTGTAGCCACGCTATGATGATCTGTCAATTGAAGGGAATCTAAAACTCGAAGGATTTCTTTAAAATTACGCCCTGTCGAAGCTGGATAAATTAACATGAGTCTGACTCTCTTCTTAGGATCAATGATAAACACATTTCGGACAGTAAATGTATCACTGGCGTTTGGATGGATCATCCCATAAAGATGGGCGATAGAGCCATTTTCATCGCTGATCACAGGATAATTCACCACAGTATGCTGAGTCTCATTAATGTCTTTGATCCACTCTTGATGATCTTTAAGAGGACAGACACTCAAAGCGATCGCCTTAGTATTGCGATGATCAAATTCCTCTTTTAGCCGAGCAACTTCTCCAAGTTCTGTCGTACAAACAGGAGTAAAATCTTTGGGGTGAGAGAAGAAAAGGCACCATGCATCCCCTATCCAATCATGAAAATCAATACAGCCGGCGGTTGTTTCAGCTTTAAAATTGGGTGCGATATCGCCAATTTTTACATTTTTTATACTAGAAGATAAATCGGTTGTCATAAAACCTCTACATTGTTTATTTCAATTCACTGACTAAAGGCAATCCTGCTTGCTTCCACATTTGAATGCCTCCTCGAATGTTATTCACTAAGGGAAAACCATGTTTAAGCAATAATGAGGCTGCCAAAGAGGCTCTTTGTCCACTTCTGCATACAATGGCGATCGTTTGATCAATTGGAATTTGATCAAGATGATGCTCCAAATCATTCAGCTCTATATGGTGCGCCCCTGGAATATGCTCGACACACCACTCTTCTGGTGTACGCACATCTAAAAGAAATAAAGAGTTAAAATCAGGACTTAAGTGAGCCACATCTTCCACTTGTATAAATGGAAAAGAAGAAAATGTACAGAAATCATTCTTACCATCTTGTAGCAATTCAATGACCCAAATCTCTTGGTCGAATCCCATCAATCGCAACTGATCAATCACTTCAGAATAGAGATGAGAATTTTCAACAATTAAACCAATCGGTGTTTGATTTGGAACCATCCATCCTGCCCAATGAGTAAACGAATGGGAATAGGGGATATTGAGTGATCCTGGAAGATAAGAAAAAGCAAAAGATTCTTGATGACGTACATCGAGAAGAAACAATTCTTTAATATCCGGACTATTTTTTTGATCCCACATATGCGTTTTTAAAGTGCTCAGAAGTGGCGGGCCTTCAACATTGATTTTTTTTAGATAAGGAAAGTAGGGAGGAATCGCAGAAAGCCCTTCAATCAGATGATTCACCCAATGTTCTAATGAGTCATGCTTAAAGTAGGGATTGAATCGACGCTCATATCCAATCGTCGACGATCCTCTCGATTTTAACCCTTTTCCGCAAAGAGAGCCTTGGCCATGGGCCGGAAAGATTTCAACGAAATCGGGCAATCCCCCCAACACATCAAAAATGGTTGTGTAAAGCTCTGGTGCTAAGATGTCCATTTCTTTAGCTCCCAATAAGTCGGGGCGCCCAACACTCCCTACAAATAAAGAGTCGCCGGTCAAGACAAACCAAGGGGTTGTGACACTCCTTGATTGATCATAGCACAACCAAATGATGTGCTCCGGAGTATGCCCGGGAGCATGGACGGCCTCTAAACGCAAATCTCCAAACTCAATTTGAGTCCCCTTTTCAACCACGACATCGGTATAACGCGGAATCCATTGGGCTCCACCCATTCCTGATGCATAAATAAGAGGCTGTTCATTAAGCTGATGCTTAAGTTCCTTGGCTCCTGAGACATAATCGGCATGAACATGGGTTTCAATCACATACGAGATCTCAAATCCGGCATTTTGTGCTTGAACAATGAGAGGAACCACATGACGGGTAGGATCAACAACAGCACATTTCTTTGTTTTTTCATCTCCTAATAGGTAGGAATTGATCGCTAAACCCGGTGTAAAAATTCGTTGGAAAAACATAAAGGCTCTCCTTATTTTCTCCAATATTTAACACATTGAAAAATTTTAATGAAAAATTTCAAACCCGATTTCTGAGATTTTTTCAAATTTAGATTGAACTCATCTTTCATTTTTGTGAAAATCTCATTTTTGATGATTAATCATGATCACTTTATTTTATTTAACTATTTTTTTTGATAAATTATTTGAATTCAAAATCAATAACATTTACACCTTTCTATTTTCTTTCAAAAAAAAACCCCATAAAACAAAAATCAAAGTTGAAAATCTGATTGCACATCTTTTTCCCATGCGGATTGAAAAAAATGTCGATGCCATCATTACACTGATTAAAGAATCAATTGAGGTGCGCAGTAAAAGCGGACAACACAACACACATCTTCTCCTTCATTCTACAGAGCTTTCCTTAACCTCTTACGACTGTGGGGATTTATTTCAAATAGCGCCGACATTTTTCAATCAACGCATTGAAAAAGCTTTAATGTCCCTTCAAAAAGAGACTGTCAATCATGTTTCCCTTACCATTGGGTTTCCCTACTACACAAACGACAAAGAGCGGGTGATTCTCCACGCGCTTATTAAAAATGGAAAAATCGTGTCAATAAAAGGAAAAGAGGAGCTGGCAAATAATATCGGTCGATGCCGAGGGGTTGAATATGAAACGCGCTTTTTCGTCCCCTGCAAAGCAGGAACTCAAATCAAAATGTTTAATCAGAATTATCTCTACAAAGTAGGCGCTGAAGCTGCCGGTCATATCTTTAGCGACGCTGCGATTCAAATTGAGCAAGAAAAGGTCTCGATGGTCATTTGTGAAGAAATGTTTATAGGAACAGATCAACTCAATTCTTTGGACAAAGATCTTGAAGGGATCCTCAACGATTATCTTAAAACCACCTTGTGTGCTCATGCTATTGCAACCCATCGGATGACGCATGATCAATATTGTGCATTTAAACTCCAACTTCAATCATTTTTGCTTTTAGAAGATAAAGCTCCACTCTCTTTTTCCGGAAATTTAAAAAAGAGTTTTGATCAAAAAACAATCCAGAGCCTTGATAAAAGACTGAATGAGACATTTGCAGATTTTAAAGAAGATTATTTCCAAATGAAATCCGAGGGTGAAAATGAAGTGAAAAATGAAATTCGCAAAAAAAACAAGCTTTATCAACAACTTAAATGCTCCGACGTGGTACTCATCCCAAACGGAAGCCCAAGTGCAACCGGAAAATACCACACACGAGAGCGGCTTCTTAAGTTAATCGGTGAAACTTATCAATCAGATATGAATGAAAATGAAATTCTTAAGCGAATTTTTTACAACAATTCGTTTGGAACACCTGGAGGATCAGTCTCCTTTGATGGCACTGTCATGTGTGCCGAAGTGTCGAAAGAAGTTGTTAAAGTTCGTCATTTAAGCAGCTACCATTATGGAAGGATTCCTGAAGATCACGTCTCCTCTCCTCATTGGACGAAGCCTTCAGGGCAACAGGCAATCATTGAGGCAATCAATGAAACAGAGTACTATTCAGGTAAGCAAAGATTGAATATCGCATTTGGTGACGAAACGAAACATGTCTACCCTAAATTCTATCAAGAGACAAGTTATGCCTACTCCAATCTACTGAAGCATTTAGAGAACTTTTCAACACTTGTTAAAGGAAAAATGCTTCCTCGTGGAAATAAAAACTACTGGGGGTATTTTATTTCGTTAAGTGGAGGGTTTGATTCTGCTCACACCATCATCGTTCGATCCAAAGCAATAGAGCTGCGCATGCGCAGCTTAATCAAAGAAACAACAAGTATCGATAAAGCTTTAAAGACAATCATTGAGGAATTAAAACTCAATCATAGAGAATTTGACTTGAACATGTTTTGCTCTCGTTTTTTGACGCAGCAAGTGAACGATAGCGGCGATGTCACCAACCAAAAATTGAGCGATAAAAATTTGCAAACACTATGTAAAGGGGTTGATTTTTTCTCAATCATTAGTTCAGATGATGCCGGACAAAAAATTGAAGAGATGAAGAGCCTCCTTAAAAAGGAGAACATCCAGACAATAGGAGATTGTTTAAGAGTGTTGTGGCATCAGTTAAAAAAGATCCCTCAAGAGGAATTGATTCACTTCCTTTCAAAGGCTACGATTTTTCACACAGTCAAGGCCGCTTATCTCAGAACAGATAATAATTCAATTCAAACAGAGCAGGCAGCTCGGTTATTAGCAGCTGAATTAGGGGCTGATTTTGAGGTGCGCAATGTCGATATGGACTTTAAGATAGCTCTTCTAATAGAAAAGGGAATCGATCTCAATGAATATGAAGAAAATCTCAGAATCGCCATTTTAGAAAAATATGGGGAGATCTTAGCTATCGGTAAAAAATCAGATCGGTTAGAGGAAATAGAGCAGTTGCTTGCAAGAATTCAAGTGATTCAAGACGCTCGCTATTCCCATCAGTTCAACATAACCAAAGATGAGATTGAAGATCAAATCGCCCTTATTCAAAAAACCATCGATCGCGATACCCTTGCAATCAAGAGACTCAAAATTGAACTCTTTCAATTGATTAATACAAATGCTGATCTATCGACTCATGCTCAGCAACAAACCGTTTTAGACTCTTTCAAGGTTCATAATTGGTTTGAATCGCTATCGGGACTTGAAATCGAAAACATCCAAGCCAGGGTTAGAGCAGCCAAAAATTGGGAAATCGCCTCTCAATATGGGTTAATTCCAACATCCAACCCAAATACCGATGAAGCAAAGCAAGGATACACGACTTATCTTGGCGATCTCCATGCAGGGATAGAGTCTTCAACCGCCGACCTTCGAAAGATCGAAATTTTAGCGGAAATGGCTCTTCTGATGAAGATAGGGCTGCATGATGAGACGCAGTTTGATGGAAAAATAGAGCCCATTCAATCGATCTACCACACATTCACCCACCCCCCCTCTGCTGAATTACAGCTTGTTGGAGATGCACACTTCTCTCAACAGACTGACGAAGATAGCTATGGGATGTCCTATTTTGAGTTATCTCTTATAGGGGATAAATTATTCGAATTATCAAATAACGGAGCTCAATTTATCTCTATGAGAGAGGTCTTTGAACGATTAGAAGATCATCCCCTCTTTCATGGTCATCACCAATGGCAAATCTTTTCAAAAATTGATCAAGTTTACCGTCAATGGTTCTTTGCAACATTTAAGCGGCGCGCAGCTCCTTGGCAAATGACAAATTCGGATGTCTCGGTTGATCATCATGTCAATAATCGAACGGAGTTTTCAGGATTTGACAACGCCATTCGGTATGAACGGGCTGATTTGCTTTTGACTCTTTTGATCAAAGAAGAGATCCTCTCAGGAGATTTAAACACGTTAAGAAAAAATCTTTTGATTAATCCTCAATTTCAAGAGAAGCTTCAAAGTATCATCTGGTCAAATCAAGACCCCAAAGACCTCAAGGTGTTGATCAAGCGTTTTGCTGATTTCCCGCAGCTTTTAAACGACTTGATCCGTAAACGAGTTGGTGTGATGGATCCGAGTATCTACAACGTCAAAGAACCCGCTTTATTAAGCGGAGAAATGATTTTACCCAAAGCTGAAAAAGAAATTGTGGGGATTCCAATTGACCTGAAAGCTCGTGATATTGCAGGCAATCTTTATCAAGCAAAAAAGGCTGTTTTAAAAGGTTATAAAGCAGGACATCGAATTGTTGTCATACCCGATATAATAGGAGCTGATCTTGGGGATAACCTCCGGCGAGTGAGTCAAAAACATATTGACGTGATGCTGGAAGAGCTGGCTCGTTTTGCGTGCGATCTCTCATCCGATTTGGCCCTCATTGTTGGCCACCCAACTTTTGACAACACAACAGAAGATCGCAGTTGTCGTTACTATCAATCTGGATCAATCATCCACAATCACACAATCGTTAAAACGTTCCACGCCACAACCATTAGCAATAATGGCGATATGCCGGGACCTAACTATGATCGTCGGACATTTCAACCAAAAGAGACTTTACAAGAGACTGTCACACTCAATGGAAAGACTTACTACGTGTTGATCGGCGACTCAACACTCCCGCAAGAGTTAACCGGAAAATCAGTTCAAGTGATTCATATCGGATCGATGGAGGCTTCATCTCAACTTAAAGCAGTCAAGAAAATCGACCCCTCTCTTTTTTCAATCTCGGTTAATGCAGTTGGAAATCCTGCCGGAATCCAGGTGTTTAACGGACGGGTCATTGAAGTTGGTGATGACATCAGAGATTTTGAAGAAGAGGATCAATTGCCAGCTGCCATCATAAAGCGAGATGCTAGGTGGGTCCATGACTACCTCCCTTTATCAGGGAAAATCACAATGAGTTTAGATAGCCCGGAGTCTCTCTATACACTGGCTGTGATGAAAAAAAGAATTGAAATGAAATTAAAGAAACCGTGCGATTCGATCGATTTCAATGCTCATGTTGACGTTGTCGCTGCGCACTTTAGTGATGAAAAGGATGTTGTCGAGACATTGTATGACGCTGCAAACGAAGTGCTAGGTTTTGACTTGCCTCGATCGGATGCGAACCACCACACGAATCTCTACGAGATTGATACGTTTCAATCTCTTTTTTTAAGAAATGCCCTAGTTGGAGATCTTAATCTCAATGCGTTTACTGACATTGAAGAAGAGGATACATGGCTTGCATTTGATTCTAAATTAAAGGAGGTGCTGAAAAAGAGAAAGACTGTAACGAAAGAGGCTTTAAATGATTTAAAAGAACTGCTAAGGACTTCTGATGCATTTCAAAAGTCCCAGAAACAAACATGGGAAAGGGAAAAAAAGAGTTGCTTTGAAAGTCTCATTTCGTTCGACGTTTACATCAACATGCAAATCGATCTTATCATGGATCGCATCAGGGATTATGTTCCACTTGTCGAAACTCAAGAGAGACTCAGAGCTGTTTTTACTTGGCTGCTATCGGCAAGAGATGGGGGGGAAGGACAAATATTGTTCAACAATATTGCACGCAATGATCTTTGTTGTTCAAGACAAAATTTATTCGGCGGACGCCTTCATGCCGGAGCTGTTGGCCTAGGAGCTTCTCTTTCTTTAAAAGAGATGATGGAAGCGATTCTTCAAGGAAATCAAAAACCAACAATTCGAGCTCTTTTTGAAGAAAAAATGAATGAGGAAATGGTTCCAGGACTAAAGCGACGGGAAGTGGATGCTATCTTTGAGTTTATAAAAGATCATCAATTTGATATACGCACTATCTTAGAATCTGATCTTTTTAACGAGGAAAAAACGTTAAAACCAAAAATGGGCAAACTTGAAACATTTATCACGCTGTGGGAAAAAAACATCTGGGATCGCCACGCAATCCCCAATGGCCCTCACACAAAATATAGCATTGACCAACAAACAAGTTTTAGAGAACCGCTTCGCGGCTCATGGTTAAGTGATCAGCTTTTAGAACTAAAAAAAATCTTCAAACATGATCTCTGAAAAGCATAAAAAAGCTATTAGAGCGCTGGTTTGAATCAAGAAACGGGCGCATCCAATTCTTTCACTTGCTTTGAAATTTCTTTGGCCAATTTATCAAGGCTTGATAAATAGAGTTTGTATTCATTGTAACGCTCTTCATTAATCTCCTCTTTCCTTTTAAGCTTTGAAAGAGCCAATGACAAGGGTTTTATTAAAGGCAATTCTTTGGATTCAATCGGTTTATGCATAATTAAACTTTCGGCAATCCCTGCATAGAAGGCATCAACTTCAGTCAATTCTTCTATCCAATTCATCACATTACGATCCCCGTCACTCAAAGGAAATGGCAAGAGGAGAAATGTCGAATAGAGCTGCTCTAGTTTTGATTTTTTCATAAATTTAGTCCCAGTATGTTAGAATTTTACCCTCTTTTGTCCAAATTCCACCCTGCTTCCCTTTTCGAATGCGATATCCAGGTGATCCATCCTTTAAAATCGTAGAATATCTGAATGATCGATTTCTTTCATAAAAATTCACTGCATCTGTCGTATATTTTAATGGGGTTCGACCAAATCCATGTTTTTTTGTATGATAAACAATCGATGCTTGCACTGTGGGAAAAGTTCCACGACTCCAAAATGCATGATAATTTTCCTCATTTACAATCTGACGATAACGGTTTTCAGGATTCTCCTGATTGATCGAATCATGAGAATCCTGTGACACATAAAAAAACGATCGAGAATGTTGATGTGTCGAATCGTCATCGGGGAATTTTTCATGATAACCAACAATTGTCGATAATCCAATGAGGAAAAACAAGCCAAAAATAAAAGAGAAGACGACTTTTAAAATAGACACATTCAAAACCCCACAATCATGACTCGTTAATTTTTTTCATGATCTCGGCCGATTTTTTCACAATATTTTCAACACTAAAGCCAAACTCTTTCATGAGAAAATCACCAGGAGCAGAAGCACCAAATCGATTCATTCCGATCATTGCCCCTTTATCTCCTACGTAGCGCTCCCATCCCAGCTCCACCCCTGCTTCAACAGAGAGTCGTGCTTGAATAGCGGGAGGTAAAACGGAATCTTTATACTCTTGGGATTGTGAGTCAAAAAGCTCCCAAGAAGGCATAGAAACCAAACGCGCATAAATATTTTCCTCTGCAAGCCTCTTTTGTGCATTCACAATTAAATTCAATTCTGAACCGCTTGCAATTAAGATGAGATTTGCCTTTTGACCAATAGGCTCAGCAAGAATATACCCGCCCTTTCTCACACCTTCAGCTGAAGCATACTGGGTGCGATCGAGTGTCGGAACATTTTGACGGCTTAAGATCAGAGCAACCGGTTTATCCTTTATTTCAATGGCAACTTGCCATGCCACTAGGGTCTCATTTGCATCTCCGGGGCGAATCACAACTAAGTGTGGAATTGCCCTAAGACTCGCGACATGCTCAACCGATTGATGGGTGGGACCATCTTCCCCCAAACCGATACTGTCATGTGTAAAGACATAAATCACTAAAAGATCCATTAAAGCAGCGAGGCGAATAGCCGGCCGCATATAGTCGGAGAATGTAAGGAAGGTTGCACAATAAGGGATCATCCCTCCATAGGTCGCCATTCCATTAGCCATCGCAGCCATCGCATGCTCCCGAACACCAAACTGAATATTGCGTCCTCGATAACTCCATCCCCCATCAATGGCTCCTTGACGATCACCAAACTCCATTAATGGACTTTGAAAAGTCCCTCCATGATTAATGGCAGTGTGAGTAGAGGGATTCAGGTCAGCCGAGCCTCCAAATAATGCAGGTAAACGAGCGGCAATCATATTCAATGCTTTTCCTGAGGCAACTCTTGTTGCCATCCCTTTTTGATCGGGCGCAAAAGGTTTGAGATCTTCATTCCAATCTGATGGAAGCTTTCCTTCAATGATGAGCTTTAACTCTTTTGCTAAATCAGGAAAAGCCTCTTCATAATCTTTCCAACGTTTATTCCAATTTCTTTCTTTTTCCTCCCCTTTATCAATCGCCTCTTGAAAATGTCTGTTTGCTCTTTCTGGAATATAGAAAAGAGGATCGAGCGGCCAACCTAAATGCTCTTTGGTTAATTTAGCCTCTTCTTTTCCAAGTGGAGATCCATGAGCCTCAAAACTTCCCTGCTTATTGGGGGAACCAAATCCAATGTGGGTCCGTATTAGAATTAAACTTGGACGCTCTTGATCTAATTTTGCGGCAAGAATGGCCTCTTCAATTGCTTGTAAATCATTACCATTTTCCACCTTAATTGTTTGCCAGCCCATCGCATTGAAACGGGCGGCTCGATCTTCGGTAAATGTCAATTGAGTGCTTGCAGATAAGGTCACTTCATTATCATCATAAAGAAAAATCAGCTTGCCCAATTTGAGGTGACCCGCCAAAGATGCTGCCTCTGCTGCAACCCCCTCCATTAAATCTCCATCACTGACAATTGCATAAATGTAGTGATCAATTATTTCATGCCCTGGCCGATTAAATTGAGCAGCTAAATGCGCTTCTGCAACAGCCATTCCAATCGCATTTGCAAACCCTTGCCCAAGAGGGCCTGTTGTGACTTCAACACCAGGAGTCACCCCTCTCTCCGGATGGCCAGGAGTTTTGCTGCCCCACTGACGAAATTGCTTGATTTCTTCAAGGGACAGATCGTAACCTGTCAGATGAAGCATGCTGTAAAGTAGGGCGGATCCATGGCCGGCAGATAAAATAAAGCGATCTCGATCATACCAAGCAGGGTTTTTTGGATTATAATTCATGATCTTTGTCCAAAGGACGTAGGCCATGGGGGCCGCATCCAATGGTAAACCGGGATGACCGCTATTTGCTTTTTCAACTGCATCGACTGATAAAAAGCGAATCGTATTGACACACAATTGGTCTAACTCTATTTTTTGCTGGGGTAGCAATTCTTCCATCGTTTTTTCTCCTGAAAATGACCCTCGATAAACCCAAATAAAGGGTTGATAATTTAAAACTTTTTTACCTCAATTGATCATTAAGGTACACAGAAATAACTGACTTGCCTTAGGGCATCTCATCAATTGCTAATCGCCTCTATTCAAGATGATTTCTCAAGCGGGTGGTCACATCGCTTCATAGGCTATATTTTTGAAAGGAGTAGATGATCAGGTTGTTTACAAGCTGTAATAAAATTGTTGCTGAAAATTAAACAGTCTCGTATTTCTTATGACAACCTTTCAACACTTCACCCCCCGCGACTTAAAATGGAAACATCAAAACAAAATGAAAATGATCAATCTCAATTCACACATTTAGTTAGACGTTGGGGAGGGCTGACAACTGACGCACTCCTAGATCCTCGCTGCCAACATTTTGAGAGATCTGAAATAGAGGGGTTTATTGGGTATCGTGTTGAATATGATTGCGCAATCGTCTTTGGAGACCCGGTCTGCTCCTCTGTTGACACCCTACAACTAGCCCAGGCGTTTCAAGAATTTTGCAAAACGAAATATAAAAACATCATCTATTTGACTGCTTCTGAAACCTTTGTCAAATCGGCTAACCAAAAGGTTTGCAAAGCGTTTATTGAATATGGCGAAGAAGTTTTTTTAGATCCCCACGTTAATCCCAAAGACAGACAAGGAACTCATGCAAGCTTAGTTAGAAGAAAAATGCGGCATGCACAAAAGAACAACGTGACTGTAAGCGAATACCTCCCTTACGACTCAATAATGGAAAAAAACATAGAAAATGTTGGGATAGAGTGGCTTAATTCTCGAAAAGGACCTCAAATCCATATCTCAAACGTTCATCTTTTTGATCATCGAATGGGAAAGCGATGGTTTTATGCAAAAAAAGAGGATCAAATAATAGGCGTCGTTGTCCTCAATCAACTCCATGCCCGTAAAGGGTGGCATATGAATCATCTCATGTTCACCCCTGATGCTCCAAATGGCACTCCGGAACTTCTTGTGGTCTCCGTCATTGAAATTTTAAAACATGAAGACTGCCCATTTATTTCGTTTGGGTTTACTCCACATGATCACCTGGGGAACATTCATGGACTTTCATCTTTTTCTGCTTGGATGGCGCGTCAGTCATATAAACTAGCGAATCACTTTTTTCATCTTGGAGGGCACAAAATGTTTTGGGGAAAATTTCACCCTGAGACAAAACCCTCTTACATCGCCTTCAGTAATCCCAAAATTGGGTGGAGAGAGATTCTTGCTTTAATGCGAGCCATGAATGCTTCAATTTCTTCTTGACATCGGATCAAAGATTTTGCACAGGTTCTAAGATGAATCTCCTTTCCTCTTTTGAGCCAAAACGACAGAAACGCTTCCCTCTTTTTTTATTAACCCTTGCTTATCTACAACAGTATCGAGGTATTGTTCAATCTTCTTCAGCAAAGCTGGACGCAGAGAGTCGTTAACCAAATTCCATAAACTTTGGGATTGAACACGATGAAGATACTCTTGTTTCGTGTAATAATGTGAATAAGGGACGGTGGCATCCACAATAATTTTAAATCCTTGCGCCTCCAATACATCTACAACAGATTGATTTTTTCCCTTATTCCTTACAACACCAGAATCTTGAATAATTCGCTCAATATTTTGCTTTAAAAGATCAGGTTTTTTACTTTCTTGATAACGTCCCTTTCCACCAATCACAAAATAGTATCCATTAGGTTTTAGAATCCGAGCCACTTCCTTAGTCGAAGATTCGTTAGAAAACCAATGAAAGGCAGATGCAGCAGTCACAACATCAAATTGTTCGTCAGCAAAAGGAAGACCTAAAGCGATATCAGCCTGAATATATTTAATTGTACAAAGTTTATTGTTAGCAGCTTGAGCCTCTTTAATCATGAGCAGATCGCGATCAACCCCAATGACATTTTTGAACCCATTTTTATGCAGCTGCCTCGTCGAAATTCCGGTTCCACTACCCAAATCTAAAACGCTCGCATTCACACTGACATAAGATTTTAAAATCGCATAAACAGCGTCAGGCTTTTCTTTGCGCCCAAGAATATAGTGTTGGCTTAGAGGACCAAATCTAGACCAAGATTCTTTGGATAAAGGTTCATCAAGAGTCTGATGTTGTGCCTTTAAAAAATTAAAACAAAAACAAAAACAAAAAAAGGTGAAATAGGTAACCTGTTTCATTCTCATTCTCCCAAGGCATGCATAAAGTGATTTTAAACCTTTATAGCCAAAGCTCAATTATTAGTAAAACATGTTTCGCATCTCATCGCTTACCCTTATTGTTTCGGATTCTACCTACTCCCCTAGATTCACTCGTCCTCTCATTTTCTTTTTCTCTCCATGTTTTTTCTTTCGATTAAGGCCCTCTTTCTTTTTATTCGAGGAGATTTTTGTTGGAATTCGCTTTAGAGGACGATAATTGAGGCGATCGACTTTTTCGCGAAGTTTTCGCAGGCAATCGGCTTTATTAAGATATTGACTCCTTTCTTTTTGTGATGTCACGACAAGATGGTAAGGGCGGTAAGTGAGCCTTACCGCACTATCCGTGGTATTGACGTGCTGCCCCCCGCTTCCGCTTGAGCGAAAAGTTTCAACGTCACAAAGCGCAAGGAGTTTTTCATCAGATTCCGGGAGAATGATTTTGGGTGGGGGGAAATTCATCATTTTCTCTTGTTCGATTAATCGCTCTCATCTTAAAAGCTATCCTAATATTTCATCTCAACTCACCTTACCCACCACAAGCGATAGGCTGGCTGAAGCCAAAGCTCTGGCGGTGCGTAAGGTAAGTTAAAGGAAACACTTGAAAACTCATCTATCAATAGCATATTCCATTGTTACGACAGCTTTAATCCTCTTTGCAATACTGCTTGTATCATATTCACCATAGTCAGAGACTGATGTCGAAAAAGCAGGGGTAATTTGAAAAATTCCTTGTTGTGCAGAAAGAAGAGCTCCAACTTTAGAGGTGCTTTTACTGACAAGTGCTTCAGCCCGAAGAAGGGCATCTTTAGCAGCTTCACCTAACATGTTGATCTTTAGTTCATCAATTTTCGTATAAAAATATTGCGGGGAATAGGAGTTAACAGAAAGTCCGCTTTTAATCAAAGAGGTGATATTTTGAGACACTTTCGTCACTAAAGGAACATTTGATGAACCAATGATAAAGGATTGGCATAATTCATAAGTATCAATTTTTCCCAGAATGATCCCTTTATCATTCCGTTGATAATTGATATTTGTCGAGATCGGAAGAAATTCGGTACTGTTTAAATCTATCCCTTCTTGTTCCAGATATTCGCGGATCACCTTTAGGTCCCGCTCTAACTTCTGATAAGCATCTGTCTGAGTTTCTCCAATCGCTGTGATGACACACTGCCATTTAACATAATCGGATTGAATCTGTTTTTCTGCACATCCTTTAACGTGAATGGCCCCTTGCCTTAATTTAATTTGCTTATAAGTGTGCGTCACACACAATGTCATAGCCATTAGGGTTAAAGCTAAAAGACATTGCCCGGTAAAAATCAAAAGAGAACGTTGCTCCATAAAAAACTCGCTGGATAGATATGTTTTGGGGATTTGAGGGGGAGGGAATCGCAAAATTTAAACATTTCGTCAATTCTTTGATTGAGAAGTTTTTCAACGACTACGATAACCCTACAGACTGTATCCAAAATTCACGCGCCTAAAAAGTGACTTGAATCTGAAAACAGTCTATTAAAAGTGGCTACAGATTACCTTATCAGCACGATTTTTCACCAGAAAAATTTTAAATTCCTTACAAATGCTTGCATGGTATACACTCTTTATCTCATTCACTATTTTTATGATTTTATGGCTATCGTTTTCCCCTCTTCTTTTAACCGCCTAACTCAAGCAGCACACCCTCATCACCCTCTCTACCACCCAATACAACTGACTCTTTTCACCGCAATTTCCTCTCTTTGCGTTTCCCGTCTCACAGGCATCCCTCCAACTCACCTTAGCTTATTTGTAGCCTCAGCTTACGTCATCAGTCAACTCATGACTCCATTATTTGTCGATTGGTTTCAACCTTATCACCATCTTCCGCTCGCTCCTTTAATCGGCCAAGCGCTTCAGATCACGACGTCTGTTGTTGGAGCCAAAATCACAGGTCATATTCTCCGTTTTCCCCTTTCAATCAAAGAGATCAAGCAGGCAACCCTGATATTATTGATCGCTATCTTTGCCTTGCAGCAAATTTCATCATTTTGCCAATCCAATAAACGTTTGCCTATCGATCGACAGCAAAGAGATTGCATTAGGCAATAAAATTATGGTATCGTAGTCGCAAAACCTCTAAGGACACTCATGTCAGATTTACCAAAAGCTTACGAAGCAAAAATAATTGACGCAAAATGGTATCAATTTTGGGAAGCGCATCAATTTTTTAAAGCAAATGCACATTCCTCTAAACCCTCTTATTGTATTGTCATGCCCCCTCCAAATGTGACGGGCGTTCTCCATATGGGACATGCTCTTGTCAATACATTACAAGATATTCTCATCCGATGGAAAAGAATGCAAGGATTTGAAGTTTTATGGGTTCCAGGAACTGATCATGCAGGCATTTCAACGCAAACCGTTGTCGAAAGACACCTGATTCAAACACATGGAAAGAAGCGAAAGGATTATTCTCGTGAAGAGTTTCTATCGCATGTCTGGTCATGGAAGAAAACAAGTGAAAGCCGCATCATCGAACAATTAAAACGGCTGGGCAGTTCTTGCGATTGGTCTCGTTTGCGTTTTACAATGGATGAAGGAAATAACAAAGCTGTAAGAGTGATGTTTAAGAAGCTTTTTGATGCAGGACTCATTTACCGGGGCGATTATTTAGTCAATTGGGATCCTGTCACTCAAACAGCTTTAGCTGATGATGAAGTTGAACATGAGGAGCGTCAATCATTTTTATGGCATATTCATTATCCCCTCGCTGATGATTCCGGCTTTATCCGGGTCGCCACAACACGCCCAGAAACAATACTTGGAGATACTGCAGTGGCCGTTTCTCCTAGCGATTCCCGTTATGCCCATTTGATTGGCAAGGAGATCCTCCTTCCTCTAAGCAATCGGTTAATTCCCATTATTGCAGATCACCATGTCGATCCGACTTTTGGGACAGGAGCTGTGAAAGTGACTCCTGCGCACGATCCGAATGATTATCAAATCGGACGAACCCACAATTTACCTTTTATCAACATCATGACGCCGGACGGCTGCATCAATAGCAATGGAGGTCAATTCGAAGGGCTCACAATGGCAGCTGCGCGCGAAGCGGTTGTGGAGAACCTGCGCAAAGAAGGTTTTTTAGATAAAATAGAGCCCCATATCAACAGAGTAGGCATCTCTTATCGATCAAAAGCGACGATTGAACCTTATTTATCTAAACAGTGGTTCGTTCGAATGGAAACCTTTGCCAAGCATTTACGTTCGACTGTCGCTGAGGGCAAAACGCGTTTAATCCCTCCTCACTGGGACGCCACCTATTTTCATTGGATTGATCATTTACGAGATTGGTGCATCAGTCGACAGTTGTGGTGGGGACATCGCATCCCTATCTGGTATCATCGGACAAACGCTGAGCAAATCATTTGCTACGATGGTCCCGATCTCCCAGAGGAAGTCAAAACATCACCCGATGATTGGATTCAAGACTCAGATGTCTTGGACACTTGGTTTTCATCAGCCCTTTGGCCATTTTCAACTTTAGGGTGGCCGGATAAAACATCGGATCTTGCAAAATTTTATCCCAACTCAACTCTTGTGACAGGGCACGATATTCTCTTTTTCTGGGTCGCACGAATGCTCGCAATGGGAGAATACGCTTTGGATACCCCTCCCTTTCCGGAATGTTTTTTACATGGGTTGATTTATGGTAAATCTTACTGGCGTGAACAAGTTGGCGGTGGCATTCTTTACGTGGCAGAACAAGAACGATTAGATTATGATTTAGGCAAACCTGTGCCCAAAGAGGTCTTCTCTAAGTGGGAAAAAATGTCAAAATCTAAAGGCAACGTGATAGACCCCCTTGAAATGATCGATCAATACGGAACCGATGCTGTGAGAATGGCTCTTTGTGCCAGTGCAACACAAGCACGTCAAATTGATTTAGATAGACGCCGATTTGAAGAATTTAAGAATTTTGCCAATAAGATGTGGAATAGCGCCCGTTTTGTCTTGATGAATTTACAACATAATGAAAGACCAGGAATGTCTGGATTGGAGGCAAATGAGTTTTCAAAGGGGATTGAAGAAAAACTCCTCAATTTAGAAGACCGCTGGATTCTTTCTACTCTCAACCGAACAGTCAAGAGCATCAATCACCATCTGACTTGTTACGAATTTGATCAAGCAGCAATTGAAGCGTATGATTTCTTTTGGAAAAAGTTTTGTGCTTACTACGTAGAAATTTCCAAACCCATCTTATTTGGCAAAACAGGATCTCTTAAAGACAGAACAAATAAGCAAAAACTGCTTGTGATTGTGTTATGTCAAGCGTTGAGATTAATGCATCCTATCGCTCCATTTATTACTGAAGAGCTTTTTCATCTTTTAAAAGATCATCTTGAGGGATTGACGCTCGATTTGAACAGCGATCCCTATACGCAAGATTGCGTAAAGGCATTACACAGTGCGGCTTGCCTTGTCGCTCCTTATCCGCAAGTCATTCGAGAATCTGATCTCAATCCTGACATCGATCGAACATTTTCCATGATGGAAGAAGTGATTTATACCATACGCAATATCCGAGGAGAGATGAAACTCTCTCCTGGAACGGCAACAGATGTTTACATTATCGGCCAGCCTGATGACCCAGATTGGCAAGCAGTCCTCACGAACAGTCACATGATCAGCGCTCTTATTAGAACACAAGAGATTCACGTTCTTTGTTCGCAACCCTCCTTAGGTTTTACCTGTACCGGAGTCTTCCGCTCTCTAAAAATCATTCTTCCTTTACCCGAGGAGTTATTAAAGCAAGAGCTTCTGCGCCTAACAAAAGAAAAAGATAAGTTAATCACTTCTATTGAGAAATTACACTCTCAATTGGGTAATCCAGACTTTATCAGTCGAGCTCCGAGTCAACTCATTCAAAAACAACAACAACAATTGGCTCAATGGGAAAATGAACTGGATGAAATTAAGAGAAAATTAGAGTCTTTTTAGATCCACTCTTAGAATCTATTCAAAATCATCCGATCGAAGATTTTGAATAGGTGGCTCACCTGACGCACCGCGAGAGCTTTCGCTTCAGTGCAAATCGCGCTCTCGGTGCGTCAGGTAGTGAGTTAAACATCCTTTAATGATGTTGAATCTTTCGGTTTGAGTGCAAGGGAATCACTTTCTTTGCGATCAACATTAGCCAAAAACGTTTGCGTTTCCTTGACGATCACACCTGATAGACCGATCAGAGCAATCAGATTAGGAATGACCATTAATCCATTGCTAATATCAGCTAAGTGCCATGCAATTTCCATTTTAAGAGCAGCGCCTGGAATGACAACTAAGGCAAAAATAAGACGAAAGGCGATAATCGATCGTTCACCAAAAAGATATTCGCAGCATTTTTCACCATAATAAGACCAAGCAAGAACCGTCGTGTAGGCAAATAAAATCAATCCAACAGTCACAATATACTCTCCACCCACAATATGCTTATTGAATGCAGAAATGGCTAATCTAGCCCCATTCAACACCTGCCCATTCTCTCCACTGGTTCCAATGACCCCTGTAACAGCCAAAGCAACACCTGTCATTGTACAGACAATCACTGTTGAGATAAGCGCCCCCGTCATGGTGATCAGAGCTTGTCTACTTGGACTATCTGTTTTAGCTGCAGCAGCGGCAATTGAAGAAATGCCAAGACCTGATTCATTGGAAAATACACTGCGTGCAACACCCATCTGAATGGCCATCATAACAGTTGAACCAAGAAAACCGCCCGTGGCGGCATGCCCATTCCAAGCACCATGGAATATCATCATAAATGCTTGAGGAATATCTGAATAATTAATGATTAAAATATAGCAAGCAGCTCCAATATAAAGCAGAGCCATTCCAGGAACTAACACACTTGCCACATGACCGATCGACTTCACCCCTCCAATCACGACAATCGCTGTCAAAAGAGATAAGACAATGCCCGTCATCCAAGGGTCTATTCCCCAGACGTGATAAACGCCTTCGGCAATTGAATTTGTTTGGACCAAATTCCCTGTTGTCAAGGCGGCAATCATTCCAAGGATAGCAAAAAGAGAGGCCATTTTTTTCCACCCTAACCCTTGTGAAATATACTGCATTGGCCCGCCGGACATTTCCCCTCGCAAATCGACATTTCGATATTTTACAGCTAATAGAGATTCTGCATACTTTGTTGCCATGCTAATGAAAGCGGTCACCCACATCCAAAAAATAGCCCCCAAGCCTCCCACCATAACAGCTGTTGCAACGCCAACAATGGTTCCTGTTCCAATTGCTCCTGCTAAAGAGGTCATCAAAGCTTCAAAATGGCTAATGTCCCCTTTGGAATTTTCCTGCTGCTTTGCGACAACCTGCTTAAAAGCATAGCCTAAATAACGAAACTGAACTCCTTTTAGAAGCACAGTCAAGTAACAGCCAGTCCCCAATAACAGAAATAATAAAGGAGCTCCCCATATCCAATTTTTTACTTGACTTAATATTTGATCGATTTCTTCCATACCCACCTTAGTCAGTCAGGTGTTAATAATATTAGCTTTTTTTCGAAATCTCATGTGGTTGAGGAAATGGCCATTTTTGGCCTCTTGATTGTCAAATTTTTCGACCCTATGTTCACATAAGCTCTCAACATTTGCCAATCAATCTGCTCAAACATCCTCCATTTTCTCAACCAAAACCAGTTTTGAAAGAAGTCTATTTCTCCATAGTCTAAATCGTGGTCATACGCCGTCAAGATGAAATGAAGGTTTTATCGTGAGTCGAATAGCCCCATTTCATCTTGACATGGCGACTAGGAGCACTCATGCTTAAAATGATTTTTAAAGCAAATTTCCCGATTATACAATGATTTATCATCTTTGAAAAGTTTTTTTATCCTTTTACCTTCATTAATTTATTAAATATTGTATCCCGATTGAGATTCAACAAATGTATTTCGGTATAAATCCCGTTCTATGGTATAAATCATATCCAATTCAAACATTAGAGAACGAAGCCTATAGGTGAACATGGAATTTCTCCCCTCTTATTTCGAACTCAAAACAACACTTCCTATTCTTCCTTTTCAGCATCATTTTATTGAAGAGAGCCGACAGACCATTCGATCTATATTAAACGGAACAGATCCTCGCCTCATCCTTATTCTAGGACCCTGCTCCATCCATGATCCTCTATCGGCAAAAGAATTTGCAATCAGGCTAAAAGATCTGAGAGACACCTTCTCTTCTCAATTTTTTATCATTATGCGAGTTTATTGTGAAAAGCCGCGCACCTCTTGCGGTTGGAAGGGATTTTTATCAGATCCTCTGCTCGATGGATCCGACAATATCAACTTGGGTATTCAATGGACTCGTCAACTCTTGCTCGAGCTAGCCTCTATTAAAATTCCAGCTGCAACTGAATTTCTGGATCCCTTAACCGCCTTTTACTACGACGACTTGATTTCCTGGGGATCAATTGGCGCCCGGACAGCATCGTCTCAAATTCACCGTACCTTAGCCTCAGGGCTTGAAATGCCTATCGGCTTTAAAAACGGCACCGCCGGAGATATTTCAGCGGCTGTCAATGGAGCGCTAACAGCCATCCAACCTCATACTTTTATCCGCATATCGGATAACGGAAAACCGATGATTTCTCGAACAAAAGGCAATCCCGATTCCCACATCGTGTTAAGAGGCGGAGAGGGAGGGCCCAATTACGATCCCTCTTCAGTATCTCAAGCGTTGGAAAAACTCGAGCAGGCCAAGCTCATTCCCTCCCTCATCATCGATTGCGCTCACGATAATTCAGGAAAAAGACAGGAGCTTCAGTCCCTTGTTTTTCAATCTATCATTCATCAATTTCTAGAGGGAAATCCCAATATTCGAGGGATCATGCTCGAGAGTCACCTTAAATCCGGAAAACAAATACTCACCCCAAACTTTTCAAATTTAGAATATGGCGTATCGATTACCGATTCTTGTCTAGATTGGCAATCAACATGTCGATTGATTCAATGGGGCGCAGAACTTCTAAATAAAGCGACGCAATCCCTAGACTTTTCGTTTGCAGAGAGACACAATAACGCTAAGCTGCTTAAAAATTAGAAAAATTGAGGATCTTTAGTGCGCAATTTTTTTTTAAATTGTCTTTTAGGATCAGCCATTTTCATCTCTTTTAGCAGTTGTACCATTCATCGACTGGAGGTTCAAACCCAGTATTTGACTCCGGAGTATTTAGCAAGTGATCACATTGGAACCCCGGACCCTCACCTCTACGCGCCGTTAGTGGGTCAACGTCTTTTGGTTCAGTGGTCGCTTTCATCAAAAGAATGCGAAGATCACCCATTATTCCTTTATCTCAAAGTGCGCTTTCGAAATCATCAAGAAAAAGAAATCCGAATGCCTATTGATTCTAAACGAGGGCATTATATTTATTTAGTCAATCGAGATCTTTACTGTCAAACCAACGGGATTCTGACTTACTTTGCTCAAATCCAAAAAGGGTCTTGTGTTTTAGCAACATGGAGACACCCCTTGTGGGCTGAACTTATTGAGTTAAATGTCCCCACTGTAGACATACAACCTGATGAAGAATCCGTCAAAAAACAGACCCTTAGTTCTTTAATTAAAGGAAGCTTAACATGAAAAACATTGCTCTCACTTTTTTAGCCGCTCTTTCATTGATTCAATTGGAAGGAGTGCTCCCTCCCCTTTACCAAACCTCTAAAGAAATGATTGCCATCCTGTCCGACGAACAATTAGGAAAGACGCTACAATCCGGGGAGGTCATTGAAAAAATGGAGAAAAATGATCATGGATACGCAATCATCACTAACAAAAGCCATTTGCAAGTCTCGATTCTTTACGAGGAAGCCAAACAGCCAGGACCTGCGACGTTTAAAATTGATTTTGGCAATAGAATCCCTTTTGATATAGAGTCATGAAGTATGATTTGCAATTATTCTGATTCTTTTTTCTCATGCTTGTACCAAGCAGGAAGCCGATCTCTTGGTCTTATTGCTCAACATTCGCTTTTTTCTGGATCTGTCATCACTTTAATCGCCTTATCATCTCTAACAGCAACAACCTACTTGCGTTACAACAAGAGGCTTGAAGAAAGAAAAATAACGGAGCAAGCCGGATCCAGGACAGAAAAAGTGGAGATCATAAGACAGCAGCAACTGTCGCAGAACGAAGACAAAAACAAGACTGCACCTCTTTTCAGCAAAGCCAGCATCATCGCGAAGGCTAAACACATCAATGGAGAAAATGAGAATCACACTTTTCCTCCATCTTCAAATAAAATATCAACAGCAATTGAACAAGTTGAGGAATTATACTGTGAAGAAGACATTCTTAGGGCATTTGAAGAGACGAGGCTCTTAATCCACCCATCAGTATCGGCGCTAATCGATGGATTCCTCCAGTATAAATTAACATTCGGTTCACGAGCTGAAAAACACTTATACTCTTCAATTTCTAAGGCTGATTTTATCAGGCGTCTAGCAGTAATCCCCCCTTTCTTTTCAAGAGAAAAAGTGAAGTCTTGTCTCTTAACACATGAGAGTGAATTTTGCGATACAGATTGCGTAAATGATCAACAAGATAACCTCTTACAACTCACGGATCCTCTCACTCCTGAAGAATTTGAATTGTCGACCCTCATCGGAATTTCAATTCCCACCCATTTTATTAACAAAGGAGACTCATTTAACGAAGGTAAAATCGACACGTCGGATGAATTCGAAAAGAGAGGAATTTGCATCGGTTTCACCGGTCCCCAATTAGATGATGAAAGGCAAATGGACGCACAGTGGATTGTCATCACCGACACACAAAATCGAGTTGAAAATGGATATGGCCCCCTTCCGGAGAACGAAGAAAATGACGATTCGGTCACAGCAAAAATGCGCCTTTTTGCCAGATTTTACAAAGTCAATTATTTCCCTTTATTTAGTGACATTTCTTCGGAATCGACAAATCAAAGAGAAAAATCTCCTCCTTTATCCGATGTAAAAAGTGTGATTAATCAAGAGATCTACAAAAAACGGATGAAAATCAATATTGAAAATTATTTAGCTGAAGCGAATAGATGGGCTGAGAATAACAAACAAAAAGCGTATGTACAACCCTACGGATGGGGGTTACAATCACACAAAAAAGAAAATATTCTGTACATTTTGCTTATACAATCATTTTTGGAAGTCATTCAAGAGAATGCTTATCCCCATATTGCAGACATTGACTTTAGCCTTCTTTTGAAAATCGAACATAACATTCGAATTCCAGATGATCTATTGAAATGGGATAATAAAATTGTTCATGATATGAGGTTACATTTTCCAAAACACGCAAAATCTAGAGAATTTTGCACAAAGCTTACTCACGATGATACCGGAAAGTTGTTGGTCAATACCTATAACTGGAAAAAAATCCCTCAAGAAAAAAAGAGGGTATTAGGAGGTCAATCCACTGATTTTGAAGACGATCACATCCTTTCTTCCTCTCCATTACAATTTCTTGCACAATCTCCTGATTTCAACCCCTATCTATCACGATGCTCTTTCCTTAAATGATTGAAAGACCATGAGATGACGCCTAATTCCTCGAATTTCGATCCATTTTTTTAAAATCTTTATAATAACTTAATTTAAATAACTATAATTAAGTAATTAATTATTCTAAAAACATTATAAGCAATCAAAAAATAAGAGTGAAAGCAATGAGTTCTCTTGAGAAATTAGATGCTGTATTTAAAGAAGTTCTCTCAAACCAAACATACATAGGAGTGAAAGACCCGATTTCGAACGAGCTAGAGAATACAAAAATCAAAACGATCCGTTTAGCAGAGGTGTTTGCGTTGGCTCGCAAACAAATCACAAACGATTTTTCGCCCCTCTCACTCTCACAACGTGCAAATCAGATCCACTATTTAAACGCACTCTTAAAAAACGGTACATTGATTTATTCTCGTTACCGCGAATCGACGAAAAACAGCTTGAGCCGGAAAATATTGAAATGTTTAGCTCGTTGCACTCCGAAATTTCTAAAAAAATTCTTACCCTCCTGCTTTTCTAATGGAATGGAACAAGCTGAAAAGAAAACGGATCAAGAGTATCAAAACTACAGGAGGTGTTTAAACAATCTGATCGATTTGCAAAAGGACGATGACGATGCTCCTGAAGAAAATAACATAGAAGAAAATCAAATCTCACACTCTCAATCGAAACAAAAGAAAACAACAACTGACTCTAAGAATGAACAAGAACGGAATAAAATTCGTCAAAAACGACTCCAGATTTTTGATCAAAAAAACAATGATCCCAACGAAAACAATGTTTTTGATGATGACAAAAACAATCATCCAAAGGAAAACAATGTTTTTGATGATGATCTCGAGATGCAAAGAGTTTTGACGGAATTGTATTTTAATCATTCCCCTTCGTCAAAATCAGAAGATGATGAGAATGAATCTATTGAAAGTGATATTGAAAGTGAATGTGAGGAAAATTCCGAGAAAAATCCCTTTAATTTCATTCACGGTATGTCAGACATCGATGAAGATTCCAATGATGCACGCGTTGTACAATCCTTACTTCCTATATTTGAAGCGGAAAGTAAGAAAATCCAGGCAACACAACAGAGAAATCAAGCATTGAAAGGATTTAGCACATATTTTCAAATCCTCAACGACTTTCATCATCAACCGATCGCAATCGAAACCTTTAAAGCAATCATCAAACAAATGGCAATCTGGGGATCATCACTTGAACCTTTAGATGAGAGTGAGGAAACATTACTAAAGACTGTGGGTTGCACACAAGAGAAGTTTAATTGTTTAGCAAATAAAGAGGTTTTAACAGCGATTTTATTACGAGAGGATCAAAAGCTCGTCCCCTTATTGATTGAAGAATGGAAACCGTATTTTACTAGAGCCTTATCTCAAAAGGGTCACGTTACATTTGCCACTCAAAAATTGGGCGGCTCGACCCTATTAAAATTGTGTAATGAATCAAATCAGAAAGTAAAAGAGTCTGTTTTTCAAACATATCGAGGAGAGGTGAAGATAACCGCATCAGCACTTGCATCATTACAGGAATTAGAAGCGTTTTTAAATCAATATCCTTCATGTTGTCCCAATAAAATTGAGATTACACTCACTTCGACTGTTCCGCTAACCCAAGATCTTTTTCTTTGTCTGACTCGCCTTAAAGACAGAGTTGCTGAAATTCAGCTAAATGGACTAGAAGAAATTAACTTTCAAGCGATTACCCTATCTCAACATGATGAATATCAATTTATTCAAAAACTCTCTTTATTTCATTTTCCTGATTTAAAAAAAATCATTTTATCAGATGATCCAAAGAATGATTGGATAGCAGATGATTTTTCTTGTTTGTTAGCTTATTGTCCATCTCTAGAGCTTTTGCTCCAATGCTATCACCATTACCCTGCCTATGAAGAGATTCTCCTTCCCTCTGATTTATTGACTCTTCAGGAATTAGATCTAAGACATTTCTCCTTTGATCAAACCAGCCACCTACTTTCGCATTGTGTCAATATAAAAAAAATCAATTTCAGTGGATTGAAGATCACTGATGCAGATTTACAGAAGTTCTTGAGTAAAACAAATGCTCAACATGTTGAATCACTTATCTTAACAGATTGTGACAACCTCACAACAAACGTCCTAGTCACCTTATCCAAACTCCGTTCTTTATCCCACCTTTGCCTCCCCGATCTTCCAAAAGGATCTTTGCCAATCGAACAACTTCCAAATTCCTCTAATCCACTTAAAATTAAACAATTATACACAGCATCTCTTGCAACGCAGGGGGTTGCCGCCAAGCTGTATACCGGACCGGACATCTGGTCCCCTCTTTTCCAAATTCCTTTAGCCCGCGCTGGCGTCTCTGATATTTTCCCTGAGAATCAGAAATCAATCAGCTCCAAAAATGTCGCTTATTGGCTTCATCAAGATGACTACAAATATTTAACACCCCAGAAAGGAATATGGGTCATCCAGGCTGATGACAACCATCAATTAAATGATGGCAATATCGTTGAATTTATCCAAAAATTTCCCAACGTAAAATTTCTGAGCCTATACAATTGTCCAAATATCACGGACAAAGGGATCGCTCTGCTCCTAGCAGCCTCGCCTCAATTACAGTATCTTGATCTAACCGATTGCAAAAAAATTACCGATGATTTGTTGACGACCCCTTCTCACATCCCCTTGTTGAAGAAATTGAAAAAAATCTCACTAACCGGAACTCAAATTTCTTCAAAAAATGTCACGATTCATCAAAAAAACGGTCTTCATTTATTTTTCACAGATAGTCTTTTAACACTTACTGATGAAGATTTAACACATGATGAGGCGTTCAAATTCATTCTAGAGAACCAAAATTTGACGCAGATCAAAACCATCAACCTTGAAGGTTGCCAAAAGCTAACGAATAAGATGCTGGGGCTTTTGCTAGATTGTCTTAACAACCCTAAATGGATTCAAACAGAAAACGGATGGGTTGAAAACCCTCATCGGCTCAATGCTGCCACAATTAACATCAAAAACTGCTCGCAAATAACGGAAGAAGCGTTTTATGATTGCAGCGTCAAAGAAAAAGAGGCGATAGACGACGAACCCGGCGATAGTCAAGCCCCCTCTAAAATTGATCTTAAGCTTCTTGAAAGCCTAAACTGCATTGTGATGGGAGGAACTCAGCTTCCAATCCATTTAAAAAAGCTATATCCCGAGGTTATTTTTCAAGAAAATGATGAACCGATCACAATCGAAATTAACGCCAAAGAGCAGCTCCAAGCGTGTATTGCCCATCATGAATTAAAACAAAAGCTGAATTTAAACAGCGATGAACAAACAGCTCTTAAAAAATCAGGTCAACACTATCTACATAATAGAATCGTGGTAGAACTTTTTTCTCCACATGAAGACTCTTATGACATCGTATTAAAATACCCGGTTGATTTTCTATCTCAAGAATTTTTTGATACGACTCTCTCTTTTATGACCCAAGAGCCACGCAACGGGTTTCAACCAGAAGTTGCGACTGTTAAAGTGCATCGAGATATTCTCTTATCAAAATCTGTGAAATTTCTCAATGATTTTAGACCAGGAAATGAGATGCACAAAGGGACAGAACTCATGTTCATTAATGTCCACGCCACTGCTAAGGTTGCTTCAGCAATCGGGGATTTACTTTATGGGAAGCTATCTTTAGATAAAATGGATATTCAAACAACTGCTGATCTAGCTGAAATGATTGGACCGAAAAATTTTGAATTTTTTTCAGGACATTATAAAGCCCTTTTAGAACGCATTCGCTCCAAGTTTGACCTTGACAATGCCGACCAGTTATTGCTCATCGCTAAGCAATTAGAGGATCATAAAGGAACAACAGAATACGAAGCGACTTTGATGCAGCTTCTTCAAAGTTTAGACGAAAGTGATGATGACAATTTTTTAAAAATTTCTAATCTTGCAAAATCATTTGGACTGAAAAAACTCGAAAAAATGGTGGAGGCAGAGGAAATGAGAAAAAATCAAAGGCTTTTCGAGTCTATTTAAAATTCGATTCAAGATCACAGTGCGCCTGCAATAGAAAAAATGAACAATTATTGCGACGCCCTTAGAATTTGTTCTGAATCTTTGATCTCGATGCTTTGCTGCTAGACATCTGCTATCAACTCACTTTTTTTAATATTCAAATTGTCTTTCAATTGTCTTTCAGTTGATTTAATATTGAAATTGTCTTTCAGTTGATAGCGCATTGTGGCAAACCAATCATCGGATCAAAGATGTTGATTAAGAAAATCTCTCAAAGCTGAGTGAATGAAATTCAGGAGTGTAGAATGACAATCATCGTACATCTGTTCTTTTTTTTATTTGGACTTATCTATCCAGCGATTGGGAGGTCTGCTGTCAGTGCAGGAATTGGAAAATCTGACATCACCCCACCAATAGGCACCCCGTCTGCTGGTTATGCAGAGCGTAAAGGTCAAGGGATGGAAGGGGTTCATGATCCTCTTTTAGCTATCGCCCTATTCCTTGATAATGGGGAGAAACAAATGATTTTTTGCAGCGTCGATCATTTAGGATTTACCTATGAAATGGTTCAGGAGATTATCACACACATTCATGCCTACGCCGAACTCAAAAATTGTGAAATATTCATTGGTTCGTCTCATACTCATTCTGGAGGAGGCGCTTATTTAAATATTCCGGTTTTAGGAGCGAGCTTAGCCGGAGATTATGATGCAAAAATCACGCAATTCTACATCAATAAAACGTGTGATGCAATTCTTCAAGCCTATCAACATCGAACGGCTGCAAAAGTAGGAATTGGATATGGGGAAGCCCCCTCTTTAAGCCAATACCGAGGTCTTTGGCCAACAAACATTCTCCCTTTAAATTCTGTCACCGTCATCAAAGTCACGCATTTAGATGATCGTCCTTTAGCAGTCCTTTTCAACTACCCTGTCCACCCCACAGTATTAAAAAGCGACAACCGTCTTTTTTCAGCCGATTGTGTTGGATATGCAAGAGATCATCTTCAATCTTCTATCGGCCCCACTGTACAGGCGATTTACTTTAATGGAGCTCAAGGAGATATCATTCCTGTGATTTTTAATGAAGACAATCGTTTTGACTCATGTGATCGATTAGCCAAATCTTTAGCTGATACAGTTAAGGGGATCTGGGACACAATAGACACAGCCAATACCTTAGAGATCTCCACGCAAAAAGATACGTATTCATTCAAAACAGAACCCAATCCATTTGGCTTCACACTCCCTTTAGAATCTTACAAAAGTGAAATGAATAGGATTGTCCTTAATAAACGACATGCTTTTATTACAATACCAGGAGAACTCAGCTGTCTCTATGACAAAAAGTTTAAAGAAATAGGAGATAAACTTGGATTTACACATGTGTCTATTTTAGGACTCACCAATGATGCTCATGGCTACATCATTTTACCAGAAGCATGGCAGCACAAAACGCTGGAATCTCGACTCTCTTTTGGAGGAGAACATTATGGCGATATCATAGAAAAAAAGGCTGAAGACCTGTTAAAAACCCAAGCGCCAGATATCCAAAAGTCATCCGATTTGCATGAAATCCAAGCCATGTGTCAATCAAATGAGGCAAGAAGTCGAATTGAATAGAGGCTATTAACGCCCTAAGCTGTTGGGGCACGCTTTAAAAAGCTGTTTTGATGTTTTTCACTTCCTTGAAAGAAGAGTTTTCAAAAAATCCTCTAAGGATGGATAAAGATAGGCAAACCCCGCTCGTTCCAATTTTTTTGGCTGAACATCCACACTGCTTAATAACACCTCTTTTCCAAGCTGACCAAACATGATCTTCACCATAAATGCGGGAATCGTTAACCATGTTGGGCGATGTAACAGCTTTCCAAGCATTGTTGTCATCTGCTTATTTGTGACGGGAAAAGGGGTGACAGCATTCAGAGGGCCTGCCAAGGTTTTATCATGTATGATAAAATCAATAGCACGAACCAGATCATCAATTGAAATCCAACTCACCATTTGATCCCCAGTCCCTATTTTCCCTCCAAGACCCAACTTGAAAATTGGAAGCATTTGCTTTAAAGCACCTCCTAAAGGACTTAACACCATTCCAATCCGAAGATTGATCACCCGAATTCCCCGTTTTGCTGCAATTTGTGTTGCCTCCTCCCATTCTTGGCAAACATCAGACAGAAATCCACTCCCCTTTGGGCTTTGCTCATCGCGTATGCCTCCTTGGCAATCACCATAATAACCAATGGCAGAGGCGACAATTAGGACTGAAGGAGGAGTCTTTAATTGAGAAAGAGCCAAACAGAGCAATCGAGTCCCTTTCACACGACTCTCTTTTATCCTGTCTTTTTTATGATCACTCCACCGGCCCATAATGCTCTCTGCGGCCAAGTGAATCACTGCATCAACTCCCTCTAACAACATGGGATCAACAACGCCTTGATCTGAATCCCAAAAAATCTCACGATAGGAGACATGGGGAGCTTTTCGAACAAGCTTATAGACCTCATGATGCCGCTGTTCAAAAAATGGGATTAAAGCAGAACCTACTAAACCTGAACTACCGGAAATCAAAATTTTCATCTTCGCTCCACTATTTAACCTACCTTGGGCACAAGAGAGTGATGCGGCCTAAAGGCCACATCACTCTCTTGCTTCGCAGGGTAAAGATTTAATCAAATTTTAAAATTTAACCGGCATATGCTTCCAACGCTCTTTTTCTAGCCTCAGCGTGATCCACAATCGGGATTGGATAATCTTTACCCAAGATAATTCCAGCTGCTCTCAACACAATGTCCGGAGCTTCCCAAGGGCGGTGAATCCATTGATTCGGCAAATCTTTCAGTTCTGGAATCCATCGCCTAATATAATCTCCATTAGGATCAAATTTCTCTCCTTGAGTCATCGGATTAAATATTCGAAAATAGGGGGCCGCATCCACGCCGCAACCGGCGATCCACTGCCATCCCATCGCATTATTGGCTAAATCTGCATCGACTAACGTGTCCCAAAACCATTTTTCTCCTTCTCGCCAATCGATAAGCAAATCTTTAACCAAAAAAGATCCAACGATCATCCGTGCACGGTTATGCATCCAGCCTGTGATCCATAATTGACGCATCGCGGCATCTACAATGGGATACCCCGTTTTTCCTTGTTGCCAAGCTTTTAATGCTAAGCGATTGTTTTGCCAGGGAAATCCTGAAAAACGAGTCCTAAGAGGATACTGAGGCATTTGGGGAAAATGATAAAGCAAATAATAAGCAAAATCACGCCATCCCAATTGCCGCAAAAACACCTCAAAGGGCTTTTTCCGCCCCATTTTATGAAGCACAGCATGCCAGATCATTCGAGGGGAAATTTCCCCAAAGTGCAGACAAGGGGAAAGGGTTGTCGTCCCCTCGATTCCAACACAATCTCGTCTTTCTTCATAATGCTCTACAATATTTTCTATACTGTTTTTCAAGATGTTTTGGGGGCAGTAGACCTTGGGGTTCCACCTTATATTAAATCCTTTATCCCAGTCAATACGGGGCAATAATTCAAGGCTTTCGATTGTTTCGCCATGCATCTGCTTTGTGTAAAAGGTCATGGACTCTGGTTTTGGCAAAGGAAGTGGCGGCTCCTTGAAATCAATGCACGCATTCCAATAGTGAGTAAAGACTTGATAGGGTTTTTGCTGCTTATTTAAAATTTGCCAAGGTTCAAATAATAAAGATCCATTAAAACTTTGAGCCTTCACCCCAAGAGAGAGTAACTGCTCTTTTATGACAGCGTCTCGTTTAACGGCTGTAGGTTCATAACGGCGATTCCAAAACACAGCATCGGCCCCCGTCTCTTGGACAATCACTTTTAGCGCATCCAAAGAAGGACCTTGCCTTAAAATAAGCGTTGATCCATATGATTTCAATTCGGCTTGCAATCTAATCAAGGCTCCGTGGAGCCACCAACAGCTGGCAGCCCCGGGCGCCCACTCATTTTCTTCGTCGGGAGCCCAGATGAATAAGGGGATGATCGCTCCCCCTTTGGCAATTGCTGCAGAAAGGGCCGGCTGATCTTCTAGTCTTAGATCTTGCCTAAACCAGACAATAGAAGGGGCTTCACTCTTTATCATGAATTAAGTCACCTCATGCTTGGATTGAGAAAGAAGAGCTTTCCTTTGATATTTTTTTTCGTCCGTGTGACTCCAATAAAGCGCTCCTTTGGAAAAAGGTCCTTTATTCTTCAAGCCCTCCTCAATTTGCTGATGGAGAAAAGAAGGGTTGTGGATATAAAGGCCCTCTTCATTAAAATGTTGACGAACCGAGTATTTTTTTCCTGCAAAATGCAGACTCCGATGCGAAAGAAACAGACTGTGGATGAGCGTCATCACAACCCATTGCACCCATTCCCATTTATTTTGAGTCCAAGCGATTAAACCATCTATTGGCCCCACTCCAATGGTTGCCTTTGTTAAAGGAATTTTAAAAAAATTTGACACTTCTTCATCAATGATCTGTTTGTTTTTTAAATCCTTGACAATCTCTTGGGCTGAATAGGCGCAGTTGCGCCCTGCAAACTGGAAAACCCCTCCCGTTTTCATCGCCTGGTAAACCCGTTTCAAGACATCATCCCTCGCATTATCCGGGCAAAAAATAGGGTATTCCCCCCTTTGTCGATGGCTATAATAGCTATTTTGGTCAAGAAGGCTTAAGACCCGCACAAGTGTGGCGCAAAAAAGTGACAGGCCGTCCAATAAACCTTGTTGAAAACGGTAGGCATAAAATCCAATATTGACCACTTTCCAATTCCCATCCTTCATCCGGTCACATAGCTGAAGATACGCATGACAATCAAGAGCTTTCAAGCTTTTATGCTGGCGCGTCGCCATCACCTTAAAAAAGAAATGTGAATTAATAACATCATCGCCGTATTGTTGTACCATTTCTGCATGAGAAGCAATTCGAGAAGGAGGGGCATAGTCAATCCAATCGTGTTCCTTCATTGAAGGCATTTCATATTTCTGTAAATCATCGTTCCATCTCCCTTTAACCGGATGAAAATTAGAAAATCCCCATTCAGCGCAAAGGGTGATATTCGCCTCACGCTTCCCTTTCTGACTCAATTCTTTAAATAATTCAGCAACAGTCAAATTGTAATGCCCTTCTTTAAAGTGAACGATGTTTGAAGGATTTAAAATATTGACTCTCTCCTGCTGGCTTGCCTCAAATTGATTGAAATTTCCATGATAAATCGAGGCTGTCAAAATCTGTTTCGAAACATGCGCACTCTTTGTTGCTACTTTTCGATAGGCGATCACCTCTTCTTCTGGCTTGGTTAACACCAGATTGCGCACATATCCCAAATTGGCTGGAAGCAAAGCGGCTTTAATCATTCGCCTTGTTTCGTCATTTTTAACAATGATCTCAACACGTTGAAAGTTATGCAAAGTCCAATTAAACACTTCTGAAAGATATTGAGGATTCTCAATCACCACTTTCAACCAATCCGGATACCGAGCAAGCTCTTTTAATTGCTCCTCTTGCAATGAATCTAGTTTTTTCTCAACGGACAAGACCTGTTTATCTTTCCATTTTTGCGCCAACCCTTTGATTTGCTCAAAAAGCTTGGAATCTGCATTTTTCAATGGATCCAATCCACCATTTTGCTTTCCTAAACCATATCGGAGCCCCAGTTCGCGACACTTTAATTCGTGATACGCTTGCTTAAGTTCCCAAGAGACGTTCTGCATCATTTCAATCTGTTGACCGATTGCCAATACCGTATCAAAATAAATCTTTTTTTTCCCCCGGTAACGCTTCGCCTGTTCTAAAAATGAAGCTTCTTGAATCGAAGGTTCAAAAATTTTAATCCCTTTTTTTTCTTGATCGGCCAATGTTCGATTGATTTTATGAACAAGCTCTAGCCACCGAGGTTGAGAGTGATGAAAAAAAGCATTAAAATAGTAACTCCACCGATTTTCTTTTGTGATTTGGCCAATTTTATTTAAATTTGGATGTGGATGTTGTAATTCATGCAGAATTTTTTGAGTTTCACTGATTGTTAAGGATCCAATTGCAGTCATGAAAAACCTCTAAAATTTTAAACGGTAAACAATCTGGCTTTGAGCTGGAATAAAACAGGCTCTAAGTATGACTGTTTTAACTTAAATTTATCAATGAACGATTTTGGGATAAGTAGAAAAAGGCTTGTTCTTCGCTAAGGCCTCCAATTAATTCAGCTTCGTTAATATGTAAACAGCACAATTGCAAACACAATTGCACTGTATATAGCCACTGCTCATTGCTTTGAGCCCATTTTTCAACCTCTTCAATCGTTGCCCCCATCTGAGAAATCGTTTCAAGGAGTGAATAACAATTTCTCCCCATACACCTTGAATGAAGCTCCATAAAAAATTCATCCACATCTTTAACTTTCAAATACACTTGACCCATCTCATCTCAACCTTGCAAATTTTGTTACTCACCAGTAAAATGAACACTCGCTTTAAAATAAATGATTATTTAGGTAACGCATGGTAAAATTAGATAAAGAAACGATTCAACAATTGACTCGCCTTTGCCGAATCGATTGCACCCAAGAAGAGCAAGCCTCTCTTCTAGAAGATCTAGAAAAAATTCTCGCTTATATTGAGCAGCTCGATGAGGTCAACACGGAAAACATCACACCCTGCAATCACATATTAGAAGGAATGGCAAATGTGATGCGCGAAGATGTGATCGGAGAGGGATTAGATCGTGAAAAATTTTTAGCGAACGCCCCTTCCCATATTGGAGGAATGATTCGCGTTCCTCTCGTCATCAACAAATGAATTCAAATCAAAGGGAAATGAGTGAATATGTATCGTCAGTCAGCTATTGAAATTCGTGATCAATTTATGCGTGGTGAGCGTACCGCTGTTTCCATTGCTCGCTATTATTTAGATCGCATCGCTAAATTTGAGAAAAAAATCGGCTCATTTTTAAAAATTTATGAGGAAAGTGCACTCTTAAGAGCCGAACAATTAGATAAGAAACGAGCAGCTAACCACCCGCTTGGTAAACTGGCCGGGATTCCAATTGCCATTAAAGACAATATCTTAGTCAAAGGGGAAATTGCAACTTGTGGATCGAAATTTTTAACTCATTACAAAGCTCCCTATCAAGCATCTGTTGTCGATCTCCTTTTGGAAGAAGATGCGATGATTATTGGCAAGACGAATATGGATGAATTTGCCATGGGCTCTTCAACGGAAAACTCAGCCCTTCAAAAAACATATAATCCTTGGAATTTGAACTGTACACCCGGAGGATCTTCAGGGGGATCTGCTGCTGCTGTCTCCGCCCGTTTTTGCCCTTTATCGTTAGGGAGCGACACAGGAGGATCAGTTCGGCTACCCGGCGCTTTTTGTGGGGTTGTAGGCTTTAAACCAACCTACGGACGCGTTTCACGTTACGGACTTGTCGCGTATGGCTCTTCTCTTGATCAAATCGGTCCCCTCTCCGTTTACACTGCTGATGCAGCCCTTTTGATGGAAGTGATAGGGCGTCATTGCCCAAAAGATTCGACAAGTATTCAAGAAGGACCGCAAGACTACTTGCATCATTTTAAAGACTCAATTCAAGGAATGAAAATTGGAGTTCCCTGGCAATTTTTAGATAACTTATCTGATGAACCCCGTCAAGCTTTCGAGGATTCGCTTGAAAAAATGAAGCTCCTTGGGGCTCAAATTGTTGAAATCGACTTAAGTATTCTAAAACACGCGATTGCCGTTTATTATATTCTGGCCACAGCTGAAGCCTCAACAAACCTGGCTAGGTTCGATGGAATCCGATATGGACATCGCTCTGTTCGAGCCAAAACCCTCGATGAGGTGTATGATTTTTCAAAAGAAGAAGGATTTGGACCTGAAGTCAAACGACGCATTATGCTAGGGACATTTGTTCTTTCATCAGGATATCAAGACGCTTATTATCGGAAAGCTCAAAAAGTGAGAACATTAATTCTTGATAGCTACAAACATGCTTTTAGTCAATGTGATCTGATCGCCACCCCCGTTTCTCCGTTTGCCGCCTTCGAGATGGGCTCTATTCAAGATCCTGTTCAAATGTATTTACAAGATATTTATACTGTAGGCGTTAACCTAGCAGGTCTTCCCGCAGTCAGCTTACCCAGCAGTTTAACAAAAAATGGAATGCCCCTTGGACTTCAATTGATCGGATCGCAAAAAGAAGATCGAAAAGTTCTCGGTGTTGCCCATCTCCTTGAAAAGGTGTTGCCTTTTCACAATGCAGTTCCAACTTTTGTCAATGAAGAGGTGACACTATGAGCCATAAACATCACGATCACGACAACTGGGAAGCTGTCATTGGCCTTGAAATTCACGTTGAGCTGAACACCAAATCAAAACTATTCAGCTGCGCGCCTAATCACTTTGGCGACGATCCTAATACAAATATTACAGAAGTATGCACCGGACAACCAGGCGCTTTGCCTGTTCTTAATAAAGAAGCTGTGAAAAAAGCGGTTCAGTTTGGATGCGCAATTCAAGCACACATTGCAAAGTTTAGTAAATTTGATAGAAAATCTTACTTTTATCCGGATAGTCCCCGTAATTTTCAAATTACTCAATATGATCAGCCAATCGTGATTGGCGGCACTGTCATGACAGAGATTAATGGAGAGGAGAGAACCTTCCAAGTCAACCGTGTTCATCTAGAAGATGATGCAGGGATGCTTAAACATTTTTCCTCTTTTGCAGGGGTTGATTATAACCGAGCAGGCTGCCCTTTGATTGAAATTGTGTCTGAACCTTGCATCCACACTCCTCAAGAGGCTGTCGCTTATGCAACCACCATCAAAGCGATTCTTCAATATCTCGATGTTTCTGACTGCAATATGGAGGAAGGTTCTTTGCGGGTCGACACAAACATCTCTGTTCGTCCTAAGGGTGAGAAAACACTTCGAAATAAAATTGAAATTAAAAACATGAACTCTTTTAGTTTCATGGAAATGGCGTTAAAAGCCGAAATCTATCGCCAGATAGAAGAATATCTCACTCATGCCCATCTTCCACATGACCAAGTCATCGCACAAGCCACTTATCGATGGGACCCAGAAAAAAAAGAGACGGTTTTAATGCGTCGCAAAGAGACGGCAGATGATTATCGCTATTTTCCAGAGCCCGACCTAGTCCCCATTATCCTGAGTGATGCCTATATAAAAGAAATCAGTGAATCGCTGCCGGAACTCCCTCTTCAGCGACAGCGCAGATACATTAAAGATTACGGATTGTCGCATCAGCTCGTCTTTTCTCTGATCAATGATAAAGCATTGGCTGATTATTTCGAAATCGCCCTTGCAACCTGTTCCAATCCTCGTAGCTTAGTGAATTGGTTATTGATTGAATTTGCAGGACGCTTTAAAGATACCGGCAAATCGATTTTATCGATAGGGATAAAGCCTCATCATCTTGCAACGCTTGTCAATTTGATTGATGAAGGAAAAATAACAGGAAAAATTGCCAAGAAGGTTGCCGATGATATGGTGGCAAGACCGGGAGTCGATCCGGCTGAGATCGTTTCACAAAACCCTGATTATCAACCATTAAATAATCAAGAAGAGGTGGAACGCTACGTGGATAAAGTGTTCGTAGAAAACCCGCAATCGGTGATCGATTTTAAAGCTGGCCGAGACAAAGCATTTGCCTTTTTAGTCGGGCAGGTGATGAAATTGTGCAAAGGTAAAGCCTCCCCTCAACTTGTGAATGAATTACTTAGCGATCGGATAAAAAAATCGCAGTGAGTGATTTGGTCAATCATCGCCCTCAGCTCCTGATTTTTTAATAGGGACCTGAGGGCGATTTTCTATCCCCAATACTTCAACACCTTCTTATAAGGAGCTTATTGATGTTCATTTTTAAGAAGAATGTCTTTGGCCAATTGTGCTTGTTCTTTAAGCTCTTTGTACTCCTCCGTCTCTGCTGCTGTTTCAATTGCCAAATCAAGGGCATGAAGAGCACTTTCCCTATCATGGATAGCAAAGAGACATTTTGCCAGATAAAAATAAGGAACGGGACTCGAAATATCGCACAGCGCTGCGATTTCGTAAGCATCAATTGCTGATTCGTAATCTTGATTAAGCTGTGTCGCCATCCCCAATCCAAGCCAATATTCATGGTGATCAGGATTAAGTGTGACTAAAAAAAGAAATGCATGAGAAGCGTCTTGATAACGTTTTTCCTCAAAAAGTTCATAAGCTGCCTTGTAAAATTGAGCCATCACCCGGTCAGGAACTCTTAAGATTTCTTGTGCCACTTTACCCTGATTCAACTCTTCCACCATCAATTGGGGATTGTTTAATTTTTCTTTCGCTTCTGTAGAAAAGTAAAAATCGTTCAAATCTTTTTTCATACCCCTCTTCCTTAAGGCTCGTATTTTCTCAACAAATTCTTAAATGACTCCATATACTAATATGGAGTCATTTACAATCATTCGGTCGTGAGGCTTTGATGCGCTCAAATATGACTTTCTTTCTTGCAAATCGTATTAGGAGCCTGTTTTTAATCTGACCATTCTTGCTCTGACGTTTCCTGTGACGAAATCATCAAAATAGCCGGTTTACCTTTTATACAGAATGTATTAAAATGACAAGCATTTGATACACATGCTTACTGATTTTAAATTGAATAATAATATGATTAAGACAGTGTCTACAAAATATCATCAAGCTTGTTTGCTGCTATAGCACACAAATCAGCCGATCGTATCTTATAGACCCTCTCTAAACTAGGAGAATTTATGATAGACACACTACGTTCTTACCATCAGCACACTTTGATCGGTGTGTTTGCCGAAGGGGTTTCTTATCTAGCAAAAACCTCTCTTGATACAAAAATTAAAAATGTTGTCAACGCCACTCTCGATATCATCGCGCAAGTGATCATCCCCGGGGGGCTTTTTTACCTTCACCATAATTTATTTGCCTTAGGGTTCGTTGTCGGATTTATTTTCGATAAAGAGGTTCGGATTTTAGTCGAAAAAGTCAATACTGTCTTTATGGCTAAAAGAACATGGGTTGAGCGGGTCATATTCTTTGGAGGAGGAGGCTATTTAGTCCTTTGGACAATGCCCACTTCTTTAATCACTTCAACTCTCTATCTTTCAGCTCAATGGGGTGCAGAACTCTACCGCACAAGCAAAATCCGCTCTTCGCAGCCAACTTTTCCTCAACATTCTGATGAACATTTGACGAACAAAAATAAAAAGTACCACACACCAATTAAACCAGTTTCACGAAAAATCAAAAAAACGACTGAGTTATTGACGAGGATGAAAATGTCTAAAAGCCTCGTGAAGGTGTGAGCAGCTCACATGCGTGTACCGGTCAGTGCTTTTAATACTAGAATGGCCCAATAACTCTTGAATCACACGCAAATCAGCGCCGTTATCGAGAAGATGAGTGGCAAAGGAATGGCGAAAAGTGTGAGGGGAGATGAGCTTCGTTATCTCGGCTTGCTTTGCATAACCTTTGACAATTTTCCAAACTGTCACGCGATCTATTGAGCTCCCTCCCCTCCCAAGAAATAGTGCTTGTTCCACCCCGCCGTCGCGAAAATGAAGATAGCGATCAATCGCAAAGATCGCCTGTTTTCCTATCGGAACAAGACGCTCTTTCCCCCCTTTTCCTTTAATTCGCAGATAATCATCATCAACATCTTGAATACAAAGCCCGCATAACTCGGAGACCCGTATTCCAGTTGCATACAGCACTTCTAGTATCGCCCGATCACGCGCTCCTTTCATTGTTGAACGATTTGGCTGATTAAGAAGATGCTCCATCTCTTCGAGAGATAAAACATCGGGAATCAGCTGCCATATTTTGGGGGTTGTCAAAAGGAGGGTGATATTATGCGAAATGATCCCTTCACGCTTAAGAAAACGAAAAAACACCTTAATGGCGATTAAAGCGCGTGAAATGGATGAAGAGGCATAACCCGTTGTTTTTTTTTCTCCAAGAAAATCTATCACATGCTGCTGTTTTAATTCCCCCCAATTTTTCAACTCATAAGAGGTCAAAAAAGAGAGAAAACTTTGAATATCACATTGATAACTCTCTAAGGTGTGGAGAGAAAGACCTTTTTCTGATATCAAATAAGTTGCAAAGTCTTGAATATCCCTTTGCATCATCTTTCCGATAGAGATTGTAATTGATTGGCTAATGATCTCTGTAAAGCTTCTATTTGAAAATCAGAGAGATTGATCACTTTAACTGTTAAAAATTCTTCTCTACCCAATATTTCGTACACATGATAGGAAATTCCCTCTTTTTGAATGTCTTGACGCAAAGCAATCTGGCGAGCATGTGAGAGAAATAAACACAAAACAAACATTTCTGCTTCGGCTGGTTCTGGCATTTGTTCTAATCGTCGTAAAAGAGCCAACGCCCTTTCAATCCTCGTTGATCCCTCTTCCCCCTCTTTTCGTATTTCAATTTTTGATTTCCAATATCCTCGAACTGGGGATTGAGAAGAGGACTTTTCTTCAAGAGTATGCCAGCAAGTTAAACAATAATCACGCCTAGATAAATGAGAGGAATTTTGATCTTCAAAGAGTAAGGAATAAATTTCCATCCCAGGAAGCAAGCGCTCTCCGCTATGGGCGCATAGGGAAGAGCGTTTGGGAATATCAACATGAAAAAGAGAATTCATAAGACGATGAGCCATGAGTTTTAGAGCAAACTTTCTCGTTTACCGATCAATTGACGATGCAGAGAGTTTAATCAAAAGTGTCTAAATGTTTCAAGTAGGCATCTGCTGCTCGATCAACATTTTCTCCTTTTTTTTCTTCTCGGCCTGATGCAAACTGATCGATTAACCGATTGGCTATGACCTTTCCAAGCTGTACTCCCTCTTGATCAAATGAATTAATCCCCCAAATAAATCCTTGAAACGCCACTTTGTGTTCATAAAACGATAAAAGAGCGCCTAATGCAAATGGAGTGAGTTTCTCTGCTAGCAAAAGAGTTGTGGGACGATTTCCCGGGCAAAATTTATTTGGATTCTCTGGTTGATTTCCCAAAGCCAAAGCTAAACTTTGGGCAAAAAGGTTAGCCAACAATTTTTCTTGGGATGTGGTTCCATGAACCTCTACATCATCCTCCATCTGGCTTTTTTTAAAACCAATCATAAGAAGAGGGATTGTAGAGCTTCCTTGATGAAGTAATTGAAAATAAGAGTGTTGAGCATTTGTTCCAAGTGAGCCCCACAACACAGGACCACTATCAAAATCGAGAAATTTTCCAGATTGTTGATCGATTAATTTTCCATTTGACTCCATGTCAACTTGCTGAAAGTGGGCAGGATAATCGGCAAGAGCTTGTGAATAAGGAATGACTCCAACAGTTGGATATCTCAAGAAATTGCGGTTCCATATTCCCAGAAGGGCGGCTAATAAAGGGATATTTTTCTTAAGGTCCGGGCAAAGGGCAGCCAGATCCATTTCATGAGCTCCCCTCAAGAACTCCATAAAAACATCCATCCCAAAGGCAAAAGCTAAGACAATTCCTCCAACCATCGAACTTGTCGAATAGCGCCCTCCAATCCAATCCCAAAGATAAAATGTCTGCATGTATCTTTCACGATTATCCATGGGAGTTCCAGGCATCGTGACAGAAACAAAATGATCACGGGGACAGATGCCCGCTTTTTTAAATTTCTCCTTGACAAATGTCTCATTAGTCTCTGTTTCAAGAGTTGTTCCCGACTTCGAAATGGCAACAACAACAGTTCGCTGAAGATTCACTTTCTTAAGAATTGCAGCGGCATCATCTGGATCGACATTGGCAATAAAATGAACTTTTCTACCCGCTTTGAGTAAATATTTTAATGCTGTGTAATTAGCGCGCGGCCCCTGATCAGATCCTCCAATTCCAATCACAATCATTTCATCGATTTTTTTTTCGCTCTCTAATTTATCCATGAATCGCTTAAGCTTTTCTATTTCTTCTCTTGCCAAATGCGCAGCTTCTTTTGCTTTAGGTGCTGTTTGAGATTGACTAAATACATCTCTTGTTGCTGTATGCAAGACGGGTCGATTTTCTGATGGATACGGTTTAACATAATTCATGATCTCACCATTTTGCATCAGCTTCATTTTTTCTAACGCTTTAGATTCTTTAGACAAATCTTCTAATGCTTTCATCACCTCTGGCGTCACTTTCTCTGTTCCATACAGAAGTTTATAGCCGCATGATTCTCCAACCATCTTTGTGATTCTTTCTCCAAGCGCATCACCCAGCTGCCCTAAATGAATGGGATTTGACGCTAAACAACGCAATGTTTCAGTTGATTGAAATCCCATAAATTTTGATTGCTTTTGAACGAGATTCATCGATTTTTCTATGGTCATAAGTCCTCCATGGATCAGTTATTCTTTTTAACTCATGTAAAAGATGAGTGTTTAACATGATTCTTTATCCGATTTTTCGCAACGTTAAGGATTAGACGAATCCCCTTCATTGGAGAGTGTGTTAATCTCTCGATAAAATACCAAATTGGCAATAGCCTGTTCTTTCACAGAAATTGGAACCTTTTCATTTTGAATTAAACGATTTAAGGCATCTAACCCTTCCTGGAAAAAATGAAGGTAATAACTCACGATGGAGATTTCCTGATCGAATTGATAGTCATAGACTGCGTACGAAACAAATAACCTGCTAGGATCAGGTAAAGGAATTGTCTTGCCAAGCTTTGCAAAATGATAAGCGAGAGCTGGTTGCCCCTCTCTTCGATAATAAGCCGCTAACCGTTGAATCGGCTCCGCCCTCGATGGATCATCATGATAAGCTTCCAGATACCACTGAAGCGCTAATTTCCAATTATTCAAGATATCATAGATCTCTGCGATCTTGAATTTAGAATACCATTTTTCTTCATCATTGCCCCCTTTTTCCAACCTTTTTTTATACCAATCAAGGGCTTTTGTCCATTCGCTTTTTAATTTATAAGCCTGAGCTAAATGAAATAGGCGGCTCTCATCTTCGGGCTCCTCTTCAATCCCCATCTTTAACAACCGGATTTTTCCATCAAGAAGATCTTGTCTTAAACACCACTCCTCACGGTCATCTACGACATAAGAAGACAAATCGCTTCTGTTATCCAAAACGCTTTGGTGCAATTGGCCAAGATCATCTAACTGTTTCTCTAATGTAAATTTCTCAATAAAAATTGCGTGAGCTTTTTTAGCTAATGCTTCAGCTTCTTTAGGATGAGAAAAAATCCATTGCACGTGTGCATCCACTTGCTTGAAAAGATCTTCTCCATTGTCGCTCTCTTCAATATAAAGAACGCTATCACCAAATTCTTGAACAACAAAAGGATTTTTATCACTAATAATGATACTGCAAGAGGCTGCAGCTTCAAATATTCGAGAAGAAGGAGCCCCTAAAGCAAGATGGGGTGAGGCGTGCAACACAAGACAAATTCCCGCTTCCCTAATAGCCTTTTTAATACTTTCGCCATCAAACGGAAGCAATCCTTGTACGGAATTTGGAGCACATGTCCAACGGTGAATGGGTCCATAAACGACCAAATAACCTTTTAAATCGAGTAATGAAAACATCTTTGTATATTCAGAGCCGTTGCGTTTACCATCCCATTGAAATCCACAATAAAAAATTTTTTTTGGAACGACTGGTTCGTATTCAGTTTTACCAACAGATGGATACCAATGAATTCCATGAAATTTTTTTCCGGATGCTTCTGTAAATGATTTCAAATAATCAAACGAACGACCGGCGATAAGATAAGCATCAAAATCCCCTATTTTATTTCCACTATTTGGTTGAGGTAACATTTGCTTGACATTTGATCCGGAAATAGCAAGATAATTGGGGATTTTTGTCGTGAAAATGTTTTCATCTCTTAGGCTGACAATAAAATCCGGATTAAACCGTTTAATTAAATCAGGCAAGGTTTCCGAGTTTTTTTCTTGATTAATCAACTCCCCCCCCCCTCCTGTAAGACAGCATTGCTCGAAACCTCCCAGTTGTATTTCGCCAAGTCTAATTTCGCATTCCCACCCAATTTTACGAGATGTTTGCTCTAATCTTTTTGCCCATTCATACTCTCCGAGCCCACTCCACAATATAAGAACTTTATACTTTTTAAAAGAGACATCTTTTACTAAATTTTCTTGAATCGAAAAAAGAAAGGAAATAAGAAAAATCCCAATAAAAAACACAAGGCTTAGCGTCAATTTTTTCATTAAAACTCCTAGTTTTTAGCAATTCAAAAAAATCAGGTCAAAACAGTAGAAATTAGCTGATGATGACGATTTTTAAAAGGTAAAAACCTGAACTTTTGCAAAAAAAAATTTGAATTTGACTAATATACAGTTGGTTTGGTAGATTCGGCGATTGATCAAGTTCTGTAAGATCCAAACCCCATCTAATAGAGGCTAAACAATGGCTATATTTCACCTTTTGAAAAGAGTCTTTTTTCTGATTTTCATTGTGAGAAATTTAGTTGCAATCGAGCCTACTGGATTACCTGTCAATAGCAATACAATTGCCGACAACAATAAAATCCCTCCCCACCATCTTATGGAAATGCAGCGGAGACATCCAGATTGTGAATTTTTAAATCAATTGATCCTTAACTATGATGTTTTTTTGAAGATCTACACAAATTGCAGCTCTCAATTTCTTCGAGGTTGTGGCTCTTATTTATTTGACGGTCAACACTATGATTATTGTGAAAAAATGTATGAGAAACAAAAACTCTTATTTGAGTCGGCAAAAAAATGCAGTGCCGTCCTTGAAATTGGCGTTTATATGGGGCACTCTCTTTTCATCATTTTATTAGCCAATCCTGGAATTGAAATCACCTGCATAGACATTGACAGTCGTTATGCCAATCCTGCGATTAAAATTCTTGAAGAGAAATTCAATAAAAAAATCACCTTCATACAAGGCAATAGTCTAGACATTCTCCCTTCTTTAGATAAAAAATTTGATCTGTTTCATATCGACGGTTGTCATAATGGAGAGATTGTCAAAATGGAATTTTTTGAATGCATCAAGAAGATGAGGAAAATAGAGGGATTTTTCGTGATCGATGATTACGACAATTACCCTCAATACATTCATGATCTTCTAAACACAAATCCTATTTATACAGTAGTAAACGTGATAAAACCTAATTGCAGCTGGCCCAATATTGGAATTGGTATACATCTGAAAAATCAAAATTAGAGAATTAAGATGAAGTTCCCTTTGTTTAGTTTCATTTTTACTTGTTTTGCTGGCTTTCCATTTTTTTTTGTAAATGGAGCCGAACTTTCTACGATGAAAGATTATCCCACCTTTCGCGTTTTTCCATCTAATACAGATCCTGTTTTTTCCGACAGTATCCAAAATAAAGTTTTTATCTCTTTTGGAGGCCCCACCGAAGGCTATCATAACCTTGTAAAAAAAATTGCTCAAGAGACGCAAAAACTCGGTTTTTTCACCCATATTATGGGATTTACCGATCTTGATTTGAAGCGTGATCCTCATTTTTGGGAAAGACACGGAAGTTTTATCGAAAAAAATAGAAGAGGGTATGGGTATTGGTTATGGAAACCTTATTTGATTCATCTTGTCCTCAATCGTTTAAATGAAGATGATATTTTGGTTTATGCGGACGCTGGATCGACGGTCAATCTAGCCGGATTAGAAAGGATGGAAGAATATGTCAATTTATTGAAAAATAGTGAATATGGCGTGATCTCTTATCAATTCAATCGATGGCCGGAACAATGTTGGAATAAAAAAATACTATTAAATTACATGGGAGCTTACAATGAAAGTCTCCATTCGGGTCAGTGTGTTGCCACAATTATTATCATCAAAAAAAATGCCCATTCTACTCACTTAATTAATCAATGGTATGAAATTGCAAGTATTCATGAATTATTAGACGATTCAAAAACGTCTGATGAGAGCAAAAAATTTATTGAACACCGGCATGATCAATCTATTTATTCTCTCTTAGTTAAAAAATATGGATCAATCAAAATCCACGAGGATATCTATGATAGAAAAGGCAAAGATTGGAACCATATTCCTTTTCAAGGAACACAAATTCACCTCTATTAATTCATGAATTCATTACGAAGGATATTGATTATGTTTTATAAATTAGCCTCAAACATTTGCAAAAAAGCAAATCTTCTTGTCGGACTGTGTATCATTTTTTCCTCCTTTCAAACGAAAAGCGTTCATGCGATCGAACAAGTCAGTCCCTATAGCCAGATTTCGGTGTCTACAATTGTTCAACAATACATTCAGAATCATGAGGATAAAAAAAAGACCAATCTTTGTCAAATCATGAGTCAACACGGAAGTGATAAGGGAAATCATCATAATTACACCACGTTATATTTTCAGTTGTTTAACCAATTTAAGAATGAATTATTAAATATTTTTGAACTAGGTTTGGGAACAAACAATATTGACGTTCCTTCTAATATGGGCCTTCATGGAGTTCCCGGAGCCTCTCTTTATGGCTGGGCTCAATACTTTCCTAATGCTAAAATTTATGGCGCTGACATCGATAAACGGATTTTATTCAATAAACCCCGGATTTCAACCTTTTACTGCGATCAATCCAAGAAAGAAAGCATTGAAGAGATGTTCTCACATGATGCGTTAAAAGGGCTCTCATTTGACATCATCATTGAAGATGGGCTCCATGAATTCGATGCCAATGTATGTTTTTTAAAGAATTCTATCAGTCATTTAAAACCAGGTGGAATTTATATTATCGAAGATTTAAAACCCACTACAGCATCGATGTTTAGAGCGATGATTCCTGAATGGAAAAATCAATTTAGATACATTGAAGTTGTGAAAATTCCAACTGATAATCCACATCTTCAATACTATGATGATAATACTCTTCTCATCATTCAAAAATAGATGTGTTAGGCCATTCGCATCGGTGGCCGAAAATTGAGCTATCATATCCCACTCACCTCACGCTCTTGGTGCGTAAGGTGAGGTTCTGATGTTAGTTCTATCTTGTTTTGCCATTGCGCACTTAACTTACGCGTCGCCTCTTTCCTCGCAACACTCTTGAGCATACTCCAATGAAGGTTTAAGAAAATCACAACCCTTTGGGGATTATGCTCTCCCAACACCCTTAACCACCAACCAATAGATTTTTGAATAAACCATTCTGAATCAGATGCATAACGAGATGCCCATCCGAGCATTCTCTCGGGATTTTGACCCGGCTTTGCAAATGGAAGCGTATAGACTAAAGCAGCTCTGCGCATCCAGAAACTCGAATGTTGGGTCCATTCCTCTACTTCATCCAATAGGGAGTTATCTGCTAAAATACACTTCCACGCGACATGGGAAAGATGATCTTCAAGAGCCCATCCATCAACCTGATTTAGAAAATTTTTGATTGTGTTCCAGAGCTCTTTGGATGGTTGTAGTGTGGGGAAACAAAGAATTTTTGCTGCGCATACCATCGCGTCAAAAATATTGGTATTCCAAAGATTTTGAACTAAAGTCATTAATTCTTGTTCGCTCATCTTTTTGCATAACGTTTTGACTAACTGATCGCAAGCGGGAACAGAAACTCCCCAGTGGACGCGACTTGATTTATGATAGCGCTGATCCACACTTGCTCGATTGAGATCTGCGAGTTCTTGTAGTTTTTTTAGAAAGATTTCTTTATCTATATTTTGATTGATTTTATTAAACATATTGAATCTTTTTAAAAAAAAGTTGAACTAAATTAATGTTTCGTAAATAATAAAAGTAAATTAATTAAATAAAAATAAGCGGAATATGGAAAATAAAAAGCTATTTAAAACAACCTCATTTAAATTCACTCCTATTTCTTATACTCGTTTTTTGCCCTCCTCCTCTCTTTCTCGTTCTTTAGATCAATCAACAGAAAAAATGGATGCTGATTTTTTTAAACGCTCGATTTCTCTCCATTATCAACATGCTTATGCATCAAAAAAATGGCAAAATTGGATCTATCGAATCATATTTTTTGGATTTGGTTTTTTGTTTCTCCTATTATCAGCAATTATTTTTCATAAAACATCAAATTTTTCTTGCTCTATTTACTTTAAAAATTGTTTATTTGTAAAAAATAGCATCAACATCTTGTGTTTGTTATTGGCAGGTGGAGCTTTCATTGTGGGATATAAAATGCACCCAAAAAAAGAAGCGATCCAATATTTAATTGGTAAAATTGAAAGAGAACTCAATCAACCTGCAAAACATTTACAAATTGAGTTCAATGCTATTATTTCAAATCTATCCCACGAATGGGCGGCTCCCCATCAGACTGTTTGGATAAAAAAAGCCTTAAATCCAGGCTAATCCTTTTGATCTGTAAGGTGAGTGTGAAAGAGCACTCGTTGGGTCCATCTGGCGATCTTATCGGAATTTAAACTGGATTCAAATTTCTCAAGATTGAAACCAGAGAGAGGGGACCTTATTCAGGAATAATACCCCTCTGCTGCTCAGCCTGTCAATAGACTTCTTCGGAAACTTGCTTTGCTTGAAAAAATTGCCCTTTTTGAGGAGATTGTTTTGAAAATTTTGAGAGCGTATGCATGCATACGGTCGAAAAATTTTACAAAAAAGATGCCAAAAATGGCAGTTTTAGCAAGTAAATGAAGTTTACGAAGAAGTCTAATGTTTAATTCCTGAATTTCATAATTTTACTATTTGATTTCCCTTCATCTAAATCATGTAAAAACTGATCAATCATCGCTTTATCAACATGTTGCATGACAACAACATGAGATAAATGTCCGAGTTTACTACACGTTTGCTGAGACAGAGTCCAGTAAGAACAAATTTCTGGCGAAGGAGAGCGAAAAAAAATGATATTAGAGTAAGGATTCAACCAAACGGGATAATTCCTTTTTTGCAGCTCTTGATAAAAATAAGTGGTATTACTTAGCATTTGACTCACTTCATCAGTAAAATTTTCCTTACTTTTTGTCGCAATGATCCACCATAAAATTAACGTATTGAGCGAACTTCTCGAACAAGGAATCGTAATATTACGACTATGAATATATTCAATGTACTCTCCTTCATCATTATCAAGATAATCCTTACGGATTAAAAAAACACCCAAAGGGACAGGTGATCCAAAAAATTTATGTCCTGATACGGCAATTGAATCATAAGAATGTCTTTTAAAATTGAGATCAGGCTTTCCTTCGCAATCATAAAAAGGTAAATAGCCACCAAACAGCGCTGCATCTGCGTGATAAAACACATGTTCCACTCCCCTTTCATGAACAATCTGTTCGATCATTTCAAGCTGATCAATCCCTCCTTTAAATGTCGTTCCAATGCTCAAGCTAAATAATGCCGGGCGATGAGGATCCAATTTTAGCCTTAAATCATCATAATTCATCTCTCCATGCGGCGTCGCTTCGATAATACAAACATCCAATCCAAGAACTTTACCCAAGCTTGCAATCGAGTAATGAGCTTCCTGCGAAAAATAAAGAATGGGTTTGCCATATTTTTCCAAAGCATGCCGCCCCATGTAAAGTCCTTGCTCATTTCCTTGAGTCCCTCCCGATGTAATGTATCCCCAATAAGGGTCAACAGCGTACAGATCTGCAAAAAATTGTAGAACTCTGGCTTCAAATGCACGAGCATTTAATGCATATCCAGACTCTGATAGCGGATTGCCGACCTCATTTAAAGGAGTTTTACTCAAAAATGATTCACTCCACCACTTAAAAAACTGATCTAATTTAAAGACTCCATTACATGGGTATCCCATAAAAGTTCTTCTTTTTTCACCAATTCTTTCATTGAGAATATCCAGCTCTTTAATTGCAAGAGCTTCTCCTAAATAATAGTCATCACTTCTAGGCGAGGGGTTTATAGGAATAATCTGCATAGCCACTCCTTCTATCAAAAGTACATATCACAAGACCTTTGACTTAAATGCAAATCATATGCCAGCTGCAAGGGATTAAAATTTTCTTTTCGCACTCACATTACGCACCAAGAGTGGAATCTGAATATTTAAATTGGAGTATAAAAGAAACAAAAATGTTTTTAAAAGAATAAGAAAGAGCAAAAAACGAAATAAGAGATCTCATGATGGGATCATGCTTTCTTACTCTGATTTGATATTTTCAGACTGAGAAACCTTCTCTATTAACGCATCCTGAGAACGTGATGTTTTTTTCGAACGAGAAGGGCGTTTGCCTTTCACAACTTCTTCTGGAAAAGTCTCTAATCCCGTTGTTTCTCCATTGAGATTTTGCACTGGTGCTGTATGAAGCGATTGACGTGAACGCGATTTGGAGGAGGGTTTGGAAGACGCCTGACGCTTCGAGGGTGATTTAAGAATACCGTTTGGTTCCTTTTCTGAATGATTAACCGAATGAGGAGCTTCCTCATTTTTTCGCTCACCTGCTTTTTTAGAGGAAAAGAGCAGGGCTGCACATGCCCCGATAAGGCATCCGGCTAATCCTCCAACCAGGGCGACACTTAATCCAATCGAGTGATTTTTTGAATCATTGAACATAAAAACTTCTCCTCCAAACCAAATTAACAATGAGCCTATCTTCGAGCCTATCTTCTCTTTTTCGATTGAATGCCATGCCAGGCGCGATAACCCAGATGCGCCCAATCTAACATTTCATTCACCTTAGGATGATTCACTAAATCTTTAACATGATCGATTAATTCTTCTCCTTTTTCTTGCGCATCGTCGGACAAATCATTCACAAAATGTTGGGCTAAAGACAACCATTTATGAGCTGTCGAATTTGTCGATTTAGCAAATGCTTTTCCTTTTTTTGTCATATCGTCAGCAAATTCGTGACTTTTTTCACTCATTTCCCCACAGATCTCTGCAATATCTTGCCTTAAATTTTCCCCCGACTTTGGAGCAAACAGAAGAGCTAAAGCAGCTCCCATAGCCCCTCCAACCAATCCCCCTATTAGCAAATCTCTTGATGTGTGGCATCCTTCTTCCATTTCTTCATTGCTTAAGCAGCATCCTTTAACGTCTTTAATCGCCCCATTGACTGCAGACTTAGCTTGGTTCGTCCAGTCACATGTGTGGCAACCCAGATGTTTTGCAATTGATTTCCCTCTATCGGCCAACTCTTCGGCTTTATCAGAGAGATTGCAATAAGTATGACAGAGATCCTCGCGAAATTTTTTCCCTGCTGAAGGAGCAGTCAGTAGCGCTGCAATCCCGCCTAACAAGCTGCCAACTGCAGCACCCACAATAAATTCTTTAGTATGCAAATGATCTTGTCCCACAGTTTATCCCCTTTTCTTAAGTTTTTGCCATAGATTGATCCCTATTCCAGCTAATTCCAACACTGCAGCGATCATCGCAAAGCGCTGCCCGGAAGACCTCCGTTTTTTTTCAAAATCATCTGAAGAATCTAAGCTTGAAAAAAAGTTTTCTTCTTGATTTGAAGAAATAAAATCGTTTTTAATCGAAGTGGCTTTATTCTCTAAAATTTGCCCTGCCTGGTTGATCGCATTAAAAATAGGATTAAAGGCTTCAACTTTCCCTTTAAGATCACAACTGACTTGATTCATATTTTCAATTGCTTTCTGACTTTGAAAACCTATCTCGACTAACTGTTTACGCGCCTCCTCAAGGGTCTGATTTGCTTGTTCGAGAGTCGCCCGTAATGCTTTTGTTACAACAATCAAATAAACAACAAGAATGATAAATGCAAGAGCGATGAGGGCAACACTTATTTCGATGACCATTTTAATTCTCTCCAAATTTAAGCAAACGCAAAACAGAAACCTCAATCAAAATGTTTGCCCTTAAAAGGCTTGATAAGGATTACATTCAAAGGATTGGTATTTAAAGTCAAGTTAGAATTGATCGTTGAGGAATGAAAAGCTCTAGTGAGCCATTTGGCCTCTTTATGAAGTTTTAAAAGGTGAGGTAGTGATTATCGAGACAAACAAATGAACGTTACGGATAACCTCCATGAGTTTGGAGGTCATTCGTTAAAAAGGGGTGGAATTAAAGAGAAGAGTTGCTAAAAGTGTCGATGACATCATCGACTTTTTGAAGAAATTCTCTTGATACAGGATTTTGTTGTTCGAGAGGAATCCCGTTGTATTTTTCTCTTGATTCTTTGAGTTGATTGAGATGAAATTCGATTTCTTCTTCCCTTGTCATGGTTGATGGAGGGGCAATATGTTCAGCTGCCAGCTTGATGATTTCATTGATTCCAAGCAGAAGAACGAGAGGATTTAAAAGACCTGGCTCTAATTGATCAAAATTCAAAGATAATTTTGTCACGACGTGAGCCAAGATCCTTTGTTCTTTATCTTTAGCAAGTTTAATGTGATCAAGAGTGTTCAATCTCAATGTCTCATCACTATGTTGTACAATCAAATACGTTGTTTCAAGAAGAGAGAGATCCCGGCCTACCATTTGACTAATCAATGGCCTGAGTTGAGAAGATGAGATGATTTTTTTGGCAACCTCTTGGATCACTTGATCGAGTTGGGTCTTATCGACTGATAATGAAGAAGAGTCGATCTCTTCAAGCGGAAGAAAACTGAAAGATGCAACAGCACTTACATATTCATCTTTGATATTATTCATATTATTCATAGAAACCTTTTTATTAAACTTATTTAAATAGATTTTTTTACCAAAAAAGATAAATTATATCAAACGTTTATTTTTTTAGGCAATTTTTTAAATCCAATTTAAAATATTTTGAACTCATTTTTTAAGGGGTTGAAGAGAACAAAAAGTCTAAAAAGGGAAAGAGAGGTTGCTAATTGACTTGAAGCTCTTTTTTTCTCAAAAAGAATTCACGACTTTCTCGAACCACTTCTTTTGATAAGCCAATCACGCCGACCAGATTTGTTATGAGCATTAAAGAAATTGAAATATCTGCCAACCGCCAGATGAGATCGACATGAATCATTGCTCCAAGAGGAATTAAGGCAACATACAGGTAAATAAAATAACCAGCATATTCGGTTCCAAAGAGAAATTCGATCGCTTTTTCGGCACAATAAGCCCAAGCAAGAATGGTTGTATAGGCAAATAAAAGTAAAGCAATGACGACAACAAAAGCCCCAAATGAATGTCCCAATCCTTTTTGGAATGCCTCTGTGACCATATTTGTACTTTGCAGACTACTTTCTTGCCAAACACCTGTTACAAGCAAAACAAGCCCCGTCATTGTACAGACAATCATCACTAAAAAAGGAGCAGCGAGCGTCACAACCCCATCTATAACGGGATGACTCGTCCGAGCTCCTGCTTGAAGGATTGGAACGATACCTGTGCCTGCATCGGTTGCAAATAACCCCCTATCAAACCCTGATGAAATCGCTTTTACAACGCCAAACCCTAATACCCCACCAATGCCTGATTTAAAATCAAACGCTGAAATGAACATGAGTTTAAGTGCTGGAATCACCTTATCTATATTAAAACCCAGAATAATCAACGCTGTCGCCAAGTATAAAAAAGCTTTCAAAGGAACAATAAAAGAGGCGATTGACGCAACACGTTGAATTCCACCCAGTAAAACGATTCCAACCAACACCGCCATCAAACATCCGCAAAAAATTGGATTAAATCCGATCTTTTCAAGGGGAAGAGTAACGGAATTGACTTGAGCAAAATTTCCAACCACCAAGGCTCCAACAAGTGTAAAAAAAGCGAATAATTGAGCTAATTTCTTAAACCCAAGACCATCGCGCAAGTAATACATCGGTCCCCCAACATACTCGCCTTGAGGATTCTGTTGTCGATATTTTACTCCTAATAAACAGCTTGCATACTGAATCGAAGCACCTAAAAAAGCCATGATCCACATCCAAACGAGTGCCCCGGGCCCTCCTGTCGTAATAGCAACAGCCATTCCGGAAATATTTCCTGTTCCAAAATTACCAGCCAAAACTGTAGCAATCGCTTGATAATGGCTGATATTTCCCTTACTTTGACTTTCTTTTTTCAAAAGAAAAGAAAAGCTCAAACGAAGCTTCAAAAGCTGAACAAAACGCAGTTTAATGCTCAAATAAAGTCCCAACAACACAATGGCTGGAAACACAAAAAAAAAGGTCAGGGCTTGATTGAAATTCATCAGGAGGGTTTGAAAACTTAGATCCATTGACTATCATACTCTTAAATTTTAAAATTTTAGAATCCAAGAATGTATCTCATCATGGAATTTAATCAAACAAATGATTGTTTAGTGCATAAAAAATTGATTCTCAAGACAAAAATAGCAAAATAAATCCCTCTCCTGGTGCGCAATACCATTTCGAACAGATAACGTCCTATGTCTTGGAAATGATATAAGAACCTACTCAAAACGTTTGATCCGATGATCTGTTTGGTAAAACCCGCGATAAACGCAGAAAAAATTTTCGCAACAAGTTCTAAAGTGATTTACAACAATTTTTCTAACAACCGATTCAATGCATGCGTAATTTCTTCATGCTCACAAACGACATGTACACCCAATCCCATTAACATATGTTTATCCGCTATATTTTGAGTACGTGCAATAATGGGAATCGTTGGATAAAGATCACGCGCATAATTGACTATATCAACAGTAGATGTTAAATCGACTATTGTGACAATCAACACACTGACTGAGTCAATTTCTGCCATTTTTAACATATTCGGAAATGAGGCTTCTCCATAAAACGCTTCTCGCTTTTCTTCAACTAATTTGGCGACTTTTTCAACATCTGTCTCTATAATCACAGGTTGATAACCCAATTTTTCTAATGACGGGGCGATATTTTGTCCGATTGATCCAAATCCAATAATCACAGCTTTTCGCCTCTGCTCGCCTTCGCCATTTGTTTGATGCTCGATTTGTGTGGATTCTTTATTAATAAAATAAAACTTTAAAAAATTCAAAAAATTAAAAAGGATCGGATTTATTGCAATCGAAATTAAAGAACAAGCGACAATAATGTCGAATGCAACATCAGGGAAAATATGGTAGTGCCCTGCTTGCTCAGCTAGAATAAAAGAAAACTCTCCGATCTGTCCAAGGGCAAAAGCAATGCTTAACGCGACATGAATGGGATAGCGCATTAACATCACAATAATAAATGCTGAAAGAGGCTTTATGACCAGAATAATAAAAAGAATTCCTAAGAAAAATGAAAAATTTTGAAAGATTGCCATCGGATTAAAAAGCATTCCGACTGACAGAAAGAAAATGACAACAAACGCATCTTTCATTGGGGATGCATAGGCTGAAGCCTGATGACGCACCTCTGTTTGACCAATGACCATACCCGCAATAAAAGCTCCGAGTGCTATTGACGTTCCAAATAAAAGAGCGGAAGTTGTGGCAATCAGAAAGATTAGCGCCAAAACAGCTAAGGTAAATAGCTCTGGAGATCGAGTCTGAGCGATTTTAAAAAGGGAATAAGAGACCAAATGCTTTCCTAAGGTAAACATGAAAGCTGCTAAGAAAATAAATTTGAGCAAGAGGAGCGATAGTGCGATTAAAATATCATATGCTGATACTGAGCCACCGGATAATAGAGCGACAATAGTTGGAAGTAAAATCAACACAGCAACAGTTAAAATATCCTCGACAATCAACCACCCAACAGCAATATGCCCTTGCAATGTATCTAAAAGACGATTATCTGCAAGAACTCGAACTAAAACAACCGTGCTGGCTACCCCGATAGCTAAACCGATGATCACTCCAGCTTCCCATGATCCCCAAAGATGATGAACAAAAAAAGCAGCAACCGCTGTTGCAATAAATGTCTGACCAATCGCTCCGGGGATCGCAACATTTTTAACACTGACTAATTCTTGCCACTTAAAGTGCAATCCGACCCCAAACATCATCAACATAACCCCCACTTCTGCCAACTGCTCCGCTAATTGAAGATCAGCGACAAATCCAGGGAAAAAGGGACCAATAAGATACCCCGCTAATAAGTATCCAAGAATCGGCGAAAGCTTTAGTCGTTGGGTCAAATACCCTAAAAGAGATGCTAATGTGAAACCGATAGTCAAAATTAGGACGATTTTAAGATTGAGGGGTTCTAATGGCATAGAGAAAAGCTTGTTTTTTGTAAGTCACTTGAATGGGTATATATCTCGAAAATTAATAATTTAACACTCTTTTTTAAACATCATCAAATTTCTAAAATTTGCATGTTTTCAAATCGTTTGAAAGATCTGATGATTTTTGAGCGGATTCATGCTTAAATTTAACGTAGTGACCCTTAAACCTTTTATAAGGTAAGTGAGAATCCAATGTTCCACTGTTCCGCTTGCACTGTTGATCAAAAATTTTATATTTGACAAAAAGGCTAAATGCGGATAGAATCGACTGATAATAAGCCCAGATGGTGAAATTGGTAGACACGCCAGATTTAGGTTCTGGTGCCGTAAGGTGTGTAGGTTCGAGTCCTATTCTGGGCACATTACCGAACGTTTTGTCAGAAATGACCAAATGTTCGGTTTTTTTATCATTCAAGCCGTAAAACCCACTCATTCATGGGTGGGATGTAAGGCTCTAATCTTGTGGTGTATTTTGAGATTCAATATATTGACGAATAATATCTAAAGGAGCGCCACCACAACTTCCAGCAAAATAACTTG
>JBIRBM010000026.1:0-28587 GCA_044326545.1 Parachlamydiaceae bacterium | reverse complement strand
AGGGCTGTTGCATGTTGATTTTGGCAAATCAGATAATCTGTATAGATATCAAGAATGTCTTGAGGCATATTTTTTCCATTTTTTCAAAAAAATTTACCTCTTTAGCTCACTCTTTTCAAGACCTGGTTGCGTAAGGTGAGTTAATAATTTGAAGACATGCTCTTAGCAGTGTTTTTCATCACGTGATTCTCTTCGTTTCTTGCCTCATAGTTGTACAGAATGGAGATAAGATGAAAAAATAGTCGTGATTAAATTTCTTTTTTCGATAGACTTGCCCCCGAATGAATCTTGGCAAACGCCTATCTTTTTGTTCGGAGGAAAAGATGAAAAACATATTGATTTTGCTTTTTTTAATCACAATCGCTCTTGATCTTCATGCTGATTCGATCACCCCCCATCTTATTTTGAATTTTGATGTCAATAAGACGTTGATTGCAAGTGATAAAACAGAGAACAAGTCTATTGAAGATGTGATGAATGAGATGTTATCTCGCAAGTATTCGGCCTGTTGGGATGATACGGTGACAGAGCCGATCACGTTTGATCGATATGTCAGAACTGTGATGATGCCGGGGGAAGAACATGATGCCAATTTGAAAATAGCCCGGCTACTTCCTCTCACTCATTTTATTGATTTTCTTTTAGAGCGCAATCATCCTCTTTATTCCATTGTTGCAGAAGAATTTAATCATCTTGTCAAGCAGCTTAGGGATGTTCATATTTTTCCTGCTTTTTATCGTTTAATTGCTGAATTAGATCGAAGGGGAATCTCTTATACTTTATTTTTGAGGAGCTTTGGACGGGAGGTGTTCGAAATTAAAGAAGAAATGAATGCAACACTGAGTCAGCGCTTTGAAGTGGAGGGGATGTTTCGTCAAGGGGTTCTCTATTTAAACGGGCAAGAACCCATTGAGACCGCTGAGGAAATTTACGCGTTCTTTAGTTCAAAAAAACACGCTGCGATTCATGATGATTGGCATTACTGGATGAAAGGAGAAATGTATGCAGAATATGGCAAACCTTTCTATCTTGATTTAGAAGATCGCAATACGTTAGCGCTATTTTTTGATGACAACATTAAGGTTGATTCCTTTGAAAAAAATATTATTGGCCCGCTGAGCCGCTCGACTGGAGAGTCTCTTTCAATTTCCTCTCTTTTAAAATCGAATCAGATGATTTTTGTCGATACAATAGAGGCAATTTTAAATGAAAATTATTTTATTGAAAAAATTGATCAGGCATTACAAGAACATCAAAAATCATGCAAATAAAAAAAAGAGCGGCGAAATCAGAATGTTTTTTCAATCTTATCTTTTTGTATCTTGGCAAAAACGCACTAAGGACTTATGATTATGCCGCATGACCTCAATTAACAGTTCTGATTAAAGAAAAATGAGGTCTCATTTTGGCAAGACAGGATAAGAGGGGAAATTCTCTTAAAAGGCTTTAATTGTTATGAGTTTACCAAAAATATTTGCATTCATCACACTCTTGCTATTTGCAATGATTGGGGCTGCTGCATTGTTTAAAAAGAGACCAGAACCTACCGGTTCGCTAACTTCTTTACATCCTCAAGTTCCAATAGAGGTCGCGTTGGATGATCAGGAACAAATTGTTGTTCCCGCATTGGCTTCTCATGGGAAAATCGCCTCTTCGAATCACCATTCTCCTGTGTCGGCTGTTGATTTGCCCGATGCAAATCTGATTGAAGAATTATTTAACAAGAGCGGCTCAAAACTTCCCATTGTCGAAACGATCACCTATAAAAGTCATGTCCCCTGGCAAAAGGGGAGGCCCGCATGGCTGTCTGACTATGCGTCGCACTACACAACATCACGTCATTTTATTGCAAGAAGCCTGAATGGAAAACCCGATTATTTAAAGCAAGAATTGACGGAAGGGGATAAATTTAATGTCTTGCGAAAAGATAAAAATTTCGAATTTTATCTTGTTGTCGATACCTCCCGTTGCCGAATGTGGTTTTATTATCTTGATTTAGATGAGAATCAATCGGTTCTTTTAAAAACTTACAATGTTGGACTTGGCCGTCTTGATGCTGCCAAAACGTCAGGGCTTCTGACCCCTTTGGGCAAATATTCTTTAGGGAATCGAGTTGCCATCTTTAAGCCTAAAGTCACAGGGAATTATCAAGGAAAAAAAGTGGAAATGATCACCATCTTTGGATCCCGCTGGATTCCTTTTGAAAAAGAAATAGGGCAATGTACGGCACCTGCCAAAGGTTTTGGAATACATGGAACCCCTTGGGCTTTGAATCCTCAGGGGGTGCTAGCAGATAGTGGAGAAGGAGTGGGGAAATACGAAAGTGATGGATGCATCCGTCTGGCAACTTCTGATATTGAAGAATTATTTGCCATTACGATCAGCAGACCCACAACAATTGAAATTGTCCGTGATTTTTCAGAATCATCTGTTACACATACAAAAAAATAGAATCCCAAATCGCACGATTGGTGTGTAAGGTTTTAAGACAAAAAGGAGTAAAAGTTTGGATATTCTACCTCATGAAAAGCCCATTCAGGAGTATATCAAAACAATTGAACATCTCAAGAAACAGAGTCAAGATAATCCGATTTTCAATACTGAAATTCGCAAACTTGAACAGAAATTCGATAAGCTCAAGCAAAAAATTTATTCCGAATTAACTCCCTGGCAGAGAATTTTAATTTGTCGTCACTCTTGCCGTCCTCATGCGGTTGATTTTTTTAAGTCAATGTGCGAGAGCTTTACGGAGCTTGCCGGCGATCGAAATTTTCGAGATGATCATGCGATCGTAGGGGGATTTGCAACGATTGGAAAGATCAAGTGCGTGGTCATTGGGCAGGAAAAAGGATTTGATACAGAAAGCCGCGTTTATCGAAATTTTGGCATGCTTAGCCCTGAAGGTTTTCGCAAAGCATTAAGATTAATGAAGTTAGCTGAAAAATTTCGTCTGCCTATCATTTCTCTTTTAGATACACCCGGCGCTTATCCAGGCCTTGAGGCTGAGGAAAGAGGGCAAGGATGGGCGATTGCCCATAATTTACGCGAAATGTCGCGGATCAAAACGCCCATTATTGTGGTGGTGATTGGAGAGGGGTGTTCGGGCGGAGCCCTTGGGATGGGGGTTGGAGATACGATTGGGATGTTGGAACATTCCTATTATTCTGTCATTTCCCCTGAGGGGTGCGCCTCAATCCTTTGGAAAGATTCCTCGAAAAGTGTAGAAGCGGCCTCTAGCCTTAAATTAAATGCCGAGAATTTACTTGAGCTTAAAATCATTGATGCGATCATCAAGGAACCTTTAGGAGGCGCCCATCATGATCCTCAACAAACTTTTCAAAACGTGAAGCAATTCATCATTGAGCAATTCAATGTCTTGCAGCCGATTGCAGTCCCTTTACTTCTTGAGCAGCGCTATCTTAAATTCCGCCGTATGGGACAATATTTAGAGTCTTAAATCACAATGCTCAAGCACAACCTTCTTGGCTCATTATTATGAAACGTTTGTTCCAAACCGCTTTATTAGCTCGTCAACATCGTGTGCTTATTCTGTTTTCTATCGTTGCTATGATTTGCCTGACCCTTGCATCTCAGCTAGAAGTGATCTCTTTAGGGGTGATTACTCGTAAGGGACCCGATTTTTTTGAATTATTTGCACCTATTCAAAATGGACACTTGGAAAAAGTGGATCAAATTACATGGCAAGAGGTGGAAACACGCTGGAAAGAACTCGATCAATCTGAGGCTGCAATTGTTAGCAAGGAAGATGTTGCAAGATTCTTAGCTGATGTCAAAGGAAGCGACTTGATTGCAGAGGTGATGAAAAGTGTGAATCAATGGATTCCAATCAATCGCAGCTTAAAGGCCCTTGCGTTATTTATTGTGTTTGTTGCGTTGTTCAAAGCCATTTCGCTCTTTTGTCAACGCTTTTTTGCTCGGCTAGTGGCCATTCGTGTGAGCCGAGATTTAAGGCAAGCTTACTTTGAGCATATTCAATCGCTTCCAATGAGTTTTTATCAGCGGTATAATATGGGAAGTCTTTCTTCTCGTGTTGTTGGGGACGCTGCGTTAGTGGCTGAAGCTTTAAATGCTTGTTTGGTGAACTACTTGCAGACTCCTTTTACTGTTTTTTCAACATTAGCGCTCTGCTTTTATACATCATGGCGCCTTTCTGTGATTCTTTTTTTTGGCCTTCCTTTAATCGTAGCTCCTATCATCTTTTTGGCTCGTCGAGTGAAACGGATTTCTAGGCAGCTCCAGAGTAATCAAGAAACGTTTGCCTCTATTTTACTCGATTTTCTTGCGGGGATTCAGACAGTTAAAGTGTTTGCTATGGAAGAGTTTTCGTTAAAAAAGTACAAGGAACAAAATGGACGGATGGCTGCTTTAGAGCAAAAAAGTGCCCGCTATGATCTATCGTCTCGTCCAATTATTCACACAATTGGGATGTTTTGTTTAGCCACAGCGCTATTGTATGGCTTATATGTTCTTCAAATGAATGTCTCTGAAGTTTTAGTCTATTGCGGTCTTCTCTATGTTTTTTATGAACCGATCAAAAAATTTGCAGAGGAGAACACGCATATTCAAAGGGGAGTTGCAGCAGCAGAGAGAATGCAGGAGGTGCTTCAGGTTCAGTCTGATATCCGAGACAGTAAAGAGGCGTTAATTTTGCAAGATTTTCATGGCGCAATTGAATTTGACCACGTATGGTTTCGGTATGAAGATCAGTGGATTCTTAAAGATCTCAGCTTTACCGTTAATAGGGGAGAGAAGGTGGCAATTGTTGGAGCGACAGGATCTGGCAAATCAACGATTGTTCAGCTACTCCCCCGCCTTTATGATGTCCAGAAGGGAGAGATTCGAATTGATGGCCGGCCATTGGCCGCTTATACGCAAAAATCGTTGAGAGAAAATATTGCGTTTGTTCCGCAAAAGCCTTTTTTATTCCTTGATACAGTGGCTGAAAATATTGCGTTTGGGCGTCCTTTCTCTTTAGGTGATATTGAAGAAGCGGCGCGCAAGGCTCATGCAGACGAATTTATTTGTCATCTTTCTCAAGGGTATCAAACCCCTTTACTTGAAATGGGTAAAAATCTTTCAGGAGGGCAGCAACAACGTTTGGCTATTGCGCGTGCGCTAGTTAAAAAGGCCCCGATTCTAGTCTTAGATGAAGCGACTTCCTCTTTGGATGCTTTAAGTGAGCGGCATATCAAAGAAGCCTTAGAGGAACTTCATGGAAGAATGACGCAAATTGTCATCGCCCATCGCCTTTCCACAATTGAAGATGCAGATAAAATTATTGTCCTAGAAAAGGGAGTGAAAATTGCAGAGGGGACCAAAGAGGCGTTGATTAAAACTTGTCCGAGTTTTCAGCTGATGTGGGAGGTTTTGCATTCCTCTGGTTCTGAGGCTGGAATTTAGGAGATCTCTGGAGATGATCAACTCCATCCGATCGAAGATTTTGAACAGGTTTTAACTCACCTTACGCACCGGGAGCACGATTGGGGCTGAAGTGAAAGCTCTCGGTGTGCAAGGTGAGTTTTAAAAGGGGGTCTAAAAAAAACAAGGTCTTGGTTGATGCTTTCTGACTGTTCTTTTCATTTTAATATGAGAAGGAAAGGAAGTTTGGCTCTCCTCGTTCACTACAACAATGAAGTACTTGTGAGTTTTGCGACGGTTAACATGGGTTTGCTTAAATTCGAACGAGGCTTCTCCATGATTTGGAACCACCCCAATTTGCTTAGTGAGTGCTTTATCCTGATAGATAAGGTATTCTACAATACGTGGTGAATGATTTGATAAAGAGGGAGCCTTCCACGTTAGAGTATTGGTATATGATTTGCCGGATTTAGATTGAGGATCGGATGTCTCCGATTGAGTAACCCCCAAAGACTGAGCTTGCGGAACATCAGAGGAGGCTGGAGCGACGACGTTAAAATTGAAAAAATACCAGCATTCATCGAAAATAGCCTGAGCATAATAGATAGACCAACCTTTGTCTCCACCACAAGACTTGTAACCTACGCTATCAAGTGGCGGAGTTCCGTAAAGCTTGCCTGTTCCTTTAGAAGATGTGAAACTCAGCCAGTTAGGCTTATCTTGGTAACAATCCGAAAAAGAGAATTCACACAGGTCATTTTTACCACAATTACCTGTCCATATAAATTCGTTATACTGTCCTGCAATAAAAGTGACATTCTCCTTTGGGGAAAATTTACACGAGTAAAGTGAAAGTGGAAGCCACAAAGGAGTTAGGAAAAAAGAGAGAATGATAAATAATTTGACTGGATACTGTTTCGTGCTCAATAACATTGTTGCTCCCTTAGAGATGTCTGAAAATGATGAGGTTTGACATTAGCGATGATCATTTCAGGCAAACATCTCATGATGTTTATCCGCATCGTGAAAAGAGCACCCCCGTCTTACTTGATTTGGATCCTAGCAACAGAAAAAAAATATGTCAATCTGATATTAAAAAAACGCAATATTACAGACTCACCTTACGCAACGCGAGAGGTTGTCCTTCAGCCTCAATCGCGCGCTCCATGTGTAAGGTGAGTGAGAGAGTCTTTTTGAAGAACCTATTCAGAATCATGGGATCGAACATTTCGGCCAGATTCTAAAACACCCTCTTCGTCTAATTGCTCGGGATTGGGGGAGGGGGAGCGGTTGGCATCTCTTTTTGTTTTTCGATTTCTATCATTTGACCGTTGACGAATATCACCTCCACTTGTTGGCCACTTTCTTTATGAAACCGGTGACCTTTTCCATTCAATCCCTCATTAAATTCTCCCTCTATCCAATCTCCTGTCTTAGCCACGATTTTACCTTGTCCATGAAAAAGTCCATTTTTTACCCCCCCTGTATACTCAAGGCCGCCGTTAAGATAGAAGGTTCCGTGACCATGAGGCAGATCGTCTTTGAATTCACCTGTATACATATAATCGAAAGAAAAAGGACTCTCTCCGGGTTTCATCATGATTCCAGGGCCATTTAACCTGCCATGAACAAATTTTCCCTGAGAAATTTTTCCATCAGCCTCTGTAATTGAACCAGATCCCTCGAGATAACCATTTTCTAATTTGCCTTGATAGATTTTTCCATTCTCCGTAATTGTGACGTTTCCTTCTAAAATTCCATTCTTTATCTCTCCTTTCGTCTCCTTTTGTCCATCAATGATGGTTGCTTGACCGTTCATTCCTTTATAAAAAAAGTCGCTCTTGATCGTCCGTCCATCCGGAAAAAAGAACTGACCTTGTCCCATTATTTCACCTTGACGGAATTCTCCTTCGTAAACTTTAAAACCATTTGATGTGATGGTTCCTTTTCCGTCTAAAATACCCTCTTTGAACATTCCCTGATCGATGATGCCGCTTGGATAAGAGATAGAGCCCATCCCATCTAATTGTCCATCCTTGAATGTCCCCTCAAATAGTGTGCCATCAGGTTTTTTGATTTTCCCTTGTCCATTCAGTTTATCGTGCTGAAACTCTCCTTGATGGATCGTTCCGTCATTTTCTGTGATAGATCCTTTGGTGAGAGCCCCATCTTTTGCTATCCCCTCATAAAGATTTCCATTCAGTAAAAGTTTGATATAGATTGTCGATTTTAAAAAGGGGCCTTCAGGAATTTGATTCTTCATTAATCCTTTTTCAATCAGCCGATTTGCCTCAGCAACTTGTTTTTGTTGTCCGAATAAAAAAACAAGGAGTTTTGTAAAAAATCCACGTTTTTTGTTTTCGTATCTGTCTGTGATTGCCTTGTACCCCTTCAGCATTTTCACTTTTGTCTCTCTTGAAATTTCGTTTGAGGAAAGAGCGTGTTGCACAAGTCTATTCATTTCTTTGAAAGTTGCTGCTTGATCCGGCCGTTTTAGATAATCCGACATTTCCTCTTGATCAATCACCACATAGGCATGACCTGATGATCCTTTCCCTTTTCGATAAAAGATCTCTCTCTTAATACTTTCTCCAACCTTTTCCAAAGTTTGTGCAATTTGTGAAGGTGAAATGTGCAATTGCTTCATATATCCTCCGATTAATAAAAAATCAAAAGTGTTTTTTGTTTTTATTATAAATAAATAAATATTTAAATTGTGTTAATATTACTTATTTTATTTTTTTATTAATCTTAATAAAAAATTAAAGAATTTATATTAAAATTATGACGGATTAAATTAAATAGGTTTAAAATTATGCAAAGTATTACGATTGGCAATCAAACCCGTTTTCAAGGGGAGAATTTCAAGCTAAATGGAGTCCCTCTTAACCAAGAGGTCAATCATCAAGCGAGAAAAACCAGATGTTATTTTTTTCTAAAGCTACTCGAAACGGCCTCCCTGCATCTGGCTGGCACAACTGTTCGACTTGCCTGCCGCACCGTCAAACTCATCACATGGGTTCCTTTAAAAACTTCTTTTTACGCAATGTCGGGTTTTCATACTGAGTCTTCAGCTTTTTGCGAACATGAATACCTGAACACCGTTAAAGCATTAAGAGATGTGTTGTTTATTCCCTCTGTTGCAAAACGAGCGTTTATGGGGATGACTGCGACTCGTGAAGAGTTTGTTGATGACCTCCCCCGAGCCTCGACTACTGATTACCTTAAAGTTAAAGAGACGAAAAGTTTTCAACAATTTTCAAGTTATTTGTATGGTTGTAAAACGTTTGAAGTGATTTCTCCTGAAGGAGTTTCCGAAATTCCGGCGGCTCATGATCCGACATTGAAAACAGTCATGGCGTCCCATCTTTTCCAACCGGATTTAATGGCCATCAATTTTGGCTCTCCAAATGTTGCAGCGTTTGTCACTGAAGAGAGCAAAGATGGCTCAGTTCAGACATTAAAGGTTGATGCAAAGTCCCTTTATCGCGAGCCGATGTCGTTTCATCCTACGAATGGGAAAATTCAGTCAGGAGTCTTCTTGGTGCCAACCAACCTTCCAAAGGAAGCGCTTGAGAGATTCAAAGCGGCGGCAACGAAAATGGCCGGTCGAGAAGATGTCACTTGTGTCAACACCAATTGCCGAGTATTAAGCGCAGCCGGTTTCTCCATTGAAGGAGTGTCGATGGATGCAGTTGTGTTTCCTAATACACTGATCGAACATCTTTTATTTCGCCATGTGTTCTACACCGACCTTCAGGGGAAAAAACACAAAGTGCATTTTGATATTCTCAATACCACAAAGCAAAATCTCGAAGATTACTTCAAAGATGTAGACACGGCTGTGGTTGGAACGCGTCTTCGTCACAATCGCCGTCATGCAGACACGGAAGAGAACCAAAGAGCTCGAGGAGAGGCTGCAAAAGCATTGATCGCTGAAGAGGCAAGCCGTTTAGCTAACATGAAAACAGATAAGCCGTTAGATGATGCTGAGTTAGGGAAGCGTAAAATTACCGTATCGGTTCCCTCGTCGTATGGCGATGCTTTGGCCTGTTTTTGGGGAAGGCATACCATTTATGAGGTGGACCTTTCAGATAAAGCGCAAGAAATATCGGACGCATTTCAACAGCATGTCAATCAACACGAAGAAGGGGGGCAACTTAAGTTGCGTCCATTCTCTCAAGAGAAACCAAATTTTGTCACCCGGTTAAAAAGGGATCTCTTCTTTTCAGGACCTGTCATACGGTTTCTTCGCAGGCATATGATGGGACGGGTCGATGCGATTCATCTTCACACACAAGATATCTTCAAACACCTCAAATCCACAAAAGGGGCCCACCTCAATTACGTCCTTCTTGATGATAAAATTGTGTTGGCTAGAGTGAATGCCAATGGTGATAAGAAACAGATTCACAGAAAAGGAGCTGATTGGGCTCTTAGCAAGCACGCCCTCCTTTCTGGACGCAAAGAGGTCTACTGCTCAGGAGAAATTTGGTATGATGAGACAAAAAAATGCTTTATCATGAACGATGATTCAGGAACCTATCAACCAACCGCTAAGCGGGTTGAGTTAGCGGCTGAATTGGCGAATCGTTTCTTTGAGGCAAAGAAATTTCAGCACGTTTTTCAGGCAGCATCCGTAAACGGTGTAGAGAGCGAAGAGGCAGAAGCTGAATCAATCAAATCAATCATAAACAAATAGGAGATGATGGCAATGTCAATCCCTTTTAATGACAACTTGTCATGGAGTGTCTATCAATCGAATCCGCAATGGCATGAAAATCAGCCGGTTGTGACTCGTGATCAATGTGGTGGAATGCGTGCTTTGCAAGACATTGCCTCGCAAGGTGTTAAAGAACCTGTGATTCGAGGTGTCCAATGTCTTCGTGACGCTGCTAGGCTCGTTTTAAAAGTGCCTATTCGCTCGTTACTAAAGCCGATTTGGCTTGAAAAAAATTGGAAAGAATATGAGCGCGCTAAAATTAATGCAAAACTGGTGGGATATTCTTTTGTTCAATTGCTCTCCGTGCCGCCTAAATTCCTTGTTGCGATCGCAGCCCTGATGACATCTGTGATCTCTTCGAGCAAATCCCAACAGCTGCTCGATAAGAGTGAATATTGGACAGCTCATCTGGATGGAAGAGCGGCGCAGCTTGAAGCTCTTAAAGAAGTGGGGCGCCCTCATGCAGGAAGCAGAGAAGAGTATCTGGCTTATAAAGAATGGTTATACGGGATTGAACCGAGGCTGTGTACTCAATAGCTCTCTTGGTGCGTCATCCCATTTCCAAGACATCAAGAGATGTCTTGGAAATGGGATAGGGTCAATAAAAGGCAAATGTTTCATTTTAGCCTTTTTTTAATAACCAAATCAATTCATAGAAGAGTTTTGTCATAGATGTTATCTTAAGACCCAATTTTCAAATTCGGAAGTTGAAAATAGGCTCTAAAAAATCACTATCGAATGGAAGAATATCAATCATGATTCCAATAGACTTCTTCGGAAACTTGCTTTGCTTGAAAAAATTGCCCTTTTTGAGGAGATTGTTTTGAAAATTTTGAGAGCGTATGCGTGCATACGGTCGAAAAATTTTACAAAAAAGATGCCAAAAATGGCGGTTTTAGCAAGTGAATGAAGTTTTCGAAGAAGTCTAATGATAAAAAAAACCTCACAATACTCCAATCACATCTTCAATCCATGTTTGAATAGATGAAAATGGTAGCAAAGCTATGAGTTCATTCTCCGTTGATCCATGAATAAAACCCACCACTTCGCCTTGAGCATCATAGACAGGACATCCAGTTTGACCCAAACGAATTTGAAGGCCAATGATTCCGTAAAGTGCTTCAGGATCCGATTCGGTGGTTTGAATCACGTCGATTACTTTTCCAAGTTGAAAGTAACATTTGCCTTCACTCAATTCATTGATGACCACCATAACCCATTCGTTTTTGTTTATGCAATTGAAAGAGAGTTTAGGTTGGGGAAATTGCGCCCCAAAAGGGGGATCCGTTTTTACGATGGCGACATTTTTCGTAGGATGCTCTGATACTAAAATAGCATTGAGGTCATATTCAGAACCATTAATATCTTTCCAGTGGATGATGTATTGTTCTGTGTTTTCCAGACTGTCTTTGTCAACCAAAAAATATCCTTCGCTGCTTAGTAATGTTGCTTGATATATCCAAGTTGACAGTTCTTCTCCAAAAAAATAACTATCAAAAGAATTGTCCGATTTATCGGTGACATAAAACTCAGCAACTTCGTGCTCCTTGTTTTGACAAATCTGATTAAGATCGATTACAGTAGCATCTAACTGTCTAAGAGAAAAAATTAACAAAAATAAACAAAAAATTTTTTTCATATGTTTCCTTTTATTTAAAATTTTTTATATTTTCGGTTAGACTATAAGGCATTTTTTATTAAAAGCAAACGGATTTGTAATCTTTTTGATTTCATAGAATTAAGTTCTGCATCGTATCCTTTATCAGCCAGAACAACCCGTTAGAATTTTGTGGATCGATTGAAGAAATAGGGATGATCAAACATAAACCCGGCATCCTTCATTTTTTGATTGGAAACGCGTTTATTTCCCCCATGAGGATTGAGTTTCATCGGATCCCATCGAACAGGAGAAAGATGTTCTTGTTGGCAAAGTTCATTGTAAAACTCTTTGCGAGGGATGTGAAAGTCGCTGCACAGGTTATATATCCCATTTAGATCGTGTAAAAGAGCAAAGTTGAGCCCTTTAACAATGTCGTCAATATGAATCAAATTGGTGTAAGAGTTGCCGTCTCCTGAAAAAGAGTGATGGGAGGTGCGTCTTAATCTTCCTTGAATTTCTCTGCCGGGTCCGTAAATTTCACCTAGGCGGAAAATGCATATTTTCAAATCGGGTGTCGCGCAGCTTAAAAACAGTTGCTCTGTTTCAAAAAGAATTCTCTTATTTTCATCTTCATGAGAAATGGCAGTTGCTTCGTCAACCCAGTTTCCCTCATGGTTGCCGTAGACAGAGGTGCTGCTTGTGTACAAAATGTGACGAAGCGGGGCCTTTTGATCCATGTGTTTGGCAACTAGCCTAGCTGTCTCAAGATAGGTAGAGGAATATTCAGAGGGTGAATCGGGAGCGACGCTGACTAATAGAGCCTCTTGATTGTGAATAAAAGAAGAAAAGGGGTGTGTGTTTAACAGGTGAACGTCATGAGCACATTCTTTGAGTAAAGGGATTTTTTCAGGGGATCGTGTGGTAGCCGTGACCTCATGCCCCTCTTTTTTCCATCGAAGAGCTGCTGCCAGGCCCACGTATCCGCAACCCAAAATGCCGATTTTCATGACGCGTCGCCCTTAGCAGGGTGTAGCAATCCCAACAGTTCAAATCCCTCTTTCAAGTCTTTGTTTTCAGGTTTATCTAACGCACCTCCCGAAGATAACCACTGAATATAAGAGCGAGGCAGCTGGCTCAAGTGCTGCCCCTGATGTTTTCCAAACGGCATAATATGAACTGTTCTTGGTTTGTTCAGGAGGGTATACACCTCATCGATCGATAAATCATCGATAAGGGATTGGAAAATCTGATGAAGGACAATCACGTCGTCTAAAGCTCTGTGAGCATTGTTGGCTGAGATCCCATAAATTTCGCGCAAAAATTGAAGGGTGTGGCGAGGAAGATCTGGTCGGTAACGACGCGCCCATTTTAATGAATCTAAAAACTTCCATGATGGCATTAAGATTGAGTGGCGCTCAAATTCATTGCGTAAAAAATGGAGATCAAAGTTGTCGTTATTATGGGCGATCAGGACCACATCGCCGTCGCAAAATGCAATAAATTCGGCTCCAATTTGCGCAAAAGAGGGGGCCGAGGCAACCATGTCATCTGTAATATGGTGGATTGCCGTTGCTTCAGGAGGAATCGGCAATCCCGGATTGACAAATCTTTCAAAGTGTAAATCACGCACTGGGTCGAAAGCCGCAATTTCAATAATGCGGTCTTTATCGGCTTTGATTCCCGTGGTTTCTGTGTCGTAATAAATGGGTCTTAGTGGCATATGAGAATGAAATTAAAAAAAATGTCCTTGCGCTACTCAACCTGTTTTGCTTTAGCTAAAATTTGATCTAGCGTCATTTGACCCGAACTTACCGCTTCAATGGGGGTTGCAAACATTTGGCAAACATGTTCGAGTGTTTTGAGAAATGCCAGCAATAGATCACTGTCAATTTTCTTCTTAGGCGTTGGAAGCATCAGGCGATAAAAGACGATGCCGGCTATTTCATCCATTCCAAAACCGGGAACATCCAACTCTTTGTTAAGTAGGTGGAGTAATCGCGCTAAGTCGGCAATCACCCGTTTTTTTTCTTCATTTTTTGACTCTCTGCCATCATGGAGAGGAATTTTTCTGTCGGACAGATGTTGTTCATTCGCTTCTAGATGAGAAGGGAGAAAAACGAGGAGTTGTAAAAGGTGGCCTTCATCAAAAACTCTTAAAAAGAGAGGATATTCTTTTTGATTGATTTTGAGGATGGTGTATACCTGTTGCGTTTCTCCTTGAATGTCAGATTCATACTGGTTTTTTCGCATGAATTGAAGCAAAGACTCTGGTGTCATGTTGATCATGGTATCCCCATTAATTAAGGGTTGTTTTTAGATTTCATCACTCCCAAGGCGCGTTAATAACCAACGCCCGGAAGAATGCTGGTATTTTTCTCACAAGTGACGGCTGGATTATTTGTTGTCGGAACAAGGGAAAATTCATTTTCATTCGGCATGCGGTAACAGCTTGTTAGGCATAGTAATAAGCAGGTGATCAGAGCGAACATGTTTAAAGAGAATAAAGGGAGATTCATACAAGGTCCGTGTTTGTTTAGCGATTAAAAAAGAGTGTTCTGATGTGGATCGGTAGCGGAAGAATACCTGCCAGACAAAAAAATCGCAAGATCAATCCAATCGACGATTTTGAACAAGTTCCATTTTTTTAGACCACTCAGTTTCTTTAAAGCCTAAGAGTCCAACATCATCCCCAATTAAGAAAGGGCGTTTGATCAGCATACCATGTTGGTTGAGAAGGAAGAGAGCCTCTTCTTTTGACATTGCGTTTAATTTTTCACTCAGCTCCATTTGTCTATAGAGTTGCCCGGAAGTGTTGAAAAGCTTTTTTAAATGTCCTTCAGCATAATCTAACATTCTACGCAATTCTTCTACAGAGGGAGGCGTTTCAACGATTTCTTTGCGGACAAACGACACATGTTTTCGTTCGAGGAATTTCAATGCCTCCTGGCATGTTGAACATTTGGTGTAGAGATAGAGAATCATAAGAATATTTTGGCTTTTTATGGTTGATGATACACTTTCATCGTTTTAATATCTTTAAAACCAAGCTTTTTGTAAAGATGTTTTGCATCATTTGTTGCTGTTAAAACACATGTTTGAAAGCGTTTTTCTTGAGCCCTCAGCATTGCTTTTAAAGTCATTGCTTGACCCAAACCTTTTCCGCGCATTTCTGGCAAAACAATAACATCAAATATAGAAGCCACTGCTTGATCATAAAATAAGGAGGATAGTGCGATGGGTCTTCTATTTTCATATGCCGCAAAAAATATTAAAGAACTCTCTTTAGAGAGTAAAGGAAGTGCGGATTGATGGTAAAATGATGCAATGGCAGAATGCTCCTCACAAGGAAGAATCTGATTCATCACCGTGATGATATCTTCAATTTGAGTTGAATCGTTGATCTGTCTAATGTCAAAATTCGGAAAAGTCACAGTTGCAACATGTTTATCTAAATCGCATACCATTGCCCACTCAGTTTCCTCCGTCACTAATCCCAGAGCTAATAATTCTTCTTCTAACCAAGAGGGATCATCTTCAAATCCGGTCCAAAAAGCATAAGGGATGTTTTTTGAACTGAACAAATCAATCGCCATGTGAATGGAGGCACGATCGATACTTCGATCACTACAGTACAAGATATTAAACATATTTGAATGAAGGCCGCTATCTATGAACGTCACGTTTTCTATACACTGTATTGTCATCTGTTTGTGATGGCTTGGTAGATAAGAAAATTTTCCTTGTATATTGCGATCGAATGAAGATAAAAATTGTTGATCCATTTTGACTATTTTTGGGATTAGAATGATCAATTTTTTTGAAGAGGAAATGTCTTTAAGTGAGTCACGGCTGTAGGGGATTCTGCGATAAGTAAGGTTTGTCCTTCAATTTCGATGAAGTAGAGTGTTGCGCGAGGGGAAAGATAGCGAGTTTCCAAGAGTTTTATCGCACTTCCTGTATTGAGGTGACTTAATTTTGATTTCATCATTCGCTTTAGGGCCCAAGAGGCTAAAAACATGAATCCAATCAGCAACCCTAGCACAATGAGCATATTGAAGAACTTTTTTTCAAATGATTCGGCCTCGTGCGAGAGTTGATGATTCCATCTTTCATCAACATCATGTAAATCAAGGTTGAATCTCTTGTCTTCAGAGTCATTGTCGAACGCATGTTGATTAAACTCTACCTGATTTTGATCCTCTTCATCATCAAACGATTGTTCTGCGCTTTTGGGAGCGGAAGAGGAGGAAGAGACATGATGTTCGTCCGCGAAAATCGATAAGGGACAACACAATGTTTGTAGAAAAAAGAGGGGGAAAATCAGATAACACTTCATAGCTATTGTCATAATTGGTAGAATTTAGAACGTCAAAAAAACTTAAGCTTAATGCAATCACTCAAGATTACCTCTACCCAGGAATTTTTCCTATGATTTTTCAGCCATTAAAAGGAATTATTTCATTGGACATAGATGGCACTCTCACCACACAAGCACATGAAATTAATCGTTGTGTCATTGACGCCTTAAGCCAGAGGGTTCTTGAGGGATGGAAAATCATTTTTATTACCGGACGCCCTTTTCAGTGGGCTGAGTCGGCTTTAAGAGATTTCCCTTTTCCTTATGCGATTGCAGTTCAAAATGGTGCTGTGTTAGTGGAAATGCCTCAACGTCAGATTGTCGCTTTTCACCCCCTCAATCCCGATTGCCTTGCTGCATTTGAGTCGATTTGCCAAGAATTTGCCACTGATTTGGTTGTCTACTCGGGAATTGAAAATGATGATTGGTGTTATTATCGCCCTTCTTCATTTCCTCCATTGCAACTGCCTTATCTCTTAAGCAGGGCCTCTTTTCTTGGAGAGAAATGGCGTCCGCTCGATTCATTTTCCGATTTACCGATTTCCCGTTTTACTTCGATTAAATTTTTTACAACCAGCCAGTGTGCGTTATCATTAAGCGAGCGAATTGAGCAAACATTAGGGATGCATGCTCCCCCCAATCGCGATCCGTTTAATTCTGACTATTTTGTGATTCAAGTAACTCACCCTAAAGCAAATAAGGGAAGTATTTTGAAAGAGTTTATCAAGATGACAGGCATTACCGGTCCCGTCATTGCTGCCGGGGATGACTACAATGACTACACGATGTTGGTTGAGGCTCATATGAAAATTGTGATGGCCAATGCTCCCCCCGGTTTGCTAAAGCTTGCTGATATTGTGGCCCCTCCCGCTGCTGAAATGGGGATTATTCAGGGATTGGACGAAGCAATATTTCGATTAAACTGACTCATACGGACAAGGAGCGTGATTTGGTCTGGAGCGAAAGCTCTCGGTGCGTAAAGTGAGTCAACTAACAGAAAGGGTTGGATTTGGGACAAATGGAACATGTCAAGGAGATCGCGTTAGATCTTTCAAAAGGATTAGGGGAGTGGGCTCTTGCAGCAGGTCGTTTTTTTCAAAGCGCTCAGACCCATTTTCTTCATCTCTATCAAGAGGAGTCGGACCCTAGGGCTCAAACGATCCCTTTATTTGAAAACACTCTGTTTGTATTAGCTCTTTTTCGCTCCCGATTGGTCGAACAGATTCAAGAAGGAAAGGGGGTCCTGAGGCGTCTTCTTGCTTTTCAAAAAAAAGATGATTCGCTTGATCAAGGCAACTTTCCTCTTTATTTGCATCAATATCCTCACTGCCAGGACCCTGCGTTAGCCCTCCTTTTGCTCGCTCCATTTTATTGGATATTAAAACAATTTGGACATGTGTTAGGGGCTGACCTAAGAAGCGAACTTGAAGGATCGGCTCGTTTAGCTTTAGATCATAGTTTGCGATCGCATCAAGAGAAAACATTTCCGTATCACCTTGCCGTCCGCTTGGCTGCAGCTGAACTTGCTTATGGATTGATGTGGAATGATTCTGAAAAAATGATTGCAGGGCAACATGCATTAGAACAATTGGCTGAAGATCAATTAAAGGGATGGAACACGACAAAGCAATTGGCCGATATCTTAGTTGGGCTTCAAATGGTTTACCCCTCTTTGGCACAAAGTCCCTGGTCTCCTCTATGGAAGAAGATGAAAGAAACCTGGCATCCCACCTTGGCTTCTTATCTCGGTCCTTGTTTAAGGGAATGGCAAAACGGCGAGGAGCCTCAAGTCAATCTTTACGATTTATTTTGTGGCTTTTTTTCAGGGCACTTTTCAAAGCGGGCAACCCTGTTAAATCGTCATCATTTAGAGGGAATTCTCATTCAGCCTCCTCTAATAGGAGAGAAAGGGACCCCTTTGGATACCTTTCATTTTAGCGCTCCCCCTTTTTCTATTGATGGCGAGTTTAAGCAGCAGGTGTGGCGCACTCTTGTTTATTCCAACCACGCGTGTCATCTATTAGAAAAAAAAGCGCCTCTTGCGCCAACCCTTGATAAAACATATACACCGATTCGATTAGTTTGGGGAGATTTACAACGTTTTCATTCTTTTGTCTGCCAAGGAGGAAATGTAGAAAAATGCAATTTTTATGAGGATGGCAGCCGTCTTACGATGGAATTTAGCTTGGCAGACCAATCGATGGAAGAGGGAGAAGGGGAGCAGAAAAAAGAAATTGAGTTCTTTATGGATATTCATCGAGACATTCAATTTCACATCAACGGTCTTCCTGCAACAACATTCTGTTTAGGTGAAACGCTTGATATTTTATTCAAACGACATCGTTTATCACTTGTTTTTGATTTGATTGAGGGAAAAGGGGATTTTTTAGGGCATATTATGCTGGGAAATCGCCCTTCTCAAATTGATCTAAAAGGGGAAAAGAGATTTCAAGCTTATGACTGGACGATTTTTTTACGTACAATTCGACGTCAAACAGGATGTCGTTTTCGATTACAATTGACATTTGAAGCCATTACCTAATTTTATGCGATCTCGTGTTGGAATATTGAGTTTGTTTTTTCTCCTTTTCTTCCATTCTTGTGCTTATTATTCAAAAAATTATGAGTATTTTTATTCTCATTTACAATCATTTCGCCCTCCTGATAAGCCGATGGTGGAAGATGACTATTTTTTAGTTTTGCTTGTCGATGCGTGCCATCTTGATTACACCGATGCTGCGCAATTTTTTCAAAGTGTTGCCATTCATCCGATGAATCGCAGTCGCAGAGGGGATCTTGGGCATGCCTGGATTTATCTACAAGGAAAGTTAAGAGATGGCACAATTTTTGTTCTTGAAGGGGGGCATTCCGGTGAAAGAGAGGCTCATCCCCCCCGATACTTTGAGGGGTTGATGAATTACAATCAGTGGGGGTATGCAAATCCATCAGCAGAGGACATGTCAAATCCTCGTTATGAACCCAATCCAATCAAATATTTATGGACGATACGAGAAGATGGATTCTTCCAAAAAGGGTCTGGAGGGCATCATCCCAGTTTTGCAGCAAAAATTTCCCTTTCTAAAAAAAAGTTTGAAGAGGTGTTGGCTTTCATTCGGCCAAGCACTTACCCTTACAGCTGCTATGCGTTGATGGGCAATCAGTGCTGCTCATTTGTTGCTCATGTTGCAGGATTAGCAGGAATTGTCTTGAAAACGAAAACCAGCATGCGCGTTTCGCCTCTGATTTATTATGGCAATCGGTGGATTCGGTTGTGGGAAAATCCTTGCTATTCCATCTTAACTTTTGCAACTCCGGACATTCTTGAAAAAAGTTTGATTGAAGCCGTTCAAAAAGGTCGAGCTGAATATGCGTTGGACTGGTATATCAGAAAAAAGTTGCACAGATGATCACCCAATCGGTTTATGAAAGACCCGATGATAATCGAGCAGTTTCATTTTTTGACGATCCAGTTCTATTTTAATAAAACCGCAATTATCGACCATCCAGCGCATGGTCGGGGTGAATGAGAGATAGTCGAGAATTGAGCGAAGCACTCCGCCGTGCGAAACGACCAGCAGCGACTGATTTGGATAAAGATCAGCGAGGGGAAATAAAAAATCGCTCACCCTCTTCAAAACAGAATGCGTCGTTTCAATTTCTGGATGCCAAGGGGTCGTGAGATACGTTTCATGATGTAAAGCTTTTGCTGAAGTGAGAAATGGACGAATCTTCTCATCAAAAATGTGTTTGTTTACTCCCTCAAGGGTACCTGCACTTCGTTCACGAAGTGCAGGTGATGCCTTAACTCGAAGTTGTCGAGGTTTGACAATAAGCTCAGCTGTTAACTGAGCTCTTGATAAATCTGAAGAAAAAGCAGCTGAAAAAGGGATGTCAGCTAGCAATTCTCTTAATTGCAAAGCTTGGGATATCCCCGTTGCATTCAACGGAATGTCTGTTTGTCCTTGCACTAAGTCTTGAAAATTCCAATCTGTTTCACCGTGTCTGGTCAAATAAATGTCACATTTTTTTGAAGAAGAGCTCATCCGTTTGACTCGGTTTCTTTTTTTTGCAAACAAGGGCTATCCACCGAAACTCCCATCACATGGAGGCCATTATCGACAAAAAGAATCGTTCCTGTGACAGCAGATGCAAGAGGGGAGGATAAAAAGGCTGCGACATTGCCAATTTCAGCCGAATGCAAAGGTTTGCCTCCTAATGGGGCGTTGGCATGGGAATAATCAATCATCCGGTCGATAAATCCAATGGCTCGTGCAGCGCGGCTTCCAAGAGCTCCTGCAGAGATTGTGTTCACACGGATATTCCATTTACGTCCAGCCTCCCACGCTAAGGTTTTCGTGTCGCTTTCAAGAGCTGCCTTCGCAGAACTCATTCCGCCGCCATATCCTGGAATCACCCTTTCCGAAGCTAAAAATGTCAGAGATAGTGCAGATCCGCCCCGATTCATGATGGGCCCGAAATGGGAAAGCAAACTGATAAAAGAATAAGTTGAAGAGCTCATGGCAGCTAAATAGCCTTTTCGAGTTGTGGAGAGGAGAGGATTTTGAATTTCAGGAGAATTTGCCAGTGAGTGAATGAGGATATCAAGATTGCCGTAATCTAGCGAAATAGATGCAGCGACTTCTGAAATGGTGTAATTGCCCACATCTTTATATCGTTTATTTTCACGCACCTCTTCAGGGACATCTTCAGGACGATCAAATGAAGCATCTAATGGATAAATTTTAGCAAACTCCATTAAAGAGCCGTTTGATAAACGGCGAGAGGCATCAAATTTCCCGGCTTTTAAACTTGTTGTGAAAATTTTTAAAATAGGAGTCCAAGTTCCAATCAGAATGGTGGCTCCAGCTTCTGCTAGTGCTTTTGCTATCGCCCAGCCAAAGCCTTGATCATCACCAACGCCTGCAATAAAAGCAATTTTTCCTTTAAGATTAATTCCAAGCATAATTGTGTCCTCTTCAGTTTATATACTCATTCAAGCGCAAAGTGCGAATGTGGGCTGCGCCAAAGTCCTCGGGCTTGACAGATCGTTTCTGATCCCCTATGATCACTCTCTTGGCCGTTAAGGTGAGTGATCATAGGGGATCAGAAACGATCTGTCAAGCCCGAGGATGTGGCAAAAGAGAAATTTTCATTTTCAGCTTCAATGAGTTTTCACATCACCTAACGTGAGTGTTTCATCAGCTTTCAACATCTCATTGATTTTATCAACCAAGTGTCCAGGATCGTTCAAACACTCATTATGATCCTGTACAATCCCCATAAAATACTTCTTTCCAACAAATGGTTCCTTATCATCAAGAAGTTTCTTAGCTAAAGAGGCTTCTGCAGAAATGACGCCATCATCCTTGATTTTTTCTGCTTGGCCCAAAAGATCATGAGGCTGTGATACATCAGCTGTTTGTATGATAATCTCAGGCGCCTTAAGTTTTTTCGACGATTCCACCGAACTGATATTCCACCCCAATAGCCTGACTAACGATCCAAATCGTCGATGTATTAAATTGGAAGCGACACTACTCAAATCAGAAAACGTTTGGTTTTTGACAAACACATACTTTATCCCTTGTTTGAGTTCATGGCAAAGAAGGGCTTCACCTTGTACACCACCGCCGATTGAGTGGCCATAGCCAATAATTTCTTTAGCGCCAATCCCTTTTTCTTGATCCTCAAGGAATGTCAGCATTGCACGATAGGCTTTAGCCATTGCATGTCGATGAGGCATCCCTGTGCTGCATCCTACGCCCGGGTAATTGAAAATGATCGCATTGCTATTAAGTTTATATAAAAGCTTTGAGAAGGAAGTGTTGTGGAGTTTGTCTTCATAAAACTCATGATTTCCATTGGCTGACAAGAGCCACCGGCCGTTTTCTAAATGAGGCGCTCTACACAGGATCGCCGCATCTATGATCCATCCATCCATTTCAACTGAAATTCTTTTGGTTTTGTATATTTGGGACTTGTTTAACAAAAAAGCGTTCCGCATCCGGTCCGCATAATTCCGATCACCTGATGCCGGTACAATGATTTTTCCTGCAATTGAGTGCATGAGTCTATAAAAAGCAACAGGAAAAATGATGATAGACAACATCTCTTGAGCCAAGCGCCACACTTTGCTTTCGGTGTTATACGTATAGATCGGCGGATTTAATGGTTTGGGGGAAGTCATTTCTTTTTTGGTCACATCGTGATAGATCCATTCATTATAAAATGCTTGTTTTCCGCTTAAAATTTGTTGTATTTTTAAGTTATTATCTGTCATTTATTATTCCATTATTTCAGTTGAGTTTGTTGAAAACAATAAATAAAAAATAAATATAAATCAATCATAATATGAAAAGAGTTTCAGGGGTATTTTATTTCTACAATTGACCTTGCGGACCAGGAGCGTCTAAATAGTGTTCGTCGTGCGTAAGCTCCGTTTACAATTTTACCTAGAAATCAACATTTCAAGTTTGGACGATAATTTGGAAAAACTTTATAATGCATCTCTTTCCTATCCTCTTCGGACTTATGCCAATATGAGGATGCGTGAGAATTGTTGTTAAACATTGGGATTTAAATCATAAAATACAATATGAAAAAAGCTTTTATCCGTTTATTCATCCTGTTTACTCTAGCCCTTTGCCTTTATGGAGGGGCTCGCCTCTATTATCGATTGACCGGAGGGTTTATGATCTCCAATATTACCTCTGATTTTGCTTTTCAACCTCAATGGGAAACGCGTCCTTTATTGTCAAGCGAACAAGAAGAGATGGATCAAGCCCTTGATCAACCTTATTATTACTTGGCAAAAGGGTGTCAATCTTATGTTTTTTCTAGTGCAGATGGTCGGTATGTCATTAAATTTTTTAAATACCAACGCTATCGTCTTCAGCCTTGGCTTGCTTATTTCCCTCCTTTGCCTGCAGTCGTGCAGTATCGAGAACAGAAGAATGAAAAAAAATGGAAAAAACTTGATGGATTTGTCAGTAGTTGGAAGATTGCATTTGAACATCTCAAAGATGAAACAGGATTGGTCTTTGTTCACCTTAACAAGACCTCTTATTTAAATAAGACGTTGACCATCTACGATAAAATTGGAAAAAAACATGAGGTCTTCTTGGATCAAATGGAGTTTTGCATCCAACGAAAAGCACATCTGCTGTGCGAGACGATGTTAGACTATAGAAATAAAGGGGACTTGGAAGGAGCTAAAAAGATCGTTGATCAACTGATTTGCATGATTTTATCCGAATATTCCCGCGGACTTGCCGATAATGACCATGCATTGATGCAAAATACAGGGGTTGCGCAAGGCAGACCTTTACATCTTGATGTCGGTCAGTTTGTCCTCAATCAAGAGGTCAAGGAACCGATGATTTTCCATCAAGAATTTTTCACTAAAACATATAAATTTAAGCATTGGTTGATGAAACATTACCCTGAATTAGGGGAGTATCTTGACAATGAATTACGTCAAATTATTGGTCCTGATTATGTGGTCATGCAGCCAAAATGGCGCGTGAAATAAGGCCCTTGAGAACTTATGCTCATTCAAACTCAATCCTGGACATTTGGACTTTCGCGTTGCCCACATTCCAGGATCCAGCCTGAATGAGTCTAATCATCATGATCTGAATAGAAGAGGTCGATCAGGTTCTTACATTCAGCTGATTTCCGGAGCTAACGGGAAATCAATCACAGGATCTGTGATATGGTTAAAATAGTTGGTAAACATATTTAAGAGAATAACAAACACAATTTCAACGAATTCGGCGTCTTCAACTCCGGCAGCTTTTAATGCAGCAATTTCTTGATTCGAAACATTCCCCCGATTATCAACCACTTGCTTTGCAAATTTTAAAATTGCCTGCTCTTTGATATTTGTTGTTTCCGCATGCCTTGATTTTAAGATTTCATCTTCACTCATTCCCCTGGCTTTTGCAATCGCACTATGGGCAGAAAGACAGTATTGACATTGGTTAGCTTGACCCACAACTAAAGCAATTTGTTCGCGGATTTTTGGCGGAAGATGTGTGTGATTTGCTGCGTCGCTAAAAGCTAAAAACCCTTTAAGGACGGCGGGTGAATGCCCCATATTTAAGAAAATATTAAAGACTCTTCCCATGTTTTTTTCCAACGAATGGTAAATGTCTTTGACTTCTCCTTTTGCTTCTTCGACAGTAACAGGTTTTACTCGTGACATAGTGGTCTCCTTTATTTTAAATATTTCTGAACAAGATGAATCAGATGATCATCGTGTCCATGATTGTTGGATAACGGCTAAATCTTTCGACATAACAGAGCCATAAAAAGAGGGATTTCTTGACGGCTTCTGTTCTCCATTCTAGCCGCCCCTCCTTCACTTATCTTATCAGAGCACCACTCATCAATAAGATCTATTGTAAAACCCGATTCTTTTAACCAACGACTATAGTCGCATAGAGGATGGTGAAAGGATAGAGTGTTAGTGGATTGGCTCCCTTTACTGGGATGTGCTTGAATCGGAATTTTCATTGACGTCATGTAGCGGTCAATACGGCGATATTGGATTTTGTTTTGCTCATCAATTTTCCATGAGGATTGACGAGGAATCCGAAAGCAGGGGTGATTGAGAACAACGACGAAAGGCGCTCCTATTTGCAAATAATCATGAGCATTTTTAAAAACAGCCAACGGATTTTCAATATTTTGTAAAGCTAAAATAATTGAACCATGCGTAAAAGGAGGACATGTTAGAGGGAATTTTTTCGTGATATCAGCTTGTAAAAAGTGATGGGAATTAGGATGGCGATAGTGTTTTGCAGCTGCAATAAGAGGCGCTGCTGCATCAATTCCCATATAAGAGACATGAGGGGGAATATGACGACTTAACACTCCTTGGCCGCAAGCTAAATCTAATAAAGAAGCGGGGTGTTTCAGGTCGAAATTCAAACATTTTAATACATTGGGAATAATGATTGCTTGGTGATAGTAGTGGCCGCTTTCTCCAACGGCGTCATTGTACCATTTACCTACTTTTTTCCATGAGGTTGGGCTGGAGTCTGTCATGACGTGAGGGTGTCCTTTTTAACAGTAAGAAATTTATCGCCATTTTAATCGACGATTTAATCTTTGTCTATAGACTTCCTCACTCACCTGACGCAAGCGGAGCGCGCTTTGGGCTGAAGCCAAATCCTCGGAGTGCGTCAGGTGAGTTCCTAAGAGATTAAGATACTCTAAGGATCACCAGCTGATCTTCAGTCCTCCAACAACATTGAAAGACCTGGCCTGCTTCCACAGTTCGCCCGATGCTTCCAGGTAAACCACTACCGGTTCATTTTTGTTGTCATAGATGTCCTATAAATTGGAAACGTTCGTCGTTATTTCCAATCGAAGATAGAGTCGAACGTCAATAATACCTTAGGCTATTGACTTCGACACCCTTTCTAAAATCTGCATAGGCTATATCAAAAATCTCTAACCAGATTTTGCGTAAGGTGAGTTATTCAATCCAACCAGAAAATGTCTCTTTATGATGAGTTGAAAGATTCCAATCATGGTTCACTTCATTCATGAGCTCTTCCTTGCTGTTTAAAATTCCCAAATCAACGTTTAATACATCTTCTATCCTCACCTGTTTGTTAGCAGTTACAAGACAATCTTTTACATGATTTTGTGAATCTCCTTCCTTTAAAGACAAATGCCCATTTCTTATGAGGTAAGGGATGAGGTAGAAAGGCAAATCGTCTTTAAAGTGATCGTAATCCCATTTAAAGACGTCTCCTCTTTGTTTTTTATAATCACGGTCAAGTTGTTCTCGATCATTTCCAAATCCCAGTTCTGCGAAGAGATGATAAATTTTTTCATCCTCTCTATCTTCTCGTGCAGAAGAAAAAGCGGAACAGAAAAACCGTATCGATTCTGCAGCGATAGTCACTGCATTGCATTTTTTCATGATCTGAGTTAAAAGCAGGTGATCGATTTCACATTCAGAAGGATCGCCCGGACGAATATGCAACATTCTGGCTACCCACTCTTTATGTGTCACCTTCATTGAACTTTCACTCGATAGAGAATAGAGAGCGTCGAATGACTCCTGAAGACAGTTTGCTTTGAATTGTTGGAGCGTACTGGACAGATCTGTCCTTGTATTCTCTGATAAGATAGACAGAAGATCCAAGAATCGCCCCGCTAACCCTTGTCCACATCCGCTGATCATGTCGCTTCCGGCTCTATCCAGTGCGACATTTAAGGATGTTTCAATCGACTCTTCGCTAATCAGTGAACGCTCCCTATAGACGATTAAAGCGACATACTGTTCAAACGAAGCGACAGCATTGTCAATTTGAATCTTTCCAAAGCAGCCATCATACGATAATGTTGGGTATTCCTCCAATCTTCTGACCAACTCCTTTTCTAAAGTTGTCAATACTGTAGAATAGGGGGAAAATCGATGCGAATATTCCCCTTGACTTTCTTCGGCATTTTGTATGCCAAGTGAAGAGGTCAGAGAGTCGAATAAGTTATGGACGTTTTTATGGCGGAATCCGGGAGAATAGGTCGTAAAAATCTCTCCTTGATACAAAGCGTCGATTTCGCCTTGAGAGGGAGAAAACAGATGCGCTTGCTTTGGGAAATCTGCCATCAAGTATTTAAAAATAAATAACATGAAAACGGACTCTTTGTAGAGGTCGACATATGAAATAATCCGAGATTTTTCTAACTGCCGTTCTTTGTCTCTCAGATATGTTGAGGCTTGGTTAGACAATCGATCCCAATCAAGGCAAACAATGGGCATTTTTTGCATCATCTCTTTTATCTGCACCTCCAATAGTTGCTTAATGAGAATGTCAGGCTTTTGATTCATGTGATTGTCTAAAGGGAAAAGCTTGCGCATTTTTAGGTAGGCTTGAATGCTGGGTGCAATGCGCATAATTTGTCCTCCATCTAGAGCCGAGCGGTAAGGATCATCGATTTGAAAAGTCTTCAGTTTTCCATTACGTGCAAGCATCCCTTCATTAGCGTACCATTGCTCAAACAGATGTTTATAAAAATCCTTGAGGGGATGGGTCGTTAAATTCAACGAAATTTGACTAAAAAGGAGAAAATAAGCGTCGTGATTTTTTTCAACGACTTCTTGGAATAAACTTAAACCTAAAGGAGAAAGAGCTGTAGGGTCATGTGGAAGTTGTGCATAAAAATTTTCTGTTATCGTTGAATTGAGGCTTTCTTGATCTCGGATAGAGGCTGTCAGTTTTTTTTGTCCCAATTCAATGTATTGATTTTCTTGCCCGCCAATTAACGTTTGCAAAAGAGCGCTGAAATCAGCGATCTTTTCACTCATCCAATTCAAATGCTCTTCAATGGTGACTAAATCATCTAGCTGCAAAGGGAACGCTTGTTCTCCCGAATAAACGCTCATGTGAGCGATCTGTAATGATTGACACAAAATAAAAATTGAATATCCCATCAACACGTTTTGTGTTGAGATTGTCGCACAAAATGGGGTATCGCCTGTGTGTTGAATCGTGAGTTGATACTCTGATTGATCTTCTCTTTTTGAAAATGCAAGAAGTTGTTGAAATTGTTTTTGAATGTGATCAATTGCTGTTTGCTCTTTCTGACATGTTTGAATCAATCGATCGATTTCGGAGAGATTCAGATCATCTTGAGGATGGCGAAATCGTTGTAAAAATGCCATTTTTTCTTCTTGGGCAGTATGACCATGTGTGCTTTGAAAAATTTTCTCAGCTTCTTGACGAATCAAGGTAAAGCAAGAAGCTGCAATGTCAGGATCATAGCCATACTCATCAGCAAACAAGGTTCTTTGACTCTGAATGTTGCGTTGCAATTCAATTTTCCTCTCCTGCAATTGTCTCTTATTTTCCGAGGATGACACACTCAAAGAGTGGTCGATCTCGGCTTGTTGCTGAAAAGTCTGGAAAATCTCTTCGAAAGTTTTAATGACTTTCTCTGCTCTGGTCTGAAATGCCTCTTCTTTTTGTTCGTCTGAAAGGTGAGAGACATTGTTAAAGAACTCTTGTTTGATTCTCTTTTGTTCTTGCATGGGCATTGCTTGATCGCAAGCCTTTGAAATACAATAGTTGAGAAGCGAAAAAGCTTGCAGAGAGTGACCAGTAGATAATGTGGTAGACATATTGAATCCTTATGGCTAATAGGTGGAAAGAATGAAAGTCATAAACCAATCTTGCTGAATAATTTGTGGATTGATCCTGTCAATCCCTTGCCGATTCACCCCAATCTTTTGTAGGAGAGGCGCAATCTCTTTTGTTTGGTTTCGAAACACGCCTTTTTTGAATCGCTTGTTGATCACTGAGGCTGCTAATTTTTTTCAAAATAACCATATTGATAAAAGTTTTCACGTGGAATGTGTTCAATAGACTTCTTCGGAAACTTGCTTTGCTTGAAAAAATTGCCCTTTTTGAGCAGATTGTTTTGAAAATGTTGAGAGCGTATGCGTGCATACGGTCGAAAAATTTTACAAAAAAGATGCCAAAAATGGCGGTTTTAGCAAGTCAATGAAGT
>JBIRBM010000038.1:0-15555 GCA_044326545.1 Parachlamydiaceae bacterium | reverse complement strand
GGAAATTAGGGGTGGTAAATCCTGCCTATACAACACAAACGTGTTACATGTGTGGAAAGATAGAAGAGAAAAAGCTAAATGAAAGACAACACAATTGCTCTTCTTGTGGGTATAATGTACACAGGGATTTCAATGCTGCACGAAATATTTTAGCCATCGGACTAGATGGCTTGGGAGCAATCCCTAGAAGCCTTCGCCTTTAGGCGAGGGAGTAGTCACAGACGTGACATCATCAAGTCTTTTTCAACTCAGCGATCAATTTGGTTTCCATCTCTTCAGGTGTTTGATATTTTGGGGTGAGCAATTTTCGTACCGTCACCTCTTTTCCCTTCTTTTTCTCTAGGGTTAAAGAGAGTTTTTCTTGTTTAATCAAAGTCAATCCATGGAGTGAAGCAAACACTCGAATACGGGTGAGGCGATAGAGCCATTGCGCCGGTTGAGGAGCGGCTCCAAACCGATCTTGAATCTCCTCCCAAATGGTATCAACCTCTTCCCAAGAGAGTGCTTCTCCAAGGCGTTGATAGATCTCCATTCGAAGAGTCACTTCATTGACATACTCTTCTGGGAGGCGGGCATCGATCAAAAGCTCTATTTTTGTCTCAGTTGTAATACTTGGAATGTTTCCTTGGAGCGCTTGGATGGTCCGTTTCAGCAGTTTGCAATACAGATGAAAGCCGATAGAGGAGACATGCCCCGATTGCTCTGTTCCTAAGATATCGCCGGCTCCTCGAATCTCTAAATCGCGCATTGCCACTTTCATTCCTCCTCCATACCCGCTCGCTTCAGCTAACGCTTGGAGGCGCTGTTTTGAGATGTCCGGCAAGAGACTGAGATTTGAAACCAGAAAATAGCAATAGGCTCGACGATTCCAACGGCCGACCCGTCCTCTTAATTGATAGAGTGTGGCCATTCCAAAATGATCGGCTCGATCGATGAAGATGGTATTGGCATTGGGAATGTCAATTCCATTTTCTACAATCGTCGTCGCAATTAAAATATCAGCCTGTCCGTTTTTAAAGGCGTGGAATGTGGCGTCAATTTCACCGGTGGCCATTTGGCCGTGGGCCACTAAGACTTTAGCTTGGGGCAAAAGGGATTGGATTCGATTGGCTACGCCGTAAATGGTTTCGACACGATTGTGAATGAAAAAGACTTGTCCATCACGTGAAAGCTCTCTTAAAAGAGCTTGTTGAATCGTTTGATCTGTCGGTTCGGCAATCATCGTTTTAATCGGAAGGCGATCTTGGGGAGGGGTGTTAATCACAGACATGTCGCGCGCCCCAATGAGCGACATGTATAACGTGCGTGGAATAGGTGTTGCCGACAAGGTGAGACAATCGACTCCTATTTTGATTTTTTTGAGGTGTTCTTTGGCTCTCACGCCAAAGCGTTGCTCTTCATCGATGATGATCAGCCCTAAATCGTGAAATCTCACATCGTCGCTGATCACCCGATGAGTTCCAATCACAATGTCGATAGATCCTTTTGCCACTCCCTCTAATGTCTCTTTCATTTGCTTACTTGTCCGGAAACGGGAAAGCACGCCGATATTAACGGGGAAATTGGCCATTCGCTCGACAAAATTTTCATAGTGCTGCATCGCCAATACCGTTGTGGGAACCAAAACGGCCACCTGCTTTTTTCCATCCACAACGGCTTTGAATGCAGCACGCATTGCCACTTCGGTTTTGCCATACCCCACATCTCCGCAAATGAGACGATCCATTGCCTTAGAGGAAGACATGTCTTCTTTAAGATTTGAAATGGCTGCGAGCTGATCTTCTGTTTCAACAAAGGGAAATTCTGCTTCAAATGCGATGAGGTCATCACTATCTGGCGGGTAGACAAATCCTTGGCAAATCGCCCGATGTGCATAGTTCTTTAAGAGGTCGGAGGCATATCCTAGAATGGCCCGTTCTGTTTGTTCCTTCGTTTTTTTCCATCGTAGGCTTCCGAGGGTGCTAAGCTTAGGGAGCGTTTCGTTGGCGCCGATATATTTTGTGATGAGGTGGGCTTGATTTGAAGGGACGTAGAGTTTAGCGTTGCCCGCATATTCGATGGTGAAAAATTCGCTTGGAATGCCCAGATGATTGACTTTTTTTTCGATCCCCAAAAATTTCCCAATTCCATTGTTCAAATGGACGACCGTCTCTCCGGCTAGTAGATCGTACGTTTCTGCCACAGAGTTGTGATAGGTGCTGCGCAGTTTTTGCCGGCGTATTTTATAGCGATGGGTGATTTCAGTCAGGGGAAACAAAAGGCAGTCGATGTCTTGGATGACCAATCCGGAGGAGAGATAGTGGAGATGGTAAGAGGTGTGTGTGGGTAGGCAGACACCGGCATCTAGCAGACGCTTGTGCAAATTGTTTTGCTCTAATGCATTGTTGCAAAGGAAATGGAGCTCGCATGTGCGGCGCGATAGAGACGATAAACGGGCCAGCAATTCATCGCCGGTTGGTTCCCCCTCCTCTTGTCTGAATAAAAAACCGGTCAAGGTATTGAAGGGGTGGCGCCATCGTTTGACTTTCCATTCACGATTGAACATCTCAAAGCTTAACTCATGAAAAATTGTCTGCTGTGAATAGTAAGAGGCTCCTTTTGCATCAAGCCGTTTCACGTCACTTAACTCTTCAACCGGGCGAGGGGTTAAAAAAATTTTTTGATAACCCTGCAACTCATCGAGAAATTCTTCAATCGAACTGAAGGCTCGATTTTTTTCACCCATGCTGATGAGCGATGCGTAGCGCTCTTCAAGTGCGAGCAAGTCGTCAAAGATCACAAGTGTTTGAGGGCCTAAATAGTCAAGAAGAGTGGATTGAAGGGGTTGCTGATTGAGCAGCTCCATTTCAACTCCCGGTCCGATATCGAGTTGCTCGACAGGGCGGATCGATTTTTGCCCGATCGGATCATAGATCCGGATCGATTCAAGATCATCCCCCCAAAATTCAAGGCGGAAGGGATCCGGAGAAGAGACGGGGAAAATATCAATCATTCCTCCTCGAATCGCAAATTCTCCCTTGTCTGACGCGATGGGGCGTCTGTGATAGCCCATCACGATAAGCTGCTCAATCAAATGTTGAAATGGAGGGCTTTTGCCTATTTTTAAGGTGAGGGAAAGGGTTTGAAACAAAGAAGGGGGAATGAGTCTTTGCAAGCAGGCTTGTAAACCGGTCAAGATAATGTGAGGCTCTGATGAATGGAGAATGTTTTTTAAAACTTGATATCTTTCTCCGACAATATCGGGGCTTGGAGGGATTTGTTCGCAAGGGTGAGTTTCCCAAGAGGGAAAATCGACAACAGGGCGGTGTGTAAAGAGTGCAAAATCATGGAATAGGCGCGTCTCTTCTTGGCTAGCTCCTGTTAAAATCAGGATGTGTTTATTTGTTGCTTGTTGAGCCAGTGCAGCAACAAGCGCTTTTGGAGGATTCCATAACTCCTCGATCAGGACAAGATCTTGATTTTCCAAGGCGTGCTGCAAAGATTGGAGCCGCTTGCTGCGCAATAATTCCTTAAGCATCCTCTCTTAAGACCTATAAATGTTCTGAAAGGCGAAGATGGCCTAGATGAAAATTGACCATGCGCCAAAAAAAGAATAAGCGATTGACACCTAAAAGGCTAGTGAATTTTAGGGCGTGTCATCAATAGACACGCCCTAATGTTCCTCTGACGATACCACTCATTGTCGCTATCGTCAGAGGAAAAGCCCCGCTCCTTTAGATTTTAGATTGGTTATTCGATTGTCAATCCTGCACTAGCGTAGCCGATAATAGTAGAGGCTACGTCAACACCTGCAGTGACAGTAGCAGAGTAGACCATTAATAAACGCGTTTGCGCAGTCACTGGAATGTTTAAACCCGTTACAATTCCGTTACTGATTGCTCCTGCAGCGATGATCCCTGTTAATGTAGGAGCCAACGTGACGCTAGCACCTGGAACGGCAGTAAAAGAATTATCGGGTGTAGGCGAGGAATAGAGTTGTGCCGTGATCGAGATGGTAGACCCAAGAAGAGTCAGGCCGGTTTGTGTGCTAAAATAGGCGGCTATCGATGTGATTGTACCGGCTCGAGGCATTGAAAATGCCATGTTGAGGTTAATGCCTGCTGAACCGGTTAGGTCAATCACGCCGGAGATGGGAGCTGAGCCATTAAATGAGGAGCCAAAACCTACATAAGCGGGCGCATTTAACAACCCTCCAACGACAGTGGTGATGGTAATCCCCGACCCTGAAGCAAAAGGAATGATTGCTCCGGCACCCGTTGCGCCGGTCGAGCCTGTCGCTCCCGTAAAACCGGCTCCTGTTGCCCCTGTACTTCCAGTAGGTCCTGTATTTCCCGTGGCTCCAATTGCACCTGCTGCTCCTGTGGGTCCTGTGGGTCCTGTTGTGCCGCTTCCTCCTGTTGCGTCTGCTCCGGCAGGTCCTCTCGGTCCTGTAGGTCCTGTGGCTCCGTTAGCTCCCGTAGGCCCTGCAGGTCCTCTTCGACACTCTTTATCTTTGCGATCTTTGCGATAACGATGATGATGGTGACAATCAAAATTCGATGTGTTCTTCTCCTCGTTTAGGAAAGGATCGGAATCAATCAAATGTTGTAAGGCGTTGATATCTCGTTTTAACGAGGCGGAGGTGTCATTGCAATCATTGACGTAGAAAATGGAGTCGACAATCTCGTTGTCTGGCGAAATCTGTTGTTTGAGAATGACTTTTTCGTCTTTAAGGTAGTAAAAAAGAACTTCGCCTCCATGATGATCCTGTTCTTTGACCAGTAAATTGAATTCGTCTGGAGAATCATCGAAAAGCTCAAAAATTTCATCTGCTTTTTTAAATGAAACCTCTTTGTCAGAAAATCGAGCAAGAGAATCGCGATGGGTGTTATGTGGGTTGGCATTTGTGTAAGCCCCCGAAAGAGTGAGCGATAAAGTGAGGGTTAAAAGTGAAGGCCAAAAAAAAGACATGGAGAGCTCCTTTTATGAATTCACCCTATTGAAGAAGGAGGCAATTCGGACTGAAGGCGAATTCTTGCAAAAGTTTTCGCTTCAAACAAAATGGCACGCTTTGTTTTCAGGGTGAGGGATTAAGTTTAATGGATTTTTATTCACTTGTCTCATACAAAGTTTGACGATTTTCGTCAATTCTAGGGCGTATCATCAATTGATCATCACCCTTTATTCAAGTTCTTTCCAAGCGGGTGGTCACATCGTTTGAGAAATCATCTTGAAGAGAGGCGATTAGCAATTGATGACACGTCTGAGGAATTTATCGCTAAGAACCCGTACTAAAATTGACAATCACTCAATATTTGATTGGACAGACAATTTCAGTAAACACAAACAGACATTTTAAAAAAATACTTTTAACATCCATGAGATTCGGTTTTCGTCTCCTTCGAATCAAAAGCGGAGTGTGGCACACTTTTCCTAAATTACTTGTTTCATGATTTTCAATCATGAGTTAAGATCATCGTTCTCTAAGAGGCTTTCTTAAAAATCCTTTAAATAGAGAAGAAAAAAATCATGCACATTCTTCATTCAACACTCTAGATTGATAACCTTGATCATGCACCCAATCGATGTTAAGACAGATTCTCATGACGAATTCAACCGGATGATCGAAAAGATCTCTTATCAACCTCACGCTATCTTAGGTTTGCACTCTTCTAAGCAAGAGGGGAGCGTGATTCGGTTGTTACGCCCAGGGGCCCAGCAAATTTTTTTCGCCCTCTTTGGAAAAATTGTCGAAGCTCGTAAAATCCATCCAAGTGGTCTCTTTGAATACCCGGTTCCTCCTGCTACAACGGCATCGGACTATCGGATCTTTCATCAGAACGGATTATTAGCTCATGATCCTTACGCTTTTAGCCCAACATTCGGTGAGATGGATCAATATCTTTTTGCAAAAGGGGTGCATTATCAGCTCTATCAACGCATGGGAGGGCGCCTGACTCTCCATGAGGGGGTAGAGGGGGCTAAGTTCGCCGTTTGGGCACCAAACGCACGCTCTATTTCAGTGATTGGGGACTTCAATGAATGGGATGGACGGGTCAATCCTATGCGTGCGCTCGGGTATTGCGGTGTTTGGGAACTTTTTATCCCCGGTTTAAAAGAGGGGGAAAAGTATAAATTTGAAATTATGACGCAACAAGGAGCGCGGCTCATCAAAGCAGATCCTTATGCCTTGATGAGTGAAAAACGGCCGGCCACAGCCTCCATTTTAACGGATATTGAAACATTTGAGTGGCAAGATGACGAGTGGGTAAAAGAGCGCACACACAAACATTTTGCCTCGCTTCCTATGACTGTTTATGAAGTGCATCTTGGTTCATGGAAAAAACAGGGGAGCGACTTTCTCAATTATCGGGAGATTGCACATGAACTCGCCCTCTATTGTTTAGACATGGGATTTAACTACGTTGAACTTCTTCCGATTCAAGAGCATCCTTTAGATGAATCTTGGGGATATCAAGTTTCCGGTTTTTATGCAACAACGAGCCGATTTGGAACACCAAAAGATTTTAAATACTTCATCAATCACCTCCATCTAAACGGCATTGGGGTGATTCTCGATTGGGTGCCGGGCCATTTTCCGATGGATGAATTTTCTCTTGGCCGTTTTGATGGTTCAGCTCTCTATGAGCATGCAGATCCCCGTCAAGGCTATCACCCTCATTGGCACACCCATATTTTCAATTTTGGCCGGCATGAAGTCTCTAATTTTCTGATAGCCAACGCATTATTTTGGTTGGAAGAGATGCATGCCGATGGATTGCGAGTCGATGCGGTCGCCTCTATGCTTTATCTCGATTACGGACGGGAAGAGGGCGAATGGATTGCAAATATCTATGGGGGCAAAGAGAATCTCTATGCGATTGAATTTATCAAACACATGAATTCGATTGTCCATCATCGCTGCCCCGGTGCTTTAATGATTGCCGAAGAGTCTACCTCCTTTACCGGAGTCACCCACCCTATCGAGCAAGGAGGTCTTGGATTCGATTTAAAATGGAATATGGGATGGATGAATGATACCTTGCACTATTTTTCACAAGAGACGTTTTATCGCCATTATCACCATCACAATTTGACATTTGGCCTGATTTATGCCTTTGCAGAACGTTTTGCGCTTGTGTTTTCACATGATGAAGTGGTCCATGGAAAAAAGGCGTTATTAAACAAAATGCCCGGAGATCTCTGGCAAAAATTTGCGAATTTACGCCTTCTGTTGAGCTATCTATTTTGCCAGCCGGGAAAAAAACTGCTCTTTATGGGAGGGGAGATCGGGCAATGGAATGAATGGAACTGTAAAGAAGAGATGGAATGGTCTCTCCTTGCGTTTCCAACCCATAGGGGCATTCAACATCTGGTAAGGCAAATCAATCATTTTTACCGGAATCACCCGGCACTGTGGGAACAAGATGGGCATCACAACACATTTCAATGGGTCGATTTTTCCGATACGCGCAATCATGTCATCAGTTATTTCAGGCAGTCAAAAGAAGAAAAACTGTTATGCATCCATCACTTTTCCGCCAGTTACCTTCCCTATTATGCCATACATTTTGGACATTTTGTTCATGCCGAAGAGATCTTTAATTCTGATGCTGAGACATTTGGGGGCTCGGGAAAAATCAACTTGAATGTCGATATCATTCGAGATGGGGCGGGATCTCCTATGGGGATTGGCATTGCTTTGGCCCCGCTTGCCACCATGATTTTTAAAATTGATTCACATACGCTTTGACGCACCGGCACCACTTTTGGTGCGTAAGGTGAATTAAAAACACGATCAACAGATGGTTTTAATGACAACAAAAGATGTTTACGATCAATTATGTCAATTAATTTGGCACCACAATCGCTTCTATTACATTGAGCATGCCCCCCAGATTTCTGATGAAGAATACGATCATCTGTTTAAGCGGCTCGAACGGATAGAGCAAGAGCATCCTGAATGGATTTCCCCCACTTCGCCGACTCAGCGGGTCAATGAAAGCCCGACAGAAGGGTTTCAAACAGTGGCTCACACAATTCCTATGCTCTCTTTAGCCAATACCTATACAAAAGGAGAAATCGAAGAGTTCATCGGACGTTTAAAAAAGGAACTTGGAAACAAACCCTTAAGATTTTCCACCGAATTAAAAATGGATGGAATTGCCATTTCCGCAATTTTTGAAAAAGGGATATTTTGCCGAGGGATCACGCGGGGAGATGGTAAGCGAGGGGATGATATCACGGCCAATATTCGGACGATTGAAACCCTGCCTTTGCAATTATATGGAGACAATCTGCCCGATAGAATGGAGTTGAGGGGGGAAGTCTATATGGAACACGCTGTTTTCCAAAAGCTTAATCAACAAAAAACAGAGGAAGGGCAGCAGCTGTGGGCCAATCCTCGCAATGCAGCTGCCGGCTCCTTAAAGCTTCTGGATCCCGCAGAGGTTAGAAAAAGAAAATTGTCTATCGTCTTCTACTCAATTGCAGAGGAATCAAATGGAGGGATCACACAACAATCACAGGTGCCCCTTTATTTCCAATCATGGGGCCTTCCCGCTTTAAAATACACAGCCGTTTGCCACACCCTTGAAGAGATTTGGGCATTTACCGAAACCATTCGAAAATTGCGCCCTGATTTGCCTTATCATATTGATGGGATTGTGATAAAACTTGATGATTTAAACGACCAAAAGCGGTTAGGACACACAGGGAAAAATCCTCGCTGGGCGATCGCCTATAAATTTGCAGCTGAGCAAGCCGCAACGCAGATTCTCAACATTACGGTCCAGGTAGGACGAACGGGCGTGTTGACTCCTGTTGCAGAACTTGAACCGGTGTTCCTGGCCGGAAGTAGAATTGCTCGGGCGACTTTACATAATGAAGAAGAAGTTCAGCGAAAAGACATCCGAATTGGAGATACTGTGATCATTGAAAAAGGGGGAGATGTCATTCCCAAGGTTGTGGGGGTTGATTTTTCGCTTCGTCCATCTGAGGCCCAGCCATGGTGCATGCCCCTGATTTGCCCTTCCTGCGCAACACCTGCCCTACGCATCTTAGGGGAAGTGGCGATTCGGTGTCCTAATGAAGAAAAATGCCCCGAGCAGCACATTAAAAGATTGATCTATTTTGCAGGAAAAGAGGCAATGGACATTGAACATATGGGAGAAAAAGTGGTGAGGCAACTGTTTCAAAAAGGGTTGATCACCTGTTCTTCCGACATCTATCGGTTAACAAAAGAGCAGGTTTTTCAACTGTCTGGTTTTAAAGAAAAATCTGTTCACAATTTATTGCAGAGCATTGAGTCCTCTAAAGAGATCAGTTTTGCCCGCTTTATTATGGCGCTTGGCATTAAATACATTGGAACGGGGACAGCTGAGTTATTAGCAGCAAAAACCGGAACCATTCAAAGACTTAGCCAGATGCAAGAAGAGGAGCTTAAGCAAATCGACGGGATTGGGGATAAGGTGGCTCAAGCAGTTGTCTGTTATTTTTCTCATCCGGCCAATCGCTGTGAGATCAACGCTTTACTTGATTGGGGATTGAAGCCAAAAACAATCGAGGTGAGGGAATTTATCGATCATCCTTTTCATTCCAAGCGATTTGTTCTGACAGGAACATTGGAGCATTTCACCCGCTCCTCAGCGATGGCATTAATTAAAGAGCGTGGAGGAGTGATCACCAATTCGGTGAGCAAAAAAACCGATTATCTTCTTGCCGGAACCGATCCGGGTTCCAAATTACAGAAAGCAAAAGAGTTAGGGGTTAATATTCTCAATGAACAGGAGTTCATCGGTTTCCTTTAATTCGACTTTGCCATCCACACACATCATCAGATCAAAGATTTTCAATCGGTTCTAAGAGATTCTTTGTTGCGATAAAATCAAAAGAATGACAAAGATAGGGGCGCTATCTTTAGAAACTCACCTTAAGCAGAAAGAGCTTTCGCTTCAGCCCAAATCACGCTCCCGGTGGTTGAGGTGAGTTTAGAACTCAACTCTTAGAGGAATTCTTATGAAAAAAAAATTTGTGTTATCAAACTCTTTGCTTTGTCGCCTTCTCTCTTGCAGTCTATTCGCTCTGACACTCACAAGTTGTGCGTGTACTGATAATCGAAAGCCTGAAGTCAAGCATGGCAATGAAAATCAAGACAAATCGGCCGATGTGGCTCAAGTGGTCACGTTAGAATCCCCAAAACGGGTGATTCGCAAAGCTGTTGCAAAAATTACCCCCTATCAAGATCATCAAGTTTCTGGTATTGTAACGTTTACAAAAGTATCGAGCGGGATCAAAATCATTGCCGACGTCCAAGGATTGCCACCCGGTAAACATGGATTTCATGTTCATGAGCATGGAGATTGCAGCGGAACAGATGGAATGAAAGCCGGCGGTCACTTCAACCCGACAAATCACAAGCATGGGGGGCCTGATAGTCCGGAAAGACATGTTGGAGATTTTGGCAATTTAGAAGCGGATGAAAAAGGGCGGGCCTATTATGAACGTATCGACACTTTGATTTCTTTCGAAGGGCCTAACTCGATTTTAGAGCGATCAATCATTATCCACGCAGACCCCGATGATTTTGTGACGCAGCCAACAGGAAATTCCGGCGCAAGAATTGCGTGTGCGAAAATCAAGGCGGTTAAGAAATAAATCGACTCATTCAAGCCCGAGGGGTTTGGCGCACCCTGCATGCGCACTTTGAGCTTGAATGCGTCTATGATGAATGTCAGTGGATGGCCACTTGATTGATTGTGATAGACGCTCAATTTTTTATCCATTTAAATGGGAATGCGCGACAATGATTAAATTCACATTTCATTCAATTTTTCCCCTTTCACTGATGTTAACTTTAGCTTCAATCACTGCTTTCTGTTTGCCATTGTTTGCAGATCAATATTGGGATGGTTCAACGACAAGCGGCTCGAATCCTCCCGCAGGGGGATCGGGAAATTGGAATACAAGCACGACAAACTGGACTCTATTTGGTGGCGGCACCCATGCTGCATGGCTGGGAACTGAACCTGGATTTTTCACGGGGACTCCTGGGGTTGTGACTCTCAATCAAGGGAGTCCCATCAATATTGTCGATCTTCATTTTGATGTGGATGGCTACTCGGTTGTCCCCAACGGAGCGTCTGATGGTTTGCAGCTCAATGACACGTTTGTCCATCTCTTTACCAATGTCGGTGTTGCTGCCACCATATCGTCAAATCTCACAGGGATTGCGAATCAGTCTATTTTCAAAACAGGGGCTGGAAAGCTAAGTTTAAGTGGAATGAATCAGTTTCAACAAACCGTTGTTGTTGACGAAGGAACTCTTGTGATAGCACCGGGGGGACAAACAACAACGGGGTCAGGAAGCGGTGCAACAGTCTGGGTCGGCAATAATAACAGTGATGCAGTATTGGTCGTCAAAGGTGTTTTAAACGATTATTCGTCCGTGATTGGTGTTGGGCCGGGAACCGCAAATAACACAGCAATTGTGACGGGAGAGTGGAATCACAACACCGGAGGGCTCGATATTGGCAGCTATAGCAGTGGGAACGCATTAAAGATTGTTGCCGGGGGAAAAGTCACCTCTAATGATAGCGTGAGAATTGGATTGTATGCCGAAGATGCAGAAAATAGTGTGTTAGTGAATGGAGCGGACTCCTCTTTGACCATTAACAATTCACTTGTTGTGGGCCTTGGGGGCGATCATAATGCGTTGTCGATCACAGAGGGAGCACAACTCTCCAATCACGCCACTTCAATAGGGGAAGCATCGACATCAAATAACAATCGTGTATGGGTTTCTGATCCGTTGACGGTTTGGAATGGAATCGGAAGTTTTCAATTGGGTTCATCAGGAAGCGAAAATACCCTGACAGTGAGAAATCAAGCAACGGTCAATATTAGTTCAGGTGATGTCGTCGTGGGTTATGGAGCGGGCAATGACTCAAACGGTAATGTGATGACGGTCACTGGTGCCGGAACTTCTTTTAACATCGGAAGTGGAAAAACACTCTATGTTGGGGGAGCTCGATCCGATGGGACTGCTGTGAACGACCAAAATGGCAGTTTTAATTCTTTGGTTATCTCAGATGGAGCTGCTGTCCATGTCAATAAAAATGGCCGGATAGGGGGCAATACGCAATCGAATTTCAATACAGTCACAGTGACTGGTGAAAATGCTTTGTGGACAAGTAGTGGAACTGTCCGTGTCGGCTCTTTTGGCTCTCATAATGCGTTGAATATTGTAGAGGGGGGAGAAGTTGTTGTTGGGACTAAACTGTCCATTGGACATTTTTTAGGGGCCAATGATAACACCGTTCTTGTCAAGGGAGAGGGATCAACATTGACAGCTGATGCGGTCCTCGTTGGAGTTGAGGCAGACAATAACTCCCTATCAGTTGCCGACCTAGCTGTGTTGAATGTCATGAACCAACCTCTTGTGATTGGAAGTGAAGGAAGTGAGAATGTGTTATCGATAACAGGAGGAGGGCGTGTTTCAAATCAAGGCACGTTCATAGGTGGAGCTTTTACATCAAATAGCAATCGGGTGTGGGTCTCTGACTCTTTGACTGTTTGGGATGCAAGCGGAGATTTTCAATTAGGGGTGTCAGGGAATGAAAATGTGTTGACAGTCCAGAACGGCGCAACAGTTAACCTAATTTCAGGTGATATGTGGGTGGGTTATGGGGCTGAAGGACAGTCGAATCGTAATTTGATGACTGTGACCGGAGGGGGCACTTCTTTTAATATAACAGGGGAAAACACGTTTTATATCGGAGGGGAAAGGTCTGATGATACCCCGATTAGCGATCAAAACGGCAGTTTTAATTCTTTGATGATCTCGGATGGAGCCTCTGTTAATGTGAATGGCAGCTCTCGAATAGGAGCAAACACAGCATCGAATTTCAATCGTGTGACAGTGACGGGTAAAAACACAGTATGGAACACGATTGAACATATCCGCGTTGGATCTTTTGGATCTTATAATGAATTAGACATTCTTAAGGGAGGAAAAGTTTGGGCAGGAGCTGAATTAGCTATCGGCTATTTTTCCGGTGCGGATCATAATCAGGTCCTTGTGGAAGGGGAGGGATCAACACTTATCGCGGATAGTGTGTCGATTTCCAATCAGTTAACGCCTGTATGTTCCATTGATTGTCCTGCAACAAATCGGGGCAATACGTTAACTGTTGCTAATGAGGGGAGCATCAATGCACAATCAGGGATTGTGATTGCTCCACGTCAGGGTGCAGAGGGGACATTAATCATCGGGAAGGGAGGCGCTCCCGGTTATCTTAAGACTCCCATCGTTGTGGGGGGGATCACATTGCCTTCTAACAACGCAGAGTTGATGGTGGCCGAGCAGCTGTTGATCAAGAGCTTACAATCCTCGTTAAAGAGGGCAAACGGACTTTCAACGTTTTCTTATTCTGACGATGCACCGGTAGAGGCAAATGTGATGTTTGATCACAATGCGACATCCTACCTCTTTTCTCCTAGGCTTTTTGGGAGGCTCAACGTATTGCATCAAGGGACCGGAACGACAATTTTTACCGCAAATAATCTCTATGAAGGAACAACGACCATTGATCATGGCCTCTTGAAGGGGGGCGCAATCAATGTCTTTAGTCCTCTATCGCCTCTTATTGTCAATAGGGATGGAGGATTTGATTTGGGAGGTTTTAACCAGAGTGTAGGCCGTATCACCAATGGTGGATTATTAAAATTTGGGAAAAAACATCCTGGAGTTGTCCTGACTGTTAACGGTGACTATGTACAAACCGCGAGTGGAAGATGGGTAGAGCGGATCAATCGAGCAGGCCAGAGCGACGTGATTGCAGCTAAAGGGGCGGCCGTTTTAGATGGAACCCTTAAAGTGATGGCAAAAGACGGGTATGAGGTATTTAAAAAATATCATCTCCTTCATGCTGATGGACTGATCAAGGGTGCTTTTAGCCACGTTGTTGTAGACAATCCTCTGATTAAAGAAAGGGTGGACTATCATCGTCATCATGCTTACATCTCCTTCAAACCCAATCTTTCTGGTGTTGCGTGTTCAAAAAATGAACGGCATGTCGCAACACAAATTGATCATATCACAGATCCTTCTTCTGATCTTCAAAATGTCTTAAGTGTGTTGGTGAATTCACCCGTTCATGATGTTTGCGATACGCTTGATGCTTTTTCAGGAGAGCAATACCCCTATTTAAACCAATTGGCAAGGTATCATGATGAGCGGTTGAATTCAACAATCTTTGATGCAATGAGAGCGACGCTTAACCCTTGTGCCTGTTCAGATCGATGCGATCCGATACAAACATGGTGTCAATTAGAAAAAGGGCAGTGCTTTGCCGGCCATCAGGGAAAACGTCATGGATTGAGTGCTGTCAATGTAGATTGTAACGTCGGAGTGCTTAGTTCTTTGTCTGATACACTGATTGTAGGAGCTGCCGGTCAGTATGCATACAGCGACATTGATTTCCCAAAACATTCCGACGGGCATACGCATTGGAATACAGGGGAAATGGCTCTCTTTGGTGCTTATCATCAAGGAGCGTTCTATGGATTTGCCAATGCGATGGGCGGGCAAAGCTGGGGGGCGATTGAGAGAAGGATCGATTTTCAAACGATTCATCGAAAAGCAAAGGGGTCTGCGAGAATCACGCAAGGATTGTTATACATTGAAACGGGAGTTGATGTTTGCTGGTGCAATCTTCTGTTTCAACCGTTTATTGGTTTGGAATGTGGAGTGTATCGTCAAAATAAAATGAAGGAAAAAAAAGCGGGTTCTTTGAATCTTGAGTTGGAAAGCCAGACAACCCATACGTTTGATAGCTATCTTGGTGCTCATTTTACTTCAACATTAAATTGCTTCACACTTCAAGCAGATATGGCTTGGCAACACCGTTATCACGATGGCTATTTCGAAAATAGGATGAAATTTATTGAATTTGGCCATGGCTTTAATGTTAAAAGTGTCGCGTTTGGTCATGATGCGTTGCGAGGTGCTCTGAGTTTTTCCACGAATCTCTGCGATAACATCAGATGCTTTGTTGAGATTGCAGGAGAAAAATGGAAGCGCTGGAGTGCTTATGATGCAAATATTGGCGTGAGTGTAGAGTGGTAAAAAAGATGTTTAAATACTCACCTTACGCAAAATCTCATTAGGGCTATTTTGACCTATTCTAAGCATCTTTTAGAAAGACTGCCTCATAATAGCTTACGCTATTGACTTCGACACCTTTTCTAAAATCTGCATAGGCTATATCAAAAATCCCTAACCAGATTTTGCGTAAGGTGAGTTAAATAGCTGTTAGGAGCTGTTCTAACACTTCATCTTAAAGCAAATTTCAGTTTTAGAAGAGCTTCTTGTCCCATTGCCAAGAAACAAGAAATAAAGAGATCTACTCATTCAAGAGAGCGATTAAAATAGTTTTATACCATTTATCAAAAATAACTTTTAGTGCATAATCCTCCGGTTAATCAATACAGGCGCAGTGTAAAATGAACGCATTTCAAAAAGAAATAGATCAACTGGCGGACACGGATTTTTTCCAACTGGCAAAAAGAGAACCT
>JBIRBM010000041.1:0-14078 GCA_044326545.1 Parachlamydiaceae bacterium | reverse complement strand
TAAAATTGTACAACTCTTTATTCTACAATGATGTTACAGAAATGAATCAAGCGAGATTTCAACTGCTTTCTAAAGAAGAAGCGACAGAAATGATGAAGACATTTGGTGGCAAGCCACGGCATCTGCTTTCGCAAGAGCAAAGGAAGCATTTTTATGGCAATCTCAAAGCAGCCGATGTGGATAGAGAATTGTACAACTCTTTATTCTACAATGATTTTATAACAACTAATCAAGCCAGATTTCAACTCCTCTCTAAAGAGGAACAGATTGCTTTTCAGGATAAATTCATGAAATCCTAATCTAATTTTAGAGCCTATTTTCAAATTGCAGCGGCCGATCGGCAGTGTGAAACATCTCGCCGATCGAAAATCAGAGTCAGGTTCATATTTTTTAATATCAACCTGACTGTGATTTTCTATTCCGCAGCGTTTGGACCTCCCAGAGATGACTTGAATTTGAAAACAGGTTCTCTTAGCCACCAAGAGGACGATTTAGGTTTTGGCTGAGCCCAAATAGTCTTCTTGGTGTATAACGTGAGTGAAGATGGAATCAAAAGAGGGAGAGTTCCAAGCTTGTCAAAACTCGAGATTTACATAGAAGGGGGATTAAGCTCTTCTTTTAACTCTTCAAGAGCATTCAGTATCTCCTGGCATTTCTTCATCATCTCGTCAGACGAACGGATTTTTTCTTTATACGCTTCTGTTTTTTCGCAGGTTTCATCCACTTCGTCGAGTTTGTTTTGATACTTTTCCAACCGATCTTTTGCATCGTACTTTAAATTCAAAACTTTCCCTTCAAGTTTACCGATCCATTTATTTAACCGATAAATGTTGTCTGGGCTTCTATGATGTTTAACTGCTTCGATTTCATATTGTAAAAGGTTAATTTGTTGTCTGATTCCCTCAATATTCTTTTCATTTTTGATAAGTTCTAAGGCTTGAAATGCTTGATCAAGATGTGTTGTAGATTCGAGATCTTTCTGCTGCATCATACATCCTAAGATCAGCAAAAGAGTCAACGTTTTTCTCATGGGGTATTCCTTTTTGTTTTAAGAACTCACCTTACGGGTGAGGAGCTTTCGTTTGAGCCACATCGCCCTCCCGGTGTGTAAGGTAAGTGAAGAATGCGTCTTCATCCTATCACTGACTTTGAGCTTAACTTTGTTGTTTTATCGACGAAGATTTGCAAAGGGGATTTTAATACTTTCATAAATAAATTTCTAATTAAATGACATTTATCTTAAAAATAACTTAAAAAGATGATTGACCATATATTAAATAAAATATTACGATCATGTTTTTCTGAAAATAGATCATTGTCCAGTCTACATGATCAAGATTTAATTTTTAGAACCTCCGTTTTTTGACCTTTGAGCTATATCGAAGCTTCGAGGATAGAGAATATCAAAATAGGTTCTTATGGCTTATACTAAGCCGTTGTTCCCTTTAAACTGACAGTTTGGCGCAACTCCAAACTGTCAATTTACATGAATCGCGAGTGCTCTGTTAAGCTGAAATTTTCGGATTGACAGAGCACTTGCGATGGATTAACAAAGCTAGGAGCTTTTATGCAAAATCCCTCTTTTGATATTTTAATGGCTGTTTATAATAACGAAGAATACATCCGCGAGCAGCTCGATTCTTTAATTCATCAAACGTATCCTCATTTCCGTATTGTGATCAGGGATGATGCTTCCTCAGACACTTCAGCTCTCATTATTCAAGAATTCATCAAAAAATATCCTGGTAAAATCCATTTTTTGAAGGGGGAAAAAAATGTCGGGGCGCTGGGGAATTTTGCCGCTTTAATGCTTGAGACAAGGGCGAATTATGTGATGTTTTGCGATGCGGATGATATCTGGCTGCCCAATAAGGTTCAGGAAAGTTTGGCTTTGATACAAAAAAATGAAGCGCTTTTTGGAGCCAAAACCCCCCTTCTGATTCACACCGATCTTCATGTTGTCGACAAAGAGCTTAAAACATTGAGTCCCTCTTTTTGGCACTACTCACAACTGAATCCGAACCTCGCGCTTGATTTAAATCGCCTTGTTTCTCAAAACGTTATCACCGGATGCACGATGTTGATCAATAAACCGTTGCTTGAACTTGCCATTCCGATTCCACATGGAGCGATCATGCATGATTGGTGGATTGGCCTTGTTGCTTCTTCTTTTGGACGAATTGATTTACTCCCAAAGCCCACAATTCTTTATCGACAACATGGAAAAAATGACACGGGGGCTAAAGACTGCAAAAGTATGAGGGGAAGGTGGAATCATGTCAAAAAAGGGTTTTTTCAAAACGGAAGATTGCAGATGAGGAACCGTCTCAAAAAGACCATTGATCAAGCTGATTTATTCTTAAATAGGTATGAAAAACAATTGAATGACAAGCAGCGGATGATTGTAAAAAATTATGCGGCTCTTAATAAAGTGAGTTCGCTCGAAAGACGTTATTTATTTTTAAAATATCGCTATTTTAAAAATAGCTTTGCAAAAAATGCTGCGATGTTCCTGCTCCTATAATATCGACTTTGCAATCTTTTGAACGTCGGCTTCGTACAGACGCTCTCTCTCACGACATCCATTTCTCGGAAGAGGTAAAAAAATCTTCCTGCAAAAGTTATTCGGCCAGCATTTCCTTATCCTTCGCTTCATCCAAAAAATTGCAAAGTTGAGATTATAAATAAATATTTACTATTAAAGAATAAAATATTCATTTAAAACATTTTTATTATTATAATCATATATAATGACTATTAATTGGAGGGGATATGATTATTTATGTAGATAAAATGACAGACGAACAACGCTTGGAGAAAGTCAACCTCGGTACTCGATCTAGTGAATCAGAAATAACATCTCAGGGGCATAAGTATACAGTAGAAACTTTTTGTTCCCATTATACAATTCAAGATCGATTCTCTGTTCTTTGTGAGCTCATCAGAAACATTTTTACTTCGAGTATGGAAGAGTTATTGTCTCAGTTATCGATCATTACGGATGGTTATCGGACAATCCATTATTATACACGTGTTTCAAAAGATGATGATGAGTGCTGCGAAGACATTGTCAATAATCCCCGGGCGGCATTGCACCATCTTAAGAAAACATCCGCAATCGACATTTGCCCCTGTCCAACCTGCTGCATCGATTCACTAACAAGGAGGCAGATTGAAAGAGACTTTATCGCTTCTTTCCAAGAGCACTTTCCTTCAAAAGAAACACCTTTGACGATTTGTAGCATCGCTTCGGCAAAATGTTTTGGAGATCTTCGCCTTCACGCCAAGTTAACAGAGCTTGGATATACAATTCATTGGATGTTAGTAGATCAAATCTATGCGAATGAAGACGAACGTCAAGTTGTGAACGATTTTACCAGATTTGCAAAAAAGATGTCGCCCAATACCGAGGTTGCGTTTGGATGCGACGCTCTTCAAGTGATTGATGACTATCAAGACTCTTCTGATCAACCCGATGTTTTTCTGATGATTGGAGCAGATTTGGAAGGGACATTTGCCCAAGATCATCAAACGATTGCCGCAAAAATCGAGGAAAAAATTGGAGAGAATAGCGAGGTTTTAAAGAAGCCTCGCTTGCTTGCTTATCTATCGAGTAGCCGCAATGACGTGTCGATCTACGGTCAACAAAAAAGATGACGAGAGATTCTCACGATGATCATTTTTCATTCATGTCATGGATTCAGCGAAAATAAAGGTTAAGTGATGTGTTGGATGTTCTTGGATAAATTGAAAGATAAAGTGCAATTCATCCATCTTTTCCTGATTCAGTGTTAAAGCTGTTAATGGAAATAAAGGAAGAAGGCTTTCTGTTTCTACACTTGTTGCCTCTGCTTGAGAAACAACCATGATCCAATCATAGTGTGTGCTCAGTTCTTCAAGCAGGCGTCGAAACGCAACGGAGCGGATCAACTCGTTTGCGAAGGGGCTGCATCCTCCCGAGGCGATCCAGTCGCCGCTTTCCCCTTTGTGAATAGGAGGAGATCTCACTTCGCCCTTTAAAAGCTGTAAAAGACCGGGTGAGCCATCTTGCGTTGACTGAAAATCAATATCTAACGTTAAAACCCGCATTCCCCGTTTCACGAGAAGGTCAGCGATAAAAGGGGCATAATGAGGCCCTTTGCCTTCAACTAATAGCATCACCTTATGCTCTAAAGCATCGATTGAAGTTCCTTTTGCACGGGCAGTATCAAAATAAACTTGGAGTCTGCGCAATGTCTCAAGATTGCTGCCTGCGAGTTGATCTGCAGCTGTAGACAAAGGATTTATTAAATGACCCGATACATGACAGTGCATCTGTTCTAGAGACTTGGGTGACACGGTCATTCCTTTTCCTAGTGATTTTGCTAAAGCAAAGCAGGCTCCGATTAAGCCTCCCATTAAGCCTCCCAAAATTCCTAAGATAAAAATTTTAGGCATGATCGGATGGACAGGAGGAAGGGCTAAGTCGACGGGGGCTGATTGAATCACCTCCAGGTTATGGGAGATGTTTTTTGTTTCCACAAGTTTTGCGATTTCTTCTACAATAAGATGATTGGTGGCCACTTCTTGAGTCAAAAGCTGCTCTGAAACCCATTTCTGTGGAAGCTGAGCCATTTCGTTATGGATGTTTTCCAAATGGCGCTTAATCAACGCCTTTTCCTGCTCTAAATTATTGAGACGAGTTCTTAAATAATCGTGAAGATTTTTTTCAAGCAATGTAATGCGTTGATGGATAAGGTCTAAGCTGACATTTTGCAACGCAAAGATCTTCTCATCAATCAACTGCTTATTCAGCTCCATGAGCTGAACCATTTGTTGCAAATGCAACGTTAAAAACGTGCGCTCCAAATGCAATTCTTCTCGAATCCGTTCTTGTTCCCTTAAGCTTTGATTATTTTGATCACGTAAATTGAGGACTAATCCGCTTGCTTTGTGGATAATTTCACTGCTAATGGAATCATTCAGTCCGGCACTAAGGGAGGTGATTTCAAATTGAGGGTCTTCAATTTGATGAATAAAAAAAGTGTTTTGCCTAATTGTGCTCTCCATTTGGATAAGCTGCTTGCAGAAATCGCGGTAAAGGTCGGTGGCCACTTCTAAGCTAATGCCTTGATATTCTCCTGCGGGATTTTGTTGATGGGTTAAACGCTCCTGCAAAATACGCTCGTGAACAGCAAACAGTCTTTCTAGATTATTTAAGTAGAACTTAACACTTTCTTGCGCTTCTTGCCAACTTTTTGGGCTGTCATTGCGGGCATTTTTTAGCCGCTCAAACCATGCTTTCAATAAAAATCGGGGATCTCTAAAGAGTGTGGAATCGTGATTGGATAGATCTCCCTGCCGAAATTGCTCCTCAATTTTTCGTAAATCGATTAAATATTGCTGCACCTCTTTTAGCTCATTGAGCTGCTGTTCAAAATAAGTTTGGAGATTAGCACCTTGGGAAATCGCTTTTTTTTGCACTTCAATTTCAAGAGCATCGCGCTGCTGCTTAAGCGAGCGCATTTCCGAGAAAATATTATTGATGATCGTCGGATCGCCATCATTAGCGGAATAGCGGTCGTAGTGAGTAAAATCATCAAATTTGATATTAGTCAGGCGCTTAATTTCCAATTCATTATCTAATAATTTTCGCTTATATTCGTGCTGGCTGCGGGCTAAAAAATCCATCTCCTTATTCGATTCAATAAAACCTGATCCATAAATATCATTTGCTAAAAAATCGGCATGCTTATGCATTAAATGGGTCAGATTTTGAGACAAATGATCACGTCTTTGGCTCAGATAATCCAATTGCTTCATCGCCATATCGACATGATATTTTTTAGAATAAGATTGAAAGCTATCCATGACAGCATTGACAATCGCGCTTGCCATATGGCGATTACGATGCATGTAGGTAATCTTTAATAGACTTTTATCTAATTTAGTTGGTTCGACCTTTAAAACTTTACTTACCGCTTTTGTGGTATTTGGCAATGAGTCGACAGATAAAGTAAAAGATTGAGGGACAATAGGGGCCGATCGTGCCGGTTCAAGGTTAAAAGCGAGCTCTTGATAGTGAAATGGTATCCCTAGCCGACCTTTGCCAATCCATTCGTCAGTCGACGTCTTAAAGAGGTCGAAGCGCCCTTCTTTATCGAGCTTTAAATGGAGGCTTAAAGGAATTTCTCCTGTGTATGTTAAGGACTGAATTTTTAACTGGCACCATTCATCTTTGAGAACAGGCTCCGAAGTGTCTTTAAAGACTGTTAGAGCTAAATTCATATTATCTTTAGCTAGCTTAAGCTTCGATTGCCTCTCTTCATCGGCTTGAAGATCAGCTTGGAGATGGAGTTTTTCAATGACATCTTGTAAAATCGTCCGGGTTGTCATCAAAGAGGCCGCTTCACTCTCAGTTCCTCCCAATCCCCCCCCTTGGCCTAGCAGCTGGACGAGAGAGGAGGATGAGGAGAGAGGGGAGTGTTTAATGCCCTTCTCTCGAAATGTTCCTTCAGCTTCGTAGCGCACGGGTCTTATAAGAGCCCAGAGGGCTCCAACCATCCCAATTGCAATTGCGCAGGATACGATCATTTTTTTTGAGCGGCGCAAAATGGATAGGACATCTGAGAAACTAATCAACATTTTGTCGTCGCGGTTTATGTGATTTTTCATCTCCCTCTCCCATTAACCCCGCTTGCGATTTTCGATTCTCTAAAAACTGTTGCAGTCCAAAGATTCGAAAAATAGGAGGGCAGGTTCTTAATCTCTAAATACACGATAGGTTCCATAAGCAGTTTGAACGCCTAAAGCACTTGGCAATAGTTGGTCTATGAAGCGGTTCCATTGTGTGATGGGTTTCTCCGTTACATAGACTGTATCTCCCGGCATCAACAATAGACTGTCGTTGGGAAGATGAATAATATGATCCCACGATAACACATAAATTTTGGGATTTTGCAAATTTCCACGGATCACTTGGATGCAATCTCGATTCCCTGTGAAAGGGATTCCTCCCGCTGAAACTAACGCTTCGCGCAACGACATGAAACCATACGGCAAGCTGACCGCTCTTGGGTTTCCCACCTCTCCCATGACCATGACATTTGTATCGCTTGGATTCGCAATGAAAATGCGATCTCCACCACGCATGACAATATTTTGGCTCATGTCTCCTTCATTGACCAATTTATAGAGATCAATTGGCAGTTGAACTCCATCTCGAACGACATAACTTTTAAAGAAATTTGCATTGTTGGGGACTTGGGCGATTGCCAAAGTCTCATACAGGCGAATTTTGCCATCTACCGGAATCACTGGCGTGCTGACTGATCCGGTTAGCTCGACTTTGCGAGAGAGTCGGTCTCGATATTTGATAAAGACCTCAACCCCTTGAATGTGCTGACAATAACAATTCTCAATTTCTTGGCGAGCCTCTTCCAATGTCAAGCCTGCAACATTGATTGGGGGAATGTCGGGCAGATCGACTTGTCCGCGGCTCACCCGAAAGCCGACTCGCTCATTAATGAGATGGATCGAATCCATAATATCGCGTCTTTTTGGATGATAAATCGCGATATTTAAAATATCATCTTCTGCAATCACATCTTGATATTCATCCATTGCATCGCAAGGAAGCTCGGGAAGCTCTTTTCCCTCCATGTCGAGAATGGCTAATTTTCCTTGCCGAATTTTGTAGGAATCAATGACAAATTCATCAGCTGCAAAGACTTCATATTGATGACAAGGGCGGCTGCATGAAGAAAAAATAAATAAAAGCCAAAGAAATAAGACGATCCCTGTTCTTCGTGCAATTGAAACATGAATTTTCTGATTCTCACGTTGAGCTGGAATGAGGATAGCATCCATTTTAAGCTCGTCCAAGCTGGGGGCCTTCATGCAGCTAGCATGTCGATTTTTGAATGGAGAGTGGTAAAACTTAAACATGACCCCAACGATCTAAAACAAAGAAACTTTTGGACTTGCTATTTTTAACAAATCTAACATTATACACAAGGAAATTTGATGAGAGTAAGAGTCTTTCGCAATTCAGATATGATGTCGACTTTGCAACTCACTTTACGCACCGGGAGGGCGATTTGGGCTGAAGCGAAAGCTCTCGGGGTGCGTCAGGTGAGTTTTTTTAGACGAAGCTTCTCTCTCAAGCTTTGTCCAATAAATTGTAAAGTCGACATTATGAGATGAAAGATAATCGATTCTTATATACACTGATTGGAAGCGACTTTCTCGAAAAATTGTAAACAATCGAAATTCATCTGCTTCATTTAATGTCTTTACTCTTGTTGATGTGTCATGCGTTTTTTTGATAGGCAATTTTCTTGGCTCATTCTCCTTGCGACCCTCCCTCTCCTTTTTCTTCCTAAGATTAATTTGATTAGCGTAGATGCAGAGGAGACGGCCGGCTTGAGGATAGATGATTTCATCCTTTTTCTCTTTGCTATTCTCCTCATGTGGGCGCATGGGATCTCCCATCAACGACTGTATAAAATTGAGGGATCGATTCTCTTGATCACCGTTTTTGGTTTATTTTCTTTTTTAGCTAACCGTCTTTTATTTTCTTTTGACTATCTCTTCATGGAAGCTAAAATTTTTTATAGTTTACGTTTATTAGAGTATTTTCTCTTTTTTTATGTGGGAGCCTTTGCTTCGCAATTTTTTCAAAATAAAACAATTGTGAAGGCCTTGATCATTTGGATCTTTTTATTGCTCATCTTGCAAAAACTCACCTTAATCGGAGGGATGACCTCTGCCGGTTATGTTCCCGATGTTTCATCAAGAGTTCCGGGGCTTGCCTCTTTTCCCTCTGAAATGGGGCTTCTTCTCAACCTGCTGTTTTGCTACCTCGTTTTTGATCAAGAGTCGATGCCTCGTCTGATCAACTTATTTGAATCTCCTCTGACTCGTTATATATTAAATAAAATTTATCTTTACGTTCTTTTTTGCCTCTTCGGTCTTTTTATCATTTTTACCGGGAATCGCATTTCTATTCTGGCGTTAATCCTGTGTTTTATTTTTCGTATCAAACAGGATCTGAGTTTACGCTCCATTGGTTCTTATCTTTCGATGATGATTTTAATTCCGATTGCTGCATTAGCCATTGGTTTTACTATTTCAAAAACCCTTGGTGTCTATGATCGGAGTTCAAATTTATTTTCTTTTAAAAACTTAGAATTATTTTCAATTGTGTGGGATAAAGTCGATGTCCGGGAAAACCCTTCAGATCATCTAAGCCTCGAATCAAAAAATTATGATATGAGTTGGTTTATCCGGATCCATAAATGGTTGTTTATGATTAAATCCTACGTAGAATCTCCGGGATCTTATTTACAAGGACTCGGTCCCGGATATGCAGGAGCCGCCCTGGACGGAGGGCTTCTTCGGATAGCGACCGAGTATGGTCTGATTGGGATTGTCTTATTTTGGAAATTTTTTGCCTCTCTTTATCGGATTAATCGACAGACAAAGTGGATGATCATTGCCTTTGCAATCAATATGATTTTCTTTGACGCTTATTTGGCTTATAAAACCATGAGTTTTCTCTTATTTACCTCAGGACATTTATTTGAGCGAGGATTGGCTGAAAAAAAAGAGGGGGAGATGAGCCGGGCGTCAATCAGCATGTGTTAAAAAATTTTCTGAGAGAGGTTTTTACACGGCGACTGAAAATAGCCGAGGAAATGTTTGCGTCATCAGATTGTTAATCTCCAGCGATTGCCTAAACTGATTCCCTCTTTATCCATTCCCAATTCATGTTTAAGCACTTTGTTTTGAGAATAAACAGCAAATTTCAATAAGATTTCTCCATTGAGAATGTTTTTTTTATTCAGAAGGGAGCATTCTAATTTAATTTGATATTCCCCAGGATGAAAAAAATCAAAATCAATCTCAAAAGAGAGAGAATAAGTCCCTGTCTGCGTCCCAATGGATTGATAGTCAGGATGATCGCAAAGGCGGGAGCGGGCAATCACCTGATGACGTGAATTCAAGACACTGAATCCCAAGACTAAATCGGTACGAGGGGCGAGGATGTTAAATTGAAGATCGAGCAGGGTTTTTTCCCCGTGATAATAAAAACCAAGATCTGAAGAAGGAGCTCTAAGGGCAGCTCGCGTAATTCGAATCGAATCATCCCCTACGCCCCCATTCCAACTAATTCCTGCAATAGGGCATCCTCTGATGTAGCGACTGACGCATTGCTCTATCGGTTCGTAAGCCTTGACTTTTCCATTTTCGAGAAATATTCCTTTATTGCATAAAGCAAGGACAGAGCCGACATTATGGCTCACAAATAATATTGTCCGTTGCTCGGCTCCGATTTCATTCATTTTTTTTAAGCACTTTTCCTGAAATTGAGCATCTCCTACAGCCAACACTTCATCTACAATCATAATATCTGAATCTAAATGCGCAGCGATAGCAAATCCTAAACGCATAAACATTCCGCTCGAGTAACGTTTCAGAGGAGTGTCTAAAAATTTTTCGATATCGGCGAATGCGACAATTTCATCAAATTTTTTTTTGATTTCTTTGTAGCTCATTCCCATAATGGCACCATTGAGCAAAATATTTTCCCGCCCTGTTAAATCAGGATGAAAGCCGGTTCCCACTTCAAGTAAGCTTGTGACACGACCATGGATTGTCACCCGTCCTTTTGTCGGCTCTGTAATTCTTGATAAGATTTTTAAAAGAGTCGATTTTCCGGCTCCATTACGCCCTAAAAGGGCCACTCGGTCTCCTTCTTGAATGTTTAAACTGACATCATTTAATGCCAAAAATTCTTCTTTTCTTTTGGATTCTTTTTTCTCGAATTGGTTGTGTAAAGAGAGTTTTCTAAACCAACTTTTCATTTTATTAGACAGCACTTCTTTTAAAGAATCCCCTCGACGCTCGTGATGAATCCAGTATTTTTTAGAGAGATTTTCGATTTCAATGATATCCATAGTTTTCCTCTTACAAGCTGTTCACAATCATCCGATCGAATATGTTGAATAGAGTCTTAAATAATGTCAGCGCAAACCCGCTCCGTTCTGCGGAAAAATCGAAATCCTGTCATTAAAATCACACTATTGATGAGGCAGGAGACTAGCACGGCATGATTTAAATTGTCGTGATAAATTCCAAAGCAGCACCAGCGAAATCCCTCGATAATTCCGACCATTGGATTTAAAAAATAAATCCACTGGGAAGGCTCTGATAGTAAAAAACTACTGTAGCCAACAGGAGAGAGGAAAACACCGAATTGGACGATAAAGGGGACGATAAAGCGAAAATCACGGTAGCGGGCCGAAGCGGCGGAGATCCATAAACCTGTCCCGATGCATAATAGAAGGGTGCATCCGATAAAAAACGGAAGTCCTAAGATTGACCAGTGATTCCAGTATCCATTAAAAAAAAGAAGCATGAGGAAGACGGCTAGACTGATGAAAAAATCGACTAAATGGACCATAATATCGCTGATAGGGAGAATAATGCGAGGAAAATACACTTTTGAAATCATGTGGCTGTTATTGACTAAGCTTTGACTAGTATCGATTAAACTGCCGGCAAATAACGTCCAAGGGAGGAGGCCTGATAAGACAAAAAGAGGATAATTGACATCACCGGTGGCTAGATGAGCGATTTTACCGAAAACGAGAGCAAAAACGGCCATGGTTAGCAAAGGACGAATGATAGCCCAGCAAACACCCAAAAACGTTTGTTTATAGCGAACGACAATATCGCGCCATGCGAGAAAATAAAATAATTCTCGATAGTGGAAAAGGTCTTTTAAATATTCTGTTTGTTCAGATTCTGGATCAATGACAATGTGAATAAGTGAGTGTTTTTTTGTCATAGAGAATAAATGAAGGTTTGCGTTTACAAGAATGGAAAAAAAATACCAAGGTCTGTAATAGACTGCAACTTAAACATTCTCAAACAATCGGATTAAAAGAAAGAAAAGTCTTTACGCTCAATGCTTTTAACGTCTATTGTATCTATTCTTAGTAATCTGTATAGTATGAACGATACAGCGCATTCATTCGGGTTAAAAAAGCAAAGCATCGACATCATAGATAGAAAGTACGTTCTAATCTGGTGATCAATGTCCTGCTCTTAAAGGTCTCTTCTTCGGTGGTCTATGACGTTTAATATTTCTAATCGCCAATTCCTCTCAGCAGCCATCATTGTTTTTTATTTGATTCCTCTTCTATTTTTTTCAGTCTATAGCATTAAACTCATGTCATATAACAAAAGCTGGGCGTTGTTATCTTTAGGTCTTTTAATCGTTTTTTTTGGATCATTGTCTCTGATTTTTTTACTTTCTCACTGGGAGCAATCTTTGCGTGATAGAAGGTCAAATTTTCCTCATCTTGTGAGGGAAGACTCTCATCCTGTGCATTCAACGAATAAAGAAACGAAGGTTACATTATTAGACCCCTCTTCTATGAACTTCGAATCGATTCAAGAGAAAGAGCCGTTGGATGCAGCGGCCTCGTTTAAGGAAGATTCTAAACAGATCAGCCTCCTTGAAGCTGCCTTAAAATCTCACCAGAGCCAAGAAGAAGAGTTGCAAAATCTGTTGGAATCTAAACAAGAGGAACTGCGTAAAAAAGAAGAAGAAAACAAATATCTTCAAATGAAGGCAGAGCAAATCGCTCAAGATTTTTCCGACTACAAAATTTTTTCTGAAGAGCAGTTGAAACAAAAACAAATCCAGTGGACTCTCATGCAGCAGCTTCTTGAAGATCAAAAAAATGAAATGGAAAAACGTCAAGACCAAATCCATCAGCTTGACACCAAAGTCCATGACCTGAGTTATGAGATTAAAACCCTTCTTTATTTAAACGAAGGGGAAGTCTCCCGTCAAAAACCCCATGTTTTTTCCTATAAAAAAGAAAGACAGCAGGTGTCTTATAAAGTCAAAGACAATCAAAAGGCCGGATTAGATCAAGAAAATTTTTCTGAAGTAAAGCTTGTTGAAGAGGTTGATACGCATGGCCGTGTTGTTCAAACATTTGAGGAGGCTGCTGATTTACTTAAAAAATGCATTCAACTTGCACAGAAGTTAACCGGAGCAAATTATTATAGTCATGAGTCATCCCGCTATCGTGAATTTTCTTCCTCTTATTTTGCAATTGATCAAAGGCGTCTATTTGATAGTCTGCAGAGCGAAAAAGGAGCGCTCATTGTTGTCTTTTCTCAAAAAAATCATAAACTTTTGTTTGCAAATAGCGAATCAAAAACACTTCTTGGGTGGAGTCCGGAAAAATTTCTATCCGACTTTCCTTTGATTATGCACGAGGGAATCCAAGAGTGGAGAAAAGCTTTGCAAATGCTCACTTCACATTCTCAATCACAGACAAGATTGCTTGCAAAAACAAAAATTGGACATGAAGTTCTTTTGAATTGCTGCTTAGGAACGATTCCAAAAGGAATTTTCAGGAATTATGTGATTGGAATTTTTTATCAGCAAACTTAGAGCGTTTTAAAAATAGACTCATTCAAGCTCAACGTGAGCATTTGCCTCTAATATAGAAATTGAAAGTGAAAAAACTGGAATTCATCCCTTTTGGGGGAAATAGACTTCTTCGAAAACTTGCTTTGCTTGAAAAAATTGCCCTTTTTGAGCAGATTGTTTTGAAAATGTTGAGAGCGTATGCGTGGATACGGTCGAAAAATTTTACAAAAAAGATGCCAAAAATGACGGTTTTAGCAAGTCAATGAAGTTCCCGAAGAAGTCTAATGAAGGTGCTTTTCAATTCAAAATCGCGGAAGGAATCCCATTTACAATTAAAGAGGGGCAAACAAAAGCCCGCTTTCATTTGATCAATGGTCATCTCACTCTCTTCTAAGAGACTGTTTTCAAATAGAAGTGGCTTATGGGGCTTGTAAAAGCTCTAGCGGTTGCCCCCCCTCCCCAGAGGCCACTTGAATTTTAAAACACCTTCTGACACAAGTTATACCATTTATCAAAAATAACTTTTAGTGCATAATCCTCCGGTTAATCAATACAGGCGCAGTGTAAAATGAACGCATTTCAAAAAGAAATAGATCAACTGGCGGACACGGATTTTTTCCAACTGGCAAAAAGAGAACCT
>JBIRBM010000060.1:0-4303 GCA_044326545.1 Parachlamydiaceae bacterium | reverse complement strand
TTTGTCCCCATGCATTTCTGCACTTTGCTACATTGTCAAGCTCGCTTCTTTATTCAGAGCTCTAGATTCATCGTACGGTAACGATGGTCTCATCATTTAAGAGAGACATCTTCCTAAAACAGCCTCGTGTCGCACACGCAAATTTTACGCAATTGACTGCAAAAGACTGGCATCAAGCAAAACAATGCTATGCCTTTATTCTTTCAGCTTTCCCCGTTTTCATTTTCCAAATAATTAGTTTTCAAAAATACGCAAAAGACTATCAAATTTTTCTTCAAGTGCGTAAAAAATGCGTAATTTGCTCGTTTTTCAGTCAGTATCTTCTCTTTAAAAACAAGCAAGAATCCATATCCGCGTCTTATATGCAAGGGATAGGTAGTCCCTTGTTCCAGTTTATTCCACAAAATTCTAGAATATTTTATTTAGTTCGGAGGTGTTATGGGGACTATTAGAGAGCTCACTAAAAAGAATGGTGAAAAGAGCTATCATGCTGAAGTTCGACTTAGGGGTCACCCTTCAGAAAGAGATTCTTTTAGAACAAGAACTGCAGCAAAGAAATGGATACAAGATACGGAAGCTGCTATCAGAGATGGACGATTCAAAAGCCAGTCGGCCTCTCGCAAACAGACAGTGAGCGACTTGATCGATCGCTTTGTGGAGTACTGCCTTCCTAAACATCCCAAGTATTATCCAAAGAAAGTGCAGCTGCTTCAAAGGTGGAAAGAAGAGTTAGGTAGCCTTTATCTATCTGACCTCTCGCCAGCTCATATTGCTCAAGTTCGAGACAAACTTTTAAACGAAATCACTGCCAAAAAAAGCCTGCGTAGCCCATCAACAGTGAACCGTTACATAGCGGCATTTTCCAAAGCTCTTTCGGTTGCCATGAAAGAATGGGGATGGATCGATGAAAACCCCATGTTTAAAATTTCCAAGCCGAAGGAAGCAAGAGGTAGAGATAGATTTCTATCTTTGGAAGAAAAAACGCATCTTTTAGAAGCATGCAAAATCTCTTCGAACCCTTATCTCTACCCGATTGTAAGATTAGCCCTGCTTACAGGCATGCGTTATGGCGAGATCGTAAAGTTGAAATGGGGCGACATCAATTTTGACATGCGCTTTATTACCCTTCACGAAACCAAAAATGGCGAAAAAAGAGTCATACCTTTAACCGACGATGTAGCTAAGGTTTTAACAAGCACCCCTACTTTTGGAGGGAAAGCAAATGACCTGGTTTTTTCTAGCCGACATCTAACTCCCACTAAACACCCTATCTCTATTCGCAAGTCATTTGCTCGTGCATTACAAATAGCCGGCATTGAGTCATTTAGATTCCATGACTTAAGGCATACGGCAGCGTCGTATCTTGCCATGAACGGAGCTACTCAAGGTGAATTAATGGCTATTTTAGGGCATCGCTCGCCTACTATGACGCGACGTTATGCTCACTATAGCCAAGAACACCTGAAAAAGCTTCTTGATAAAACTAACCAAGCACTCAATTCATAAACAAAAGGATACAAAATGTTTAGCTCTTTACCTCCCTCCATCAATGCTGAATGGCAAATTTTGCAAAAACAAGATAGCCCAGGAGCTGCTTTACGTCGCCTTCCTAAGCTTCTTGAGCTTATCAAAAACTCTTCGGAAACCAAGAATTTTTATAACCAAGTAGCAAAAGCTGTTGAAGTTAAGGATAATAGCTTAAATGATGACTTGGAAAAATCCATGCAATGGGTTAAGGAAACTTTTGATCTTCTAAAAAAAAGCAGTAAAGCATCACTTATCCAGGCAGAATTACAAGAGTTCAACAACCTGTTAAAGGGCCATTTTGTAATAGGCCCTAGCTGTATTGATCGCTCTCTAAGATTCTTATGTAATGCTATTTCAAAGCTATCGCATGAAGGCGAGGCAGTCGATCACATTATAAATGACAATGGAGAGTGCTGTTTTGATATTGTAAAAGAAGGCTTGTCAAAATGCCTATACCCTTCCTTTGTCAACAACGCTATCAAAAATACCACTCGTGAAGCAAAAAAAGAGTTCGAAGAGTTGGTAAAAAATGACTCGCCTACTCTTTTTCGACATCTTCACGTTCTTTCCCAATATTCCACATTTAAACCATTATCTCTACCTCTTCCTAAAGAGAAAATTCCCACAAATTGGCATGAAAGCGAAGCTATCAACTACCAAGCTCTCGTAGGATATTATCTCAGTGGATTTCGATCTGAAAATCAAGAAAATCATCCATACACGCTTAATGAGTTACTAAAGCAAATTGAAGTCTTTTTACTTATGGTCGAAACTGAAATCAACCTTCCTCAAAATGTTGTTCCAGTCTCTGACATATCCAGAAAGCTAATTGTTCCTATAAGAAAGGACAAGTATAACCCAGATGAATTTATCGTTAAAAATTTCATTATTGTAATAAGAAGCAAAAATCCTAACTTGTCTCGAGATAGTTTGGTTGACAAAATAGTCTTAGCGGTTGTTCAGGAAAAGATAGTTCTACAAAGAGATTATAAACCTTCTACATATAAAAAATGGGATCGAGATGTTGACCCAATCAAAGACATGAAAAAGAAGCTAAGTAGACCAAAAGCTAAAAATCGAAAAGAGTAATCAGTCAGTCTGCAACTTAAAAAATCAGTCAGTTAAATCGTTTGTTTTCCCAGGCGAATCAGTCAGTAGAAGCCTTTTTAACGGACTGACTGTTCGCTAATCAAATAAAAAATCTCCGACAATTGGGCTTTAAGCAAAACAAACCTAATGAAAGGAGGTTGAAATGGAGATAAGAGGAAAACGGCTTCTTACGGTGCGGCAATTCTGTACAGAATATCCTTGGCCATCTGAAAGCGCGTTGAGAGCAATTATTTTGGATGAAGCTTGGGGAAAAAAATTGTTTAAGAACGTTTTTAAACGAGTGAATCGCCGTGTACTCGTCGATGAGGAAGCATTCTGGAAAGCTATAGATGCTCAGCAGGTTGAGAAGTCATCTTTTTGTAAAGGAGGCACCCAATGAGCACCAATGCGAAACATTCAAAAGTAGAAAAAGTCAGCCAGGAATCTACTAAATTGCCAAAAGAAAAAGTCAACATGCCGAAAGAAGTGCAACTTGAATTTTCTTTCATGGATTCGCTGAAACCCTCCCAGCTTAAAAAAGCGGGAAGGCAGCGAAAAAGATAGCATATCTTTAAACCCCATGTGCTTGGCAAGTTCCCGCTTGCTGAGCACATATTAATAGGATTCTACTTATGAATAACATAGCGAGCGGTTTAAATCAAAATGAAACCGTTCTAGAAGAAGAAGTGTATCAAGATGCCTGTAGACGAGCTACGGAGCTAGAAGAGGTATTCAAACAGCAAATTCCGTCAGAAACTCTGCCTAATGGCTTTTATTTTTCTGATAGCCGCCTCGAATACTGCGATCCAAACAAAGATGAAGATGAACCTTCGTCTATTTACGTTTGCTCTAAGTTAGAGGTTATTGCCTGCACAAGAGATCAAAATAACCAAAACCATGGCAGGCTGCTAAAATTCAAAGATATCGATGACTATGAGCATCGTATTGCTCTTCCTATGGAGCTTTTAGCAGGCGACGGCACTAAGCTTAGGGAGCTTCTTCTTTCGCATGGTTTAGAAATTGGAGCTAGCAAACGCTCTCGCCAGCTTCTTACTCACTACATCCAAGCATGCCATCCAAAAAAGCGAGTTCGCTGTGTGCCGCAAATTGGTTGGCACAATGGCTGCTTCGTTCTACCGCATACATCTATTGGTGAAACTAGAGAAGAAGATGTTCTATTGCAAACAGTTGCGCTGAATATCCAAAAATATATGTCTAAAGGATCGTTACAAGAGTGGCAACGAAACATTGCCGCCTATTGCCCTGGCAACTCTCGCCTCACTTTTGCCATCTCATCGGCTTTTGCTCCTCCGCTATTGGAATTGCTCTGCATGGAAGGTGGAGGGGCCAATATTAAAGGGCATAGCTCAACTGGAAAAACATCTGTTCTTAAAGCAGCGGCATCAGTTTGGGGTGGATCGGATTATCTACAGCGTTGGCGAGCAACAGCAAATGGTCTAGAAGCGATCGCAGGTTGGCATAATCACACACTACTTTGCCTTGATGAGCTTTCGCAAATCGATCCAGAAGCTGCAGGAGAAGCTGCTTATACCATTTATCAAAAATAACTTTTAGTGCATAATCCTCCGGTTAATCAATACAGGCGCAGTGTAAAATGAACGCATTTCAAAAAGAAATAGATCAACTGGCGGACACGGATTTTTTCCAACTGGCAAAAAGAGAACCT
>JBIRBM010000080.1:0-1963 GCA_044326545.1 Parachlamydiaceae bacterium | reverse complement strand
CAGATGTCCTAATGCAAGAAGCCGAATTCGTAATCGAGGATGAGGTTCTCTTTTTGCCAGTTGGAAAAAATCCGTGTCCGCCAGTTGATCTATTTCTTTTTGAAATGCGTTCATTTTACACTGCGCCTGTATTGATTAACCTGAGGATTATGCACTAAAAGTTATTTTTGATAAATGGTATAACATCCTTTAGTTGATCCCTTAATCTGGCAATCTCATCTTGCAAAGAAGCGATCTCTCTTTGCAAATCAGAAGTTGTCGGCTTAAAAGAGAAAAAATCAAAGAATCCATAAGTTGAAGTTTGAATGCTGTAATCTGGAGAAACGCCGAAGCTTTGAAGCGGTGAGCCGCAGATTGATAAGAATACAAAAGAGTATAAGACCTGTTTAAGCATGGATAATTCCTCGTTAATAGTTTTGAAGGAAAATTATTTATCTATTTAACATAAAGTGCAATGTAAAATAAAAAGCACTAAATTTGATTGATTCTTAAGATGACAATTTCAGAAATTTCTATTGAATCACCAAACAACAGCTTCAGCTATGGCAAGATTGGCTTCTCTGACATTTTTTCCGCTTAGGATAATTTCATCATGCTCTATTTGTACTTCCCTTACCATCTATCTTGGCGTAATTTATAACCTAAATTCCGAGTTGAGCCATAGTTTTCGCATTTTTCAATTTGTTGTTAGATAAACTTCCCATACTTTTCCCACAGCAACAAACAAGAATATTCTGTAATGGACAAAAAAGAACAATAGCGATAGCATGGCTGCTCACAAAGAACAGTGAGGGAAATTACTGTTCTTTGCTGTCAGTTTAGAGAAGCGTGGCATTCGTAATGCGAAGGTCGCAGGTTCGACTCCTGTTTTAGGCAATCCTTTCAAGCTATCACTAGCACAACCTTTTGATGGTTTTCTTTATTAGAAAACCCAGGAAAATTTAATAAATGGGGGACTGACGGGGGAAATAGTGGTAACAAGTGGCAAAACACCATTGATTAAAAAAGAGCAAGACTGCTAGAATGAAAGTATCATCCCGCATGGCCTAGCCATGCGAAGGCCACGGGTTCCGGCTCGTGGTTTCTTTTTTTTGAGGCTTAATGAATCAGCAGCGCGTCATCTGTTTTATAGACGGATTCAATCTTTATCATGCAATCAATCAGCTTAAGACCCCTCATCTAAAGTGGCTTAATCTTTGGTCTCTTTCCTCCGTATTTATTCGCCCAAAATCTCAAAAATTAGTCGACGTTATTTATTTTTCCGCTTATGCGGATTGGCTTCCTCAATCTAAAAAACGACATATCCAATACGTCAAGGCTCTTGTCTCTTCTAAAGTCAGTACTGTTCTGGGAAAATTTAAGCAGAAAGATAGAAAATGTCCTAAATGTCATCATAGATGGTGCGGGCACGAAGAGAAAGAAACTGACGTTAACATCGCTCTTGCCTTGTTAGATTTAGCTTACAAAGATAAATTTGATCATGCTTTTCTTATTTCTAATGATTCTGATTTAGCTCCAGCTATTCATATGGTTCGTAAGAATTTCCCTCAAAAGCTAATCACCACTATTGTGCCCCCACATTACACCCACAGTAATGAATTGATTAAAGCATCTTCCGAAAAAGCCAAAATTACAACTGACCATCTTGAAAGATGTTTATTCCCTCAAGTCATTTATGATGCTGGAGGAAATATCGTGGTTTCTCGTCCTATAGAATATAATCCTCCTGTCTAATTTTTTGATAAACATATCTTTAATCCCCCTCTACTCCCCCATGATCAAAAATCACGGCCTTAAATACTGCCTATTTTATATCTTATACTATTTATCAAAAACAACTTTTAGTGCATAATCCTCCGGTTAATCAATACAGGCGCAGTGTAAAATGAACGCATTTCAAAAAGAAATAGATCAACTGGCGGACACGGATTTTTTCCAACTGGCAAAAAGAGAACCTCATCCT
>JBIRBM010000001.1:0-287497 GCA_044326545.1 Parachlamydiaceae bacterium | reverse complement strand
TCTTCTAGCGTTCCGCAAATAGTCAAATCTGCTGGACATCCGGGGATGCAAGAGGTAAAGTGTCTAACAAACGATATAGTCACCTGTGGGCCAACAAAAGCGAGCCGAAAACGATTTGTTCCGGATAGAAATGCAACAGGTCCTCACACTCTTTTTCGAAGAGATCCTTTGACTAGAAGAGTGACTCATTATGAAATTTATAGACCTCAAACAAATTTTAGAAATCCCCTCTAGCAGAGCCTAAAGGAATTTAATAACTCAGGTAAATTTATTCAAACTCACTTTAATAAAATTTTGAATAAACACATTTATGAACCTCATGTTCATAATTCTGTTTTTCTGCTTAGTATTAGAGCAGCCCAATCATGGGAAATCCTTTAATTAATTTATGGTTGAATAATGATTGATGATAATTTAATTTGGTTGTTAAATTGGTACCATATTCAATGCGATGGTGATTGGGAACATGGAAATGGTGTTCAAATGGGTACCATTGATAATCCCGGCTGGTATTTAAAGGTGAGTTTGGAAGAGACTGAATTACAAAATCAACAATTTCAACAAGTTAGAATCGACCGTTCAGAACATGATTGGATACAATGTTTTATCGAGGATAGAGTGTTTGAAGGTTTAGGAGGGCCTTTTAATCTACCAGAAATACTTGAAATTTTTCGGAATTGGGCGCAAAGTCATCAAAAAGAAGCATTACTATAGGGAACATTTCTAATGAAAGGGGCCTCGTCCCTTTCAACCCCCTTGACTTTCAGTCTCTCACAATCTCCGGAGAAATATACTGGTGAAATAAAGATAAAAATCTTATTTTGCTTTTTTTACTCATTATGGTGATAAGATTGCTTATGAAGTTAATCAAGCAAATCCAATTTTTCATTTATTTTCTTGTCTTGTCTTTTGCCTCATTAGAAGCTGAAGACTGGAGCTTACCCAAAACAATTGGTTCTACTGTTTCCTCAGCATCCGACATTGCTGTTGATGATGCAGGCGATGCCATCTGCGTTTTTCTTCATTCTGAGGGAATCAACCAAAGAGTCCGCTCAGCCTTTCGCCCATCCAAACAAGAATGGATCATCTTCGATGATGCATTGTCTTCTACGGACCTCAATGCCACGAGTCCGCATGTTGCCATGTCCAAGATTGGAAATGCCACTGCCGTTTGGGAAGCGACCGGTTTTGCACATCCTTTTATTCAAACCGCTACTTTTGATATCAAGAAAAACAGGTGGTCAACTCCTTTCAATTTGACAGGTCCTATAGAACTTGGAGCTGATCCGATTGTCGGAATAGACCATGAAGGAAATTCCCTTGTGATATGGTCAATATTTGATGGAGTCTCTTTTCGCATTCAATCAGCAATTTTGTCTCATGCAGAAAGCAACTGGACCTACCTTGCAGAAATGATTGTTGAACGAGCTTATAATTTAGATTTGGCTATCGATCCTGCCGGAAATGCCGTCTTAGTCTGGGAAGGAAGTGCGGGGTTCAAAACCATTATTCAAGCTGCAGTTCTTCATTACGGGACTTATCGCTGGGTTCAAACTCATGACGTGACTCCTTCAAATGTATCATCAACGCTTCCAAAAATTGGAGTTAATCAAGCAGGCGATGCGATTGCTGTTTGGTCTGAGCAATTCTTTATTTTTACCTCTATCTCATCAGCAAAATTGTTATTTGGTACGACGACATGGGGCCCGATCAACAAGCTGACCTCACAAATGAATTCCCATTTCCCAGACATTGCTGTTGACCCGAAAGGAAATGCCGTTGCTGTCTGGGTCGATTTTCCAAACGAAAATCAAGCCTCCATGCAAGCTGCTACCCTGAAAGCCGGCTCTTCTATTTGGTCGAATCCGACTACTCTTGCAACCTCTTCGACAATGATATCGCCCGAGGTCGTCACGGATAAACAAGGCAATGCAGTTGCTGTTTGGGTGGCTGCCGAAGGGGTTCAAACCTCTCTTTTGCCTATTGGTCAAAATTGGTCTGCTCCTGAGACAATCACTGCCCCAGAAGGAGGAGCCATAACGAGCCAAGGGATCGCCATGTCCCCTTGCTCATTTGCAGTCATAACCTATACAGCACAGATTCTTTCCATACAACTTATTGAGGCTGTTCATAGCAAAAAAATATTCCCCCCTATGTTAGATCTAGATTTAAGGGGAAAAATGATGAAATGGGATTGCCATCCCTTTTTGAGATGTAAAAATCGATTAAAATGGAATCCGGATAGCAGCGGCTGTGTCACGCATTATCTATTGAAAAAAAACGGAAAAGTGATTGCTAAAATCCCTGAACATGGCCCATATAAATATGACGATCGCGTCTTGTGTCAATCGCGCAAAAACGCATACACAGTGACTGCTGTCAAGTCAAATGGTGCCACTTATACCTCGTCCACAGTCGTATTGCCTTAGAACCCACATTCCGCTAGTCGGCTATTTTTGATTCACGTTGGAGGTGATCATGTTTGTGCAATTTAGAAAAATGATTGGCTTGCTTTCATTAATAGGAGTGTTGCTAGCCTTCTCTACACCCGCCTATTCCTTATCCGGCGACACGTTGATTGTGAGCTATGCCACAGCTCACATGAATTATACTCCCGGATCTGTTCAAGGTGTTTTGGTCGCTCCATCAGGTACTGTATGGACCACATCCCCTCTTAACCCTTATGCAAGAGATAAAATTATCATCATCGATCCTGAAGAAGGCAATTACACCGCTTATTTTCAGGCGTTAATTTCATTTAGACCCCGTACTTGCTATATTGTTGGAGGAATTGATGCCAATTTATGCAAACAACCTGGTTTGATTATTCCTTTCACCCCACAAGAATCTCATATTCAAGGATTTGATCAGAGTAAATCAGTTAAAATTGGAGATAAAACATTGCCGGTCGCCTCTTTTGAGATCTTTTAGAGGCATTAGACTTCTTCGGAAACTTGCTTTGCTTGAAAAAATTGCCCTTTTTGAGCAGATTGTTTTGAAAATGTTGAGAGCGTATGCGTGCATACGGTCGAAAAATTTTACAAAAAAGATGCCAAAAATGGCGGTTTTTTCAACCAAACCAAGTTTCCGAGTAAGATGGGTCAGTGAGGAATAGAAATCTATTGACCATCATTTAATCTAGAGGTGTTGATATACTCAAGCCTCTTAAAACAAACATCCTGAGGTTTAAGACAGCTTCTTAGTTTCCTCTAGGATAAAGCTCTTGCAACAGTTTGAGATCTTCTTTTTTGTCTTTTTTCCCACTCTTCTGAGGCTTATAATTCTGAATCATCTGCCATAGAACCTCGCCATTCCACGAAGAGTGGCTGCCGCCATATAAAGCACGATTGAGGTTATCTAGCTCTTCGCCCATTTCTTCTGGAACAAGGGTTTTGATTGAGACAATATTTAAAGGTTTTATCTCAGGGAAAGTATGCACTGCCCACTCAATCAAATAAGCGGCTGCTGCTTTTGCATGATTGTCTCGACAGGCTGTTTTTAAACACTCTTTTATTTTACCTATTGAATCCGGTTTCCCCCTCTTCACTCTTATTCTTCTATAAAAAAAATAGACACACAATCCCAAGCAGACCAATCCATTTGCCCCAACTAAGACCCACACCCATAACGGAAGCGTCTTTGATGCATCAGGAGAAACAGTGTCTAAATTTTTCTCTCCAGAATCAGTCAAAGGTTTCACTTTTTCCCCCACGTCAGGAGCCATGGAGATCAGATCAGGTTCGATATGCAGCGTTCGTTTTGGCAATACCGTTTCTTGTGGCTGATTGAGTCTTACATTCCACCACTTCAAACGAATCTCAGGCAGCTCTAAGTGTCCTTCCTTAGTTCCAATCAACGCAATCTTGAGTTGTTTGGTTCCAATCATCCCATTTTCACTTTCTTTTGTTGAGACTTCCGGTTTGTCCACATATTGCTTTACCCCTTCAGGTAAATTTAAGGTGATATCGGGAATTTGACTGCCAAGGGTGCCATCAGCTTCAATTTTAAACGTCCAAGTGATCGGTTCCCCAACAATCATCTTACCAGGATTGGCCGACCACTCTTCAGACAGCTGAACATCCTGTGCTCCAAGCCAATTGCCTCGCTGAAATGGAGGAGGAATTGGCTGGATCATCATTTTTTTTCCCTCAGAAGCAATCCGCTTGATTTGGGTTTGATAATCAAAGAATGAATGTCTTCCGGTCAATATCCGTCCTTCAAAAATAATAGGGGAAAAAACAAGTTCTCCGCTACGCTGAGGAATGACGGTATAGCGCCTTTCAATCACCATGTAGCGCTTGCCATTGCCTGCATAGTATTCATATTCTTTGTCACCCCCTAATTTTTCTACGATCGCCTCCGGATCACTCACTTTCAAATCAGATAAGGTGGCTTGAGGGATCGGAATTGATGTGTACAGACGTACATTATAAACCAACACTGTTTGTTCGTAAGCAGAATCTGCCGGCTGCACTTCTGTTTCCAAAAAAATTGTCTCGTCTTGCTTTGCAGAGGAGGCTTGACTCACCTCAATAAGAGCCTGAGGCGAGACCTCTGATCCAAAATGAATGCTTGGAATCACCAATGTTCCTTCCTGCTTGGCCATCAAACCTAATTTCCAACGGGTCACCTGTGAGACAGCGCCATTGATAATAGAGGTATTGAATTCTTGGTGATTCGATAAAATATCAAAGTCAGCTTCCAAAGGAGAAAAATCGGGCTGTCCTTTTACACTTTGATGGGTTGAAAATATCAGGGTAAAAGATTCGTTAAGACTCACTTTTTTTTGACTAAGACTCACCGAAATGTTTTGAGCATAAGCGACAGAAATCGTAAAAAATAGGGTAAAAATTGAAAGGATGACGTTTTTTTTCATTTTGAATGCCCATTCTTGAATTTATGTTGCTGTTGATATTGTTGAAGAAATTTACGTCTCAGCAAACCGGCCGGATCATCCTTAACGCGCTGCAACCACATGGCATCCACTTGACGTTGAGGATCATCTTCAGACAACTGCTCTTGAGCACTTGCCTTACTTTTTTCTTTTATTTCTTTATCTTGTCCATCCCGGATCTCTTGTTCTATCTGATCCCGATGGTGCTTTGTCAAATCTTTTAACTCTTCTTCATTCTTAGAGAAGGCTTCATCCTTTCCATCACCACTGTCCGCTTTATTTTCTTGACTCTTCTGATTGCCTTTTCGCTCTTCCTTCTCTTCTTGAGAATCCCCTTTCTCTTCTTGGGACGGCTCTTCTTTTTGTTGATCTTGAGGATTCCCCTCGCCACCCTCTTCTGCTTTTTTCTTTTTTCGCTCGTTTTGATTTTTGTCCCGGCTGTTATCCGGATTTTTATCTGAATGTTTATGTTGATCTTGCGATTGCTCTGTGTCTTGATCAGAGCTCTGATCATGATTGTCTTCTTTTTTCTGATTGTCTTGCTGCTTTTCTTGTTCTTTTAGGTAATCTTCAATCATTTTTTTATTGAACAGTGCATCTTCATGTGCAGGGTCTTTTGCCAATGCTTCTTCATATGCTGTAAGAGCCCCTTTTAAATCACCTAATTTCGCTTTTGCATTTGCGTAATTATACAAACCGTTTGCCGATTGATCAGATTGAAATGCTTGAGATGCCCTTTCGTAATCTCCAAGTTTATATATGGCCGCCGCTTTCCACTCCTTGGTTTCAAATAACGCCTCCGCTTCTTGATAATTTCCCCTATCAAAGAGAGCGGCTCCTTGCTGATCATTTGTGTGCCATAAGTCAGCTTGAAGGGCATGAGGCAGAAAAAGGAGAAGGAGCGAAAGTATGCCTCGCCTAAAAACCAAAGAGACGAAAGGCAGAGCAAGCAGTACGAGCAAATAACCTTGATCCAACCATTTATTTTGCTGTAATCCCTCTTGAACACTGCGGTCTCTTTGATGAGAAGCTGAAAAAACCTTCGATAGAGCATGAAGATCGCTGTCATCCGTTGTTAATCCTTGATAGAGCCCCTGAGTCGATTGGGTTAATTCAGACAAATGACTTTTTGCAAGGGTTGTCATCATCAATGCCCCGCTACTATTTTTCTTCAATCCTCCCGCAGCGCTCGGAATCGGCGTGGGAGCCTCTGATCCAACTGCGAGAACTGAAACGTGATGCCCTTTTTTCAATGCAATGTCAAGAGATTGATCTAAATCTGTCTGGGTCAATTCTGATGTTATCAGTAAAATATGCCCATTTTTAACTCCTCCCTGGCTTAATAAATCTGACGCTTTCTCAATTGCCAAATAGACGTTGTGCCCCTCAGAAGGCATGATTCTAGTCTCTAAAGCGGGAAGGAGAACTTTGATTGTCTCCACATCATCAGTCAAAGGGGTCGCAACAAAAGGATCTGCGGAAAAGACGATCAAAGCGGTTTGTCCCTCTTTTCGCTCTTTTAAAAGATCGTTAATTTTATAAATTGCCCTTTGCAAACGTGAAGGTTTGATATCTTCTGCATTCATCGAGGGGGATAAATCTAAGGCTATCACAACTCCCGATTGTGTTTTAATCAGGGGATAGGCGACCTGTTGCCAGGCTGGGCCAGCCATCGCCACAACCAATAAAAGCAGGGTGGCAAACATCCAGATATAAGGAAGGAAGCTCGTTTGATTTTTCTGATCAAGAATATAAGGAATTAATTCTTTATCACACATCTTCGTCCACACTTCGCTTTGCCGCTTCCTTTTAATCAGGAAGAAAATCAAGACTCCAATGGGGATGAGCAAGAAAAAATAATAAGGCCTTAAAAAATGGAAGTCATTCATAATCAATTATCTTAATAATGATTTAGTGAAAAGTAGAAGGATTGAGCAGATAAGAGAAAACAGCAAAGGCCAGTAGTAAACCTCCTCTATGGGACGGTAATACTCCTTCGTCTTCTCAATTGCCTCTAATTGGTCAATTTCATGGTAGATCTGAGCTAATTCCTTTGTGTCATAGGCCCTAAAATATTTTCCCCCGGTTTTTTGCGCAATCAGCTGTAACGTGTTTTCATCAAGATTGGCAGAGGGGTCAATTTTTCTTGGACCAAACACTGTTTGAATCATCATATCTTTAGAGCCGATTGCAATTGTGTAAATTTTTAATTTCACGTGCGAAGCAATCTCAGCAGCCCTCTCAGGAGTGAGCTCTCCTGCATTATTTATTCCATCTGTCAGTAAAATCAACACCTGATGATCTGAACCATCATGATCCGAAGAGGTGTTGTTCGGATTCCTCATCTGTTTAATCGCCAGGCCAATCGCATCTCCAATCGCTGTTTCGTTTCCGGCCAACCCTACGGCAGATTCCATCAATAGCTGCTTAACGGTTTCTGTGTCAAAAGTCAGGGGGGCCTGTAAATAGGCGTTTGAGCCAAACAAAATGAGTCCGATTCTATCTCCTTTTCTTCTCTCAATAAATTCCCCCGCAACGATTTTCAGCGCAGTCAAACGATCAACCATTTGCCGATTGACCTCAAAATCTTTCATTTGCATGCTGCCCGAAAGATCGACTGCTAACATTAAATCACGCCCTGTTTTAGGCAGCTCAACCAATTCTCCTGCCCACTGAGGGCGAGCTGCTGCTGCAATTAAAGCACTCCACATCAGAGCGGCTAAAACCGTCTTGAATTTAGGGAAAGAAGAAGAATGATCTTTTTTAAAGCCTGTAAAATCGTCTAAATCAGGAACGATTAATGCAGCCTCCGCTTGAAGCTTTTGGACAGTCAGCCATCTATTTATCAATAATGGAAGCGGCAGAAGAAGAAAAATCAAAGGCCAAGCAAATTCAATCATAAACGATTCACCACCTTTCGACATAATACGATCAATTCCAAAACATCTGATTCATTCACATCAGGTTGATAGGGTGCTGTCAGGAGGAGTTGACCAATCCCTTGACTAAACTCTTTCGTATGCGATGAGTCTAACAACTCCAACCAGGGGCGTCCTGTTACTCCGGCACTCTTGGGATTTAAGGTGATCACAATACGGCGCAAAAGAACAGAAATCTCGGCAATGCAGCCGGATCGATCAGATGTGGAACGAAATCTCGCTTCAATCGCATCCAGATTTTTTACCGCTTGCTTTTTTAAAGTAGGCCGCCTCCAGCGATAAATTGCGAGGACCGCAATCAAAAAAAAGAGAAAAACACCTCCAATCAACAACCACCAGCCAACTGCAAGAGGCCACCACGAAATGGGATCTGGCAGATGAATATCTCTTAGAGGCAGATCAATCACTTGGTTGACATTATTCACGTCTTTATCTCTTGCTAAAATGTTTCATCAAAACTTCTAAAGGATCCTCTATGGTGCTGCATTCGATGAAATGAATATGCCGAGTATTGGCTAAAGAGGCAATCTTTGCACGTCTTTGAATGAATTGCTGGCGATATTTTTCTAGATTTGCTTTAGCATGTGTATCAACCTCTAATTCACTCCCTCCTCCTTGCACAGAAAAAATACGATGCTTTGGCAACTCTTTTTCGAAAGCATCGTAGATAAAACATAAACATAAATCACTATGCATCGATAGTTGGATCAGCAGATTAAGGGCATGGGCAGTGAGATAACGAAAATCACTGACCATGAAAATTAAACTCCCCGGTTTGGCAACTTGGTAGAGGTGAACAATCGCGCGGTCGATCGCCCCCTCTGTGGGAGGGCGGTTTTGATCCGCTCTTTTTTTGAAAAAATTGGTGTGTGCCGATAGGCCATGTAAAAAAGGGAACACTCCCTTTTTCCCTAAAGCGGGCCTAGATTCAAAAACATCAACTCCATCAAACACAATCCCGCCAAGCCTATCACCTGCCAAAGCTGCGCTCCAAGCAACATAGCCCATCATCATTGCAGCCTGCACAGATTTAAACACTCCTTGTGTAGCAAAAAACATTGACGATTGCATATCGACGGAAAGTAAAACCCTCCGTTCTTTTTCTGCCGTAAAAAGTTTCGTATGAGCCCTTCCCGTCCGTGCAGTCACCCGCCAGTCGATATTTCTGATATCGTCTCCGGCTTGATATCGGCGACTTTCGGCAAACTCCATTCCTCTTGCCAAAAGACGAGACATCTGCTGCCCGGATTGAGGATTGGTGCGCCGCAAAGCAGAAAGAGAGAGAAGCTTTGCGTTTTGCGAAAGCTCTAGTAATTCAGGGAGATCAACAGAGACCCGCTGACTCCCTACACGCTCTTTAATCAAAGATTTTTGTATCATGGTATTATGGAACGGGTACTCTTGCAATCAGTTGATCAATCAATAAATCGGGAGTTATTCCATTGGCTTCGGCTTGAAAAGAGAGAATCACTCGATGCCTTAACACTTCATGGGCTAATGCTTGAACATGATGGGGGCCGACAAAGTCTTGCCCTTCCAAAAATGCAAGAACTTTAGCTGCCCGCGCTAAACTAATTGCGGCACGAGGACTGGCGCCATATTGAACCCAGCCTCCAATATCTGCTCCATATCGAGCAGGGTTTCGCGTTGCTAAAACCAATTGTACGATGTATTCTTGAATATTTCTAGCCATATAGAGTTCTAACGCTGCTTCTCTTGCCGCAAATAGCTGTTCCTGCGTCAGTTTTTTACCAAGGAAAGGCTGCTCAACAGGTCTTGCACGAGCCTCATTTAACACCAGATTTAAAATGTCGATCTCTTTGGCAGGATCTGGGTAATTCACGTTCACCTTAAACAAAAAGCGATCTAACTGAGCCTCAGGAAGAGGATAAGTCCCTTCTTGTTCAATTGGGTTCTGAGTGGCCATCACCAAAAAAAGCTTGGGCAGCTGATAGGTCTTTTTTCCAATCGTGATTTGCCTTTCTGCCATAGCCTCTAAGAGAGCCGATTGAACCTTTGCCGGTGCCCGATTAATTTCATCAGCCAAAACCAGATTGTGAAACAAGGGGCCTGTTTGGAATTCAAAGCATCCCGTTTCAATACGATAAATTTCAGTTCCGGTAAGATCTGCCGGAAGAAGATCAGGGGTAAATTGAAGACGATGGAAAGTGCTTTCAATCGTTGAGCACAAGACTTTAATCGCCCGAGTTTTGGCTAACCCAGGGGCGCCTTCCACAAGAAGGTGACCATCTGCCAGCAAGGCGATGCACAAACTTTTGACTAACCCTTCTTGCCCTAAGACCATTTTATTCAAATAGGCCATCACCTCTTGGATAGGTGCTAATAATAAATGATTAGCATTTTTTTTCCTTTCTCTAGCAGCTTTTTCGATTTCATCTGTTTGATAGCTCGTCATGGTATCACCCTATACATATTGAAAAATAGCTTATGAACGTTCTTGGATCACTATTTTAGAAAAAAAAAGGTTTTTTTTCAAGCCCAAGTTTTTAACTGACTTTACGGAGAGGGATTACGATTTGGGCTTAAGCCAAATCTTTCAACCGCGATAGCTTTGGATTCGGGGCAAATGATACTTCCCCGATCGCCTAAGGTAAGTGTGTCCGATCCCAACTAAAACGAGGCAGAAATAGATTTATTCAAGCTCAAAGTGCAAATCAATATAAAAAAGCAGGGTGCAAATAGAGTTTCGAAAGAGGTCTCATTTTAACACAGCTTCTAAGAGTGTTTAATTCAGTGATAAATCCTCAGGAATCATAGAAAAAGCTGCATACTTGCCTCCCATTTCTCTTAACAAGGCTTTCCACAAGTTTTCCGGCGGAATATGAAAAACATTCTCCACATTGCCGGGATGTAAAAACCAATGCCCATCTAGAAATTCTCGCTCTAAATGACCGGCACTCCAACCTGAATAACCAAAACAGAGGTGAATATAAGGACCGTTCTCATCTTGCATTGCCTGTTGAAGAAATTGAAGATCCCCCCCTAAGTAAACCCCATCGCAGACTTTGAGTGTTTGATTCTCGATTTGTCCGGAGGTATGCAGAAGCATCATCTGATTAACCTGGACAGGTCCTCCGGCCCGAATCCCAACACGAGGATTTGCCAATTGGCTGATATCCAAAACCTCTTGCGGCAGCTCCAAATCAAGCGCTTTATTAATCAGCAAACCAAACGATCCATTTGCATTATGCTCGCAAACGAGAATCACCCCTCGAAAAAAAAAACCTTCATCTACATCGGGCGTCGCAATCAGCAACGTCCCCTTCTGAATCTGTGAATAAGAAACGGGATCGACCATAACATGTTCTCCTACTGACAAGGATATGGGGGCAATGGATCTTGAGAGACAACTTGCTCATTATAAATTTTTAATGTTTCTTCCATATTTTCTACGCGTTGCAAAAGGTCGGAAAAACGTTGAGTGAATTGAGGATTTCCTATTAAGGCTTGAGGGTAACACTCGGCTTCGTTCAACACCAAGGAGACGCGGGATAATGAAGATGAAATTTGATCCATCTCTTGATTGAAATACTTGGAAAATTCATTAGGGTTTGATAATTTTTCTAACAGATGTAAACGACGCCCCTGCAATCTCTGCCACCGTTTATCTAGATGAAATAAAAGACCGTAGTTATTCACATCATTTGCAACCACTTCACCTTTATGTAAAAGCGACTTAAGACGTAAATATAAATCATCCCCGACAAAAAGCTGCCCTATCGTCCCCTTCCCTTCCCCTGTATACTCAATGATCCGATTCGCTTTTCGCGTGAAAATTTCCACATTCCGTCCGGCTGAATAAAATTCATTTAATGCATTATCGACAGTCGTCCAACTTTTTTGCGCCCGGCCCGATAGGTCATAAAAGTTTTGTAACGTAGCGTCAACTGTATTCAACGACCGGCTCACTCCATCTGTTATCGCCACAATATTATCCATGATCTGATGCCATTTTTCCGGTTGGTTCAAAGCGGTTGCCACATCAAGAACGTGATCGACACTTTGACTGATTTTCTTCACCACTTCTTGCCGTTTGATCTCAAGCATCAAATCGTGGACATCATCGAGTACGACACCAAATTTCTGAGAAAGCTCTCCCATCTCCTTCATCGTATCTTCGACAGATCCTGCGACAGCAGCAAAAAGAACCTGATCTTCAACCTTCTTGAGCTCTTCGCCTTGTTTTAATGGACGGGGGTTAATTTCAATATTTCTTTCACCAAGCAAACCTGATGTACGCAACGTCACGACATCAGTATTAAATACATCAACGGCTGAGTCTACTTTAAGAACCAGTTCATAAACATAAATGTCGCCATTTTGCGATTTACGGCTGATGCGCGCATCGGGCAATTCGATAATCGACACCACCTCCCCAACAGGCTTTCCCGCATAGGTGACGCGTGTTCCAACATTGACTTTATCAATATCGTTAAACCGCACGCGCAAGGTTTTTGCATTATCTCCCACACTTGGATGAAGAAAAAGAAGCATGAAAATGATAATGCCAATGGCGGTAATGACAAAAATTCCAATCAAGATATTTTTGATCGAAGCAGACATCATCGTTAAAATCCTCCACGATTTTTATACATCTCTAAATCTGCTTTATCGATGATACTATTATTAAAAAATTCCCGGAGAAGAGGGTCGTCAATTTCTAAAAATTCTTTTTTAGCCGCAATCTGTGCAATCTTACCATCTGCATGAAATGCGAGTCGATCGCCAACCTCTAGAGCAGAGCGGATATCATGTGTCACAACAATGCTTGTCGCTTTGAGCTCTTTTTTTGTTTGATTGATTAAATCGTTAATCTGCATAGAGGTAATCGGATCCAGCCCTGTTGTCGGCTCATCATACAAAATAATTTCCGGGCGATAGACGATGAGGCGCGCTAAAGCTGCCCTCTTACGCATTCCACCCGATAATTCTGAAGGCATTTTTCTTTGAATGCCTTTCAACCCAACCATCTCCAACGCTTCGGCGACCCTGTCCGACACTTCTGAAAAGGGAAGGGAGGGGTAATGTTGGCGCAAATAAAAAGAGGTATTGTCTCCCACGTCCATTGAATCAAACAAGGCAGATCCTTGAAACAACATACCCATTGGTTTAAGCCCAGGACGAAACGTCCGGGCGTTTAAATCTGTGACAAGGGTTCCATCCACCTCTATATATCCTTTATCAGGAACTTCCAAACCAATGATTTGCTTAAGCAAAACACTTTTTCCAACCCCTGATCTGCCTAAAATCACCAACGTTTCGCCATCAAAAATATCAAGGGTTAAGCCTTTTAAAACCTCGAGATTGCCATAGCGCTTCCAAACATCGTGAACGTGAATCATGAGTGAATTAAAACCATTTATTCAAGAAATCATTAATATAATCATAAGAAGAATTTAGCCCAAGGGTGAGTAAAAAATTAGAAATTAAAATCACCGAATAGCAAATCACAACACTACTTGTTGTCGAGCGTCCCACTCCGGCAGCACCTCCGCGGGTTGTCATCCCTTTGTAACACGAAATTGTCACAATGATGCCGGCAAATACAACAGATTTAAAAATCCCGCTAAAAAAATCGAATCGTGTGACATGAATAGGAAGAGGATCGATAAAAGAACTTGGAGACATGCCATAATACCCAACTGCCAAAATATACCCCCCCAAAATCCCCATCACGGCACTAAACACGGTTAAAAGAGGCATCATCAGAATCCCGGCAATAAAACGAGGGGCGACCAGGTAACGCAAAGGATTGACCGACATCGAGCGCATGGCATCGATTTGCTCTGTGACACGCATCGTTCCAAGCTCTGCACACATCGCTGCTCCAACTCTTCCGGTCACCATAAAAGCCGTTAAAATAGGGCCTAATTCAACCAGCATCGCTTTCGTCACCATTAATCCGGTGGCACTTGTCAATCCTTTATCAGATAATTGAAAATAGGACTGGGCAGCGAGGACCATCCCCGTCGAAAATCCGGTAATTGCCACAACGGGTAAAGACATAACGCCTATATCAAATAATTGATCCCGTATTAATATCCAAGCGGGAGGACGACGAAAAGAAACCCAAATCACCCCTATAATCAGGAGGACGTATTCTCCAACAGACGATAAAAACTGTAAAAACGATAGGTTCATTAAGTTACGTCGAGAATTGAATATGAGATGATCAATTCACCTTACGCATCAAGAGTGCGCAAGGGAAGTGATGAAGTGAATATTAGAGAAGGAAGGGATTAGAGTCAAGATGAGAGACGTCTGTTTACCTTGATCGTTTTGCCAATTGAATCGCTTCATTTTTAGCGCGATTCATGAGTTGTTCCTTCTCTTCGGGAGGACTCATTGTCGGCTCAATCAAAATGGATTGAATGTCAGTAAACCCGATGAATCGTAAGACACTCTCCATATAAGGTTTTTGTAGATCAAAGGCTTCTGCCCCGGTTCCCGGGCCGTAGGCCCCCCCGCGAGAGTAAATCACAACTGCAGGTTTGCCCGTCACTAATCCTTGATATCCCGTGGATGGAGAAAAAGTGAAGGTGTAAGAAGGTTGAACAATCACATCAAAATAATGTTTAAGTGGATAGGGAATACCAAAATTCCACATGGGAATGGAAAACAGATAAGCATCGGCTTTTTTAAAATGATGGATCCTCTCTTCAACTTCTCTCCACGACTTGCGTTCAATCTCTGTCAGGGAATGCCCATTCATAATCGCATATTTAGCCTCAATTGTGTCACCATCAAAGGGGGGGATATTGGTGTGCCACAAATCTAAGGTTTCAACTTCGCTATCTACATGATGTTGACGATATTCATTTAAGTAGGCGTGTGCGACTTCGATAGAAGAGGATCTTTTTTTTCGAGGAGAAGCTTCAATATAAAGTAAACGGCTCATTTTTTTAGCTCCTATGCTTTTATCCTCTTTTTATCTCTTTCTTCCCCTTATTGTCAAATGATTATGATCGATCATTTTTCGCCGAAAAGAAGACGATAACATCCCGTCTAAAAAGTTGATCATAACACAATCACAATCAAAACGATTTATTTTTTTAATAAATGAATAATCACAATGTTAATAAACACTTTATACATTCTTTAATTCAATGTGGTTTAATAGATCTTTTAATAACATTGACGTATTTTTTAAAGATCATAATGATATGAATATTCAAGTTTCAAATTTACACGCCTCTCCTTTAACTGATGCAGAGGGCTTCATAACAGTTGAAAAATCGAAGAAAAAGAAAAAGCAAACTTCCAATATTCATCTCTCCGAGAACAATAAGCTGGTTGCCGAGAAAATCACGCAGGTCACAACCGCTGAATTTCCTAAACTGGAGAAAGCACTCACTACAGATGAATATTTAAATACAATCATCAAGCAAAGAAAACCCGTTAGAGATTATGTTAAAATACCGGATTTAAATGCTGTAAATGAGTTAAGGACAAAAAAAACACCTTCGGACACCCCTAGAATCATTGATTCTGCAGACAACAAAGAAGAAATGTTGGTTGAGGAAGTCGCTAAAAAAGTATTGTTTTCCCAAAGCTCTGTAAGTGATGCAGCCTCAGATGGACAAACAGCCAACGCAATTTCAATTGATGAATTAGCAGAAAGAATGTTCAAACAAGGATTTGACAGCAAATATCCTTTGGATATTGTGCAGGTCTCTGAGGATACATTTAGCTCTCTTGATAATCGAAGACTTTTAATCGCAAAAAAAATCAAAAAATTTTGCGAAGATTATAAGGTCTGGGTTCGAGTTCACGGCTACGACGAACCTTTGAGCAGAATTAATCGTCAACGGTTTAGAGCTTTAACCTGGGGGCAAGCTTTAGAATTGAGGACTTACAGTAGTCGCATGAGCAACTCGAATGGATCTAAAAAGCATCCAACGATTAAAATGATGGGAGGAGTAAACATTGGGGGTCAAAAGAGAGAACAATCTCTTTCTTTTTCTCTAAGCGATCGTGAAATCGAAAGATTAACAGCTCAAGGATATAATCGAGAAAAAATGATTGAGAGCATGAAAATCGTGAATGGAAGAAAAGCAATCTCAATTTAAGAAGCTAAAAAGGATCGCTGCTAAAGACCTTGTTCAAAATCTTTGATTCGATGATTTGTTTGCTAAAACTCGCTATCAACTCACAAAAAATGTCCGGAATATTAAAAAATATTCTGATTTTTTTTCTGGGTTTATGGCGCATTCATAACAGCAAAGGATCGTGCTCAACATCTGAAAAGATGTCTTTAAGAGGGATCTTTTTTACGGCGTCTCATCCAATTGTTAATAGCGCGTCAAAACATTCAAGATCGATTGAACCATCCAATAAAGCGAGAAGCATTGCAAGTGCCACTGATTCCTCTTCATCTTCATTGACAATAGGATTGGAGAGTGGCGAAGAGAGGATATCAAGAATCTTTTGTTCAAAATTTTCAATGATATCGAAATTCTCAAGCAATACTTGAAGTAATCTTAGCCTTCCTTCATTGGAGTTCTGAGACGAACACCAAAGCCACTTAACAACTTCTTCAACTTTTTGAGAAGGGTTAAGATGATTAAAAAGAGTTTGTTCATTAATAAAATCTGCAATAACGTACTGTATTTTGCGACATTTTTGCGTTTCTTTATGATCATTAGCTGATAAAATATAAGGGTTTAGGGCATCTAAAATCAACGTTTTTAAGCGACAGTCTAAATCATCAACCTTTAAAGGAACGAATTCTTTGGCGGTTATGCCTAACTTTGTTGGTTGACAAATGCTCTCTTTATCGAATTGAAAGCATTCAATGATAAAATAATGCACTTTCTCGATGAGTCGTGAAGTAACAGGGTCTTGTTGATTAAAGTTTGGGCATGCTGCGTAAGTGGCAAAATAAGATGACTCGTAAATTTGATAATATGTTCGTGATTCATCTGCAGATTGAACCACAGCTACACAAAAATAGGGATTGAAAACGTCTTGAGCTGCTCTAAAAGATTGTTCAAGAGTTTGCTCTGACATCAAAAGCATGTCTGAAGGGGTGATTGATTGAGGAAAGTTTTTGGGATACTCAGGACTATTAATCGCAAAATGAATAGGAGTCACCGAAAACATCTCCTTTTTAATCCCTTAAAAAGGGAAAAATGTAATAACGTAAAATATGCCATCATTTTTAATTAATCCACAACACAACTAATAAAAAGAAAACTAAATTTCATTAGATTATAATAATTAATGTTTTTTTTGTCAATAATTGAATATTAAAAATTCACTTCACACACCAAGAGCGTGATTTGAGATGAAAACAACGCTCCATCTGAGAGAGCCCTTCTTCAACTCAACGAATTTCTCAAAAGGGGATAAAAAACCTGCCGCGAAATGTATACGGAGCGATAAAAACAAAAAAAACACAAAGGAACCCCTTTGTGTTTAAAAAACAAAAACAACGAGAAAAATATTAGCGCTTGGAGAATTGGAACCGTTTACGAGCTCCGGCACGTCCATATTTTTTACGTTCTTTTTTACGCGAATCACGTGTTAAATAACCTAATGCCTTGAGATCATGACGAAGATTTTCGTCATTTTCAACTAAAGCACGGGCCAACCCTAAACGGATAGCAATCGCCTGAGCTTCGATACCGCCACCTTTAACGCGAATAATCATGTCATAGCGACTATGGCCACCCAATCTTTCAAAAGGGGAGAAAACAGTCTTACGTTGTATTTCCAATGGAAAGTACTCTTCCAATTTTCGACCATTTATATCAACGGCACCCTTACCGCTTCTAAGTCTAACTGACGCAACAGCTGTTTTGCGTCGTCCTGTTGCTACTGTTTCTTCTATCATATTTCTCTTCAACTTGCTTAAATGTTAACTTGAATAGGCTGCTGTGCTGAAAGATCATGCTGCTCCCCTGCAAAAACACGCAATTTCTTCAATTGCTGTCTCCCCAAGCGGCTTTTTGGCATCATCCCTTTTACAGCATGCTCAATGATATACTCAGGCTTACGGGCCTTCATTGTACGATAAGGGACTTCACGAAGACCACTCATGTGTCCTGTGTAATAGTGATAAAGCTTCTGAGCCTCTTTTGACCCTGTTACTTCGATCTTGTCTGCGTTAACAACAATAACGCCATCTCCGCAATCCAAATAAGTTGTGAAAATAGGCTTATGCTTACCACGTAAAATTTTTGAAATTTCACACGCTAAACGCCCTAATGTTTTCCCAGCAGCATCCAAAATAAACCAGTTCAGCTGTTTCTTATTATTATTTGGAATGAATGTCTTTGCCTGTTTTTGCATGTTCCGAACCTTATGCATAAGTTAACTTTTCTTTATCAAAAGAGAGGTCTCAAATTATTTTTTTTTGAAGCTTAGCAAAACTTTTTAATTTGACAACATTCTTTAAGAAAAGCTCGGCTCCCCTCTGATTGATTTGGGTCGGCCAGTGATTTTACTAGAATGAAAGCGCTATGATATCGATTTCCTCTTATTTTTGCCAAGCTTTTTTTAAGAAGCTGTTCAGAATCTTTGAGCACGATGCGTGGTTGCGATCATTGGGCGATTGGATGAAAGAATCAAAAGGATCTGAAGGGAGCGGAAAAGCCTTTTAAGATCTATCTAATCTTATTTTTTAGTGTGAATTGCTATTGAATAAAAGAAAGATTCCATCTAAGATGGTTCTTACCATTATTTTTAATATTTTTATACGCAAGACATGTTATGAGACAACTGAAATCTTTTTATGTTCGCACTTACGGCTGCCAAATGAACGAGCTAGACTCTGAAATTATGATTGGACTGCTTGAAAGCAGGGGCCTCATCCGTTGCCTAGATGAATGGGATGCGGATCTGCTGTTATTCAACACCTGTTCAATCCGCGATCTTGCAGAGCGTAAAGTGATGGGAAAACTCGGAATACTTGGGCGTAACCGTAAAAAAAATGCCATCATAGGGGTCACCGGTTGCATGGCCAATGCAAAAAAAGAGACCCTTTTTCAAAAACTGCCTCACATCGATTTTGTCTTGGGAACCAATAATATCCACGAACTTAACCACGTCCTGGATGAAATTTTATCAACCGGCAAGCAGATGGCTCGCACGGATGATCAGTTCACTTATGAACTAGACTATCTGAATGCCAAGAGGGAAGATAAAGTCAAGGCCTACGTGTCCATTATTCGGGGATGCGATAAATTCTGCACCTACTGCGTTGTTCCCTACACCAGAGGACAAGAAGTTTCACGTGCCCCTGCCAGCATCTTAGAAGAGTGCCGCCAACTGGTCCACCAAGGATACAAGGAAATCACATTGCTCGGTCAGAACGTCAATAGCTACGGGAAGGACCAGCCTGAGTGGAGCTGTCTTTTTCATGACCTGCTTTATCAGATCGATCAGATTCCTGGCATAGAAAGAGTCAGATTTATGACCAGCCACCCGGTGGATATCACCCGGGAGTTAATGGAAGCGATCCGGGATTTAAAATCGCTATGCGAGTTTGTTCATTTCCCTTTGCAAGCAGGAGCGAATCGGGTTCTCAAGAAAATGCACCGGATTTACACCGTTGAACAATACATTGAAAAAGTCCACCTGCTTAAAGACATTGTCCCCAACGTCGCTTTAGGAACTGATATCATTGTGGGCTTTCCTACGGAGACAGATGATGAGTTCCAAGAGACCTATCGCTTAATGAAGGAAATTGAATATTCTGTTGCTTTTTTATTTTCTTATAGCCCCCGTAAAGGTACTCCGGCGATGCGTTGGAGGGATGATATTCCTGAAGACGTCAAGCAAGAGAGGTTGCAACAGCTTCTTCAACTTCAAGACCTCATTTACATTAAGCAACGGCAAGCGATGCTTGGGCAAACCGTCGAAGTTTTAGTCGAAAAACGCAGTTCAAAAGAGACTGATTTTTTGAAAGGAAAAACCCGCTGCTGGAAAAATGTTTTATTTGCGGGAGGAGACGAATTAATCGGGACACTGCAGCAAGTCAAGGTACATAGCTACAGCCATCAAACTTTGCTGGGAGATCTCGTCACCTCATCCCATCTGTAGACACGGTCTTTACACAGACAGCGTATTGTTGAGTGTTTGAATTATTTTAGACCAAATTTTTTTTCTATTATAATTTAACAATCATCACACTCACATTATCTTCTGAACCATTTTTAATGGCGCAATAAACAAGTTTTCTACAGATAACTTCAAGAGAATATCTATTGACCATTGAATAGACAGCCGCCCCTATTTCGTTCGTGGAAGCCGCGTCATAAAGACCATCACACGCCAAGACTAAATGTCCCTTATCAAAATCGGCTAAAGGGAAAGAGGTGATTTTAGGACTGGGGGAAACACAACACAAACCAGTTGAACCTTTGATTTGTTTATCTCCAATCGCTCTGGCTACAGCGAGCACCCCATTGATTCTCCAACAACCACGAATCAATTCGATTTCCCCTTCAAGTTTCACTATTTTCTTAAGGTACGTCGGCATATTGGGTTTAGCATCTTCAGTCGCTTGAATCGTGTTCCCTTCTTTATCAATAAAAATAATTCTCGAATCCCCCACATTGGCTACCCAAACTTTTCCCTCTAAAATAAGAGCGATCGTAGCTGTTGTTCCATCTACACCTTCATAATCTTCATCAAGTTTTGTCAAGCATTTCTTTAAAGCTAAAAAAATCCCTTCATCCGTTAATGCCTGTTGATTTTCTCCTTCCAAAGCCTCGATTAGATATTGTTGGATATTCATCTTTACATAAAAAGAAGCGTTTGCTCCCCCATGTCCATCAAATATTCCAAATAAATCAAATGAATACTCTTTTCCTTGGACCGAAAACATCCCCTCACTCGCAATCTCATGATCTTCCATGACGTTTCTCAATCCGATAGAAGAACCTATCCCTATCAACTTCAGATTAATTCTGCGAATTTCCCCCTCAATCGTGATGTATTTCTGCTTCTTTAAGATACCTTTCGGTTTCAAAATCAATGGACTGTCCCTATAGCCTTTTGGCTGCTCATTTTCTTGTTGACTCATCGCATCTATCTGATTGCGCGCTAATCGATCAGCAATCGAAAGCCTCTGCTTAAGACCAACAATGCCCGCTAAACAAGAGGACTCTACATCAGCTCCTAACTTAAAAGCGTCCTCTTGTTTAAGGGAAATCCCTAACTGAGGATCGCCGAATGCTTGTTGAGTTGTCGAAAAACATTCTCTATCTCCACTTTCTTTTTCCGAACTTTCGATCTCTTTCCTACCTTCCGTATGTAGATTCAATGGTTCAATCTGAATAGAATGACGAGGGATAAATGAATTGACTGGATTATACAAAATAATACTCACACTTAAACGATTAGTTGTTTAATTAAACTAAATATTATCTAAAATAAATGACTTTAAAAAACAAAGAAAAGATTAAGATTTTATAAAAAATAAAAAAGATTTTGAGTTAGTGCGATTATTCAATTAAAAAATTTGTCTGCCCATCAAAAGAGCGATTTTGGCTAAACCGAAAACTCTCTCGTTGATAAAATAAGGACAATTATTATGAAATAAAATATTTTAATTCTTATAAATTTGATTAAATTCACTATGAAACCGAATAAAAAATTGACTTAAATCAACAATTCAACAAAAATTATCGTTCATTTTTTTATTTTTGGTTTTATTGTGACTGTTAATTCAAGCTATCGCGACGTTCATTATCATGAACTTCTTCCATTATTTGATAATTTGGTAAAAGTGGGCGATCATGCATCGCGCCAAATTTATAAAATCGTGATCCCCTTGTTAATGGGTTTCAAGTATTCTTCCATCCCTGTGCAAGGATGCTACTTGGCTGGAAGTTCTTTAACAAATTTGTTTGCTGCTTCGACAGAATATAACGATATCGATATGAAAATCATCGTTAAAGGAGATCAAAACAGTGCCAAACAACTTTTTTCGCTGATCGGGCAGCTCTTTTTCTTGACTATTGATGGATGTTATTATTGTCTTGACAATTTGGCGCATAAAACTTTTAAACCAGTTTATCTGCCAGGTTCTTATAGTTTTACAGCATATTCGATTCAGGGATATGGTCAGCATCATCCTTTTGACATTTCCGTTATCGTCACAGATCATTTCAATGGGGACCTTCCCACCGTGATGAACATTGATTCTTTGTTTGTTCCCCTGGTTCTTTTTCAAGCTGTTTCATCTGTAGCGCTAGGTTCTTCAGACCCTCTACGTTTTCATCTTCAATCCGCCCAAGGGGATTGCGAGGCAGTCATTGAAAATATCAAGAAACGGGTATTGACTTGCCAAGATCCCGCAAGAGTGAAAAAATTTGGGTGGGTACGTTACCTCAATGCTATCACAGAAGGATTTATTTGCAAGGACCCAGAAGTCAACCGCATTTTTTGCGCAACTGAAATGAAAAATCCCCACTTTTCTGTTTATAGCATGTATCAATTTATGCAGAAAAAAAAAAGATCCAGCTTTGACGTTCACTGGATTTTTTTCATTTGCAATGCCATTTTTCAATGTCCTGACAAGGAGATTTTGAATGATCTACTGCGAAATTTCACATCGCTACTAGAGCATCAAAAACAAAGTGTCACCTGGATGGCAGATTTAAAAGCAATGCTTCCAATCCCTTTTCCTTTGGAAGAAATCCCCATTCTTTTGCAACTCTTTCTTCCTTTACTTTCACAATCGGTGATTTTAAAGCATCACGTAGAAAAAAACTGGCTGCAGTGCGAATTCAAAGAAGGAGAAAAAAATTTCTATCTCCTTATTCCGTATGAATGTGTTCAAAACAGAGAAACGCTCTCAGTCATGGCAAACATTTTTGAAACAGAACAATCTTTCATTTTTCCCGATTTGACGAATGGAAATTTACCTCTTGAGGAGTCTTGTCTCAGCCTTTTAAGCGATATTCATCTCTTTCAAAAAAGTCCTCTAGCTAAAGAGCTGATTCGCGGCTGGAGTGCGTTATGTCCCACTCTTTCTGTTCGACTATCTTCTGAGAAAAAGATTTTTAATCCTTTTCTTTTCCTTCCTTTTTTTCATTTATTTGAAGAACAAGATCGCGCTTTAATCACTCATCATGCACTCAAAGCGATTCATCAAAAAGATTTAAACGATTGTGATCTTTTATCGCGCTCTTTATTACCCCTTTTGCAAGGCTATTGCAACATGCAAAGAGAACTTGCAGCTGAATCTGAAGTTCTTTTAGGCATTAAACTTTGCCTTCAAGCTTTGTGCGCGGAAGATCAACACTTCACCCTCTCTTCAAGCAAAGAATCGGTGTTAAGAAATCTTTCTAAAAAATTGAGAAGCTTTGACCAGAACACGATCAATACGGCTCCTCTGATTAGAGAAATCAGCAGCTTTTTGATTCGTCAATTATTAAAAAAAGAGAATCCTCTCTGTTTTAAATGTGTCACCGACCTGTTTATCCACATTCACGTTCGACCGGAAACAAACAACGAAAGAGATGATTTTTTGATTGATTTAGATGTTTACTGCACCATTCTCGAACATACAACGGAAAATTCACCGAATCTTACCTTGATCTATGCTCATCTTCCCGCATTGTTTTTCATGATTCCGCATCAAGAAAATCGATTAGAATTGACTCTTCGATTCTCAAAGATGCTTCTCTCTTTAAGCGAAAGAAAAATCCCCCCCTTTTTTGCGACTCTTTTGATTCCAATAGGATTTGAACTTTTATTAGGAACCTCCGGGTGCTTATCTTTTCCAGACACGATGAACACTCAAGAAGCCACAACACGCTTTCTTTCGTTCGTGTTGTCTCACACTCAACCCAATCAATGGTATTACGATGAGATCCTTCCAGTTTTTTATCAAGTGTTGGACATCTCTTCTGATCTTATTGAACCGCTTATTTTGCAAAAATTTATCACAAAAGCTTTAGAAGCAGCAAAAACGTTTAAGAAGAATAAGAAGGTGAAGCTCCATCTTTCAAAATCTGTCACCCTTCTCTCTTATTGTTATAAAACCTGCTCTGACTACGACACTTCCTTTCTCTGTAAAGGGACAGACAAACCTCAAGTCATGGAAGCTCTGCGCAATGTTCTCTCCTTTGCGAACGAACAAGAGAGACAAGAAGAAATGGAAAGGTTTTTGATTGATCTCAATTTTCATGGATTTTTAGATGCCCAGTTCATCAACGACATTGCGCAAGAAGTGGCAATAGCTAAAAATTTCTCTATAGCCAATGGCTATTGCGACATTTTTATGAATCCATTTTTCAAAAACTATAGTGTTTCTTGGACGATCTTGATAAAGAGTATAAAAAACATCACCATTGCCTCATGGCAGACACAAGAGATCAACCTCTTTATGAGGATGTTTTGCTCTCTCTTGAATCAACAATTCTCTTTATCTCCCCATAAACAGGTCAATGAAAAAATTTATTTAAGCTACCTTTTTTCCTTTTATTTACAACTGACCACACAATGCTCTGAATTCTCCCTCTCCATCGATCTTGTGGAAAATATCATTGACAATCCTCAACGCTATCTCCCTCTCGGGAGGCCTTATAAGGAGCATCTATTGACGCTTTTCGAAATCATGGGCCAGAAAATCGCTGTAGTGGGCTATCATCCTATGGATCTCAAAGAAAAAAAAGTTCACGCGTTTTTAACAATATTTCATCGTTTTTGGAAGACGTTATCGGCCGAAGAACAAAACAACCATCAATCTATCGCTTCTAAATTGAATCCTCCCGGCAATCAAAAAAAGGCCAACGCTCTCGCATTTGAAAAATCGAAAGCGAGGTCGTAATGCAGCATACAACACCACTTTCGATGTCTTAAAACCCTGGCAGATTTGACGTCGGCTCTAAGCGGCTATCCTTTTGACTCGCCTTGGGGACTTAAGGTAAGCTATTTAGACAGCCTATGACGACGAGTTAAGATTCAACAGGAGGGCAATATCAAGGAAGATATTGCCCTTTTTACACGCTCTCACCTGCACAAACGTTCTCTTCACCCCACATCTTCACTTTCACTTGTGGTTTTAGCCGATTGAGCTAAATAAACTTCTTTTGACACGGTTTGGAATTGCTTCTCTTCCAAATTAAAATGAATCACTTCATCATAATAAACCTCGTCTATTTGCGCATTTTTGTCATCTTCATGCTTGACGTAAACAATGGCCGCTTCCGAGCCCAATTCGTCTTTTAGAGTGCGAAAAATTGTCCTCTCAAGCTGTTTATCGACGTTTGATATCACTTCGTCTAATATTAAAATCTTGGGCAATACTTCACTCATCAACATTCTAATGATCACTGTTCTGTTCGCTTCTCCCGCACTCAGTTCCTTCCAATACCCCTCATTTCCATGCTCTATGACAGGATGATGACCCATGCTATCTTTAGGAAGTTTATCTGCTAAATTAAACACCGTTAAAAGATGCAATAGCCGCTCTGCAATCTGCTTGCCCTCCGGAGTTTTGAGATTGATCCCATTACCATCCCCTTTTTTCTTCGCAAAAAATCTTGGATAGAGTAAAAGATCGATAAAGCTGCACTTTTCAACGACATCTAAGACTCCTCCATGAATGATGCTCACCTCATCGCTCGAGCAGCTGAATGATAGGTTTCCCGAGATCATCGGCCAATAACCTTCCAACGCCTTGATAAAACTACTCTTTCCTGCATTCGAAGCACCGCTTAATTTGTAGATTTTCCCTTTTTGCAAATCTAGCCGGCCATCTTCAATTCTTAGCAAGTCTTCTTGTTGAAGCGCTGCCTCATATTTCTCCATGAAGGATCCGCTATCATGACCGACTAAAAACTCTTCTAATTTTTTTTCTTTATCATAAGCGACGAATTTACAATGTGTTAAGCTGAGAAGAAGGTCTTCTGAAAGAGTTTGGCCATACTCGATCTTAAAATTTTTATTTCGACTGAGAGTGAATTCTTCAAATTTTTTAATCCCATGAATAAAGTGAAGCATCCCCTCCAGCCCATCAGAAAAATTCTGCTTATCTTCGAATATAAAACCAGCCATCCGCCGAAACGCTCCAAGCATGGTGGCTCCCTGTAGACTGCATTTATTGATCATGTCCGTATTTTCACTGCCCATCAGAAAAGTATTACTGACGCTTACGATGTGTTTAGTCATTTCAAGGACAATATCACGGGCAGAGACGTGACGGCATTGTTCAAACGCTTCCCGTAAATCGATTGCTCTTCGCTCTTCAATCAGCTTCACCAATAATGCAGAACCGGGGGTGATGACACTCATATTTTGAGTCTCTTGAAGAATAGGTGAAATTTCCCCTTGCTTTTGCTCATTTTTTTTATCTTCTTTTTTCGTCTTGCTGGTCATTAAAGAAAGAGATCTGATGATCATCGCCGCCGTCGCACAGCTTAAAAAACTCAAAGTGGGAGTCCAATAATTCTTTGATTGATCATAGAGCGTTCCGGTCGTACATGCGATCTCGAAAAGATTACCAGTAGAACCTAGGGTGTATCCTATCGATGGCGGCGCAGCTTCATCGATATACCGCGGCATTTTCTTTAACACATCACTTCGAAGTTCTGGTATAAAGGTGTTCATCCTGATTGCCGCGTCGCCATGATTTGTTCCATAAAGATGTTCGTACATATACATCGTGATGGCATTTCGAAATTCTTTCCCCTTATGTCGATTATAATTGACGCGAATTTGTTCAGATAACAAGGCTGTAAGAACTGTCAAAGCGCTTTTATAAGGTAATTCGTTTTCTTCTGTCCCGTCATCCCAGTTGTTGATGTAATAAATCAATGTAGCAGTCGCAGCAGGTAAAACACAATTCATCGCAATCAAGGCTGCCAATTGAGAGTAAACATCAGAAGGAATAGTCACTTTTGCAATTGTCCATATTTTTCCCACATTCTCAAAATAAGAAGGTTCTGTCTTGAGCGCCTCATTAGCTTTTGCCGTTTTCTCGATTTTTTCAACTGGAGAATCAATTTTCTTCTTTTCCTCGCTTCCATAGTAGATCCAAGACAGAGAATTAAACAAATTAGTTATCATTATAAGTTTTCCTTTAAATTAAAATTAATTATTTGTAATTTTAAGATCCAATGATCTTGAGTTAAGATGATTAGAAATTCATCAAATTTATTCAACAGTCATTCTCTATGAACGTTAAAAATTATACGATTTTTATTAATTAATAAAAACATTTATTTAATTAAAGAATTTATTTTTATCATTTTAAATGACAAAAATTTCTTGATTGCAGGATCTTTAATTTTAAGTCACGTTAGGGACCCAAGAGAACTCTTTGCTTTGAGGCTTTGGCTCAAAGCAAAGAGTTCTCTTGGGTCCCTAACGCGAGTTTTAACAGCGCAGGATTGAATCACTCAAAATTATCAAGCCAGTATTCGCAGTTCGCCTTTAAGTCGACAAGAGCTTTACAACTCACCCTCTCTCCTTTATCTTTTGTATTCCTGCGGATACGATAGCTCCTGACATTCGAAGGAAATCGTAACAAACACTCTTGATCTTCTTGCACAGACAACACCATGCGTCGAATGGTTTTCTTCGTCCATTCCAGGCTCACCTCCCCCTTATTTGCCAATGACGCATTTAAAAGCCGTCCACAATGGAGCGATGGAAAAAGGTGGGGAAGAATGGAAACCTCTTGTCCTGTTTCTCTAATAAAGAATTGACGAATGAAGCAAGAGGTAAGCGATAAAAGCAATAAAGGGGAAACGTCTTCAAGTCCTTGAGGATAAGAATCGACAATCCCCTGAAATTCACAATCTTCTAACTGAGGGACAAGCAAACCATGAAAAGACCCCCTTAAGAAGCGCAACCATATTTTTTCGCTTTTCTCCGGATGATCAGAAGCGAGACTTTCGCGGCATTCATTTAGAAGAGATAACGTCCCTTGATTCCTATTTTTCTCTTCTATAACAGGAACGAGTTGACCTAATCGATGGAGAAGAGGAAGAAACTCTGTTAAATCAAATCTTCGCTTCATCAATTCCCAGTCTTGCGCCTTATGATTGCCTAAAGAGAGCCTCTCGCATCGAGGGGGGTGGTAGAGCTCATTGTTTTGCTGTTGTTGAAAAAAATCGACCCACTCTTTATCTTGCAAGACATAAGAGCGCCCCTTCTCTTCTACTGTCATTCCCCCACTCCCTCCTTTTTCGACCAATAAGCGGAAGCCTTGATTTCGGGTAGATCCGATGATATGGTAACGAATCCACCCTTGAATCGTGCGGCCAGAAACCGTAATCCTCCCTTTTTCCAGGTCATTAAACAAGGTAAACTCTTCAACAGGTCCCTTTAGGAGCAACTTTAATTCAAATAAAAGAAACGGCCGGCTCCGCTTTAAATCAAACACGCGGATGAGACATGGAAAAATTTGGACTTGATACCCGGATCCACAAAGAATGGTAGAGGTCCCCGGAAGATGGCAAAAAGGACGCAAACGCTCAGAAATCGAAATGTGCATAAGAATGGTCTTCTTTATTGGGTTTCGTGGGACACAGCATGTTATAGGATTTTCAATACATCAACCCCTATTTCAGCTGCGTGAAAGGCCTCAAGATTGAATCATCGTCAATGAGATTAAATCTTTTTTCCTATTAACCCCTTAGGGGTGTTGGCGACTAATTCCACCTCGATGAGCTTGTTGGATTCAACAGATGCGTCTTCGATCAAAACGGGCAAAAAATTGGCCGTATGCGCTGTCATCACAAGAGGGTTGTGATCATCGCGACTTTCGGTTAAAACAGTCAATCGCCGCTTTAAATATTGGTCTCGCAACTCAAAAGCCATTTGCTCTGAAAGGCGCAAAACGGCTTGTTTTCTCTCTTTCATCAGGTTTTGGGGGACTTTGTTTGGCATTAGGGCTGATCGCGTCCGAGGACGATCGCTATAAGGAAACATATGCACTTTAGCAAATTTTACTTGACTCATCACCTCTAATGTATCAGCAAAATCAACATCTGTTTCCCCCGGAAAGCCGACAATCACATCTGTTGTAAAAGTAAAATCGGGGTTACATGACCGCAGACGCTCCACCGTTTCAAAAAAAACCTGGCGAGTATACTTGCGATTCATTCGTTTAAGAATCACATTCGAACCCGATTGCAAGACAACATGCATAGAGGGGCAAGTGTGCAAACCATTTAAAACAGCGTCTGCTAAATCATCATCCACTTCATCCGGATCGATCGACGAAATACGCAAACGTTTAACGCCAGGAATTCGATCGACAATACGGACCAATTCAGCTAACCTAACCGGAGACTCCTCTCCTTTCACTCCTCCATCAAAATCACCGATATTAATTCCCGTCAACACAATCTCTTGATAGCCTGTTGAAACCAGGGCTTCAACTTCTCGAACAATCTCGTCGACAGGACGGGAGCGAGAGCGCCCCCTCACATAGGGGATGATGCAATAGGTGCAAAAAGAATTACAGCCATCTTGCACTTTAACAAAAGCCCGTGTATGAGCATCAAAATGATTGATAGAAAACTCTGGCAGATGATCTTCAGGAAATATCGTGGCAAGTAAACGATCTTTATCCTGATTGGAAACAACATGGGTCACCCCTTCAATTTTTTCCACCACTTTTGGCTGTCGTTCAGCAAAGCACCCCGTGACCAGAAGTTGCGCTCCTTCATTTTCCCTGGCTAACTGGCGAATCGCATGTCGGCTGCTGCTATCGGCAGATTCTGTTACGGTGCAAGTGTTGACAATACATATTTCAGCCTCTTCATGATCTTGTGCCGCTGTATATCCCAAGGAGACCAATTGATCGTGATACGCTTGAGATTCATATTGATTTGTGCGACACCCCAACGACACGATTTTAAATTTTTTTTTAGCAGATTCTTTCATATGATCTTTCATCGACTTAATCATCCTGTTATTCCGTTCCATTTTTTATTAAACATTCTTCAAACGCTTCAATTTCACGAAAAATGACATTTTCATGATAATCAAATTGCGAAAATAAAGAGTGTAATTTCTCACTTCTATGATGAATCGCATTGTAAAGAAAATCGGCAATCCAACGGTCGATCTTCAAAAAACGAAAAAGAGAACCACACAACGTGATAAAGACAAAAGAGGAAATAGAAACAACCACAGTGCGGCAAAACGCCATGACCGGATGTGTGAACAGATCGGTGGCTCGGTCAAGTCGAGCCGCTAAATAGTGTCGTGCATAAACGGGCAGTCTTTGCGCCACTTTTTTTTCAAGCTCCCTCAATTCACATTCTCTTTCCTTAATATCAGCAGATATTTCTTGATTTGTCATCCTCACATGCTTGCGCTCTGCTAGAGCAGAAAGAACATTTGGAAGAATCGTTGCAAAAAAATCGCCGTTAAAGCGTTGCCGAATCGATCCTCCAATTGACTCATACACCCCTTTTTCAAGCCGCTCTATCTGATTTTTTCCAGGCATCCACCAGGGCAATTTCCCCACAAGCTCAACAGGAAGATCCAGGAGTTTAGCTGCTTGAACAACAAACGCCCCGACTTTTCTATCCAACCTTCTTTCTTCAGCTCTTTCCTGTGGGCTGAGTCCCTTATTTTGAGAGGGCTCTTTTAGATGAATAGGCTCATCAAAAGTGTGAATCATTTTTTCAAAAAGGGTCTTCAAAAGGGTGGTTGCGGTCTCTGGATTAAGAACTGATTCTATCGCTAAGGGCAGCTGCTGAGCGACGAAATCCTTAGCGCTAGTGAATATTTTGTCGCGTTGTTTTTCATTGATTTTGAAATCGGACAAGAGATCTGAAATGTCTTTGTTCCCATTTGGGAAAAAAAGGTCAAAGATCAGATTGGTCTGCTCTTGGTAAAATTTTTTTCTCCGCTCCTCTTGCCTTAGAATTTGATCTCCTCTTCCCTTTTTTTTGTTGAAAGGGTGATTGAGGTCCTTCAAATGAGCCGTCAATATGGAGAATGTCCGGATAACGAGAGCCTGTTCAAATTGCGCTTGCTCTTCTTTTTCCCTATCCAAGAGCGGAGTGAGATGCCGAATCATCGTGTCGGTTAACAAAGGATTCAACCAATCTGATAATTGCTCCTTATAGGAATGAGCGGATTGATGATGCAAGAGGTCAAACAATTTCAGGACAAAAGGGGTTGGAATTTTTTTGACAAGCATCTCTTGAAAAAGGTGTGTGATCTCCCCATTTTGTTTTTTGTTTAATGAGGAGCTGATTCGATCATAACATGAGGAAATCAGATGATCTTGTCCTTTTAGAGGATCGGTTAATTTATGGATCACCTTATCTAACACATAACGGGTCAAGCCAAGGGCTGCTTTTTGCACCTTAGAGGTTGGCAAATCGAGGGCTACCTTATTTGGTTGAATGACATGAGATCGAATGCGATGTTCCGCTTGATGAAGGGCTAACGCTCCTTTCGCGATGTGTGCTTTAACTTGCCTCAAGATTTTCGATTGTAAAAACAGAGGAACTCCAAAAAGATCATGCGGCAATTCCACCCCCCATTTTGCAAAGAGTGCATCGATAAATCGAGCCAAAATCTCCTCTTTTTTCAATGTCTCTTCAGAACTTGCCAAATGCTCATCTTCACACTCAACGCATTCTTGCTGAGTTTTTTGCAAAAGAGAAGAGAGCGCCTGACACTCTTTATCCCCAATCTTTCCTATCTCTGAGGCTATTTTAATGAATATCCCTTCAAAATATGAAGTAAGAAATCTCAAGATTGGCTGATAAACGGGATATTTAGAGGCCACCATCTCTTGTAAAATCTTGACTCCTTGTTGACCGGCTTCTTTAGACATGAGGACAAGGCCGTCCTCGCCCGTTTTGATTTCAGTCGGTAAATCATTTAACTGATTGGCGAACTGATCGTGTAAATGATTCACCATCTCTTTGGCAAGCAGTTGACACCCTTGCCTCATCATGTGACCGTGCGGATAGATTGTTATCTGAGCTTCCCTTGCCTTTCTGCCCAAGAACGGAAGGAGAAAATCGCTTAATTGCTCGAAAAGCACTCTTGCTAACTGCTGATTTAGCTGTTTCCACAGAGCAAGTTGCAACTGTCGATTGGGCAAAGGGAGATCATCAGCGCTCTGATATCCCAATATGTTCAATAATTGGAACGCGAACGATGTCCAGTTTTTTTCTATTTCCGGCCATAAAAGCGTCAACTCTGCCCGATCTTTTTTCACTTGATCCAAATCGATTCCATGATGAATCCGATTTTTTAAATGGATCGCTTTTTCTACATTTTCCTCTTCATGACTGTTATCCCCTTCGATCTTAAAAGATGAAACGCTCTTGATGCATGCGTTGATTAACCATTGGGCAAATGAATGGGACATTTGATCTTCACAACTCACATCTAATTCTTCACTCTCATTATCCTTGCCATCAAGGGAAAAAAAATCACCGAGCAAGATCGTTTGAGACAAGAAGGGAAAATGATGAACATCTCTAAGATAATGTTTATGACAATCTCTTATCATTTGAAGCAAAAGAGCATCAAGACATTCATGAGTCAATTCTTTGAGAAGCTCAACCATTTTCTCTTCCTTCCAGAGCATCTCCCATTGTGCATCGATTGCACTTTCTTGATCATCCGATAAAACCAAAAAAGGAAGTAACCCTTTGATTTTTTTTGAAAAAGACGGGATTGACTGCATCACAACAAAAAGTTGTTCAACTCCCAACCGTGATAGATGGTCGCTGATCTTAGAGAGGGAGGGATCGCCAATCCAATCAGCCAGATCTTTTTTATTTGCCTCCTTGGCTCTCAGGGCACTCCATTTTGGCATGCGATCTAAAATTGCCCGCGGAAGTTTGTTTTTTAATCGGTGATCAATCCCCTGCCACATCTTCTCTTTTATTAATGGGGGCAAAGGAAAAGCCTCTTGAGTATTCAATCCCAAAGGAGCCAACAAGCAATCAATGGCAGCGGATTGCGCTTGTGGTGTGACATTTTTTCCTGCCATCTTTTTCAAAAGAATGTTGAAAAAACCTCCTTCTATCCCCTTTTTTAAGTGATAAACAGGAAAAGAGAGGTTATCCTCGCCTAAGTCACATTGAGAGACATGAAAGAGGATGCGCTCCATTGCATAACGCTCAACAAAACCGCCAATTTTTTGCAACCCCGGCTCTTTTGTTAAAAGACATGCTTGGATAAATTTGACGAAATAAACACTTAAATTTTCAACATCTTCTGATGGAAACCCTTTTTTATCGAAAAAATGTCGGAAAATAGACTCTAAGGCCTCGATATTTTTTCCTTTGTCTTTTACAAGCGCTCTGTCAAAAAAGAAAGAAGGGAGCTTGAGCAATTGATCCGGTTCAATTCCCTTAATCCTACTGTGCAACGCCTTTTTCCACCCCCCTTTTTCATCTGCAAGAGGTCTTGTCTCTTGATAGAGACGCTCCATGAGAGGGGGAAGAGCCGCTTCTATTTTTTTCCAAAGAAATGTTTTGGCTAATTTTACAAACGGAAGAGTGGGATGAAAAAGCTGTAAATCCTCTTCACCTCTTGGAAATAATTTTCTCATGAAATCAGAAGAAAGATTGGCAAAAACAGCGGAGTAACACTCTTTCTGATCTTCCTCAGGTAGGCAAGAGATGTTTTGTAATTCTTCTTGGTAAACTTCCATGCACGTGATGATGACAAAAAGGAAACGGCCAAAAGGGTTTTTCTCTTTGTCTTCAAATGCCTTATCAGGGCAATCGGCCTCATCCAATAAATTGGCGGCAATATGCATGATATTGGCCTTTAACGTCTGCCCAATCAGATTGATATGGCTTCCCATCAACACATCAACAAAAAAAGAGAGATGATGTCTAGCACTATTGACAGGATGAAAAAGAGCAGCCGTCTCCTCTTGGTCACCTCTGACAGAATCAACAAGGGAAGATTTTATCGTATCCGATTGATTGACATACGCCTCAACGAATAAATCAGCTAAACATTCCATGCAATTGGCAAATGGCAAATCATGTTTTCTTAATCGACACCGACTCTTCTCAATGCTTTTCAAAGGATCTTTAACTCCCCCTTGGTCCGTAAAATCGGCTAACTCATCAAGAGACCGTATGGCCTCATATGCCACTTTAAATGATATCTGCGCAAGCTTTGTCCCTTGCTCTAGCGTCACCAGAGAATAAAAAGGGGCATATCCCCCCATTTTTTCTCGATATCGATCTTGACTCAACTGCTGTTGGTTCCATCTATCCCCGGCAAGACCTCCAACTTTTCTTGAAATCGCAGTAGAGACCTGGACGTTTTCTGGCGCAGCAAAGAGAGCGGATTCCCTAGTCTGATTAAAGTAAGAGGAAATGGAATTTAAAACAGGAAAGGTCATGAATATTACCCTTGGTTGCCTTGAAAAAGGCCTACCAATTTAAGAATTAAGCACTCACCTTGCGCACCGTCCACATCATGCTCCCGGTGCGTAAGGTGAGTTAAGAAAATGGCAGACCAATTATAACCATTTCCTCTCTTTTGGGCTAATCTTTTAAATCTCAGACGAAAGAGTTGACGCTCCATCATCGAGAAATTCCCTCACCGTTTTATTCAGCGCCTCTGCTATTTTAAAGATCAAATCTTCATTATAAACACCATGCTGTTTAAAACCTGCCTCGGGTTGATCAAGAGGAACGGCTGTTAGCAAACCAATCAATTGCTTGCGGCTTTCATCTAATTTTAAAATCCTTTCATAAATGATTTCTTTGAAGAGAACACGAAGAGGATAAGTGAACCAGTTGATGACAGTCCCAACAAGCTTAAAAAAAATAAAGCGGCAAACCGCGTCTAAACATCTCTTGACGGCTCTTCCCGCTTTCCCACATGTTTTTTCAATGAGCTTATCACAACTTGACTGAAAGGCAACCCATTGACTTCTGATAAAATAGGAGAGGCTGACATCAATTGTTTGCCGAAATGCTTTTTTCAAGTCTTTTTCCATTTTCTCTGCATTTTTGCGCCGTTCCTCTTGTTTGATTGTTTTATCTCGAGAATCAAACGCAATGTTGGGTTTTTCATCTTCCCCTCTTTTTATGACATTTTCCAAGGCGATTTGAAGTTTTTCTTTGATAAAGGTATCATTGAACTGACTTCTGAATGTCCCCCCCAAAGATCTCTTGATTCCTTCATTGATCTCTCCTGTTTTGGAATCATACAGCCTATTTTTAACCCATGATGGGAGCGTTGTCGCCCTTAAAGCTTGATAAATCAATTCACCGGCCACTTCATCTAATGGATCCAACGGCTGCTGATCCGGCGCTGCAGCTCCATTAGGTTTAATCTCTTCGCTCAAACCGGCATTGAGATTATTTAGGCTGTTTAAAATGATTGTATGAATCATTGCAGGATCTAACACAAGCTCCGTCATCATGGGGAGCAGAACAGGAAACAACTGTGTTTTAAGCAAATTCCAAACAGTTTCCCTTAACTCTTCAGGGACAAAGGTCAACTCTTTTTTTCCATTTGGAAACAACATCTTTAATATCACTTGAGTTGCCGGTCCATATGCAGTACTTAATCTTTGATGAGCGGGAGCCTCACTCTCCTTTCGGATAATATCCCTGAGAGTCAATCCATCTTTATCTCTGCTTTTCAGAGTGTTTCGGTCCTCGTCGGTAAAAGGACCATCCGTCACTTTTAAATGAATCGATGCAAATTGATCGCAAAATTGATCCAGATCGATCACTTGCCGTCCCTCAATCTCTTCTTTTGAGGTTTGAGCGATCAACGCACGCAAATCACCCTGAACTGCTAACCAACTCTCCATTTCATCCAAACTCAAAGAAGGATACAGTTTTTCCTTAATGGCATTCACACTCTCTTGATAGTTGACTTCATTTTTTGGAATTGCAGAATGCAATTGCGATCCGGCAGCTTCAATAAAATCTTCGTGTTGAAAATTCTTTTCTCCTTTAGCCGCTGCCAACTCTTTTGCATCATTGAGACACTTCAGATGCTCAGCCGCAATCTGCAAAAAGTTCGTCATCAACTCTTGGTTGAACTCCTTTTGATGCTCTTCTTCAAAATTGATCGCCCGTTCGATGACTTTGCCTAAAGGCTCAAGCAAGAGATTTGCGAGCAAATCAACAACTGCTTCCTTATCCTTTTGAAAATGGCCTTTATCGGCGAAATGGGTTAACCCCTCCCCTAAAATCGATTTAAGTTGACGTGTCTCAGTGTATCCCAGCAAAACATCTGCGATTTGGAGCTGCCCACGGGCTAAATTTTCCACATAATTCTCGATTCCTTTAGAAATGGTGACAACTCCTTTAGGCGCTTCACCAATTTTTTCTGCCAATGTATGAGGAATGGAATCTACAACCAAATGAGCCAAGTCCTCTACAAGAACATGGAGCGTTGCTTGATTGGCAATTTGCGAGATCCCCAGTTTTTTGACCTCTTCTTTCACTTTTTTCACTTTGTCGTTTCCACTTTCAATACTCCTCAAGCTTTGCCCTACACGTTGAATAATTCCAGCGATTTGATCTTTAACCGCATCATAAGCCGCTTTTTGGATGGAGTCGGGAAGCCCTTTAAAAGCAGATGGAGAGTCAATCCCTAAGAGATCTTTCATCAGAGCATCATTTAATTCTCGAGCCAACTTTGAAAAATCATCCTCCGTTCTCGCTTGTTGATATTTTTGATGGATCACTGTCAAAAGTTTCTCTGTTAGAACAATGACGCTATCCTTAGAAGAATCAGAAGAGGTTGCATCTTCCTGTTTTGGATTCTTTTGTGCAATCCCAATAAAGACTTTTAGCAAGACAGCTTCAAGATAGGCTGCAATAAAATCAGAGGAGTTGGAATAGGCATCAGATCCCCCTTGGATGAATGATTGGATTTCTTTGCTCATTTTTTTTTGCAGCTCTTCATTAAGGTGAGGGATCGCCTGTCCAATTGAAGCTGCAATTTCTTCAGGTGTGGTCAGGATAGCCTTTATTTTATTCTTGAATTGCCCTTTTTTTAATCTCTCTTTTATCTGGTTTTTTTCCTCTTCACTCATCTTCTTCTTCATCACCTTAGCATAGGCTTGAACAATCAAATGATGTTTGACATTTTTCTCCTTGACAAGCGCACCGATCTGTGAGCCCAATTCTTCAGCCTGTAAATCGGTATAATCATCGGACAAATCTTCTAAGATGTCTTTGGCAATTGCTCGATAGCTATTCAATGCGGCCGGTGTCAATTTAAAGAGATCTTTTGATAAAGCTTGGCACAAAGATCCCATAAAATCGGAGCCTGAAAGATCTGCTAAAACAAGACGATTCTCGTTTCTTTCAATGATTGGAAGAATAAAAGGAGTGAATTGGCGATAGGCTTGCTCTTTGATCTTGTCGTAAACAAGCTGCTGTAAAGAGAGGGGGATCATCTTCAATTGTTCTTTTGAGTCTAAATTCAACAGATCTTTCACCACTTCATCAATGATCTGCCGAGCTCTCTCTTCCGGATTCTGACCCGGCAAGGGAACTGCTTTATCTGCTAGATCTTTTAATTTTTCTGTGGCCACTTCGAGCGTCGTTTGCCCCACCTCTCCTTGATGATGTTCTGCCATATTGATCAATAGAGTCAAAAGTGTCCCCTCCAAGAATTTTTGGAGCATCTCCCGATTCATTTTAAAAGGCGCCTCTTCTCCAACAAGAACAGCTTGAAGCTGGGGTGCTAAAAGCAAATGGAGATCTGTCGCTCCCGGAATCACTGCATTGAGCGCCTCGGCAATTTCTTCTGGCGTGATCACAACAGATTGAATTTTTTCTACCATTCTTTTTTTCATTAATTTAGATCGAACGTGGGACTGGTGACGAGGCAAAAGTTTTTGCTGCTGACGGCTCGCTTGCTTGTTGTAAGCTTTGATGAGATGATCAACTGTCAGTCTTCCCTTTCCTCTGTTGAGCATCAATTGATTGATTTCGCGGGCTAAGTGTTTAGCTTGACCCTCCGATTCATTAGAAAAAGGCTCAAGGAGATCGGCAATCTCTTCTTCACACATTTTGCCCTCTTCAATTAATTTAGCAATCGATTCGCTCAACTCCTCCTCTTCTTCAACTGAGACAAGCCCTTTAAGGAAGGGTTTTAGCATTGACGCTTTGACTCCATCTTTTCCTAATTCAATGAGTGTGCGACAAAGAGCGGACTCCATGCGAGCCACTTCACCTTCGCTTGGATGATCAAGTCCCATCTCTTCTAAAAGATTTTTTGCAATCGGTTTATAGCTTGTGACGTAATCCGGGATCCGGCTAATCAGATCTTCTGAGACAGCATGAATCAGTTCTCCTAAAAACGGATCGTCTTCGACCAGGTTTTTCAATCTTGCTTGTTTTTTTTCAACGTCCTGAATGCAGGTAAAAAAAGGAGCGACTTGCCTAAACAAGAGCCGAGCCACCTGCTTATCTTGGATCGACTCAATTAAAGACCAGACGTGTCCTTGTAAAGAAGGAGGAAGATCAAGACTTTCTTTTTTATCCCACCCTATCAGGGCAACCAATTCTTTAGAAAGAACGCGAAATGCACTTAATTGGGCATCTAAATCTTCTTCTAAGCTTTCAATTTCCAAAGAGAGCATTTTGACTTCTAGTTTAGCTCGAATGGAATGATGAATCCACTCTTTTACCTCATTCCAGTTGGGTTGATTTTTACTCTTGTAGTTGTCAAAAGCCTCTTTTTTTTCTTCCAATTCTTCAGATAAAGTGTCCTGCACTCTTGCTGCCTGCTTTAAAGTCGATTGAATATTGAGGGCATCTACAATCAAACGGAATTGTTCACCAGGTAATTGAAGAAGGCTTAAAAGACATTCATTTTCTTTGAGTTCTTGTTTAAGTTTAGATAATGGTCCAACGATTGCCATGCGCACATTAAGACGAGAGATTTCGCCTTCTAAATTTTTTATTTCATCTTGTTTTGATTTGAATTGAGCTGTTTCAATTTTTCGGCGGACAACCCATTCTCCAATAGAGTCAAGTTGAGAAGGTAACAGATTGAATGGATGGCCCACTTGCTGATTCAAAGAGTCAAGAACGTCATCTCTTTTTTTTGTCAATCTCTCCACATCATCAGTGGCTCGCACATACCTGAGATTAACCTCGATCAACCCTTCTAATTTTTTCTTTCCTTTGAGATCTGTTATGTCAGGTTTTGGAGGGATGTCTCCTTTTATTCTCTCAATTTGTTGAGACTTCTCCTCAATGGCATCTTGAATCTTGATGGCAGCATCCAACTGAGCTCTTTGATCATCATCGAAGGCATCGAAAGCTTTGGAAAACACATCATGAATATTGCCTAACAGTTGCGCAGCATAATCTTTGCCATCATTTTTAAAATTTTTCTCAATTGTATTCACGATAGACTTAAGGAGAACAGCTTGAAGACAATCCTTCAGCATAGAAACTGCAACAGGAGCCTCCCCTTCGCTTACCTCTCCAAGAGAACTGATATTTTGTTTGAACCACATTTTGAGTTCGTCACTGACTCTCACACCAGGTAAGTAATTAGCCAAAAGCTCTTCCAATGTCTCTCCAAGTCCAAACGCCGTGACCAATTCAATATTTTTTCCAACAACTTGCTCAATGATCCGCTCGCTCACTTGCTCTGTAATTGAAATGAATTGCTCTCCCCCTTCATATCCTTGCATTTTTTTAAATGCTTCTTGATGAATGACTCTAACTTGTTCAAACTCCAGATTCATCGCATTTGCTTGAGTTTTTAAACTCCCCCCTTTTTTTATGAGAATGGGGATGAGAAGCTCTCTAAGAATGGGAGGAAGAGGGAGATCGCCCATAAAATGTATCCAAAATTCTGGTGATATCGCAACATCACCCTCCATCTCGTTCTTTTTTTCAATCAACCGTTGACTAAATTCCTCAATAAATCTCTCGGGTTTAATTTGAACATCTTGAGGAATCACTAATGCCGCCCCTTTGGCCATCAAAGCGAGCGTTAAGTTATTCATCATTTGCTGACCAAAACCCGAGAGTCCTGATAATTGAGGATTTTCTGCACTCATTAGAATTTGAACTGTTCTAACGAGCCAATCAGCTAGGTTGTGATGGGCTAATTGATCTAAATCATTTTTCTCGGCTTCAGAAGGTGAAGGATGCAGCAATCGATCAATCACATCCCCTACAGTTTCGATGACTGTTGGGTCAGACTGGATATACTGTTTTGCAAAAGCGGTTAATAATGCTGATGGGGCTTTAAGAACAGATTTTAAATCAGGAGCTCCTATCCGATCATTAAGATCCATTTCCCACTTCTCATTTCGTACATGATTATGTTCAAGAGGAAGGTATGAATCTCGCAAGAGATCCGCGACAGAATCTTGAATCAGATCAAAAAGAGTATCCCCCACATTTTTGTTCATGATCCCAGGGATTTGAAGATTTGTTAAAAGACCTGAAATTTCTTTAATGTCTGATAGTTTATGAGGAAATAAACAAAGAAGAATATCGTGGCTCACTTGTTTGAAGAGGTCATCGAGCTCTTGATGTTTGGCATGCAAGGCTTCTAGATGAAAGAAGAAAGTGTCTATTTCTATTTTTTGTTTATCATCATACCCACAGATTGCCCCGGAACTATCCATCGAAAGATTCAAAAGAGGAAATAAATCATGCTTAATTGCTTTCTTTCGATTGACGTCAGACGATGCGATATACTCTTTAATATAACACTCTAAGGACGCCTTATCGTCGACCCTATCCCCTACACCAGGAAAAAGCTTGTCAATCAGAACAGCTAATTTCTGTTCATTTTTTTGATATTTCTTTTCAATCCGCTCCATCACTTTTGGATTAATGTGCTGACCTGATTTTTCGCAAAGAAGGCAGATCACGCTGACTAAAGAGGGTTGGTCGTCAAAGTTTGAAATTTGATCTTGATTGGCTTTAACTTCTTTAGCCAGATTGGCAAAACCACGCGCCAAAATGACCTTCGACATTTTTACAATTAAAGCGTGCTGAGAAGAAATGAGAGCAGGGACAGCGCCGCATTTCGTTGCCAAAGAGGCTAACACATTCTCTTTTATCATGGGGATTAACGCTGCCTCTACAACTTCGTAAAACTCAACATAGAGAGGATCATCAAGCTGGTTAAGCATCTCTTTCTTCTGAGAAGAAATCACCTTTTCTTCATCAAAATGCTGATATGAACTGGCAATTGTCCGAATAACGGGTGATAATTGATCCAGTCCTGCTTCTAGCACTTCACCCAAAAGGTATTGCGACCACCCTTTTTTCGCTGCTTGATATGTTTTAATGGTCCCTTTTTCAAACAAGGGGAGTTCATCTTTTTCGTTAAACTCTTGAATGTCCTCCTCATCGAGATCGCCCCAACCCCAGCCGAATGTGTCTGATTCATCCTCAGGAATGAGATCTTGTTTTATCCCTAAATTGATCCATGAAAAAATCCCTGTGGGCCAACCAAGAGAACGAGGATTGTTGGATTCAATCGACAGTTGAGATAAAGCAGAATCAGACACTTTCCGACTCAGATTGTCTTTTTCTTGAGCGGAAATCAAAGGTGTTTTAGCTCCTGTCCCTATCTCGTCCGCTCCCGGTAGTTTGGGGGTTTTTAAACCAAAAGAACGATAGATTGGGGAAAAATGACTGTTCATAATCCGTACCTTAGTATTTTTTCTTATTTTCTATTATCATGATAGCACAGTAAAAAAAACGAATCAAACAATTAATTAATTTTATTTTTAAATTTAATGTTTATTTAATGTTAAGAAAACATAAAAATAAAAATAATAAAAATAAATAATGAAAACATCATAAAAATAAGAATTGATAAAAAAGCACTTTTTAGTTACAATATGTTTAAAAAAAAAGAGGCGCTTAAATGAATGAATTAAAAAATTGTAATTATAGATTACAGAATTCATCTTTTGGCTACCATAGCCCGGGATCGAGTGGAAATGTCTGTTGTCATCAGAAAACAAAATGGGTAGACGCCGCAGAAAAATTAAGAAACATTACGTTTGTTGCTTTAGCTGCAATCGCATGTCTTATGGCCCTGGGAATCGCCTCTTTTAAGGTTTTCGTCATTGGAAGCGCAGGATTTATCGGAAGTTCATTCCTCTATTATAGCTCAAACTACTCCAACTATAAACAGATTTGCGAGACAGCTGGAATCGTCTTTCAAAATGCAGAACAAGTCAAAAAATTTGAAGTATCGGGTCTTCAAGGAAAGTGTCAAGCCATTCCAACCGAGCATTGCGCTGACACTGAAGTCTGGAGAGAAGATCTGATCAAGGCAGCTGAGCATAACATTGTCTTATCAGGCAATTATTGCGGGGGAACGAGTTTTGCTAATTTTTTAAGACTCGTTGAAGCTCAAATTAAAAAAAAACCTCACTTAAAGGTCATTATCCTTTCGTCTCCAAATTTCATTAAAAATGGGAATGCAAAAACAATTCAAAAATTATCAACCCAATTTCCAAATAACTTTTCTTTAGTTGAAAGCCCTGATATTTGGCATGTTTCCACCGGTTTAAAAAAGAGTACAAATCATACAAAATGTACGGTGATCGACTATGGCAAATATTTCATTTTAGGTGGAAGCGGGGTAAAAGATAATTTTGCTCAAACCGGTTTGGATCATTTAACAAAAGATGAATTCCTAAAAAACCAAGCACGACAAAGAGAGATTTTCGACAGAGAAATCGCTCTTAAAGGTGACATGTGTTCTTCTGATTTGATAGACTTGCCTGAACAACCTCCAGAGTTACCTACTTTGCCAATCAGTGGGGAGACGGTTTTCCCTTTAACAAACGCAAGCCAATTGCCCTCCTCCACCCTCTCTCTTAACCCAAACGCCGATGATGGATTCATAGGAAAGTTGATCCCTGGAAATTTCCGTGATATGGATTTTGTTTTCCGATGCGAAGGAGGAAAAAATTCGATTGGAAAACAGGTCTATAAACAAATGCTTTTATTATGTCATCGCTGGCAGCAATATAATCGAATGCTGAACAATTCATTTGAACCCCATCATTTTAATGTCAATCAATTAGGTGTTTTTACAGGGCGTTCAACAGAGATTAACCAAGAAGATAATCTTGTCATTCAATTATTAAAGACACCGATTCCAAATTGGGACAGCATTAAAACAAAAGTTCCTTACTTTGATGACTCAAAGAAGAAGAGCTCTGATGTGGCTTGTCAGATTTTTGCTTCGGGTCCTGAGCACAATTTTAGTAAATTCGCTCAAGAGCTGGAAAAGAGAATTCAAAGCGCAAAAAAACGGATTGTCATTAACCACATGTATTTCCATCCCAGTCAGCGGATTATGAAAGCTCTCATTGAGGCTGCCGAGCGAGGAGTCAACATTAAAATTATTACATCTGGAATCTACAAAGATTGCCCGTCCTCTCATTTTGCATTCGGCCCAAGAAATAAATGTAACTACGCTTATCTGATCAATTCTCTATCAGAAGAAAGAAAAGAAGCTGTTGAGGTGTACGAATTTCAACAAATCAAAAAAGGAAATCATAAAAAAGTCATTCTCATCGATGACCGTGTGATTGCAGGAAGTAGTAATTTAGGATACAAAAGTTTAGAAACAGCATCCGATCACGAACTCAATTTTTTTGCCAGATCAAAACAATTTGCTGAAGAGACGATGAAGATTTGTGATCTTGATATTCAGTATTCTAAAAAAATTGAAAATCCAACAATTTTAACGACCTCAGACTATTTCCAAGCGTTTTTGCATAAGATGATGGCCCCATTAATCGGGTAGAAGGGAGTCTATCTCCCCTTCTACTTCGATCTCAAAACGGGCCGGATCAACCATCATTGAGAACAAAGGCTAAAAACACCCACAATCTGCATGCTTGTTGGGAAAGTGAGCGTTTTTCCTCTTTGCTTTAATTTTAACAAATGTTGCAGCCGTTTCATGACCCTCCGCATCAACAGCGGTAATCCAATAACGTCCAGGCTTACTGCAATTTCTTACAGGTATTTTGAATTCGGCTATAGGTTGATCATTTGGAATCTCTTGGTCTAATTTTGTTAAGGCTGCATTGCGAAATGCCTTAAACTGCACGACAAGAGGAAGACCAATCGCCACTCTGACTTTAATGAGATCATAGCAGGCTTTTCTTGGCCTTTTAATACGCGCTTGAGAAGTCACCTCGATTCGCTTAGCCCCCACAATCTCAACTGTTTTGGCCGGGACATTAAAACCGTACGTTAAATTAAGGGAACCTCCGCCACTGGTTTGTCCTCCAAAAAGAAGGGAAAATTGAGATTTTCTATCATAAACCATTGAAGCCAAACCCAAAAGAGGGGGAGATAAAGAAGAATTGATGTTTTCCCAGCTGTAAAGATCTAGATTTGAATCATAATGCAATATCCAAGTGTCCCCAAGCACATTACCTGAACTATCATACCCACCATACATCACAAATTGACGAAGGAGTGAATCATACGTCATGCTCTGCCCATAACGGGGAGAGGGAGAAGCAAGAGGAGTCACCTCTTTCCATTCAACAGACGATACCGTGCTGCTGGGGTAATAGATGATACTTGGTTTCATGACCCATAATTGATTGGTTGCTGTATTCGAGGCTTGTCCCGTTTTTCCTCCAAATACAACAACATTGAATCCCTCTTTACCATCAGGATGATTCACCATCGACATTTCCGCTCGCGGATCAGGAATGGCGGGGGAATTCTGAACCGGTAATTTCACCCAAAGAGTAGAATAGCTTTTTGCCGCTCCATTCCAATAATAAGATAGAGCCCACACTTCGTTAAAATAAACGTCTTCATTCTTTTGCCCTCCAAAGAGAATAAAAATCGGCTGCCCATTGAATGAACCGGAGCCCCCTTTGCTTGTTCCAAAATAGACCATGTTCGCAAAATATCGTTTAGAGGGAACATTAGCTGAAATAGTCCACCATTCATTTGCTTTTGTCAGAAGATATGTTGTCGAACTCACCGATGATTGATTGTGACCACCGTACATGAGGATATCATCATTGACAAGATTTGAGGCTGCCGCACTCGCGTAGCGAGGACTTGGCCAATGCCCGCCGTAAGTCGGCTTTTTATTAGGAGTTAAATCTTCCCAATTATATTGACCGTTCACATAAGTCCCTCTCCACATATCATCATAAACTTTCGATGGATTGACTCCTCCTATTTGCCCTCCAACTGCACCTCCAAAGAGAATGACATCATTTACATTCAGACGATAAGCCATCGCAGCTGAATATCGAAATGAGGGTTTGGTTGACGAAGTTAAATCAGTCCACTCATCTTCAGCATGAGCACCTAAACCATACATCAAAGAGAAAACAAAAAACAGACACTGCCGGAAAAAAGCAGAACATTTCACTTGCATATCAAAACTCCTTTACTACCTCTAATTGAAGGGCATCATTTACTCAAATCACATCACTTGACATATCGTCAAAATTTTTTTACATTTTTTTGATTCTCTCATCTTAGAACCTCATCTTAGAACCTCATCTTACGCACCAGGAGTGTTATTTGGGCCCAGGAAAAAACGCGGGGTTAAAAGCGTGCTCATTTTCAGGTATAGGGAAAATGTGAACCTTCAATCCATTCATTAAAGGAAACCCTAATTCGTAAATCGGCATCTCCTTTTCAAACCCCATTGGAATCACCACCACTCCATCGACCACTTGCTCATCAAATTGAACGTCTCCATCTAAAAACCGGCCATTAGCACCCAATCGCACTCTCTGCCCCTCGCGTATTCCTTGCCGCTCTCCTTCTTTTGCCGAAAGACGAAACATCGGCTGTTTAACAAGCTTGCGCAAATGCAAATTGTGGTTCATTCTCACACCGCAGTCAAAAAGGGAGTGGCTAAAACTGGCTAAAAGAAAACGCCCCTCGCTTCCCTCCTCTTCCTCCTCTTTTTTCTCGACCCTTTCGCCTCGTTCGACAAATGGATGTTTTTTTAAGAAGACAAGGTCTGAGCGCAATCGTGCAAGAGGCAAAGGATTAAACCCAAGAGGAGGGGTTAACTTTTTACCAATTTCCTTAAAAATATCACCATCGCTATAGAGTCCTTGCGGAATTTCTTTACCAGGGTTTAGAGACTGAATCCTTCCTTCAATATTGACAAAACTCCCCGTTTTTTCAAGAAAGTTCAAGCTGGGGAGGACAACATCAGCTTCCCTTGCCGTCTCGGTTAAAAAAAGATCTTGAACAACCAAAAACTCAGTTTTAGATCTCGCTCTTTCCCATAGCATTGAAGGAAACTTCAAAGCAGGATTTGCCCCGACAACATACAACATCCCCCATCCCTCTTTTGCTCCAGTTTCAAGCACTTGGGCAGCATTCATCCCGCAATAAGGCAAAGGCTCTGCAAAAGGGCCGGCATCAGGGCGCAATCCGGCCAAACGCGCCCCAAGACTATTTCCCCTTCCCTCCATGCTATTTAAACTGATAGAGGGGTAATCTTGGCGCCATTGCAATAATAGCGATAAAATTGCCCGCCGATCAGGAGACCTCAAATACTGAGATCCAATAAAAAATGCCCCTTTTTTCCCTTGTTTAGCCATTTCAATCAAAGAGGGAAGCTGCTTTTTCAATGTCTGGAGTTCTTCACCGGGTCGATGTAAAGTCGTCTGTGATAAATAAGGGGAAATTTCAGGGGAAAAATGGCCCATAAATGCAACATGAGCCCCTTTATTGATCGCCTGACGGAGGCGAAGCCAAATTAAGGGAAACTCTTCGGTGAGATCTAAGCCAATCAACGCAGCAAATGCTAGCTCTTCACACTCCTTTATCATGATTTCCATTCCGGGGCAAATCCCCTCTTCTTCAATTGTGAGCAAAGGCATTCCGATCCGGTGATCAAGATGAGGGGTGCCGGCTCCTTTTCGCATCAATTGTTGAAACAGATCATTTTCTTCGAAAGTCAATGGATTCCCCCCGAATCCTGCAATTTTCCCCTCTTTTTTTTTCAATTCAATTGTTGTTGCCACAAGAGAGAGCGCCTCATCCCAAGAAGCTGGCTCCAACAAACCATTTCGACGAATCAGAGGGTGCATTAAACGCTCAGCGCTGTAGGCGAACTCATATCCAAACCACCCTTTGTCGCATAGCCATATGTCATTGAGATCCCGATTTTCCCGCGATCTTGTCCGCATGATTTCTCCATCTCGAGAATCTAACATCATGCTGCATCCTACCGGACATAAAGTGCAGGAACTTTCAGTAGAATCATTATCCCATGGACGAGCCCTAAATCGATAAACTTGACTTGTTAATGCCCCAACGGGGCAAATCATAATGGTGTTGCCAATAAATTTTGATTCTGCCGCTCTTCCTCCGGGAGTCCCCACTTCAGTTTTATACCCTCTTTCAATAAATTCAAGGGCATGATCACCCGAGATCAGATCGCTAAAACGGGTGCAGCGGGCACAGACAATGCATCGTTCTCGATCGAGCATCAAAACAGGCCCGAGGGGGACCCCTTTTTTAAAATGCCTCTTTTCTTCGAAAAAGCGGCTAAGACCCGGACCATACCGCAGCGCATTCTCTTGCAAAGGACATTCCCCTCCTCGATCACAAATAGGGCAATCGAGGGGATGATTGAGGAGTAAAAATTCAATCATCTCCTTACGCGCCTCACTGGCCATCGCACTCTGCGTCCTCACAACCATTCCCTCTTTGGCTTCAAGGGTACACGACGTTTGGGGTTTGCTCATTTTGTCAACTTCGACCATGCAAACGCGGCAAGCGCCAAAAGGAGGAAGGCGATCGAGATAACAAAAAATGGGAATCTCAATCCCAAGCTGCTTGCTTGCTTGATAAACAGTTGTTCCTTGAGGGACCGTGATACATTGATGATCAATTGTCAAATTTACCATCGGAGCCGTTTGTGTCATGTCACTCATCATTTCACGTTCATTGAGGTTAAGGGAGGACTTTCAAGTAGGGATACGAAATTTTCATCGAAGGATGGCCGTTAGCCTTGGGATTTTTCCGAATATAAGACTCGAACTCACTTCTAAATTCTTGGATTGCACTCACAACAGGAGGAGCAGCTCCGGCAGCCAAAGGGCAAAAAGAGGTCACGGCCATGCTATTGCACACTTGTTCAATCAATGGCAAATCTGAGAAAGTTCCCTCCCCTGCCTCAATGCGAGCCAGTACTTGTACCATCCATCGAGTCCCCTCGCGGCAGGGGGTGCATTTTCCACACGATTCGTTCTGATAAAACTCCATCAGACGATGGGCGACTTTGACCATATCTGCCGTATCATCCATCACAATAATGGACGCTGTTCCTAAAGCAGACCCTTCCTTTGCCAATGCTTCAAAATTCATCGAGATATCCAAATGACGCGCCGTTAGTAAAGAACAAGAGGATCCTCCCGGATAACACGCTTTAAATTCCCTTCCAGGCAACATCCAGCCGGCTGCCTCTAAGACCTCTCTTAGCGAAATTCCTAAAGGAAATTCATAACACCCCGGTCGAAGAACCTGCCCGCTTACCTGAAAAATTTTTGTCCCTGTGTCTTGTGAGCACTGACTCAAGCTCCGATACCATTCCACTCCCCGATTGACAATGTGGACCACATTGCAAAGGGTTTCCACATTGTTAATAATCGTTGGTTTTCCATAAAGACCGGCCACAGCAGGAAAAGGGGGTTTTAATCTTGGGGTTGCGCGATCCCCTTCTAATGAGTTGAGCAAAGCTGTTTCTTCCCCGGCAATATAGGCGCCGGCACCTGGATGGACAATGATTTGCAAAGAAAATTGAGATCCTAGGAGATGTTCTCCAAGATACCCCCTCTTTTTTGCTTGCTTGACGGCTTCGCGTAAAATCGATATTCCACCATAAAACTCTCCTCGGCAATAAATAAAGGCAAAATGAGCACCAATGGCATAGCTTGCCAAGATGATTCCCTCGATTAATTGGTGAGGGTCACGCTCAATTAATAATCGATCTTTAAAGGTGCCCGGTTCACTTTCATCGCAATTACACACCACATATTTAGAGATCGTCTGATCTTTGGGGATAAATTCCCACTTCACTCCGGTGAGAAATCCAGCCCCTCCACGTCCTCGGAGCCCTGATTGTTTGACCATTTCCGTGATCTCTTCAGGAGCTTTATGAGGAATGGCCCGGCGAATGGCTTGATATCCCCCATTTCGTTCATACGTTGCAATATCGGCCTGCCCCGGCACGTGAACATGTGTCATCAAAACGCGCTTTTCATCCATGCTTGACCTCAGCTTTTTCCACGGGAGCTGGGCGTCCAATCCCCCTTTTAGCCTCTTCAAGAATGTGATCCACCTCTTCTAGCTTGACAGGTCCCACTACTTTTTCATCCACTAACATCATGGGAGCTCGGTCGCAAGCGGCTAAACATTCAGAGGGGATCACCGTAAATTCGCCATCTGCGGATCTCTCTCCCGGCTTGACATTAAGGCGCCGGCAAAGATGTCTCATCAATTCATCAGATCCTCTGAGCATACACGAGATATTTTTGCACACATGGATAAGATGCTTCCCAACCGGTTCCTCATAAAACATGTCGTAAAATGTGACGACGGCATGCACTTGGGTCACATCAAGGGAAAAAAGGGCGGCCACCTCTTCTTGCACCTTAAGAGGAAGATATCCCACTTGCGCTTGCGCTAAGTGAAGGGCCGGAATAAGGGCGGAGCGTTTCTGTGGATATTCCATTTGCAACGCTAAAATTGCCTGCTTTGTTGTTTCAGTCAGCATTATCGGTCTACATCTCCTAAAATAGGGTCAACGCTTGCAATCGCCACGACAACGTCGGATAAAAGATGACCCTGCAACACTTTTTTCAACACTTGAATGTGAGGGAAAGAGGGAGAACGGACTCTTAATCGATAAGGACGATGGGTTCCATCGCTGACCACATAAAACCCCAACTCCCCTCGAGGAGACTCAACAGCGTGGTACACTTCGCCGCAAGGGGGGCGAATCCCTTCGCTCACCAACTTGAACTGGTGGATCACCGCCTCCATGCTTCGAGCAAGCTCTTGACGAGGGGGAAGCGCCACTTTTCGATTATCGGTTATCACAGGGCCGGGCTTGAGCTTCGCTAAAGCCTGCTCGATAATCGATCCACTTTGCCTCATCTCTTCCATCCGGATCAGATAGCGGGCATAGGCATCGGCTGTGGTTTGGATCGGAATATCAAATGTGTACTCTTCATATCCACAATAGGGATAAGCCTTCCGAATATCATAGGGGACACCGGCTCCTCGAAGAACGGGCCCCGTGCACATGAATTGCTTGCAAGTCTCTTCATTGATGAGGGCAATCCCCTGCAATCTTTCGCACCAGACATAATGATTGGTTAGAAGGTGATGGAGATCTGTCCATGTTGCAGGAAAATGTTTAAGAAAATCGCTGACCTGTTCTTCAAATCCGGAATTTAAGTCGCGAGACATTCCTCCAATCCGCCAGGTATTTGGAAACATGCGCGCCCCTGAATACCCCTCTATAATGTCTAAAATTTTTTCTCTTTCGGCAAATGCATACATATAAATGGATGACATATTGAGTTCAAGAGCGCTTGTTCCAACCCAGATTAAATGACTTGCAATCCGCGCAAGCTCCATGATGATCACTCGAATGACCTGGGCTCGCTCAGGAACATCGACCTTCATTAATTTTTCCATTGCAGAGGCATATCCATGTTCTTCCATTGGACCGCAAAGGTAATCGAGCCGATCGATTAAGGGAAATACCTGAAAATAGGTGCGATACTCACACTCCTTTTCAATCCCGGTATGTAAATAGCCAATGACAGGTTCTGCAGATAAGACAACCTCTCCATCGAGTTTTAATTTCATTCGCAAGACGCCATGCGTTGAGGGGTGCTGAGGACCGAGATTGAGTTCCATCACATCGCCCGTTCGCTCAAGCCTTAAGTCTTCACTCACTTTTGACATTGTTTAGCCTTTTTTTAGAAATCTTTCAGAAGACATTTCTGCGAAAAAAAGAAAGAATGTCAAACGGGAAGGCTTTTTTTTCTTTACAGACATCAATCCTCGTTTATTCATGAATATTTTTTTGTTTCTTCCTGATTTGAATGATGTCAGATGGAACCTTTGGTTTGACTCCATGTTTAAATTCAACCCGCTCCTCTTTTAAGGGATAATCTTTACGTAAAGGGTGGCCAATCCATTCATCAGGCATTAAAATCCGCTTGAGATCGGGATGCCCCTCAAAATGGAGGCCAAACAGATCAAATAGCTCGCGTTCATACCAATCAGCCCCTTCCCAAAGAGATGAAATGGTTCGCAGGCTCCCTTCTCTTTCAACGAATGTACAGATTCTGATTCTGGCATGATCAATTGGACGACGCAGTAGGTAAGCCACCCGAGTCCCGGCAACAGGTTCTAGATAATCAACACCGGTTAAATCAATCAACTGGTCAAATCGAAGAGAAAGATCTTCTTTAAGGGTAAAGAGAATATCGACTAGCCACTGGTTACCAACTTCCAAGGTGATTTCTCCCAAGAAATCGCCCATTTTTATGACAGCATCGGGATAGATTTGATTGAGAATCTCTCTGACTTCAACGATTTTCACGCTCTAACCTCTTGACTTTGACAGATCCCTCTTGCGATCGGATCTTTTTTTGCAGAATGAGTAATCCATCAAGCAAAGCCTCAGGCCGAGGAGGACATCCTGCCACGTAGACATCAACGGGAATCAGCCTATCAACCCCGGGGATCACGGCATAATTATTGAACACACCACCGCATGATGCGCAATCTCCCATGGCGATGACCCACTTAGGGTCGAGCATTTGCTGATAGATCGTCACAAGAACAGGGGCCATTTTCTGACTCACCCTTCCCGCAACAATCATGACATCGCTTTGACGAGGCGAAGCGCGGAAGACCTCCATCCCAAAGCGGGACATATCGTACCGGCTCGCTGCCGTCGACATCATTTCAATGGCACAGCAAGCCAGTCCGAACTGAGCTGGCCAAAGGGAATTGGCCTGCGCCCATTTGATCAGTTTTTCAAATGGAGCGACAAAAAAAGGGAGCGGGTCACGGGGCTGATAATCCATTCTTTTTCCTAATCATCGGCATTTTTATTCCCATTGAAGTCCTCCTTTACGCCAAGCATAGGCGAATCCAACCAGTAGGGTTCCTAAAAAGAAGAGGATTTCAAAAAAAGCAAAAGGGCCGATTTGCTTGGCAATCACAGCCCATGGATAAAGAAAGACAACTTCCACATCAAAAACCAAAAACATCAAAGCAACTAAATAGTGATGCATCGTAAATCGTTCTTTGAGAAGATTGGTTGTCGTTGAAATCCCCGATTCATAAGGCATAAATTTGGCTGTCGATGTATGTCTCGAAGGCATAAGAGCTGAAAGGGCAAGAACAGCCAAAGTGACGCAGACAACGAGTCCGAGGTAAACGGAGACAGCGAGATAATCAACCACTTTGATCACCTGATTGGATCATGTTTCGGGATAAGAGGATTCAATAGACTTGTTTGAAAACCTGATTTGGTTTATAAAATTGCCATTTTTAGCCTCTTGATTGTCAAATTTTTCGACCCTATGTTTCACATCGGCTCTTAACATTTGGCAATCAATCTGCTGAAACATCATCCATTTTCTCAACCAAACCAAGTTTCCACATCAGTCTAATAAAGAGATGCATTCATACTATCAAATTTTATTTTTGTAAAGAGTAGAGATCGCCCTTGTCATGTGGGGGACTCAAATTTTGCGTTTTAAGCGCCTCAAATTCCACACTCACCTTACACACCAGATTGCCTCTCTATTGCAAGCCAAGAAGGCGATCTTTATTTGACACGCTTCTGGACTTCTTTTATTTCTTTTTGAAGATCTTCAAGCATTTGCTCATGTAATTGAAGGAGGGTTTGCTCCTTTTTATTTTTATCTGTTTGATCGGCCATCGGATTTGTCATGTGCGTAAAATCTTCGTTGATAGACGTTAGAAGATCTAATTGATATTTAGGGTAATTTTCTTTTCCTAAGGCATCGTTAAAGGCCTCGCTTAGGACCTGAAATGAACAAATTCCATTGATCTGAATCTGTTTTCCTTTACCCGATCTTCCCTCTCCGAGGTCTCTTCTTAAAACGTCATGGATATCAGAGGTTGTTTTTGTTCTATCCATTTGCATTTGAAAAATGTTTGTCATCATCGATTCAAATCGAGTTTGATCTGTTTTTAAATTAATTGAAGGAAATGTCAGCGTTGTTGGAAATTTATTTTGCATCGCATTGATCTGCTCTAACAAGAGAGTGAGACTCAACTCTTTTTTCATATGTTCTTCGACCCCTTCCCCGGTATTATAAAAGATTGGCAAAATATTCCCATTCTCCTGCTTTTGTAAAACCAATAGCGTTGCGTGACCTCCAGCTGATGTAGGAATATAGAGCTTTTCACCGCGTTTCATCTCTTTTAATTGTTGGCCAATATGTGCGGATAAGCCTGCAAATTGCTGTTTTTGTTCAAGCGGATTAGGTTGATTTAACCTGCTAATCAAAGTATTGATGAAGGCCGAATCTAAACTCCGCTTTAAATCTGTTTGGAGCGATTGTAAAGTTGAAAGAAACTCAACGTCTTGGGGAGAGTGACGTTCAGTCTTTGCTATCAATTCATCTAAATGTTTTGATAGATAAAACATGTTATCAGTGGTGTCACCGCCCTCCAATAGTTTTTGTAAATCTTCAACACTAAAATCGGTATGAGAGGCTAGCGAATCAAGTGTCGTCCGTTGCCCAATCGATAAACCAAACATTAATTTGCGCTTAGCAGTCATATACGTTTGTGTATTGTCTTCGGAAGTGGGCTCTATTTTGGCTTTAATCTCTTCCAATAGCTTTTTGGATCCAATTGATAAAGATTCACGGGGAATTTGATTGTTTAGAAAATCCATGTTAGGAATATCAAATTTAAAGGAGTCTTTTCCTGTTTGTTCAATTTTAATTTTTTTGTCAAAGAGCTGATTTTCAATCTCTTCAAGCTGAGTCTGCAGCTTTTGAATCTGTTTGGATATGTCTTTTAAATGCGCTTGCTTTCCATCAATTTGACTTGAAATTAAATGAATCTCTTTAAGCGTTTGTTTGTTAACGTCCAGCTCTAGATTGAGTTTGCCTTTTTTTTCTTTGTTATCATGAATCGATCTGATGAGTGTGTTCTGACTTTTCTTTAACTTAACTTGTGATGTCTGAATGAATTCTAACTCTTTTTTTTTGGATGTTTTTAATTCTTCAGCACTTGCCAATTTTTGCTGTTGTTCTTTGGAAAGGGATGGTCCGTTGAAGAAGTTGAATATCGAGTTATTGCTAACACCAAACTGACTCTTTAAATCATTAACTCTTTCACGAGCCTGTTTAACTTCTCGACTCAAAACAGCTTCCTGTTGTGACTGCTGCATTAATTCTTCATTGAATTGGGCGCTTTCCGATTCCTGGAATGACAGATTTGAAGTGATTGTTTCCACTTTTTTTTCAAGCTCAAGAATCGTCTTTTGGACATGCGGTTGAGTTGCCAATAAAGGATTTCTTTGGCTATTGAGCGTGTCAAGCTCAGTCTTTAACCCGCTCTCCGTCTCTTTCAATTTTTGAATTTGACGAGGCAATGTGTGTTTTTTTGCAATCAGAATCGAGTCGTTCATTTTCTTTATCGCAACGTCAAATTTATCTTCATGCCCGAAAGCCTGAAGGATCACCCGAATGAATGTGGGAACTGACTTTTGAGCTATGATCATACGGTTTTTAATAACCTCCATTCCGGCGATCATCTCATCAAGGTCATTAGTTGGTTTTAGTTTCATCCCGAGAATTTTTGCCTCACTCGCTTCCCTCATAATCCTCTCTACTTCAGAGGCTAAACGATCTGCCGACATCTCCTTGCTTGCTTTTCCGACTCTTCCTTTGAGGCTGATAAATGTTCCATCAGATCTCTTGCTGATATAGACTTTTTTATCATCATGATAGAGATCTTGTTTTTCTTGCGATCCTTGATTAGACGACGAAGCAATGTCTCTCAAGATGGCGTGAAGATCTGTAAATTGCTTAGAGTTATCTGAAATATTATGCATAAACATACCTCAAAATTGATAAAGACAACACCCTTTAAAATCAGATGCACAGACATGCTCTCAATAAAAAATGGCTCTGTCATGTCATGCAAATATCGTGCCACTATCAATCTCAATTCACGCTCTGGGTAAGATTGAATCTTTACAGCGTATGAGCAACCGCTAGCGAAGCGGGTGTTGAATCACTTTCCCCCCCCATTGTTACAAGACGTGCAGCTCTTTCAAGAGCTAATGTTTTGATCTTTTCGTTAAAAAAATCGGGAAATTCGGCTTCAATCTCTTTGAAAAATTGCTCCATTTTTTCTTCCGTAAACGATCTCATCAAATTTCTCATCGAAGAAGTGAAGGGCTGTTGAGCGATCGTCATCCCCTTCCATTTGTACTGATTCCGTGTTCGGCTGTCTCCTGGGTTAGGATTTTTTTCAATCCAACTATTGGCTTTATCAATTCCGATAATTGCCGTCATCTCCCCTTTGTCATTGCTATCAATGAACCAATTCTCCTCATGGGCATCAAGATTGCCGATTAAAAAATCGTGAATGGCAAATCTTTGAAAAAGCTCAAGCTCTGATTCTTTGAAGCGATCTTTATTCAGCAGCCGTTGAACATCTTTAGCCTCTTTCAGGCGACTCCCGATATCAGAAGATGACTCTTTTTTTGCCTGCCTTGTCTTTTGCGCAACACTTGCCGCTAATTGAAACACTCCTTGAGCGCCGTTAAAGATCACAAGGCGCGATGCCGGCACGGAGCCGATTGCAAAAAACCTGTCGATTCGATAAGAGACATACTCCGCTTTTGGGCGTGCATATTTGCTTTGAGATAATAAGCTCAATTGCCCAAATCTTTTTTTAAACATCTCCTTGATTTTTATGGTAACCGATGCATAAACTCCATCGGGTTTAAACACCCCCAACACTCTTTGACTTAAATCTTTGACAAGAATTGTCCCTGTCGCTCCTTTATCAGAAGATCCCATAATGCCAATTTTGGACAAAAAATTCATTCGAGCGATTTTAGAAAGTAATTGAACCTCCATCAGATCGTATTGAACCATGTGTTTGAGCTGTTCCAAAGAGAGAGAATCGTTCGTTGAAGAGAGGTGAGCGATTTTTCTTTTAAGATCAAGAAGATAACTGGTTAATTCTGCATCTTTTTTTCTTGGCTCTAAATCATTGGCCAATCTTTGATACTCTTGAATGAGCACCCCCTTCAGATCATTGTGGTCCAATGATTCAATCTTTTGACTGAAATCCAAAAGACGCTGCTTTAAATGTTTTTTTTCTTCCAAAAAAAATAGCTTCTGAAAATCTGATCGAAAATCATTTTCTTTCTTAAATTTTTCAATTGAATTGAACATTGTTTTCAATTTCGATTTGTCTACTTGCGTCTCCTTAAACAGTCCGATTCTTTTTAAAAACAGATCGATTGACTCTACACTGCTCTCTTGACCCGTCATTGTTTTGATTTTCTTCCATACATGATCTTGAGCTGAACAAGGATCGCTTTTATCACCCTCGAGAAGTTGATCGATCAGTGCATTCATTCTTTCTTTTAATCGATGGTCATCTCTCTCGCGGTAAACCCCTAGCGAATAAAAAAAATAAGAGACAACACCTCTTTTGACAATTCTGCCGTTATCTCCAACTGTTAATTGGGTCATTGGATTTGTTAGATTTAACAATAGTTTTATTTCATCATCATTAAAATTCTGAAAATTCATAAATACCTACCATGTTATTTCGATGAAATTATACTAAAATAATATTTTTAAATGAGTGAGTTTAAAGTTAATTTACTGTAAAGAAAATAAATAAACAAAAAACAAAAAAAACAAAAAAAATCCATGAAATTTACGAAAAACAAATATAAATTTTAAATGAAACATAAAAAAATGAACTAAAATTAAATTAATTGAATTAATCACAAGGAGTTAATCATGGCATCAAGACTTCCATCTTACGATTCGACCACTCCTTTAATCTCTACTGACGATGATTCTTTCAACGTTTTGAGTAAGAGTGAGGCTCAATCGCGCGTTTCCAATTTCATGGGGCATGCCGTCACCATGTTGAATGAACTCAAGAGACAAAACTCAGAGGTGTTAGAGATAACAGGTACCGATGAATTACACGCTATTTATGAAACAGCTAAGGACAAAATTGACGCATTAAGCAACCAATTAGAGACTATCATCAATGAACAAAAATCCCATGTTGATATTCTGAGTAAAAAAGAGATTAAAGCACTCAGTAAACATTTAAAAAAAGCGGAAAAAGAGATCGGACAGGTGATTCGTAACACTCAAATTGAAGTGGCAAAACACATCAATGAGACAAGTTATCGGGGGGACGTAAAGATTGCACTTCTTATAGAAGATGGATGGAAAGCTAAATGGATTCGGTTTTTAGCCTGTTTTGTTAAAACACATCAAGTTGCAATTCACAAATTTGAAATGATCCGAAAACAAATGGAGAACACTGATCGATTACAAATTGATCAATCATCAAGCTCATCAAGCTCATCAAACTCATCAAGCGATGAACTCCTCGTGAGTAACATTGACAAAAAAGAGATTAATCGCCGAGCCGGTGTCGTTGGCCTAAACCGAATGTATTATTTTCAAACATTTTTTTCCGAAAAAGAGATTCTCAATCAATACAGATCATTTGTCGCTCAAGATTTGAGTCAGAAAAAACGGAAAACGATCAAAGGAACAATAGAAGTCAAAGGACACTCTGATGTTTCTTTTGAAAGCCAGCAGATTCCTCTTAACAAAGAATTTGATCTTAAAATTACTAAAAAAGGTGTCGCGACCGCTATTTTCACAAAGACTTTCGGAGAAACCGGCGTTTCGAGCAGAAATCGGCAAGAGCCTCACCTGATCAATGCTTGGGAATCTAATCTTCAATTTTCTGATAAAACCATTTTCCGGGCTTTACGTCATGCGATTACATCAGATAAATACGAGGAAGAGGTTGATATCCGGAAAAAAAATTCTAAACAAGCTGCTAAAGAATTACTTCAAGCAGCTCTTTTACAAGAAATCGCATCGCAAGGTTTAACTCTAGAAGAGGCCCAGAATAAGCCGGGCGGGTTTCAGCTCAATTTCAATTCTGTCAGTTTAGTCACCCCTGACTCTGTGCGCCGGTTTGGATCTCAGTTAGTTACGCTGGACAATGAGTGGAGATTACTCTCGGATCAAATAGAAGCCCTCAAGAGCTTTGAAAATCAGGATAAGCTCGAATTAGACGGTGCTGAATTTTCGGTTAAAGTCAAAGTGAATGGATTTAATTTCGGAGTTAACTCAGGAGCCGTTTATTGGAAACTTGGATTGAGCCAACAATACGATTACAACAAGGAAGCATTCAAAGAACTACAGACACAATCTGACATCATTCGGAAAAAAATCAGAGAAAACATGGACACACTTAAGCTAAACCTTAGCGACCCCTCTTTGAGTGAAGAAGACAAAACAACAATGGAAAAAAAATTGGCAAGTTTAACCAATCAGTTGACTAACTTAAACTTATTAATCGAGGACATCACGAAACTCATGGATGATAAGAAAGCTTACCTGGAAGGGGACAATCAATATGAAATTGGAGCCAAGGTTCTCAATTTAACCAATGTGATGGACCAAGCAGTTGAGTTAATCAATCAAGGTGAAGAAAACACTAAAAAAATCTCTGGTTTTAAGTGTGCATTTAACTGCATGAGCGGAAAAGATCGAACGGGATTCATGGATATGGTAGCCAAAACTTTTGCCATCATGGCCGAAATCAATGGTTATTATCCCTCACATTCAGAAATGATGGAAAAAGGGGGAGAAAAACAAATGCAATTTATTGAAATCTTTAAGACGATGATTTCAAAATCAGGAAATTTGGAGATTACAGAAATGAATACTGGTGCAAAAGGACTTAAACTCGGTAAAGAAGCGCATTTATTTGGCCTGCCAATGGAGGTGTTCTTGACAATGCAAGGGTTATCGGCAACGACATCGAGTTAAACACTCTGTTTAGGGACCAGAAATGCTATTTGGGATGAAAAGAAAGTTCTCTCGGTTGGAATCTTGCAAAAGAGGCTATCGCTTTTCGACATGGACTCTTTTGCAAGCTTTCAAACCCGAGGCTTTGACGGAGCCCAAACGCAAAAAAAATATGAAGGCAGCTTCTTATTCAGGCGCTCCATGTAAAGGAGGCGGAAGTTTCTCAAATGGCGGTTTGCGTTTATGCGCTTTTTTCTTTGATTGATTCAATTGTTTCTTTTTCATCGCAAGCAGCCTATTTTTTATCAGCGGCTGAGAAAAAAGAATGTTTCGAATGGCGTTTGAATATTGATAAGGCGTGGCCCCACCCAAACTCGGTATCGGATCTGTGCCCGCATCGCGATCTAAATCCCACGTCATGACGCCGAATAATCCATTAGCAATAGCAAACCGCGTCAGATCCTCTGAAGCAGAGACTGAGAGAAACTGACGTGTATCATCATTTCCCGGCATAAGCCCCAATTGTATCAGTTTAGCCGGAATTCCCCATCCAACGGCATAATTGGGAGCGGGAAAGGTGCCTGTAGGACTCGTATAGGTCGCAATATCTGCTTGAATCTGGCTTTGATAGGTTGGCGTCCCAATCCAGATATCGTACTCCATAAAATTAATATAATCAACGATTCCAGCGTCAGCGACATGCTGCGCAAGAATTTTCCAATAGGTTCCCCATGCTTGCCCAGGAATCGTTAGGGAAATGATTTTGTTAGGCAAGGCATTGCGGACCCCTAGCAAAAAAGAGAACAGTTGATCAGCAAACTCTTGGGGTTGAGTTCCTGTAGGGAGAGAATCTTCAATGTCAAAATCGACTCCATCAAAACCATAGGTTGTCACCACGTCGGTGACTCCCGTCACAAGATTGGGAATATTATTGGGCCAGCCAAACGTCTGACTGATGAAATAATTGGGTCCCGCGTAAGAGGCCCCCCCATAGGAAACTTTGACTTTTCCATTTTGAGAATGAACGAAATCGATGACTGTATGTGTGTCAGCAGTCGGATTAGAAAATTGAACCCCGTTTAATCCTGGAAATGTATAAGAGGCAAAGGCAATATTTAAGGTAACGCTGTCATATCTCGTCGCAGAAGTGGAGGGAATGGGAGGCAGTCCAGTCATGGCCGCATTCCATTGACTATCCCAGCTTTCTAAATAAGTTTCATAAATGAGCGATCCAACAGCTCTATCTCGATCGATAAGAGCGAAAAACATCACAAAAAGAACGCTTATTTTAACCCATTTTTTTCTCATCATCTTCTCCTCTGCAAGAAAATTTCAAACTAGCACTTCTCCTAAAAAAGAGAAAGACATTTCATCGAAAGCGTTCCGCTATTTTTCGCTGGAAATGGATAAACGTTTCCCTTTTTATTAAAAAGAGGGTATAGTCGCTTCTTCTCTTTTTTAACCCATTTATGATCATGTTGGATCACCCCTCTGAAGCAAATCCTATCATTCCCTCACATTTTCCTGACTTCACGCCACAGGAAAGGGCAAATCATCCATTTCCCTTGTTTGACGAAACTAAAGCTTCTCCTATGATGATTCAATGGCATGCTTGCAAACAACAAGCTAAGGATGCGGTCCTCCTCTTCCGCATGGGAGATTTTTATGAAGCATTCTACGAAGATGCCCACCTCCTCTCAAAAGAGCTCGATCTGACACTGACAAAGCGGCAAGAGATCCCGATGAGCGGCATCCCTTTCCACACAAGCGATGGCTATGTTGACAAATTAGTGGGCAAAGGCTACCGGGTAGCGATTGCGGAGCAGGTTGAAGATCCTAAAAAAGCTAAAGGATTGGTTAAACGGGAAGTGGTCAGAATCGTTACGCCAGGCACCGTGATGAGCTCCCATTTATTATCTGAGAAAAATAATAATTTTTTTGCCTCTTTGACTCAAGCCGGTCAAATCATCGGACTGGCCTTCTTAGACCTGACAACAGGAGAGTGTTGGGTCACCGAATTTACAGATGAAAAAGACTTACTCAACGAAATTTATCGTCTCCAACCAGCTGAATTCCTCACCTCTGAAAAATTTAAAAATAAGCACCTGCCTCTTTTCGAGGAGATTCGACAAGCCTATCCCTTTCTGGTCAATACCCAAGCCGATTGGCATTTTGAACATCAAACCGCTTGCGATTTTTTGGTTCAGCATTTTAACGTCTACAACCTTGATGGCTTCGGGCTCCAAGGAAAAATCGGAGCCATTAATGCAGCCGGAGCGTTGCTTCACTACATCCAAGACGTGTTATCCTTACCCATCCACCACATTCAGACCATTAGTGCCTACTCGACCTCGCACTTCATGAGCCTTGATCGGATGACACAGCGCAATCTCGAACTGACCACCTCTTTACAGGATGGCACCCGTAAAAATACGCTGCTTAATATCCTAGACCACACACACACTCCTATGGGTGCACGCCTCCTCAATCAATGGGTCAAGCAACCCCTTCTTTCCATCAAGACGATCCATCAAAGGCAAGAGGCTATCCAATCTTTTTTGGATCATGAACACTGCTTAAAAACTCTTAGAGCTAGACTATTAGAAGTGAAGGACATTGAACGTTTAATGATGAAAATCAGCGCCGGCTATGCAACCGCGCGGGACTTAATGGCCCTCCACTACTCTTTTGCTCCTATTGGTTCCCTAGCCTCTCTACTTGATTGCCTCCCCTCTTCTTGGATTCAACTCGAGAAGGAAAAACTCGATCCTTTACCTGAAATGAATCAAAAAATTGCGCAAGCGCTTGTTGACGAACCTCCTTTACGCCTTGGAGAAGGAAAAACATTTCGGGATGGATTCAACAAAGAACTGGATGATTTGCGCGAAATCAGCCGCGACAGTAAATCTTGGATCGCACGCTACCAATCTGAATTACGAGAGCAGACCGGCATCAAAACACTGAAAGTGGGATTTAATCGGATGTTCGGCTATTTCATCGAAGTGAGCCGTGGTCAAACAGATCGAATGCCCGATACATTTTTGCGTCGTCAAACCCTTGTTAATGCAGAACGATACATTTCACCTGCCCTTAAAGAATATGAGAGCAAGGTACTGACTGCAGAGGAGCGGATTCAATCCATTGAAAGTGAACTTTTTCTTCGCTTAAGAGAAGAGATCGCAGCCTATACCCAATCGGTCATGAATGTGGCGCAAGCGATTGCAAGGCTTGATTGTATAAGCGCCCTTGCCGAAGTTGCCAAAGAGAATCATTATTGCCGTCCTTGCATCGACGACAGTCATTTGATTCACATTCAAGATGGGCGCCACCCTGTCATCGAAGAGGTCTGCAAAAACGAAACATTCATTCCTAATGACACCTATCTTAACGACAAAGAGCAGCGCCTTCTCCTGATTACCGGACCGAATATGGCCGGAAAATCGACTTATCTGCGGCAAGTGGCTCTCATTGTGATTATGGCGCAAATCGGCTCTTATGTTCCGGCTAAAAAAGCGCATATTGGAATTGTTGACAAAGTCTTTACTCGGATCGGCGCAAGCGACGATCTTTCAAGGGGGCAGTCAACGTTCATGGTTGAAATGACTGAAACGGCAACTATTTTAAATAACGCCACATCCCGTTCCTTAGTGATTTTAGATGAAATTGGAAGAGGGACAAGCACCTATGACGGGATTTCGATTGCTTGGTCCGTTGCTGAATATCTTCTGTGCACAGAAGGGCGAATGGCTAAAACACTCTTTGCCACACACTATTGGGAGCTCACAAAATTAGAAGAAAGAATTGCGGGGGCCATCAATTACAATGTTGCAGTCCATGAAGCTGAGGATCACATAACCTTTTTAAGAAAGATCGTCAAAGGGGGAACCGATAAGAGCTACGGAATTCATGTCGCTCGGCTCGCCGGGATGCCCTCTTCCGTCATTCATCGCTCAAAAGAAATTTTGGAACACTTGGAAGAGAATTCTAATCGAAAAAATGCTTTTGCGCCCTCGAAACCCAAGCGTTCATCACCAAAGCCCAACACCAACTTAAACAACCTTCAACTTTCCCTCTTTGATACGGCATAATAGCCCGTTCAGAATTTCATTTGAAATTTTGTTGAATCGTGTGCTACGATCTGTAGTCGTTCCATTTGATCGGAGCAAATCTACACAAATGAAAGGAGGTGAGGACTGTGTCAACACAAATGCAAGACCCGATGCCCCACTTCAATTCATTTCATGAAGACAATGCGATTTTGATTCAATTCATTGTAGAAAAATTTATCCGGACCCACCATTTAACCTCTCAAATGAAAAAATTGATTGAAGAGAGAGTGGGATCCGACGCCCCTTTATCCCCACCGGCACTCATTCAAATTCTAAGCGAAATGATTGGATCTCCTCAGCAACAAGAACACCCCTCCATTTCTCGCTGGATTGAAGGACCTTTAACGAAATTTAAAGAATATTGCGAACAATTTTCACGCAACTCTTCTCATGAAAACAAATGTCATGTCCATTTACACATGGCAGCTCATCAAGCTTGGCTAATGGCGGTGTATAACCTTGAGCTCCTCAATTCTTTGTGGACTAATCCTTATATCCCTCATTCGAGATCGTCCCTCTTTTATCTACCAATCAAACGCTCTTTTCAGACTTTCCAAATCCGATTGAATCAAGTCTATCGCTATATCCCTCGCATTTTACATGACTTTGCGGACAATGAAAATGTTGTCTATTATTTAATGCGCAATCAACGGGCTTTATCAGAAATTTACAAAGAAGATTTCTTTCATAAACAATTTAAATGGTCAAAAAAATCATCACCGGCAATTGCCTTGCTTGTCAGCCGCTATCAGACGAGAGGATTTGAGGCCATTCCCCCTTCTATTCAACATCTATATGACACCCCTTAAAGATCGCTACACGGAATTGATCCATTTAACCCGTCTTTTTCTTATTCGGGAGCACCCCCTTGCAGAGATCCGATCGGTCGATCCAGCCATCTTCGATGTTTTTAACGAAAAAAGGAGCCGTTCATCAGACATTTCGCCCCCGCACGCTCCGCATCCCCTCCCTTTTTTTAAACCTGCACAGACTCAAGAGATGAAACGGGCAACCCCTCCCCTCTCGCCCTCATCTTTACCGCTAAAACCCATTGAAAATCGTCCTTTAGAGCGAACGGCAGAATTGATTAAGCACAAAGCAAATCCTCCGGCCATTGATCATCAAAAACCCGCATCTGCGACCCCTCCCCCCTATTCGCAATCAACTGGGGACAAAGAGAAGGAAGAAAAAAAGAGAGGGTTTCATTTAGATCCTTTGCCAATAGCTGTTGAGCAAAAAAATGTCGAAGAATGGAAACTTTATGGTTCACTCTTTCCTGATTGGGTTCTACCACAATCCATTCCTAGCGATGAAATAGCAGTTAGAAACAAAAAGAGATGGTTAAAAACAGAAGAGACTTGTCCTGTCTTGATTCTTTCGTTTGACGATGGCGATCCGCAATTGGCTTTTTTGAAAAATATTGCACGCGCCATCTCTTTGCGCTTAGCTCCTGCACGGGTCATATCGGCCCCGCGCATCGAAAAAACAAATGGGTGGGAAGCGTTGATCAACTCCTCCTCCTTGCGGTTAATCATTGCAGGCGACTACGCCCTTTATCTCCATCCAAAATTAATCCAATTTTATCGGGAAGAGCCCCAACAAGGGAAACATTTCCTTCACAACACCCCTTTACTTCTCCTATCCGACCTCGCCCTCTATCTCAAAGAGCCTCAACTCAAACCGTTGTTATGGAGAGCGATCTGCAATGAATTTGCAGCTGCAAACGTGGTTGTTCCATCAAAACATCCGGCCAAGTAAATCATCATGAGTACCTCCTCTGAGATGACGCCACACTCTTTTATTGCTTTTGCTGAAGTGATTTTGGACGTTGCAGTCGATAAGACGCTCGATTATGGCATCAAGGCGATTCATGGCCCCTCCCTGCAAATTGGCAGTCGGGTAGAAGTCCCTGTTAAGGGCTATTTAAGAAGTGGTTATGTTGTACAAATCAAGGAAAAATCAACCTATCCTTCTATCAAGCCGATTGCCAATATTCTCTCTGATGGAGCACTCATCCCGCCTGACCTCTTTCAACTCGCTCTTTGGATCGCCCGCTATTATTGCTCTCCTCTTCGACATATTTTCCGCCTTTTACTGCCCCCTGGAGTGAGAAAAGGAATGGCTCCCAAAGAACAATTATTTGTGATGAGGGGAAAAACAAGAGAAGAATTAAGGGAAATCTGCATCGCGATAAGAGAAAAAAAGCCAGCTCAAGCCTTAATCATTGAAGCGATGCTAAAAGTCAAAAAAGGAATACTTTTATCAAAACTCTTAGAAGAGACAAAAGGATCTCGATCAACAGTCGATGCGCTCGCAAAAGAAGGAGTGTTGATTTTAGATATTGTGCGGATTGACCGCTCCCCTCTGATCAATGAAGAATATTTCATGACAAAAGCCAAAGCGCTTAATCCAAGCCAAGAAAAAGCTCTAGCTAAAATCGCAAAAAGCTTACATGATCATCTCTTTGAGACTCACCTCCTGTTTGGGATTACCGGAAGCGGAAAAACCGAAGTTTATCTTCAAGCCATTGAGATGGCTATCAAGGCGAATAAAGGGACAATCATGCTCGTCCCTGAAATTTCTTTAACGGCGCAGACCATCGAACGCTTCCGCAGTCGTTTTAAAGAAAAAATTGCAATCCTTCATCACCGCTTAAGCCAAGGGGAGCGCAATGATGAATGGCACAATATCCGGCAAGGAAAAGCAAAGATCGTAATTGGTGCCCGCTCGGCCATTTTCAGCCCTGTTGTGAATCTGGGGCTCATCATTGTCGATGAAGAGCACGAACAATCTTATAAGCAAAACGACATGCCCCCTTGCTATCAAGCACGGGATGTGGCTGTGATGCGAGGGAAACTCACAAACAGCACTGTTGTACTAGGAAGCGCAACCCCAAGTCTTGAAAGCTATTATAATGGATTATCAGGAAAATATGCCCTTAGCGTATTGGAGCAAAGAGCCGATAAAGCGACACTTCCTAAAGTCACCGTTATCGACATGCGTAAAGAGTTTGAAAAAACAAAAGGGTGGACCCATTTTTCCGAGGCTTTACTCAATGGAATAGAGAAAAGACAAAAAGAGGGAGAACAAACGATTCTTTTTCTTAATCGGCGAGGTTATCACACCGTTTTGCTATGCCAAGATTGCCGGCACACTGTCAAGTGCTCCCATTGCGATGTCCCAATGACCTTTCATCTTGGGGATAATTGCCTTGCGTGTCATTTATGCAGCTTCCAAGTCACGCCTCCTCCTACTGAATGCCCAAGCTGCCGGGGAAAACATCCACTAAAATTTCGTGGCGTAGGGACAGAGCAAATAGAGCGGGCATTGCACGCAATATTTCCTTCGATACGGACATTAAGAGCTGACGCCGACACGACACGACACAAAGGAAGCCATCAAAAAATTTTACGTGATTTTGGAAGCGGAAAAGCAGATGTTTTGATCGGCACACAAATGATTGCAAAAGGGCTTCATTTTCCGGAGGTCACCCTAGTGGGAGTATTGAATAGCGATACAGGATTAAATATCCCCGATTTTCGCGCTTCGGAGAACGTTTTTCAACTCATCACCCAGGTGGCGGGGCGCTCGGGGCGGGGAGTTATTCCAGGAGAAGTCGTGATTCAGACCACTCTTCCGGAGAATACGACCATTCAATATGCAGCCGATCAAAATTATGTTGCGTTTTACAATGAAGAAATCGAAGTAAGGAGATTTTTTGAATACCCTCCCTTCTCCCATATAGCTAAACTGCGATTTTCCGGGAAAAATGAGAAACAGGCGCTCGCTGCGGCAGAAGAGATGCGCAAGCGGCTGATCGACTCTCTTCCCTCCAAGTTCGAATTTAATCCGGTTATCCCTTGCGGCTACACCAAAATAAAAGATGAATACCGCTATCAATTTCTTGTCAGAGGGCCCACCATGTATAGGCTAAGCCAAGTTTTGCATGATCTTCAAGAAAAATATTCCCTTCCAAAGCAAATCAAATTATTTATCGACATCAATCCCTCTTCAACATTTTTTTAAACACATTAGACTTCTTAAAACCTCTTCAAACTCTTTGATCACAATGCGTTGCTTCTATAAACAGATCATCGGATCAAAGATGTTGAACAGGTTCTTACGCACCAAGATTCACTCAATTTTTCCCTATTCCATACAAATGGCAATTGTGGTATGGAAATAATCTTGAGCAAATCGGAAGACAGCTCCTAAAAAGGAAAGGCAAAATGTTTAAATTTTCACAATTTCTAAATTTAAGATTAGAATTTTTGCATCATTTCATTTCGTTGCTAATATTGCCCTTTTTTTCATTTTTATCCCCCATTTTTTCAAGTCAAGTCAATCAGGCAAGAGGTCTATGTTTCTCTCTCTTCTTGATTTTTTTCTCTCTTATTTTTTCCCCTCTCTCAGGTTACGTCACAATTCCAAGGACTGAAGCCGATACAACGAGCCGGATGAATGCCGGGGGAGATCCCGCTAACCGCCCAGGTTTGAGGGATAACCAACGAAGCCCCGAGTACATGGACGACTGGTGGGGAAGAAATGATTATTATTATTCCCTTTTTGGAATTCGCCAAACAAAAAGCGTGACAAATCCTTACTATAATTCTTATTATCCCCTTCCAAATACCTACTACCCCCCCGATAGCAACACTTATGATCATAACGCCAGACTTTATCGGCCGGGCAATCCAAGATAAACCAGCTGACAGAAACAATAGACTCATTGGATCCTTCGCTTTGCTTGAAAAAAATCGTCTTGGCGGGCAAATGCAATGAGATAAAAAGTCTAATGTTGATGTTAAAGAGCTTATCCCCTAAAATAATCCATTATATTTGAGATTTTAAGGGAGTTTCATCAGATGTTGCCCATGTACAAAAAACAAGATCACCAGCAAAAAAATCCGCAAACAGCTAATGGGGAAAAAGAGAGCGATCGTTCTATCAATTTCCGTTTTGATGGAAATAAAATCAACTTTATCAGCCTTGGCTGCCCTCGCAACCTTGTTGACACAGAAGTGATGCTCGGCATTCTTTTACACGCCGGATATGAAGTCTCTCCGACTCTAGAAGAGGCGGACTATATTGTGATCAATACATGCGGCTTTCTCGAAGCGTCTCGCCAGGAATCAATCGACACAGTCAAAGAGACCCTTGCCCAGCGAAAAAAAAATGCGAAGGTCATTGTCACCGGCTGCATGGTTCAAACACATAGCCAAGATTTAAAAGCAGAGTGTCCTGACATCGACTATTTACTCGGCTCAGGGGATCTTAACGGGATTTTAAATGCCGTTCAATCGACCCAAAAAGGAGAACTCATCACCACTGCAAGGAGCTACTTAGAAGCAGGTGAAATTCCTCGCACCCTTTCCACCCCTAAACATTTTGCCTATTTAAAAATTGCAGAAGGATGCCGAAAACGGTGTGCTTACTGCATCATCCCAACCATTAAAGGACCATTAAAAAGTAAAAGCCAAGAGCAAGTCCTTAAAGAATTCAATCTCTTGTTAAATCAAGGGGTAAAAGAAATCATCTTAATCGCGCAAGATTTGGGAGATTACGGAAAAGACACGGGGTCAAAAAACCTGACAGCCCTACTCGATTTACTTAAAAGCATGCTAAAAATCGATAAGCCTTTCTGGTTACGCCTCCTATATCTTTATCCCGATGAAATTACCGATGATCTCATCGCCTTAATGAAGAGCGATCGTCGCATTTGCCCCTACTTAGATATGCCCATTCAGCATGTGAATAACCATGTTCTCAAAGCAATGAGACGGGCAACCTCTAAAGAGGAGATCATTCATACCCTCACTCATTTGCGCCGTGAAATTCCCGATGTGGTGATTCGGACAAGTTTAATTGTCGGCTTCCCCGGAGAAACAGAGGAACAATTTCAAGAGCTCGTCCAATTTATCCAAGATCATCCCTTAGATAACGTCGGCATCTTTAAGTTCTCTCGCGAACCTGGATCACACGCTTATTCCCTTCCCGATCAGGTAGAGGAAGAGGTAAAAGAAAAACGGTACCATCGTTTGATGCAAGTGCAAAAGAAAGTGGTCAAAAAGCTGCAAAAGAAAATGGTGGGTAAACAAGTGGCTGTTTTTGTTGAAGGATATCATCCTGAAACCAATCTTTTGATGGTGGGTCGTTACTATGGACAGTGTCCCGATATTGACGGACAGGTGATCATTAACGACGGCCGAAAAGTCAAAGGATTTGGGCAGCTATACACTGTTGAAATAACCGATGTTGCCGATTATGATTTAATTGGACGAGTGATGTAGTCCTGTCGTCCGTTATTTGAATGGTTTTCTTGTTGGAAAAATAACAATCGACTATAAGAGGGTCTTCTGCAAAGTCTAATAAACTTGGATTCGAGATGATGAGACTTTCCAGACACTCTCTTAAGATCCTCAATAGGTTCTAAGAAAAGACAATCTTTGAGACAGGAAAAAACACATGCGGGAAACCATCACATCTTTTATCCACTCTAATCGCCAGACAAAATTTTTTATTTTCATGGGCACGATTTATATCCTAGCATTAGCTTGGACAACTTTTCAAGCTTATGCGAGGCTTGCGTACAGCCGAAGCGATCTTAATCCCCCTATTGTAATTCACATTCCATCACCCGTTCAAAAATAAAATGGATCATCATGACAAATAAACCAGAGTATCATCAACAAGAAGAATTTCAAAATCGTTCTCGAAAACTGAGTGAAATTCGGCAAGCAAACGTCGATCCCTATCCGCATAAATACACCCCAACCAATACCGCATTAAGTCTAGAACAACATTTTAATGGTGCAAATATTGGTCATAGCGACGATGCAGCGGCAGGGACAACACCCCCAGCGAAGGTGGCCGGCCGTCTTGTTCTTTTCCGTTCGATGGGAAAAAATGCGTTTGCCCATTTACAAGACGAAACAGGACGTATCCAGGTCATGTTCAACCGAGATGCGACACGGCTCACCGGCTATGGAGAACATGGAGAAGAAAACGAAATGTCAGCCTATAAATTCATCGAAAAAAAAATCGATTTAGGTGATATTATCGGAATCGAGGGACATCTTTTCCACACTCAAAAAGGAGAGTTAACCCTTTTTGCTAAAGAGGTCACCCTTCTGTGTAAAACACTTCTTCCCCTCGCAGATAAACATGGTGGATTGGCTGATAAAGAATTGCGCTATCGGAAGCGTTGGCTTGATTTAATTTCTCACTCGGAAGTGGCTCAGCTCTTCCGTACTCGCTCCCACATCATGCATCAAATTCGGAACTATTTCCAAGAACATCAATTTTTAGAAGTGGAAACTCCCATTTTACAAAGTATCTATGGCGGCGCCGAAGCTCGCCCCTTTAAAACGGTTTTAAATGCTCTTGATCAAGAGATGTTCATGCGGATTTCTCTTGAAATTCCTCTTAAGAAGTTGATCGTGGGGGGGATGAATCGGATTTATGAGATGGGACGCGTATTTCGCAATGAAGGGATTGATCGCAATCACAATCCAGAGTTCACCCTTCTTGAGGCTTACGCCGCCTATTGGGATTACCATGATATGATGGATTTTGTAGAAAAACTATTTGAGCGCCTTGCCTTGAATCTCTATGGAACAACTCTTGTTCCCTACACCCCCCAAGAGGGAGGCGAAACTTTCTACATTGAGATGAAAGCGCCTTGGAAGCGGATGACGATGAAAGACAGTTTAAAGCACTACGGAGAGATAGAGATTGATCGGATGAGTGATGAAGAGATGCGCAATAGGCTTAAAGAAAGCGGACACTGCGAACCTAAAAAATTAGCGGCTCTTAGCCGCGGCTTGCTCATTGCCGCCCTTTTTGAGGTTCTTGTTGAACCTCATCTGATTCAACCCCACCATATTTATGATCATCCGATCGAGACAACTCCTCTATGCAAACCTCATCGAGATGCTAAGCTAAGGGCGGAAGGATTAGTTGAACGGTTTGAAAGTTTTATGATCAATCAAGAAATTTGCAATGCCTATAGCGAGCTTAACGATCCTGAAATTCAACGCACTCTTCTTGAACAACAAGGAGATCGCCGCGACGCAGGAGATGAGGAAGCAAGTCCGCTCGACGAAGAGTTTATCGAGGCGATCTGCCAGGGAATGCCTCCAACCGGAGGAATCGGAATCGGAATTGATCGCTTGATCATGATTATGACAAACTCTCATTCCATTCGAGATGTGCTCTACTTTCCTTGGATGAAGACATTATAAACGCGTTTAGAGCCTGTTTCCCTGTTTTTACCGTCTGGCTAAAAACAGAGAAACAGGTCCCTTACCTATTTAATCCCAACGTGTGAATGCAAGCAAAAAGAGTCCTAAGAAGACATGATCGTCATAAAATGGAAGGATAGCAATGGATTTTTGGCAAGAACATGGAATTTTCTTTTTGATCTTTATCACATTTTTTCCTCGCCTGACGATGTTGTTTGCCACCACAATTCAATTTGGACTTTTAGGCTGGATTGGATGGTTTTTTGCCCCTCATTTGACTGTTGCCATTTTCGCCACACACTATTATTGGCAGACAAATCCCATTCTATGCGTGATTGCATGGTTTGTCGCTTTTGCCGGAACGGGCGGAGAAGCAAAGATGGTTCAAACCGGCGGCCGCCGCCGCAGTTGGTGGCGCTGAGTTTTTTTTGAAATTTTAAGAACCTCTTTTCATGTTTTTTTGCCTTTGACGGAAAGCCAAAGGCAAAAAAACATGAAAAGAGGTTTCAAGGCCACCGCAGCTATCTCCCTGCCTTCTATCACATCGTCCACTCCTCATTTTCATCAAACAAACAGACACTCATTCAAGCACAAAGTAAGAATGTGGACTGCGCCAAAGCCCTCGAGATTGAAAGCGTTCGCTTCAATCCAAGTAGCACTCATAGTGCGTAAGGTGAGTTAAAAAACAGAGTATAAATTTTATTGAAATTTAACATTTAATTAATAAAAAAAATAAAGTTTTTAAATAAAAATAAGAGGCGAGTTAATAATACTAAGAGGAAAAAATGAATATTTGTGAAATCATCATTGATGAACGGTGGGTGATAAGAGGGAGTGGAGCATCTGAACAGGTGGCGTCCCCCCTTTGTACAGAAGAACAAGCCAAGGAATTAATCGAAAAAATGAATCGTCTGGGAGCTGAGCGATGGTGTCCAAGAATGGTTGAAAGTCGAAAAGTTCCCCTTGAAGAACCGAGACATTTTCGCGTGATCGTGAACAGTTCCCAACTTTCAACCGATCAAAAGTTGAGCTTATTACACAAGGGATTTCCCGAATTGGAAAAAAATGAGCGAGCAATTGATCAAAAGGTTGACATTCATCATCATGTGCAAAACACCGGATCAAACTCGCAAGAGGGAAATTCTTTTTCTTCCTCTCCACTCAACGCTTCTGATTGGAGTTTGCGATCCACAGATCACTCCCGTCAAATCGTCTCTCCTTTGATAGGAAAAGAGTACGCCATCACCTTATCGTCTAAAATCAATCAAATCAATCAAATGTATGGTGCTTTTGTTGTTGAAAGTAGAAGCCGAACCGGGTATCGAATCGTGATCAATGATTTTAATACAAAACTAAACGGTGAGCTCAGGCATTTACAATCGCTGCTCGATCATACATTGCTCTCTTAACCTATCGTAAAACTCAAAAAATCTGTTTTAAGATGAAGTGTTAGCACAGCGCCTAAGAACCTGTTCCATTTTAAACAGGTTCTTAGGCGTCTCATCAATTGCTCACCACCTCTATTCAAGATGATGTCTCAAGCGATGTGACCACACGCTTGGAAAGAACTTGAATAAAAGGTTATGATCAATTCATGACACGCCCCAAATGAGAGCTTGAAAAAGGACTACCTTGGCAAACGGATATTCTCCACCAGTTTAATCCCATGAGGGGTAATTGAAATCTCATCCTTCCCTCTTTTCTTAATAAAATTGGCCTGTGCCAATAAAACGCATATTGTATCGACAGCTTTGGCTTGTAATCCCACTAAGGCTCCAATCACATAGCGATCCAGAGGATCGTCAATATCCTGCCCCTTAGAAGCCTCATCGTATAATTTAAGCATAAACATTTCATCTTTAGTCTTTGCGCGCTCAACCATTTGCTCCTCTTTTCTTTATCCTTTTTTCAGTCTTACCCCGCTTGGAGTATCTTCTATCACATAACCTCTTTGTTGAATAAAATCACGCAACTCATCAGCTAATTTCCATTGCTTTTCTTGACGGGCTTGAAGCCGCCGCTCAAAAGCCTCTTTTAAATCTAAGGGAATTTCAGGCTCCTGTTTATCGAAAGAGAGGACCCCAAGCACAGAATCAAACCTTTTCATTGCTTCTAAAGCTCTTTGAGCCTCTTCTTGATCGATTTGTCCAGAATCACATAAACAATTGACATCGCGGACAAAGTCAAAAATCGCGGCTAAAGCGGCAGAAATATTTAAATCATCAGCTAATGCTTCGGCAAAATGATCAAGAGTTCGCTGACAAAGTTCTTCCATTCTCCCGCCAGGTTCATTCCCCTTCACCTCATTCAAACGATAAATAAAATCTTGCAGACGATTTAAAGCACTTTTTGTTGCATCAAGCCCCTGAAAAGTAAAATTTAATTGCGTTTTATAATGCGTTTGAAGAAGTAAATAACGAACCTGTACTCCCTCATACCCTTTGCCAAGGAGATCGCGTAGAGTATAAAAATTACCCAAACTCTTCGACATTTTTTTCTGATCAACCAATAAATGTTCTGAATGCATCCAGAGCTTCACAAAAAGATTGCCTGAACAAGCCTCTGATTGTGCAATTTCATTCTCATGATGAGGAAACATATTGTCGACTCCCCCCACATGAATATCAATCGTCTCCCCCAAAAGTTTCATTGCCATCGCGGAACACTCAAGATGCCATCCAGGCCTCCCCGGCCCAAAAGGACTTTGCCAAAAAATTTGACCATCTCGTTCCGGTTCATAACTTTTCCACAGAACAAAGTCTGCAACATTTTCTTTTTCATATTCATCGCTTGCCACCCGATCGGAAGCTCCCGCCTGTAAATCATCTAAATGCAGATGTGAAAGGCAGCCATAACGAGGAAATTTTTCAATTGCAAAATAAACGCTTCCATCTCCCCCGATATAAGCGATTTGTTTGGAAAGCAAAACCTCAACCATCTCAATCATCTGGGGAATATAATCTGTTGCAGCCGGATAATGCTCAACAGGCTCAATCCGCAAAGTCCGAAGATCTTCAAAAAAAGCTTCTTTATAGGGTTTTGTATAGTCATTCAATGAGACATTGTGTGCAATTGCCCCTTTGATTGTCTTATCATCGACATCGGTTAAATTCATCACTTGTGTAATCTTAAAACCAAAGAATTTAATGGTCCGCCTGAGCAAATCTTCGAAAACATACGTGCGGAAATTGCCGATATGGGCAAAATTATAAACGGTGGGTCCGCACGTATACATTTTGATGTGCTCTTTTTCAAGAGGAACAACAGTTTCTTTTTGACGTGAAGCTGTATTAAAAAGCTTCAACGGGAAATGATCTAAATAGAGTTGAGAATCCATAATCGTGGTTACCTGATTGTTAAGAATTCAATAGAGAAGGAATCATTCCTTCCAAAGCGCGATAGTTGATTTTCCCCGATCCCATTAAAGGAATCTCCGTCAACTCTTCCACTTTAAACACTTTCACTAGATTGCTAAAACGCTCTTCTTTCAATGTGCGATTAACCTCTTCCACAGAACAGGGAAAGCGAGTAAAAACAAAAATTTTGGTTTTTTCTCCGGCATCTTCTTTGGCACATACTGCCAAAATCGGCCCTTCCTCTATATGGATTGCTTTTTTTCCGACTGTTTTTTGTAGCGCATCTTCAATGGCGGCTAAACTGATCATCTCTCCTCCCACCTTGATGAATCGTTTAAGACGGCCGCAAAGGATTAAGAATCCTTCAGCATCTAGATATCCTAAATCGCCAGTGGAATACCATTTTTCTCCTTTTATGGTTAAAAATGGGGAAGAGACTCCCGGGTTGAGATAGCCTCCAAAGACATTTGCTCCTTTTGTCAAAATAAGCCCTTGTTCACCAACGGGAAGCGGCTCATGTGTGTCCAAATGAACAATTAAAAGCTCCACTCCTGGAAGAGGCTTTCCTACCCCCTTGAGTTGATTGCCTGTCATATTAATTGTGATCACAGGAGAGCATTCTGTAATCCCATACCCTTCAAGTAATTGACAGTGATCCAAGGTATTGACCATATCGAAAAGATCGTGAGGGGCTTTTTCCGCCCCGGTAAAACAGAGCCTCAGCGTTTTGAGCTCTTCAGGATTGGTGTTTTTAAAGATCCCCTTTAAAAACGAAGGGGCTCCGCAAATGACAGTGGCTTTCCAGCGCGCAATTGCCTTTGCAAGTCCTTTCCCATCCATCGGATCAGGAAAATAAATGACCCGCATTCCACTTAGCAAAGCAAGCAGTCCACTTAAAGTAAATCCAAAAGCATGGAAAGGGGGAAGCATCCCCAGCACAATATCGTCTTCTTGCAAATCTGCCAATTGGAGCGATCCGCGTTGATTGCAAAGAATATTGTCATGCGACAAAGGAACACCCTTGGGCATATTTTCAGTTCCGCTTGTAAAAAGGAGGACTGCTTGATCTTCTTTCTTTAAGTGTTCAATATTAAATCGTGCAAGAAGTGTCTCGGATTTCATCTTAGAACGGACGTAAGCCTTTACCTTATCTAAAATAGAAAATTCGCGTCTAACATCTTCAAGCATGACGATCAGATCTTCCACTCCATCGAGATCGACATTTTCTAATCGATCAAGAAAAGACCAAGAAGAGAGAATGACTTCTACTTTAGATAGCATCACAACTGTTTCAAGGTGGCGAGGCCCAACTGTCCAGTTCACGAGTAAAGGAATTTTTCCAGCCATTTGGCAGGCCAAAATCGTTAAATAAGCAGCAACGCTAGAAGGTAATAAAATGCCGATATATTCTCCCGGAAGCTTGCGTATATAGTCGGCGAGCAAAAGAACCCGCATCTTAGCTTGTGCATAAGTTAAAACTCCTGCCGTATGATCCGCGCAAGCTGCCGCCCCCCCCATTTTATCACAACAATTGAGGAAAACTTCCGGGATTGTTGAGCCCTGCGCAATGACTGCTTGCCGATGGGACCGACTCTTTTCCCAATTTGCAAGATTGATTTCAATCTGTTCGACTGGCTCGCTAATGACGATTTGCTTAGCAGCCAATCCCATCAACTTCCCAACAGTCGTTAATTCATTGACGGGGATCCCTGAAATTTCATATTCCTCATCAAGAAACGCAATCAGTTCTGCTGTATCAAGAGAATCAAGCCCTAAATCACCGGCCAAATCCATTCCAGGCTCAATCTGATGCACAGGAACCTGTGTCATTTCGAATAATTTATCTTTAATCTTGTTTTGCACCTCAAGGGGAATTTTGCGCAGGTTAATCTCTTCGGCCCCTTTCTCTTTGGACTTGATTTCGGGGAGCTCTTCACTCCACATGCTATAAGACACAAGGTTAAGGCTTTCTCCCGGCTCCTCTCCCTGATGAGGGAGAATACCATCCGGGCGGTTATACCATTTTTCCAGGTAACGATTCATCTCAAGACGAGAGGCTCGATAAGGAAAATCGGGACCCGCCGGCATGAATTCGATCGTCACTTCACGCCTTGGTGTAAAAAAAAGACAATTTTTCAGGACTTTTTTTATTCCCCAGAAAATTGTTTCAAACATACTGGGAGGGGGATGACCTCCTGTGAGAGCCCTTGAAAATCGGCTTCCCCAAAGACCTGTTGTGCGGACAAGAACAATGTTGGCATTTGGAACGGACTGAATAATCCGATGAACGCCCGACCCTCCAATCACCTCTCTTGCCTGATGCTTTGTTTTACCTGCCGGATAAATCAGAAAATTTTCTTTTTTATTTAATTCCTCAATAATGGTTTCAACGACTTTATCGGCTTTCTTCTTTTTTAAACTATTGCTTGAGGTGACGAAATTTGGAATGGACAGCGCATTCATAAAACGCATGATCATATTAATGAGAGGAGTATAGAACATATATTCAACAATGACAGGGCGAATAGGATATTTTTTCCAAATAGCCAACGTCACAAGGGTTGGATCGACAAAAATTGTTGGATGGTTTGGTAAAAAAAGAACACCACCAGACTTGTTTAACACATCGGGATTGATTCGGTCTGCCCCTTTGATTGTTACGCGATAGCGAAACCACAAACTAAAGCGCATAAAATACAATAGAGCTAATGCCAGATATTTTTTCACGAAAACTCTCCTACTAAAAGTTCATTACATTTTCTGAGATCACCTCAAAATTTACAACTATAAAAAGCGGTGTCAGAGATTAGACTTCTTTCGAAACCCCATTTGGTTGAGAAAATCGCCCTGTTTGACCTCTTTATTGTCAATTTTTTCGAGTATAGATCGGATCAAAGGTCTTGAACAGCTTCTAGCAAAGGAGCATCGAGGGAAAAATGATTTTGACAATTAGAACCCTTTCTTTTAAACTTGTCGAGCACATTCGTTTTTAACAGTTTTAAAGGAAAAATTGTGGAACACTCATCCCCCCACTGCCGCCCTTCCTCATATTTGAATCCTCTCATTTCTTATATCTTGAGATGTACGCCCGCGACAATTGTTGGAGGATTAACCGGATACTACTCTCTTGGAATGGCGTATGAACTGGGGATCATGGCAGAAATTGACAAGATCGCGATCCGCATTCTTCGCCCTTCATTAGGATACATGGGAATCGCTGCCATTATGCCCACCTTCCAGTGGTATTCAGCTTACGGCGTAAGAATTGCTGCAGGAATTACAGCCACTCTTCTTTACTCTCTTGTTGAAAGAATCATGATTGCGATTTACTGTTTGTGTTGCTTTCAAGACAGAAAAAAACAGGCTGATTCACGCCCCTTTTAACCGTTCACAAGAAGTGAATCATTGGCCCTATTTGCACGTTTACTGGCTCAAACTTTAAAACAGGAGCGCTTAAAGAGAGTAGAGGAGAGGAAAAACAACGAAAAACCAAAGAAATAGACTCATTCAAGCGTTATTGAAGAGAATCGCTCACCTTATTTTATTGAAAGATTTCAAAAATTCAGTGACTTCAAAGCAAAGTCTCTTTCCTTCTTTAAATGTCATAATATCGAATGCCTGAGGTAAAGAGACCCATTGACTATTCTTGATCTCAATCTCCTGAATCACGAGATTTCCCGTCACCAATGCAATATAATAATGGACTGTTTTTGAGACGCGGTGGCCATGAAATGTAAAAAAATAATGTTCGACTAAATACTCAGATGACAAGAGAGATTCAATAATCAAGCCCGTTTCTTCATTTAATTCTCTTTTAGCTGTTTGAAGCGGTGTTTCCCCAATTTCAGGATGCCCTTTAGGGAAACCCCAATGCCCCGAATGATGCTGAATCAACAAGATTTGCCATTCATCGTGATGAATACGCAAAGGAATAATTCCACAAGAACTATCCTTCTTCATCTCTCACCTCTTGATTATGAAACATAGGGCGCAAAAATAATCGAAGCATTATGCCCTCCAAAACCAAAAGAATTCGACATCGCTTTGTTCACCTTGATGGACTCTGGACGAGAAGAGACCTTAAACCCTAATTCAGGTTCAGGATTCTCTAAATTGATTGTCGGATGGATGACATCATCTGTGATCGCCTTTATTGTTGCAATGGCTTCAACGCCTCCGGCAGCTCCCAATAAATGACCAATCATCGACTTAGTCGAGTTCATGTAAATCAATGCGGGATCTTTAAACACTTTTTTTAGAGCACGCACCTCCGCCATATCCCCAACAGGAGTAGATGTCGCGTGGGCATTGATATAATTAATCTCTTCTGACAATGTTGCAGCATCGTTCAAAGCATAACGTATGCAAGCCGCCACCCCTTCACCATCAGATCTTGGATCAGTCAAGTGATGGGCATCGCATGAGATTCCCCCTCCTAAATATTCGGCTAAAATGGTTGCCCCTCTGTCAAGAGCATGCTCAAGAGTTTCTAATACAAGCACTCCCGCTCCCTCACCCATGACAAAGCCATCACGGCTGCGATCCCAAGGACGAGAGGCTTTTTCAGGGGCATCATTGCGTTGGGAAAGAGCTTTACAAGCAGAGAACCCGGCTAAGCCCATCGGAATAATCGCTGCTTCAACTCCGCCGGCAATCATCAGGTCTGCATCCCCTTTACGAAGATGATGGGCAGCAGAAATAATGGAGTAATTAGCAGTGGCACATGCCGTAGAGATCGAATAATTAGGACCCATAAATCCCAGATCAATCCCTAACATCGCTCCGCCCATATTTGTCAAAATATAGGGAACAAAAAAGGGAGAAACTTTACGCGCCCCTTTTTCAATTAAGGTTTGAACTCCATCTGCGAATACAGTCATTCCCCCCATTCCCGATCCAATCAAGATTCCGCAGCGATCTTTGCGCAGCTGATCAAATGATTCACCAACAAGGCCTGCATGCTCAAGTGATTTTTTTCCTGCCACCATCGTGTAAGCAATCGACTTATCAACACGGCGCGCCTGTTTTTTGTCCATGTATTGGCCTGTTTCAAAATCAGAAATCACTGCGGCAAAACGGGTAGGATAATCTTCGCAACAAAATTCGGTAATGGGAACAACTCCGCTCTTACCTGCCAAAAGATTTTGATAAAAAACATCGACATCATTCCCAAAACAGGAAACAATTCCCATCCCTGTAACGACAATACGCTTCTGATTCATCGTCTTTATTCCTTATCTATTGCTTTTTTATCTCAGGTCTTTCTGTGTTGATTTTGACATCAACAACAAGACCCTTGCCCCATAATTTATCCAAGGAATATTTTTCGCGAAGTTCAGGAGTAAATAGATGAATGATAAAATCGCCGTAATCCAAGACAACCCAATCCCCTTCTTGCTGACCTTCAACATGAAAAGGATGCTGCTTTTTGGAAGCGAGTTCATCGACGATGGCATGACTTAAGGCTTTGACGTGACGATCAACCGTCCCTTCAGCGATAATAAAAAAATCTGTCATGGAGCAAATATTGCGGACATCAAGGGCTAAAATATTAAACCCCTTTTTATCATAAATGGCTTGCGCCACACGATTGAGATCTTCTAAAATGGTCTGTTTATTCATAAAAAATTTTGATTAAGTTGATTCAGATAAGAACTGTATCATATCGACCATCTTAAAACCAATAAAAAAAGAATCAGAAGAGACTAGGGCGTGTCGTCAATTGATGACACGCCCTAATTAGTGCTCTGTCGAGCTTAAATTTTTCGATTGGATTTGCGATCTCTCAATTGCGTCCGAAAATTTAAGCTCGATAGAGCACTAGCCTTGACTATCAAATCATAAAAATTTTAGTATCTGATTTGTTGGACTGCTTAACACATTCAGTCCTTAAACACAAAGGAGGAGACTATGAAAGAGGCTATCATAGACAATAATGAAGAACTCATCAAACACGTTGTGGGTTTGCCAGAAACTCCGTCGATCCAAGGGGAAGGATGTGATTTCTGTTCGAGCAGTATCCCATAACTTTTTTCTTTTGGGCTTGCGTAAAAGCATCCGCTCCGCTTCTAAGAACCTGTTCATAGAGATTGAACAGGTTCTAAATCACAGGAAAAGCGATTTTCCCCATCACTTGCTTTAGATCCTTGAAATCGGCCTTTACGTAGTCCAACCCTCAATTTTTAAGGTTGTTTGTGTATCAACAAAATCAATCAGCAAAACAATTACAAGCAAGGAAAACTTGGAAGAATAGCAAAAAACACTCAGAAAAAAAACGCTGGAAACAACTTCTGACCCACAGAAAAAGCGAAGTGAGATTTTTAGCCCTCTTAATTCCTCTATTGGAAAGCCTATATCAATCATTGAAAGCACATATTAGGTGTCGGGATCAGTTAAGAGATCGAATGTCCGACTCCTGTTTAATTCGTTTCCTCCAAGCAGACGCCATCTCGATTTTTTTACCTATGATCATGAAATGCGCTGTGGTTGAATTGCATAAATTGAGATTAACTCATGCATTGGAAGGGGAAACCCCTGAAGAAAGATTTCAGGATTTTATTCAACGATGCCAGACAAAAGAATTCTATGACTCATTTTTCTCCACCTATCCGGTCTTAAACGATTGCCTTAAGATCAAAATAGAGTCTTATCGACAAGCTTTATTGCGATTTTTTACACATGTAGCCGTCGATCTCGTTGACATCGAAAAATCTCTTTTGAAACGTGAGCTGGAAAAAGTGACAGATATTCAAGGATCCGGAGATAGCCATCGCGGATCTCAACGTGTCTTGATCATTAGAGGTCTTGATAAACTTCAGCAGCCTGTAGCATTCGTTTACAAGCCAAGAAGCATTTCTAACGAAGTCCTCTTTCATCATTTCTGTGATTGGTATCACACAAAAATCAAAGATTTTACACTAAAAACGCCTCTATTGATTGACAAGCAAGATCATGGTTACTGCGAGTGGATTTCATATAAAACTTGCGATAACAAAGACGACCTGCGCTATTTTTATTCATCGCTTGGCCAGCTCACTGCTTTGTTATTGGTGATCAATGGAACTGATCTGCATTTTGAAAATTTAATTGCACATGGCCGACACCCTGTATTGATCGATTTAGAATGTATTTTTACACCATCCCTCAAAAGGGAGACCAATCATTTGTTAGATGTGGGCAAAATGTGTATTTTACCAAAACAAACCAGGTTCAGTCAAGGCAATCAAGGGGTCAATATCTCCGCAATCGGCGACCTTAGAATTGACAAAGGAAAATTTGCTGGATCCTCCTGGAAAAAATTGGGGACAGATGAGATGCACCTTATTCGTGAGATGATCGATTTCAAAGCAAAAAAAAAGAGCATCCCGCGAATCACAAAGAGAAAAACGCCTTCCATTGATCTGTTTGAATTGGACTTTATAGAAGGATTTCAAATAGCGTATGAAGTTCTCATGACACATCGAGACACTCTTAAATCAGACAAATCCCCCCTTTTTCAAAGGGGGGCGATTGTCACAAGGCGTTTATTTCGGTCGACTAAAGATTACCAACAATTACTTCTTGAAAGTTATCATCCTCTGCTACTGGCTGATCGCCATCTCTACGACAAACACATCAACTGGCTGCATGAAATGATCGCATACAAACCCCATTATGAAGGGGTAATAAAAGCTGAGATAAGCGATATCAAAAGAGGAGATATTCCTTATTTTGAATCAAATGATAGAGACTCTGTTATTTTTGATAGTTGTGGAGTCCCTGTAAAAATTGAAGTGGATCGAAGCGGAGCCGAGCAATGCCGCTTCATGTTGGATCACTTGAGTACGAACCATCTTCAAGATCAAATAACATTAATTCGTTTAAGCTATCTGGCCTACAGATCGAACGATCCAACTTTTATTCACCATGAGAAAAAAAGACATTCTAAAAAAAATGAGACACATTTTTGCTCTCAAAATTTGATTAAACACCTCATTGATCGTGTCGTCGAAAATGAACATGATGTGACATGGGCCGAACTCATCCTGGATCGACACCAAGCTTTTATCGGAGAATTAACCGGATTTTCTTTTTATAACGGTTCAATGGGGATTGCTTTTGTCCTCGCACAATGGGATCTTTATCATGATTGCCTTGCGAGCCGTAAATTAGTGAATAAAATTCTAACAAGCTGCCTTCAAAGATGTCGAGATCAACCTCTATTAGCACTTGGCCTTAATGGATATTCAGGATTGCTTTATGCGGCGCATCATATCGCAGCCTGTGATTACACGCTAGCCAATGACTTGACTAGCTTGTTGCTGGAGTCGGCAGAAACGTTGCCGATCCATCATGATCAGACATTTGATGTCATGTCAGGGATTTCCCATCACATCACAACCCTGCTTCATTTTGAATCGACCTATTCGATACAAGAAAATAGGATTCATGCATCCATGGATTATTTAAAAAATCAATGCCCAACACCTGATTCATTTTGCCGCAATCCACATGATGCATTTAGTGACGGAACTCCACACCCGCCCAATTTAGGTTATGCACACGGAATTGCGGGAGTTGCCGTTGCCTTTTTGAAATATGCAAAAAGATTCAATGACTTATTTTCGCTAAACTGGGTCAAAAAGACGTTGGAGCTTATTGATCAACATTTCTATCAAAAAGGTCAATATTGGCCTGACATGAGATTGGTCAACAAAGTTAACTCTTATCACGAGCTGATTGCACGTCCTCCTACCTGGTGTGGAGGGCATGCCGGAATTGGTTTTTTTTATCTCGCTTGCATGGATATCATGGAACTGAGGCCGCAAGCAATCGAAGGACTGAACCGCTGTATCAAATTATCAAGGTACTCAGATGCATTTACATCTCCTAACAACCTGTGCTGTGGATTCTATGGTGAGTTAGATTTTTTACACTATGTCAATGAATCAGGTCAAGAAATTGGATCTTTAGACGCGATCACAGAAGCCATCGCGAAATTATGGAACAAAGTCCAATCTCATCAACCATCGACTGATGCATTCAATTTATTCCACGGCTTGGCGGGTTCTCTTTATCTATCTCTGCGACATCAACACCCTAAAACAATGCCTTGTGCACTCTATTGGTAGTCGGTCTCGTTTAAAATCGTCTTACATCAAGGTCTTCATCATCATGCATCCTAGCATTTTTGCTCTATCAGGAATTGTTCCTCCTTATGTGTTCAATCAACAGGAGATTGGATCTAAATTGAGTGACATTTTAAAAGTCCCTGAGGAAAAAAGAGATTTCGTTTCCCGCATTTTTCTCAATTCATCCATCAATACACGCTACTCAGTGGTCAATGATTTTAATCTACCAAAAAAGGAATGGACCTTTTGGGGAAAAGCATTCCCGACTAAACCCCCCGGGATGACGCAAAGAAATGAACGATATAAACAAGAGGCCCCTCTCCTTGCGGAAGAAGCTGCGCGTCAAGCGATCCAACAGTGGGGAGGAGACCCTCTGCAGATCACCCACCTAATTTCCATTTCCTGTACAGGGATGATTGCACCGGGAATAGAATTTTCTTTGATGAAAAATTTGAATCTATCGACAAGCATCAATCGGATTGGAATTAATTTTATGGGGTGTTTTGGAGCTTTTAAAGGGCTCTCTGTTGCCCAAGCTTTTGCCCAAGCCAACTGCGAGGCACGGATTTTACTTGTCTGCACCGAGCTGTGCACACTCCACTTACAGTCTTCTCATGATTGGGAGACCTTGATGTCAAATGCCCTTTTTGGAGATGGTGCAGCGGCGGCGATTATAGGAGGAGCTCCTCGGGACAATGAAAAACCTTTATGGGAGATTCACCGCACTTCTTCACTTGCCATCGATGATTCTTTTGATAAAATGTCGTGGGAAGCAAGCGATACAGGATACCTCATGACCCTTTCCCCCAGCGTCCCTGTCTACATCAAACGTCATATGAAAGAATTTGCAAAAGCGCTTCTTCCAGAAGAGATCACGATCGACCAATGCGATTGGGCCATCCATCCGGGAGGATCTTCAGTGATCCAAGCTGTGGAAAAAGCACTCTGTTTAGTGGAGAAACAAACACATTCATCATGGAGAGTTTTAAAGGATTTTGGAAATATGTCGAGCGCCACTTTCTTGTTTGTTTTAAAAGATTTAACCGAGCAAAAAAGCTCTCAGCAGTGGACGGCAGGGCTTGGATTTGGACCTGGTTTATCTGCCGAAGGGATCTTTCTTCGAAGGATTCCTTATGCTCACTAAACGATCGCATGAACTTGAGTGGATGGATCTAGGAAAAGACTTCTACAATCCTTTGCAATATCGAGATTGCCTGTTTCAGCTTGATCGGATCGGGCGCTTCCTGGGAGGAGACCGGGCGACTTTTTGGGCTCTGCGAGAGCTTCCTTCACCTCCTCACTCTATTTTAGATGTGGGCTGCGGCGGAGGACTCTTTACTATCACCCTTGCAAAGGCATACCCTGGCGCCAACATCGTCGGACTCGATATTTCTCCCGAGGCGATCGCTTTTGCTAAAGAGCGATTAAACAGCCTCAAGCCCTCTGTGTCGAATGTTTCATTTATTCTCTCTGAGACCCCTCGACTTAATGAACAACTGACATTCGATGTTGTCACAGCTACACTAGTGTGCCATCACCTCTCAGATGAAGAACTCATCGAATTTATCAAACAAGCTTGCAGGACGGCAAAACAAGCCGTGATTCTCAATGACCTTCATCGCCACCTTTTTGCAACGATTGGATTTGCCGCAGCGGTCCCTCTTTTTTTCCGAAATAAAATGATTTGGCATGATGGTTTACTCTCTATCCGCCGCTCTTTTAAACGACAAGAATGGGTAAAGATTCTCAATGCTGCAGGAGTTGATACTGCCTGTTATACCATTACATGGCATTGGGCTTTTCGATGGATTGTCACAATCGATGTCAAAAAATGCAAAGGAGATCGAATCCAATGACCCTCGTCGATTACACGATTATTGGAGGTGGAATTGGGGGATTGTGCGCTGCAGCAAGGCTGCTCGAGCTCGGCTTTTCCCCCTTAGTGATAGAGGCAGGCCAATACCCTGCCCATAAGGTTTGCGGAGAATTCATCTCTCCCCCTATGATTGCCCAATTAAACAGATGGGGAATCACGCCTCTTCCCATCAACACCGTTTCGTGGTCAGCGGGAAAAAAAACCCTCTCTTTCGCCCTCCCTTTCCCTGCGGGAAGCCTCTCTCATTTGACTCTCGATTTACAATTAGCACAATTGATTTCAAGGGGAGGAGCCACTCTTCTTACCTCGACAAAAGTGATTGGTTTAACTCCACCCGATCGCGAAGGACAAAGGCATAGCCTCACATTATCTTCTGGAGAGGAGATTCAATCCAAGCACCTCTTAATCGCCACCGGCCGCCTCCCCGGATATCCTTCTAAAAAACAACAGATCCGTTATATTGGATTAAAAGCGCATTTCACAGGGATTGATTTAAACTCAGCCTTGCATATGTTTTCATTTGAAGGGGCTTACCTTGGATTAGTCCCCGTTGAAAATGGGTGGAGCAACTTAGCCTGCTTAATGGAGATCGAAAAATATCGGCAGTTTTCTTCTGCAAATGAAGCGATGCAGAGCCTAGTCTCTTCTCAGCATGAATTAAAGAGTTTACTCTCTTGTGCATCCCCTCTTTTTGATGAATGGATGGAAGCGGCAGTTCCTGAGTTTGGATGGCGATCTCCCCCTCAATGGCCTCACACCTATTGGATCGCAGATGCAGCAGGAACCATTCCACCGGCAAGCGGAAATGGCTTGTCGTTGGCAATTGCAAGCGGGTGTCTTGCCGCTGAATATGCAGTCAACAATCAGCCGCTCCATTTTAAAAAGGCATGGAAAAGAAAATGCGGGTTGCAGATGCGGCTTGCAAAGAAATTGCATCAATTATTCCTGAGCCCATCCTGGGGATCCCGAGCTGCTGCACTCAGCGGTTATTTTCCTTTGATTGCTCAAAAGGTCTTTGCCCTTACACGACTGTGATTGTCCACCTTTTATCCTCTTCTTAGACCATGAAGAGTAACTCACGGTACTTGGGAAGAGGCCAACGACGATCATCCGTTAAAGTCTCTAAATAGTCGATTGCTGCTCGCGCGTTCTCCATCTTCTTTCGAATCTTCTGGCTAAATGCGATTGCTTGAGTTTCAACATCTAATGTTCTGATTAACTCGCACTCTTTTTCCAATTCTTCAACGGAGCGCATAGACTCGTCAATCGCATCATGATAATGTTTAAGGTATAGCGCTTGCTTAGTTGAATCAAATGGATGGAGAGCTAGCGCTTCTTTAATCTGAAGAAAACTTGTCGCCAACAGCTTCTGATAATCGACTGCTCCTGGAAGAATTTGAGTCCGAAACATCTCAATCATTAAATTTGCCTCAATGTTCATATGATGAGCATACTGCTCCATCAAAATTTCTTGCCGACTTTTTAACTCTTCCTCAGTTAAAATCGTCTCAAAAACCTCAATCGTTTTTGGATCCGTTAAAGATTTAAAAGCAGCAGGCGATGTCCAAAAATTAGGAAGACCGCGCCTTAAGGCCTCATCCACCCATTCCTGACTATAATTATCTCCTGCAAATCGAATGGGCTTAGAAACACGTAAAGATTTTTGTAAAATAGGGAAAATGACTGCATCGCGAATAGATAGAGCATCTTGATCTTTTGAATTCCTCTCAATTTCATCTAAAATGGCATTTAAACTCTGAGCAATAATTAGATTCAACACAGTTGCTGAAAAGGCTGGATTCGAGGAAGATCCCACAGCCCTAAATTCAAATTTATTTCCTGTAAAAGCAAAAGGAGAGGTCCGATTGCGATCTGTTGTTTCTTTAATTAAATCGGGGATCACCACCAAGCCAAAATCATAATGCTTTTTGATCTTTGCCTTAGAGGGAAATCCTTTTCCTTCAATTTCCTCTAATAATTCCTCCAATTCCTCCCCTAAATAGACTGAAATAATTGCAGGAGGGGCTTCATGACCTCCTAAACGATAGTCATTAGATGCAGAGCCAATCGATGCGCGTAAAAGAGCTGAGTGTTGATAAATTGCGTCTAAAATCGCTGTTAATAGGATCAGAAAATGTAAATGATTCGAAGGAGTGTCGCTTGGATCTAATAAATTAATCCCACTATCGGTTGACAAAGACCAGTTGCAATGCTTTCCAGATCCATTAATCCCCGCAAACGGTTTTTCATGCAGTAAACATGCAAGACCGTGCTGCCTGGCAATTTGACGCATAAGCTCCATTAACAGTAAATTATGATCAATTGCAGCCGATGCTTTTTCAAATACGGGAGCCACTTCATGCTGTGCTGGCGCGACTTCATTATGGCGTGTTTTGACAGGGATTCCCAATTCAATTGCTGCTATTTCAACTGCTTGCATATAACCCAAAATACGATCTTTTACAGAACCAAAATAATGATCTTGCAATTCTTGCCCCTTTGGCGAGGGAGCTCCTAGGACTGTTTTGCCAAGTAAAACAAGATCGGGACGCAAATTCCGCAACGCCCGGTCAACCACAAAATATTCTTGTTCTAATCCTAAAGTAGAGTTCACGTAATGAGCTGATAATCCTGTTAATTTTAAAAGTCTTAAAACAGCTTGACTAATGGCGGCATCCGATCGCAACAAAGGGATTTTAGAATCGAGAACATCTCCTGTCCATGAAAAAAAGACTGAGGGAATACAAAGAGTCAGTCCATCCCCCCCTTTCCATAAGAAAATAGGAGAAGTCGGATCCCAACCCGTGTATCCTCTAGCCTCATATGTAGAGCGCAATCCTCGAGAAGGAAATGAAGAAGCGTCAGGTTCGCCTTGAATCAATTGTTTCCCGCTGAATCGCTCAATCACCTTATCAGGAGAATTCCAATCGATGAATGCATCATGTTTTTCTGCACTTGCACCCGATAAAGGTTGAAACCAATGGCTATAGTGGGTTGCCCCATGCCTCATCGCCCATTCTTTAATTGCAACGGCAATTGTGTCGGCATATTCAGCTTTTATTTTTTCTTGTCCTTCCATCGCCCTCATCATATTTTTGCAAATCTCCCGTGGAAGGAGTTGTTGCATAACGGTACGTGAAAAAACAAATTTCCCAAAATTTTCAGAATGAGCTAATTGGAGCCCTGTTTTTGCTTCATCATACAGCCTTCCCCCCATTTCCTTTAAAATACTCTGTCGGACGCTCATGATTAGAACCTCTTGGTTTATAAAATTTCCCATCCATTTTGCAGGCAAATCGTTTTTAAACGTGAATCTGGCTTTACAGCTATAGCCCGTCCTGCCATTTTTAAGATAGGCAAATCTAAATAACTATCGGAATAAACTGTGATTGCTGAGTGGGGCAATTCCAGATCACGAGATAAGTTGATGAGAACATCAGCTTTATCCAATCCTTCCATTACGTGAGAAATCGCCATTAATTTTCTCTCCCCCTCATTATTTGCTTCATATTTTGTCGCTTTCCAGTGATTGACACCAAGCGCATGGGCAATTTCTCTGACGAGGAAATCAGGAGAACTTGAGAGAATCAAAACATAATCGCCACGCGACTGTGCTTCCTTTAATCGTTTAATAGCGGGAAGATAAATCATTCCCTTTAGAGACTCTCGAACAAATTGGGCTGCATACAACTCTATAAGAGAGAGAGTGCGTCCTTTGAACAAAGAATCAAAAATTTGATGGTGTAAATCATGAATCGACATCCCCAACCATCGATGTCGACTATAAGTCACAAGACATCTGCTCAGGGTCCAAAAAGAAAAAAAATGTTGATGGTAAAGAAAATGTCCGAATCGGAAGCTGCTATTAGCGGTAATCAGTGTATGATCAAGGTCAAAGACGGTGAGGTGCACGATTGATCTTCATTAACGTAAATGCTCCTGTTTAGAGTCTGTTGAATAGACTTCTTCCAAAACTTGCTTTGCTTGAAAAAATTGCCCTTTTTGAGCAGATTGTTTTGAAAATGTTGAGAGCGTATGCGTGGATACGGTCGAAAAATTTTACAAAAAAGAGGCCAAAAATAGCGGTTTTAGCAAGTCAATGAAGTGTCCGAAGAAGTCTAATGAGTCTATTTTGGATAAACGCGATGTCTATCTTCAAGATCTTTTCCTGACATAAATGAGCGATACACTCACACACATTTTTGGCCATATTGTTTGATATTTCAGAAAATGTCTGCGAGTTTATCGTCTATTTGACGGATTGAAAGATGTTGAACTGGTTCTTAAAGCTTATTCAAAATCTTGGCCTGTAATTGCCGAATTTTATCCTCGATTTCTTGAATGGCTTGATTCGCTTTTTCTAGACGCTCTTTTTCTTCATTAATTTGATGCGTATAGGTCATCGCTTTTTCAAAATCTAAGCTCGAAGAACCAGCTCCTTTACGAAGAATTTCCAGTTGATTTTTAATTTCTTGCCGTCGTTCTTTGCGCTGTTTTAAGATACTTTGCATTTGAGATAACGCATGTCGATCGTCTTCTGATAAATCTAAGAGCGCTTTTTCCCTTTTATCGGTGATGATATCACGCAAAGGTTTTAAGATGCGCTCAATTTCCTGCTTTTCATTTTTGCTCAAAGAAGCATCATGAATCTGTGTCAATAGAGCATCTCGTTCAGCAATCAATTCATCCGCATTTTTTTCGTTTTGCCCTTCAAGCAATCGTTCTGCTTGATCAATCGCGGCTTGAAATTTTTCTTTTTTATGACGATTGCGCTCTTCCTCTTGCCGGAGGCGAATGTCTTCACTTGATTTTATTTGATCTTGAATCATTTTGCGTACTTCATTTAAAGATTCTCGAAGAGCTCTGACCTCATCTCGACCAAGCTCAACTCGACGCATCTCAGCAGCAATCGCTTCAACTCTCTTTAACCCTTCAATAGACGTTTCTTCATTTTTTTCAATGATTTGTTTTAACAGCTCGATTTGTTTAGAAATTTCTTCCGCATTTTCTTTAAAAACAATCCGCTGGTGAACCCTTTCCTTTTTCCGTTCTTTTTCTTCAACTTTAATGCGATCCCAACACTCACTTAAGCGCATTCTCGTCTGAGTAAACGCATGCGTATTCAAAGTAAGAAGTTTTGCCAATCCCTGGAGCCCCTTGATCTCTTCACGCAAAACATAAAAAGTTTCATTAAAAAAATCTGCTGCAAAATACTTATTGATAAATTGTTCGACATCAAGTGAAAATTGATGGCTAATCTCTTTAATTAAGTCCTTCCGTTTTGGAAAGACCTTATCTCCTGCTCCGGATAATCGTTGGAAAAATTTATTTTTATGCCGCACCCTCATTTCTGTTTTTAAAAGCTCTTTTCGTAGCGCATTAATCCGCGAAGCTTGAGCATTCAATACATTGAGCTGTCTTTGCAAACTTTGATATTGCTCGTAATGTTCACTGAGAGCTTCAGGAAAAGGAAGAGAATCGGGAAAGGCTGCCTTTTCGTTTTGTGTCTCAAATTGAGAAATTTCTTCTTCTAAAGCATGGATCGCAATCTCTATCTGCTCGACAGCAAAAGCACTCTGTTCGTCTAAAATCTCCTTTAAACGGCGAGCCTCTTTGGATAACTCACTATACTTAGCCCAGGCATGAGTTCTTAGAGCTGGAGAGATGTTTTCTTTGAAAAGGGCCAGGCAAAGACGTCTAGCCTCCCAAAAACTTCGAAAATGAGGAGTCCCTCCCTGCTCAAGGGACGTTGTCATATAATCAATGGCGAGCTGCAGCTTGGCTTCAACTTCACTTTGAGTATCAAATAACTCTTTAAAAAGCTCGAATTGAGGGGTGAATACCTCTTTCTGTTCCTTCTTTTTTTCCAAAGGATCTTTGCCAAAAGAAGGATCCTCATTCAGAGGAGCATCGTCTTGATTCTCTTCTTCGATTGAAAGGGGCTGTTCAACCTCACGATCAGAAGAAGGACTAGAATCCTCTTCGTGTGTTACAGATAAATGATTTTCTTCAGATTTTTCGTGCAAACCCATACTTTCAGACTGACTCATGACGATTACTTTGTAAGAATTTTCGAGATTTTGATTACCCATATTGTCAGGGATAGTTCAAAAGTTCCTGCAGGAACTTGACCCTAGAGTGTGTTAAAAAACGAATAATAAGGATGGCTTATGAATCCCCGTCAACACAATCTGGAGATTATTTAGTCGTCATAATAATTTATTATCGTTTTTTAAGTAAATCAAATTATGAAAAGTCACAGCAAGGGTTGTAGAGAACCTGTTCAAGATGATGACAATCCTTTGGGGCAAACAAATCATCGGATGAAAGATTTTGAACAGGGCATAAGAAGCTGTTCTAACACTCAATATGTTAGGACAGTGGATCGAGCAACAGTTTTCACGCTCACAGAGACTCATAATCCTTTTGAATGAGATCGAACACCATTTCATGATCATGCAGATCAACATCAAGCCATCGGAAAAGAGGCTCTCTCCTAAACCAAGTAAATTGTCTTTTGGCATAATGACGTGTGGCTTGCTTAAATTTTAGCACAAATTGCTCATAATCTTCCTGAGATTGAACTGTCTGCAAAAAATCAAGGGCCTGACGATAACCAATGGCTTGAGAAGCAGAGGAATTCTCCCGAAGACCTTGAAATTCAAGTCTTCTAACCTCTTCTAAAAACCCTTCTCGTAACATAACATCGCAGCGACGATCAATTCTTTCATACAATTTTTCTTTAGGTCTATGAAGAAACCAGCAATGAAAATCAAAATTCTGCGGTTTACGCCTCCCCTTCCAACTGAGTTTACTCACTTTTTTGTTTGTCAGTGTCATGATTTCAAGGGCGCGGACAATTTTTTGCTTGTCATTTTTTGTAATGCTTTTGGCATATTGAGGATCTAACTCAGTCAAGCGCATATAAAGAGCTTCTGAGCCAAGCCGCTCCATTTCTTCTTCAAGTCCTTTTCTCACCTCAGGAACAGAGGGAGGACCGCTTGGGGGGCCGTAAAGTAGAGAATGGAGATAAAACCCGGAGCCACCAGCCACAATTGGGACATGACCGCGATCTAAAATTTGCTGGCACGCTTGCCTTGCTTCATAGTAAAAATCGACCACATTAAAATTGTCGTAAACCTCGCGAATATCAATCAAGTGGTGAGGAATCAGCATACGCTCTTGCAGTGTTGCTTTTGCAGTTCCAATGTCCATCCCACGGTAAACCTGCATAGAATCGGCTGAAATAATCTCCCCATCCATTGCTTGTGCAAGCTCCATGGCAAGCTGCGATTTTCCACAGCAAGTCGGACCCGATATGACAATCACGCGCTTTCTTTTTTTTTGAAAAGAGGAGGGAATTTGCCTTTGAACTTCAAAAGCAAAGTTAACAATAATCCGTTTTATTTCATCTGTCTCAAGAGAAGTTCCACCAATCACAGAGTCGTAATCCTAGTTCATGTCTTTTTAGAATCTGCGCAATCCATCTTCTTCTGTTTGGACAATTTCCAAGACATGGTCGAATCCGGACATTTTCAATATATCTATGACGTTAGGCGCAACAGAAAAAAGCACAAGACGGCCCGAAAGCGTCCTCAATTTCTTAGTGATGGAAAGGAGCATCCGCATTCCTGCACTACTTAAATAGTCAACGCCACCAAAATCAAATAAGAGCTTCCGATGCCCATTATTAACATGATCAAAGACCTTTTTTTCTGCCGCCGGAGAGGAAACGGCATCTAGTCGACCGCTGATCCGTAAGACTAAGACATCGCCCCTGGCCTCAATCTTAATACTGATTAGTCCGTCTATATCACCCATAATGCCTCACCCTGCACAATTCAATACACACTTCTACCTATCTCTTATTTTAAGCTGTTTGACCTTGAGAATGCAACAACTAATTCTTTTAGCAGTTTATAAATTTCTCTGCTACGATAGAGAATCCTTCAATTCACCAATCACACAACGATATGGAAGATTCGCTCGCTTTCTCCTCATGGATCCGTTTCAAAGGATGTTCGGAGCATAACCTTAAAAATCTCTCTTTTTCTTTGCCAAAGCATGCGGTGACAGTGATCGCAGGAATAAGTGGATCGGGCAAATCTTCGTTGGCATTTGACACCCTTTTTGTCGAAGGGCAGCGTCGCTACTTAGAGTATTTGTCTTCGCAAACCCGCCTTTTGATTAAACAGATGGCAAAGCCCCATGTCGATCTCATCGAAGGGCTCTCCCCCACATTAGCGGTCGGTCAAGGTCGAGCGGAACTTTTTTCTAAAGGGACAGTTGCCACCTATACCGATATTTATGATTTTTTAGCTCTTCTCTATGCAAAGATTGGAGAGCAGCACAGCCCCATCACAGGAAAAAAACTCACACAATACTCACGTCAAGAGATCATTCATCTCATCCTGCAAGCATACCCGATTGGCAGTAAAATCCACCTCTTAGCCCCCATTCCCCTTGATCGAGAAGATGCACATGCAGCGATTACCCGGTTAGAGCAGCTGGGATTCATCCGGCTAAACATCGAGGGGGAAGAGTGGACAAGCGGAATGCCTATCCCTGACTCGAAAAAAATCTCAACATTGGATGTTGTCATCGATCGATTAGAGATCAAGGAAGGAATACGCGAAAGATTGGCTCCCTCAATTGAAACCGCATTGGATCTTAGCAAAGGAATTTTAAAAGTCCAAGAGGGGCGCGAAGGTCCTATTCGTTATTTTACCGAAATTTATGTCTGCCCCGAAACATCGTATGCCTTCCCCCCTTTAAGCCCTGCAGATTTTAATTTCAATTCTCCTAAAGGGGCTTGCCCTCTTTGCAAAGGGCGAGGAGGAGAAGAGGTGGTCAAAGAAGATCTTCTTTTTAAAAATGAGCAAGCGCCTCTATTAGAGCAGGCTCATCTCATTCTGACTCACCTTCCCAAAAAAATCTCATCCCCCTTTCAACAACTCCTTCATCTTTTTTGTCAGAAGAACACCATTTTTAAAGAGACAACATTCAAAGATCTTCTTACAGATGTCAAACAGATGTTTCTTTATGGCTCAAGCGATATTTTTGAATTTACAATAGGCTCTCAAGAGAAAAAAAACTCTTTTAAAGGACACTGGCAAGGCTTCATCCCCTTTTTAAATCGATTAGTGCGCGAACAGAAAATCAACGCATTTTTACATCAACTCCCCTTTATTCAGTGGATGGAGTGTTCTGCTTGTCATGGAGCTAAACTTAAAAAAGAAAGCCTCGCCTGTCTGATTCAAGGAGAAAATATCGCATCATTATGTGAAAAAACCCCTTCTCAATTACTTGAAACCTTTCGAAATTGGAAATTTTCCGGTCAAGAGGAGGTGATTGCACACACAATTTTACCCGATATCAAGATCCGCCTCACCTTTTTACAACAAGTGGGCCTCGGCTATCTTGCACTTAATCGACAAGGAAACACCTTAAGCGATGGAGAAGCACAGCGCATTCAACTTGCCTCTCAAATTGGATTAAAACTTTCCGGCCTCATTTATATTTTAGACGAACCCTCTTTAGGGCTTCATCGGCAAGACATCCATTATTTACAACAAGTGATTGAGGAACTCAAAGAACTTGGCAATACGATCATTCTTGTTGAGCATGAAAGAGGGCTCATCAGTCAAGCAGACCATATTTTAGAACTCGGTCCAGGAGCCGGAGAAGAGGGAGGTTTCATCACATTTCAAGGCTCGTTTGATCAAATGCTAAAAGATGAAACAAGCTTAACTGGACAGTGGCTAAGCGGAAGAAAAACGTTTCACAAGCCCCCTCGCCGCAAACATCATGCACATTATCTTCAAGTGATCGATGCCTCGCTTCATCATATTTGCCATCTAAACGTTAACATTCCTTTGGGATGCCTTGTGGGATTTTGCGGTGTCTCAGGATCCGGAAAATCAACTCTTGCCCTTGATCTTATCGGGCATCATTTACGTGATTATTTAAGGGATGGGACCCTTGCTAAACACCTAAAGGATGACAATAGATCAATTAAACGTCTTATTTTAGCGGAGCAGCTAGCAGAGCGATTTTCTCCTCGCTCCATTCCCGCCACCTATGCTCAGCTCATGACGCCTCTTCGTCTATTATTTAGTGAAACACGTTTAGCCAAAGCGCGGGGCTATACAGCAGCTCGCTTTAGTCTGAATAAGAGAGGGGGGCGATGCGAGGCCTGCCAGGGACTTGGTGAAAATCGTATTGACATGCGATTCATGCCCAATTTGTTTATTCCTTGCGATGTGTGTCAAGGGGATCGCTACAATTATGAGACATTGCAAATTTATTGGGAAAATCGCAATATTGCACAAGTTCTTTCCCTCTCCGTTGATGAAGCGTGTGAATTTTTTCGTTTTATTCCAACTCTTAAGCCCACTTTGCAATTAATGCAAGAAATAGGACTGGGCTACCTCACTCTTGGCCAGCCTTTTCACACCCTTTCAGGAGGCGAAATCCAACGACTGAGATTAGTGGGGGATCTGTTGACAAAAACAGAAGAAAAAACCCTCTACATTCTGGATGAACCATCGGCAGGATTACATTTTGAGGACATTCAAAAATTGTTGATGATTTTCCACCGTCTTGTGGATAAAGGACACTCCATTTTTGTCATTGAGCATCATCTTGATATTCTGCAGCAAGCAGATTGGTTGATTGAATTAGGCCCCGAAGGAGGGCCCGGCGGAGGAAAATTGATCTTTGAAGGAACGCCGCAGCAACTAAAGAAAAAAGAAACGCCCACTGGAAGAGCTCTGAAAGCTATGCACAAAAATTTAATTTAACACAATCCCCTGACGCACAGGGAGCGCTATGTCGGCTGAAGCGAAAGCTCTCCAAGTGCGCTTAGCCGATCATTTCGAAGCTGACGACGAAATGCTCTCTTTCAACCATTCCAGATACTCTTGATTGCCTCCTTCGATTTTAAACCAAGTGATTTCCGGTATTTCATACTTTGAGTTTTTTTGAATCATCTCCCGAATCTTGTCATAGTTTTTGAGGCTGGTTTTGAGAACAATTTTGCTCTCCTGTGTTGTTTCTAACTGATCATTCCACATATAAACAGATTCAATCCATGGGATGATTTGAGCGCAAGCCGCCAAACGCTCTTGAACAAGGTACCGGGAGATCCGACGCGCTTCATCAAGAGTGTCGGTTGTCCAGTGAATTTCAATAAAATCGCTTGTCATATGAAAAACCTCTTGCGAGTTAATAAAATCCACTCACCTTACGCACGAAATAGCGCTCCTCGTGACTAAGGCGAGTAATTTTGGTTAAAATAATTTGGGGATAAAATGTCGTATTTCCCATTTGTCATCTTCGCATCACTAGTGTCGACATACTCAAAAGGCGCTTTTCCGTCTTTCACTGCTCTATTTTTCGGAACGGATAAATGCCAGATGCGGAATACGGAAATCCATGATCATGGGCAAATTCTTACGAGGACACCTCTTCTCTCCCTCTCCTCTTTGCTCTTTTTCAATCATAGATGCATAAAAAGTGCGAAAATTCACTAAATTTTGTTCAGTATGATCTGCACTTAAACGGAGAATCACTCGATAGATGTCCTCTTCCGAATCATGATTTTGATCATGTTTCTCAAGGATCATGACAATCTGTCGCTGGCCATAACTATCAGCCAAAGCGTTCGCCACATCTAATTGTTTCAGAAAAAATTCTCCTCCGATCAAACACTGAAATTGATGCAATAAACGAAAAGCGATTTGACCGATATGAGTTGATTGAAGAGATTTGCCCCATTCAAGCTCTTCTAAGGTTAATCCAAGATAAAGAATCGGAAGGCGCTTAGGTGTAAAAAAAGGATGAAAAGGAAAGAGAACCCCCTCTTCATCGACGGCGGTATTGAGGATGTCACCAATAAACGCTATAGGAGTGCGCATCACATAATTGATATAGAGGGCCCCCGGAAGAATTTTTTTGATTGCGGCTTGTTGAATGACAGGATGTTTTAATAACATTTTCTCCCCTTCAACGCTATTGAATTGATAGAGATTTTTTGGTTGGTCAAAAGATAAATTTAATAATTCAGCTAAATACACTGTCTTTAAGCTATCTCTTTGAGGAGTATTCTGGACGATGGCAACAATGCGATACTGATCATCTTTTAACCTCACTTCCCTCACATGAAGATAATAAAGCCACCCCATAAAAGCTGAACCTGAAATGAAAAGAGTCGAAAGCAAGATCCAAAGAATGGCTCGATTAAGAGGTAAAAAATGCTCTTCGCTCATGGTATCAACTCTTGATTCACGCTCCTGTCCTTTTCTCAAGCATCACCATCGTTTCTGCACTAACGTGGGTAATATTGCCTGCCCCTAACGTCACAATCACATCACCTGGACGCGAAAATTCGCTTAAAAAATGACTTAAAGCGGGACGCGAAATGTAGCGGCAAGAGACATCTGAATGTTGTGCGATTTCATTTAAAATCTGCTCGTGCGACAAATGAGCAATTGGCGCCTCTCCTCCTCCATAAATGTCCGTCACAATCACTTCATCAACTGCCTCAAATATTGTTCCATAAGATCCCAAACAATCGTATGTTCGCGTATAACGATGCGGCTGAAAAATGGCAATCAGACGTCTAGAATCAATTGCTTGGCGAATGCCTTCTAGCGTTGTTTGAACTTCAGTCGGATGATGGGCATAATCATCTAAAAATTGAATCTGTTGACAAATCCCTTTATCTTCACAGCGTCTCAAGACCCCTTTAAATGTCTTTAAACCTTGCCGAATTTTCTCTTCAGGAAGCCCTAATGAGAGAGCTAACCCAAACACCGCTGCCGCATTCAACACATTATGGCGCCCTATCAAGGGTAATTCGATCCCTGGATGCAATTGTTTTTGATGTTCGATATCAAACGAGGTTCTAAAGCCCTCTTGGTTCATCGTTAAAATTCTCCAATCGCTTTCAGGATGAAATCCATAGGTTTGACCTTGAAGATGAAGGTCTCTTAGATATTGATCATCGCGGCACCAAAAAAGATGAGCAGGTGATTGTACTTGAAGCATAAATTGTCTAAAATTTTCAATCAATAAACGAAAATTTCCATGATAAGCATTCAGATGATCATGATCAATATTCGTGATAATCGCACCGAAGGGATGATACTTCAAAAAAGAGCGATCGCTTTCATCCGCTTCAAAGGCAAACAGTTTTCCTTGACCCAGACGGCAATTGCTTTGAAACGCTGGAAGAATGCCTCCGATCACGAAGGATGGATCCATTTCTGCCTCAACAAGCACTGTTGCCAATAACGAAGAAGTTGTTGTTTTTCCGTGCGTCCCTGCAACAGCCAATCCTTGAGACCCTTTTAAAAGATAAGCTAAAAGATCTGCCCTGTGCCAAATCGGACATCCCATTTTAATGGCTGCTAGATACTCAGGATTATCCGGTTTAATATCGCTTGTATAAATCACGTGGGTAGGAGGATGAATATGCTCCTCTGCATGTCCTTTGTAAATGACTGCCCCCTCCTTGGTCAAATTTTCGATCACCCAGTTAAAGGCAATATCACTTCCTGTGACCGTCATCCCTTGACGAAGAAGCATACGGGCTAGGCCACTCATCCCAATCCCGCCAATGCCTATAAAATGATAAGCTTCCTTCATCTTCCCCTCTTTGCTGTATCAAGAACTAATTCATATAAATTTAATCGACCCGGCCGCTTCTTATAACTTTTTATGGCATTTCTAAATGCAACATGGTGTGAATCTTCAAAAAGCTGCTCGATCCTTTTCCCCAATTCGCTCGGACTTAAAGCCGTCTCCAATAATTTCCAGCCCGATTTCACGGTCTCAACTAAGAAATCGGCATTTCTTTCTTGATGATGATCGGTTGCATAAGGATAGGGAATTAAAATCCCCGGGACCTCAAATTCGAGCGATTCAGCAATTGTAGAAGCACCAGCCCTTCCAATAAAGGCATCAGCTGCGCGCCAGGCAAATTGCATCTGAGGTTCAAAAACTTTAACGGATGCTGCAATTCGATGCGATGCATATGATTGAGTCAATTCGGCTGCCTCTATACCATCACCTGTTAAGTGAATGACTTGTAAAGAGAGGGTCTTGAATGTCGTCATCAATTGCTTGATCAAGTGGTTGATGGCACGCGCCCCTTGCGATCCACCGCACACAAGGAGAGTCCTCTTATCGGCAGATAATCCATAATAACCCAACGCCTCTTGCTTGCTGATCGCCTCAAGATCGTACCCCTCTCTTAAAGGCAATCCTACTTCAACTCCTTTATGTTTAAAGAAGGATGAGGTAAAAGGAAAATGAACCCCTACTTTTTCTGCAAGAGGTGAAAGCCATTGATTGGCTCTTCCAGGAATGCTATTAGCTTCATGCAAAATAATGGGAACTTTTCGGTATCTTGCTGCAATCAAAATAGGGACAGTGTAATAACTGCCAAAACCGACAACGGCATCGGGGCGATACGCCTTGATCACGTTGAGACTTTCAGCAATCCCTTTCATTAAATTTTTTATTCCTCTAAAGGATTGAAAAGGATTGAAGCAGAGTAAAGGGCTCGAGGGGATTTCCCTAAAAGGAAACCGCTGACTATCAAAATACCGATTTTTTGCTAACCCTCCGGCTGCAAATAAAATGTCAACAGGGGCCCCTTTTTTCACAAGCTGCTGAGCTAATGCTTGAGCCGGATAGAGATGCCCGCCTGTCCCCCCCGCGGTAATTAAAATACGTTTAAATGACATTGTTCCCTTTTCTCATGCGCAATGTTTAAAATTAACCCTAAACCCATAATATTCGCCATTAAGGAGGTTCCTCCCTGGCTAAAAAAAGGTAAATTAAGCCCCGTGCTCGGAAGAAGCCCTGAGACAACACCCAAATTCATAAAAGCCTGAAAGCAAATCAAAAAGGTAATGACAGCTGCTAAATAAAATCCCCTTCGATCCTCGGCCGTATGGGCAATAAAAAAACCAATATATCCGATGCACATATAGATTAAAATCAAACAGCTGATCCCTAAAAAACCGAATTCCTCAGCATAGATAGCAGCAATGTAGTCATTTTGTGCTTCAGGAAGATAGCTCAATTTTTGCAAACTATTTCCAGGTCCTCGTCCCATCAATTGCCCCGATCCTGCTGCTATTTTGGCTTGATAGGGTTGATGCCCCTTTCCTTTTAAGTCTAATTCGGGATGAAGGTAAACTTTAAAACGAGCTTTAACATAGGGAAGATGGTAGGCAGAAATCCCTCCAATTAGGATCAGAATCGATAAAGGAAAAGCCCAGTATCTAAATGGAATACGAGACAGCACACACATGACAATCACAACTAATCCAATCACTCCAGCAGTGCCATTATTGGGTTCTACCAGCACTAAAAGAATAGGAATACCCAAAATTCCGCCCAACTTCAAGAACCCCTTAAACGACAATTGAGTCGGATCTATCTGTAAAAGGCGATGAATCATATAAAGGGGAACAATGTATTTCACAAATTCAGAAGGTTGAAAAGACACTCCCGCAATTGCGATCCATCGTCTAGAACCATTCACCTCTCGTCCGATGCCAGGAATAAGGGTCAAGACAAGTAAAAAACAAAAGAAAGCAAGCAAATAGGGGCTCACTTCAATGAGACGCCGATAGCCAAAATGGCATACGGATGCTGCTAAAATTAATCCGGCACACCCATAAAAAAGCTGTTTAAAGAGCGCCTGATGAGTGCTTTTTGACAGGGCTAGATCCAAGACTTCTGCCGATGTCGTATTAAAAATCATCACAAGCCCCATCACAAAAATGGAGCTGACGCTAAAGAGAAGTAACAAGCGATGAAAAGTTAACATATGAATTGAAGAGAGGTTCTAAAAATGAGGGTCATTTCAAGCGAATGCGATCTCCTATCTTGAGATTGCGGGCTTTATCTTCATCTAAGCGATTCAATCGGAGAATTTCATCATATTTCACTCCATACTGCTTTGAAATTTTCCAAGGATTATCCCCGCTTTTAATGACATAATAAACCTCTTCCGATTCGTTATTCACCTGGTTAATCGGCTCAATCGCTTTTGTCGTTTTTTTCACTTCTAGCTTCACCTCTCCATTTCCTCCCTCTCCATATATCGGGATAGAAGCTACAGATGAGGAAATAGCGTTAGAGTTAACCGGAACCTTGAGAACCTGCCCAATCGATAACCGCTCACCCTCAATTTGATTGGCACGCTTAATCGCCCCAACAGATGATTGATGAGCTCTGGCTATTTTCTCAAGAACATCCCCTTTTTTTACCGTTACCTCTATAAACTCCTCTTGAGGAGGGTTATATTGAGCTTTTTTTCCTCGAGATAACGCCCCCTCATCAATCGTTGCAATTCTCGTTTGAGAACCGGTCGATGGCGGAAGATAAATTTCAGGCTCTGTCTGCACAACAATCGGCTGCGATGCCGGAGTGTGATAATATTTTAAAACATTATCCACTTCATCACTGGTTGAGACAGTAGCAATTAAATTCCCCCCGACATCAATGGGTGGGGTATTGTCTGCAAGAGGGATGACAAAGTCCATTTGTTCGCTCCCCCTTTCAGTATCATAAATAACTGCTGTTGTAAATAATACAGCCAATAAACCTGCATTAATCACAACAGCAATCAGAATTGTATCTTTTCTTGTCATCCCTTTTTCTCCTAATATGAGAAAGCGCTAACGCTCTGTCAATTGACCAACAATGCGTTGGAATTCATTTCCACGATGGATATAATCTTTAAACATATCAAAACTTGAACAACCCGGTGAAAGCAGAACAGCTTCCCCTTTTTGAGCAAAGCGTGCCGCCTGGTGAACAGCTTCTTCCAAAGAATTCAGGAGGATAACCGGAAGTTGTGTCCCAAGTTGCTCCTCTATTTTATCAGCTGCTTGCCCAATTGCACAAATCAATTTTACTTTGCCATTGAATTTTTCAAGCCAAGGAGTATAAGAAAACCCCTTATCAACTCCTCCTGCAATCAAAATAATCGGCCCCTCTAAAACTTCGACCGCTCTAACGACGGCATCAAAGTTAGTGCCTTTACTATCATCATAATAACGCACTCCTTTGACTTCTGAGACAAATTCAATCCGATGAGGCGGCTTTTTAAACGTTTTGAATGCTTCCAAAAACAACTGGCCTGTCACCCCTCTGTCTGCACAAAGAGCATAGGCAGCAAGGATATTTTCAATCTCATGTGTTCGTTTGTTTTGAAGATGAGCTGGAAGTTCAAATACTCTCTCTTGATCTCGAAAGACCCCTTTCAAATCGGTGTGAATAAATGAGGTTTTCTCATAACCATACAGGCGAGGGCTGTGATGTTTGATCTGAGACCCAAATTGACGCCAAGCCTCTTCTTCTATATAGAGCTGACCATCACGCTTCAACGCACGCTCAATTGCGCACTTAGCTCTGGCATACGCCTCCATCGTCTTATAGCGATCCAAATGATCGGGTGTAATATTGAGAATTATGGCTGCATCTAAGCTAGGGTGATAAAGCGTTTCGATTTGATAAGAACTTAATTCTAAAATAATTGTCGAATGAAGCTCTTCAATAAAAGGCGCTAGATTCAACAATTCATGAGTCAAAGGAGAGCCAACATTACCCAACGCCTTAGCCGGTTGTCCGCAATGATTTAAAATATGAGCGACAAGAAGAGTCACTGTCGTCTTACCATTCGTTCCCGTAATCCCAAGAATCGGATCCTTCACGAATCGGCAGCCAAGCTCTATTTCTCCCACAATAGGAATTTGCGCTTGGGTTGCCAATTGAACAAGAGAATGGCTGGAAGGAATTCCAGGCGATAGAACCAAAAAATCGAATTGAGAAAGAGCCGAGATATTACATTGAGGCAAGATCCTGAGGCCTTTTTTCTTAAGTCTTTGAATATCAAAATGAGTGTCCAGTAAATGCACATCTTGATCGACACCACAAACCAAAGCGCCGCAAGTCAATAAAAATTCTGCGGCCGAGCGCCCGCTAACTCCCATTCCCAACACCAAAATTTGTTGACCGGCCAAAGAGAGATTTTGCATAAATTTTTGTTAGTTCCATTTAGAGGGTCTGTGCAAAGTCTCATCAATTTGCATTCGAGATCAGTAGACTTTTCAGACACCCTGTTAGAGTTCTTGCATGATGCGATTTGCTTGCGAAAATGGCCATTTTTCAAGGAAAGGGAGCGACGCAACAGGTCTATTGAAATTTCAATGATGCAATCCCGATAATCGCTAAAAGTAATCCCACAATCCAAAAACGAATGACAACTTTTGTCTCAGGCCATCCTTTATATTCAAAATGGTGGTGAAGCGGAGCACATAAAAAAACACGCTTTTTATTGCGCAGTCGATAGCTGCCGACTTGCAGGATGACTGAGAGAGCCTCCGCCACAAAAATCCCTCCAACAAGTCCTAAAAGACATTCTCTCTTTAATAACACGGCAGAGACTCCAATGATCCCCCCTAATGTTAAAGAGCCAATATCCCCCATAAAAACTTGAGCGGGATGACCATTGTACCAAAGAAATCCGAGTGTTGCTCCAATCATTGCAGCAAGATAAATGGCAATTTCACCACTGCCTTCAATGTAAAGAATATTCAAATAATAAGCAAGACCTAAGTGATTGGAAAAGAAAGCAATAACACTTAAAACACCCGCAACCATAATCAAACAACCTCCAAGCAAACCATCGAGCCCGTCTGTTAAATTCGCCGCATTCGATGAACCTGTAATCACAAAAAAATAGAAAATGGCCATTAAAACTAAAGTCCAGCCTCCAAGAACTAGGACGGGGTCTTTAAAAAAAGGGATATACAAGCGTGAAGCATAGTCTTGCAATGTGATGACTTGATAGGTATTGGATCCTGTAAAATCAGACGCATTCTCTTTTGCGATGATATGTTCTTTGATTACCGGAGGTTGAAACCAATTTCCATGCGCTAAGGCGCCGCTTGCAGGAGCCCACAATAAGTAGAGGGACACTCCAATTGATAAAACCAATTGGAAGAGGAGTTTTCCTTTAGCAGACATTCCTTTCGTGTTTTTATATTTTAACTTCAGATAATCGTCGCGACCGCCCAAAAAACCGAAGAAGAGGGTGGTGACCAGTAAAATTAAAGTAAAAACATGTGTAAGATCCATCCACAAGATTAAAGAGACAAGCATGGAAAAAAGAATTAAAATTCCTCCCATCGTAGGCGTGTCTTGTTTCTTTTCGTGAAGCTTACCCAAAAGGGGGCACTCCTCTTGACGAATCGACTGACCTATTTTGAGCTCGTAAAGTTTGCGAATAAAATAAGGGCCTAAGAAAATACTCAACAACAGCGATGTTAAAGCAGCCAGCATCATACGAGTGGAGACATAACTGAAAACTGTAGGAATTTTAATATCTGCATATTCTTTTAAAAAAGAAATAATGAATAAAATCATAAAATTATTTTAATAAGGAATTTGTATAGGTAAGAGAATCGGATTAAATCAGAATGATTTTAAATGACGAACAGACAATAGGCAAATAAAATTCTTTTTGCACTCCATCTCATTATAAATCAATCATATGAAAGAGACCAATCGCTCGATTAGAACATGTGCTTAGGCAACAAAAGAGCGATTTGCAAATTGAAGCCCTCTTTGAAGGGAGTGAAACATTCTATATTTCATCCAAAACTTTCCACAGCTCTTTAGAGCGGGATCCTTTCAAAAGAACGACATCTGATGGCTTGAGATCTTTTTTCAAACAGGCAACAAGATGTGCGCGATCCTCAAACAATTCAACGGGGCGCCCTGCCCGTTTCCAGACATCATAGATAGGAAGACATTCCTCACCTAAGCAATACATGTGGTCCACATGGTTTAACGCAAATTCTGCTACCCGTCGATGACAATCGCAGGAAAACTGACCAAGCTCTAGCATACTACCGAGCACTGCAATTTTTCTTCCTTCAACGGTCGGTTGTGGCAACGATTCAAGGGCAGCCTTCACAGAAAGTTCTGAAGCATTGTAAGAGTCATTGAGAAACAAAATGTCGCGATGAAGGATGAATTGAAGCCTTTTTTCAGGCAAAAGCATCGAGCCAATCGCTTGGTTGATTTCATCCCAATCCACGTTAAAATGTCTTCCAACCAGAATGGAGGCAAGTAAATTATGATAATTATGCTTTCCATGAAAAGGAAGTTTCTCCAAATGGACATCTCGTGCCTCTAATTTTGAATAAATCTTGGGAGGATCTACCACATCTAAATAATAGTCTGCATCAGATGAAGTTGTAGAGAATGAAATTTTACGAGAAGATCCAATTCGGCACAGCTCGTCACCATTGCAGATATCTCGATCAAAAATCCCCAAACAAGTGTTTGGATGAGAAAAAATTTCCCCTTTTGCGCATGCAATTGCCTCTATTGAGTCGAAGTTACAAGCGTGCACTAAAGCGACCGTTGTGATAAGGGCCACTTCTGGTGGAGCAATCTGCACCAATTGGGCAATCTGTCCGGGTAAGCTCATTGCCATCTCAAGGACAAAAATCTCTTCTGTGCCGTCTGAATGATTGAGGATTGCTAAAGGCAATCCCACTTGTGAATTATGGTTTCCGGGAGTGGCAAACACGCGGTATTTTGAGGAAAGAATGGTCTTGGTAAATTCTTTGGTCGACGTTTTTCCTAAAGATCCTGTGATTGCAACAACACGGGCTCGACTGTTTTTGACGACTGTTTTTGCTAGATCGTGAAGCGCAAAAAGAGGATCCTCAACTCTGATCAGAGGTAATCCAAAAGAATCTCCTTGATAATGGTCAGACACAACAGCTGCCAAGGCTCCCCTTTTCTGAACATCTTGCAAAAAAGCATGACCATCGACTTTTTCTCCCTTAATACAAAAAAATAACTCCCCCTCTTTTATAGAGCGAGAATCGATTGAATATCCCAAAATAGGAGAAGAAGGAAAAGAGTCAAAGCATTGTAAAATGTTTGCCACTTCAGTCAGGGTCATCGCATGCATGATTAAAGCCTTGCTACACATTAAACATTATTTTTGCAAACAAATAGAAGGATGCAGCAAATGTCTCGATATTTTTTCTCCATCAAAGGTTAGTCCTTATTCGATTTTTGAACAATAGTGCCGACAGAAGAAGAGGATAAATCGACTTGAGATTTATTCTTCTAACTTTTATTAACTCATCTTACCCACGCAGAATGCGATTGGCGTTAACCCAAAATATCGGCGTTCAAGACAAAAACATCATCAATCACACAACATGATATGGAGGCAAAAATGAAATGGAAGAATTTTAATTGGGGGCCTGGTTTATTCCTCATTATCTATCAGATCTCTTTATTGATTACCCTCCCTTTTTATTTTTCATCTGCTTCTCTTAGCTGGCAAATGGTTCTGGCAGCATTTATTCTTCTCTATCTAGCAGGACTGAGCATCACTGCAGGCTATCACCGCTTTTACTCGCATAAAAGCTACCGGACAAATCCGTTTATCGAAAGTCTTTTACTTTTTTTCGGTGCGATGGCCGGGCAAGGAAGCGCTCTTCGCTGGTGCTATGATCATCGACTGCATCATGCTTATGTTGATACAGACAATGATCCTTATTCAATTAAAAAAGGATTTTTATACGCTCATTTTTTATGGATTTTAGAAAAGCCAAGGACAATTGACCCTAAAGTAGTCCCCGATTTAATACGCAATCCCCTCGTCCAATTTCAACACACATACATTAACTCTTTGATGATTTGTAGTAATTTGATCGCCTTTCTTTTTGTTGGATGGCTCCTTGATGACTATGTAGGCTCTTTGGTGATTGCAACGTTCACTCGATTATTCGTTCTTCATCACTTTACATGGTTTATCAACTCTTTGGCGCATACGTGGGGAGATAAGCCTTTCTGCCAAGAGCAAACAGCAGTCAACAACTTCATCATTGCATTTTTAACTTTTGGAGAGGGATATCATAATTTTCACCACACTTTTGCCAATGATTATCGTAACGGAATTCGCTGGTTCCACTTCGATCCAACCAAGTGGCTAATCTGGAGTTTGAATAAAATAGGTCTGACAAAGGACCTTAAGCAGATGGACTCATGTACCATAAAAAAAAGACTTGTGTTGCAACGAAAAAAATTATTAATCGAGAAAATCTGCGAACTTTGGTATGTCAAAAAGGATGAACTGGAAATAAAAGTGTTGGAACTATCAGACACTATTGTAAAAAAAATTAATGAAGCCAATCGCTTAAAAGACAATTACACACAAGCGCGCAAAGCGGGTCAAAAGAGAAAAGCACTCAAAAAAGTCAAACAAGAGATTCATCAGCTCCAGCGAAGTATTAAACAAGATTGGCGACAATGGATTGTTTTGTCGCGCAACATATTACGACTTAAACAACTTAATGTTTGATAGATATAAACTAAAAAAGATTGAAAAACGGAAATTTAAGAGAGAATGAATAAAAAATCCTTGACGTCATGCACGACATTTGTGTATAACACTGCCTTTAAACGGTGGCATAGCCAAGTGGTAAGGCAGAAGCCTGCAAAGCTTCCATCCCCCAGTTCAAATCTGGGTGCCACCTTTTTTTCTTATCAGGCTAATTTTGGGGTATTAAGCGTTGCTTTGCCCTTTTCCTTTTTTCTCTTTCTCTATTCCTTATACGAGTCATCAACTTTATGTTATACCTTGTTGCAACCCCTATAGGGAATCTCACTGATATCACATTTCGAGCAGTCGAACTTTTAAAGAATTGTGATTACATCTTATGCGAAGATACACGCCATAGTGGAATTTTACTGAACCATTACGGCATTCATCAACCGCTCAAGAGCTTTCATAAATTCAATGAAACTTTCAGAACCGACTCTGTTTTAGAAGATTTAAGGTTAGGAAAGGTGATTTGTTTGATCTCAGATGCGGGAACCCCAGGGATCTGCGACCCAGGAAGCGCTCTTGTTAAAATATGTGTCGAACACAATATTCCCGTTTCTGCAGCTCCCGGCCCTTGTGCAGCGATTCACGCTTTGATTTGCTCCGGATTAGAGACAGAGAGGTTTCAATTTTACGGATTCCTCGGACGGAAGGAAAGCGAACTGAAAAAAGATATTCAATCAATATTACATTACTGCGGAACGACCATTTGTTATGAATCCCCCCATCGACTTCTGAATACTTTGGACGTGATAAACAAGATGCAACCGGAACGTCTTTTAGTCATTGGGCGAGAGTTAACGAAGAAATTCGAAGAAATTGTGAGAGGCAAGGCTCTCACTCTTATCGAACACTGGCAGAATCACCCCTTAAAAGGAGAGCTTGTCCTCCTAGTCTCTCCTCCTTCATCTGATGAGCATCAAGATTGGGCTTCTTGGACCCCGGAAGAACATGTCGAATCTGTCACTGAGACATACGGCTTAACCCGCAAAGAAGCGATCAAATTAGTTGCGGAACTAAGAGGGGTTCCTAAACGAGAGATATACCAACAACTCATCCAATAAAAATCAACACGCCTCAAGACAGATTCCTCAAACAGGGTCTCTTCGAATCGGAGCGCTAGAGGAGGTCGAGAGACTCATTCAAGTTGAATCCTGAATTTGGGCAACGCGAAAGCTTTCGGTTCACCCCAAATAGCACTCGCGGTGCGTAAGGTGAGCGTTTAACCTCGAACAGTTTTTACAGGAATAAGCACACCTAACTTAATCAACAAGAGACGTTGAAACTTTTCGATTAAAGTTGTCCCATCGATTGGCTGGTCAGGCACATCATCAGAAATCGATTCTAAGCAAGCGAATTTATCATGGAGTTTCGTTTTTTCTTTTTCTGAAAGTCGTGGATGAGTCGCAATAAAACCTAGCATGTAGTTTGTAAAATGTTGATTTCCTAAAGAGGTGATCGCCTCGAACATTTCTTTTGAATACATAACCTCACTGTCCTGACGCAACATAAATAGGGCGTACCGGTCGATCAGATGAACGATATTGATTCGGGATCGCTCAAATCGAGACATTGGCAACCATCCCAACTTGAAACCAGAGATCTTCATGTCGTACAGGTGATTGTCTCGACTATGTTGTTTCAATACCTTTTCGCATAGATCACTGTAAGTCCCATCCAAGAGGTTGCGCCTCACCTTTTCAAGCGTATAAAGGATTTTTTTCTCATAAGCCTCTTGAAGATCTAGGGAAGGGGTGTTGAAAATCTTTTGCTCGACAAAAGCGTCCCATAATTCATTAAACACTCGTCTCAAGCCAAGACCACAATATTGCCCTCCTTCTATAGAGAGTTTTAGAAGGATATCCTCGAGTTCGACGCTCTTTTTCAAAGACAGGCAGTGAGGGAGAAGAGAGGAGGCGCGTGTCATTACCAATTCAAGATCGCTCTGCATCCCTTCGACCCTCAGTGTGCCGTTTAAGGTTTCGACTAACTTGACGAGTTGTTCTCTCATCCAGTCAACACTGTATTGCTCAACAGAGACTCCTGTTTTGGAAGCCAAAAGAGCGATAAAATCGGTAATGTTTTCTTGGATCTCACTTCTTTCGCTCTCTGGATAATGATCAGAGAAAAAGTCGATGAAGCGCTCATCATCTTGCAGCTTTTTCAACACGATTGTCGAGCGCTTCATCCAATCGATCTCATCAAAAAGGGTTAAGAACTTTTTAAAGTCCTTGTCTTGGGGTAAATTAAGCGAAATAGAGATTTCTTTCATGCAAACGCCGGGGTTAATTTCGTAAGCTGCAGAAAATTCTTGTTCCGAGAGCTCTAGGACTTGCAAGATTTCTTTGTACGAAAGATGGGTTTGTTTAGTGGAAAACAACCGGTCGATTTGAGCGACAGAAGGAATAAGCTGTAATACCACTTTCGAGAAGGGCACTTGTGTCTCTGCTTTCTTTAAAAGGAAGCGTAGAACATGATCGATCATTTGTTGAATCAAGCAGGCTCCTGTATAAAAAAAACAAGCATTGAGTTCCATAAAAGAGATCAATTTGGAAAAGAGGCTTCCTTTTATGAGATTTGTCGTGAGGACAAGAGAGGGCATGTAGGTCTCGACAAAAAGGCTGACGCGCCTTGGAATCAGGCTTCGCTCGTCGAGGATTTGATAGGCGACTCCAGATAAAATTCCGGCAGCAAAGTTTTTTTCACCACACAGCATCAGGCCTAAGGTTGCAGTGGTAAAAAGGACGCGAGAGATTTCGTTCCCTTTTTCGGCAAAAGCGCCAAGGCGTGCAATTGTTTTTTTATTGGAAGGCAAAATCCGCAATAAGAAAGGATGAACGCTTCCAGCTATTTGCACGAGTTGGTGATAATTTCCGTGTTTAACCGACGCTGCAAGTGAGGGCAATATCACACTCGCACTCGATAAACCAAGCCGAATCAAAGGAGAGCGAAATAAGGGGATGGTGGAAGAAGAAATAAGGGCAACGACAATTAAAAGCTCTTCCATAAGAAAGGGCGCTGCAACATAGTAATTTTTCCCTTGGATGATCTCTTTTTCTTTAGCTCTCGCTAAGACATACTCATAACCAAAAGCTAAACCAAACGGAAATTGTAGAGTATTGTAATTTAAAAAAGACATCTGACTTTTACCTGTATTTTTATTTCATCTAAGGATTTGTCAAGCTTAAATTTTCCGATTGGACGGCTTGAAAACCCAAGGGGTTGAGAGATCGCAGGTGCCATCGACACAAAAATAGAGCTTAGCATCCATTTTATTGACTCATCTTATGGAGCAACAGAGCTCTTTAGGCTTCAATTTTAATCGCACTCTTAATGGGTAAGATGAGTGATTCAATCTCTTCGAGAATCACTTCGCACCGGTCTAAAAACTTTTTAATTTCACCAATTGTTGGAAACGGATGATCTCTCATTGCTTTGATCATGGTGTTTTCGAACGACTCTTCGCCATTCATCATGTTCTCTGCATCTTGACATACCAGATCACTCTTTTCATGATAAGACGCCGCATCTGAATCTAATTCGGGTTGGTCTAAGATATTTTCAATGGCTTGATCTACTTGTAAAACTTTGCCTAGTAATTTAAATGCATCATCCCAAAGATAAACACCCGTCACAAAGTTTTTAATGGCAGCAGATCCCCGAGCATCTCCACGTTCATTTAAAGAATCAGCATAGATTAAAAGATTTGTTTTAGCTTCTATTGAATCACATTCTTTTTGATATAAAAAGGGATTTAAAAGAGAATGAGATTCCGGGGGAAGAAATTCTTTCAACGTTTTAATTTGCTCGTACCGAAAGTGTTGTTGAGATCGCTCTGAAATTTCAATCTGTTGGCTAGTCAATTTTTGATATCTTTCCAATCTTTCATCATCGCACTCTTCGTCTTCGTCTACAAATATTGTTAAGTAGGGAATTAATGCTTCAATGATGAGCAATACCAAGCTATAACAATCGGTTTCTTGTGTTGCCACTCCCTGTCTCGCGGCATAGTTGAGATAATAAGATTCTCTTTCTTCTACCAGGGCAGGAAGTTGATTGACCGCGCAATCAAAGTCAAAGATATGCCAAACTAGCTGTCCTCTATCGAGCTTAATGAGAATGTTGTTGGGTTTGATGTCTTGATGAGACATCCCTATCCCAATTAAATATTCTATTCCCAGGGCAATGTTTTTTAACCCTCTAATAGCTTCTAGGGAAGTGAGATATCTCGGACCGCTTGGAGTATTTAATGGAAGTCCATAGACAATAAATGAAAGGTCTTGTAGGTATCTTAAACTTTGAAGCTCTAGTGTTTCTCCTTTATTGACTCGGTGAAAAGTGGGGTAAACAACACAAGGAGAAACAAAATAGTTTTGGGCCGCTATTGTGTTAGCCGCAAAAACTTGACGATGCATCTCAATTCCTTTACGAACCTCCTCGATGTCTTCTTGCTTGACGCGATAGATCACTGTTTTGACAGATTTTATAAGTTTTTCAGGATCTTTCGGGATGAGAAAACTGATTGCTTCTTTTACTTTTTTATAATCTCCCTTGTTTAAAATATTTTGGAATAGAGTAATGCAAATCTCGTCTGTTTTTTCTACACACCAAAGAGATAAACCGTCGGTTTTTTTGTGCAAACGAATAGCCAAAGCTTCTTTTTTTGAAGGATGCTCAAAAAAAACGTTTAACTTCTCTAAAAGAGTCGATGCCATTGTCCTTTGAAATTCAGGTGTTTTCTCTGGAAAAACAGTCCTTATCATGTGTTGCGCCTTTTCTAACGAAAAGGCGATAGGAGGCTGAAGTTGAACACACAACCTCTTATCCCTTCTATCATCCAGGCCAGGGGGAGAGTTCGTAACCCTTTGTAGTTTCATAAATCACCTCATAATAAAAAAAATAAAGAGATGATAAATAAATAAGAGATTATAATCCAGTATCTTAATCAAAAAGATAGATTTAAAATATTTTTAGATCAATTCGTTTTTGTATAGACAAAAAAGCTCAAAAGTTTGACAAAAACGACGAGAGAAGGAAAATTTTACCTCCCGGCAAGATCAAGGATGGTCGCGATTTCAAAATAGCAAGTTGTCAACCTGAGGACTTTGGCGCAGTCCAAATTTCCATGATTGAGGTTGAATGAGTATAGACTCATTTGATCGGGAAGCTGATTCAGTTAGCGATTAGATTGTATTGCGCTATCGTGTCGCATGTAAACGGTTAAATCCCCTCTAACGCGTTAAGAGCGGCTTCTTTTAAAGTCTCACTTAAAGTAGGATGTGCCTGGGGTAAATCTGCCAAATCCTTTACCTTGGCTCTCAGCTGCATCGCAACGACTGCTTGAGAAATTAATTCTGATGCATGAGACCCTATGATATGGAGGCCAACTAAACGTCCCGAGCATTTATCGCCTATCACCTTCACAAAACCTTCTATTTCTCCACTACACCTTGCGCGCGGATTTCCCCTAAAAAAGCTCATGCCCACCATCACATCGAGTCCTGCTTGACGAGCGTCTTGCTGTGTCAATCCGACTGCTGCAACTTCGGGATAGGTATAAATCACACTAGGAATCGATAAATAGTCAACTCGAGGGCGCCTCCCTTTTAAAAACTCCACAACAGCCACCCCTTCTACAGAGGCACGGTGTGCCAGCATAGGACCGTCAATCACATCGCCTACTGCAAAAATATTTGATTGAGTTGTCCTAAAACACTCATCTACGACAATCCCCTCCCTTCGATCCGTTTTTACTCCTATTCGATCAAGTTGCAATCCCTTTGTATAAGAACGCCTTCCTACGGCAACCAGCACAACATTGGCGCTGATATTGTGCAATTCACCGTTTAAGTCTGCAACAAGAATCACCTCATCGGGCTGAACAATGGCACTCAACACCTTGCTAGACAAGAAAACCTGTATCCCTTGTTTTTGCAGCAACTTGTGAAGGTGTTTAGATAATGCATCATCAAGCGTCGGGCAGATGTGATCTAGCATCTCGATTATTTGAACTTGAGACCCAAGCCGGCAATAAATAGAAGCCAACTCAACCCCAATGACTCCGGCTCCTATAATCACCATTCGATCAGGGACGCTAGGGAGATTGAGTGCCTCAGTTGAGGAGATCACTTGCCTTCCATCAAAAGGAATATCACCTAATTGAATGGGCTCAGAGCCAGTGGCAATTAATGTATAGGCAGCTTCAATATCTGTAACCCCTCCTGTTTGAGAGGTGATGCGCAAATGATTCGAATCAATAAATTCAGCTCTGCCCTCAATTAAACTGATCTGATGTTGGCGAAAAAGAGCGGCGATCCCTTCATTCAAATGTCTAATCACCTTTTTTTTCCTTTCCATCAGCTTAGAAAAATTTAGCCTTAAATCACTCCATTCAAAGCCTTGCTCCTCTCCCTGATCCTGAAGATAGAATAATAATTCAGTTGCTTGTAAAAGAGTTTTGGAGGGAATGCATCCAACATTCAAACAAGTTCCTCCAAGAGATTGATTTTTATCGATACAGACCGTTTTAAATCCCAATTGTGCCGCTCGAATCGCTGAAACATATCCTCCAGGACCAGATCCAACCACTGCAAGATCATACCGTTCCATCATCATTTTTCCTTTTTTTCATCGAAATATAGGAGCAGCTTTGCCTTGGCTCTAGCAGGCATTCATAATTCTTTGAAAACTTACGATTACTATTCATGCAAGAGAAAGTTTTCGACAATCCACCCTTTGGGTGATAGTTTAGGGCGTGTCATCAATTGATCATAACCCTTTATTAGACTTCTTCGGAAACTTCATTGACTTGCTAAAACCGCCATTTTCCGCATCTTTTTTGTAAAATTTTTCGACCGTATGGAAGCATACGCTCTCAAAATTTTCAAAACAATCTGCTCAAAAAGGGCAATTTTTTCAACCAAAGCAAGTTTCCGAAGAAGTCTATTCAAGTTCTTTCCAAGCGGGTGGTCACATCGCTTGAGAAATCATCGTGAATAGAGGCGATTAGTAATTGATGACACGCCCTAAATTTTGTATCATTTCTTTTTATAATTTCCAAATTAGCTAAAGCTTCGCTTAAAGTCGAATATGATCACTCACCTTACGCACGAGGAGCGACTAAAGGTTTTTAGATATCGAGCAATAAACGAGAAGGCTCTTCGATCATATTTTTGATATGAACTAAAAACGACACAGCCTCCTTGCCATCAATTAAACGGTGATCATAACTCAAAGCCAAATACATCATTGAACGAATCGTGATCTGATCGTCCACTACCACGGGACGTTTTTGAATTTTATGCATCCCTAAAATCCCACATTGAGGAGGGATAAGAATAGGTGTTGAAAGGAGCGATCCATAGATCCCCCCATTGGTAATAGTAAAACCTCCTCCTTGCAAATCCTCGACAATCAACTTGCCCTCTTTTGCTTTCTTAGCATAATTTTCAATCTCTTTTTCAATTTCAGCAAAACTTAGATGATCGCATTTGCGAAGGATGGGAACGATCACCCCTTTTTCGGTTCCAACAGCAACTCCTACATCATAATATTGCCGATGAACAATTTCATCACCATCAAGATAAGAATTTAAATTTGGAAATGCTTGCAAGGCAGAGACCACTCCTTTCACAAAAAAAGACATTAATCCAAGCTTTTGTCCATACCTTTTCATGAAAGCTTCTTTATATTTTTGACGCAATTGCATCACTTCTGTCAGATCTACTTCATTAAATGTGGTAAGGATCGCCATTGTTTGTTGCGCCTCAAGCATACGCTCAGAAATAACCTTCCTGATCTTAGACAGAGGGCGGCGTGTCTCTTTTTTTTTCTCTGGCCGATCCCCTTCAAAATCAACAACATTTTCTTTAATTAATGAGCCATCCTCTTCTTGTTTTTGACACTGCAAGTCGGCAATAAAATGCTCTGTTGTCAAGCGAATCGTCCAATCTTGCAGCGGCTCGGTTCTTTTTTGTTCTTCTTGAGGAGCTTTTTTCTCACTCTTACTGGTAATCCCTTCAGATGCTGGCATCATATTTTGGTTTGAGACAGATGGGATGCCATCCGTGTCTTTTTCAACGATTGAATCAATCGATCCAATCATTTGCCCAATTTTGACTATTTCTCCGGCTTTAACAGTCAAAGTGACTACCCCCGCTTGAGGAGCGTAAAGGACTTGATTGACTTTATCCGTTTCAAGTTCAAGAAGTTCTGTGTCGGCTTTGACAAAAGAGCCTGCTTCAACAAGAATTTGACCAATGATAGCTTCTGAAATAGACTCTCCCATCTGGGGAACTTTAATTTCACTCTTCATGTATGAAAAACCTGATCTAAAATATGAGCTAACTCTTGTTTATGGCGTGCATAAAAGCCTGTGGCAGGCGATGCACTTTTTTTACGCCCTACATAAGAAATCGCAGTTTTAGGCAAAATCGCTTGGCTCAAATAAGGAAAAATAAAGGACCAAGCCCCCATATTTTCAGGTTCTTCTTGAACCCATTCATATTTTTCACAAGTCCGATATTGATTAATCACTTGTTGCAATTCTTCAATATTTAAAGGGTATAACTGCTCGATGCGAATGATTGCAATATCATCTCGTCCCTCTTTTTTTTTGTAGGCATCTAAATCATAGAAAATGCGACCGCTGCAAAAGAGCATTTTTTTAATGGCTGCTCCCTGATTCACATCATGGAGAATAGATAAAAATTGCCCATCAGTTAAATCTTTGACGCAACTGATACATGAGGGATGTCGAAGCAACCCCTTTGGCGTCATCACAACTAAAGGTTGTCGATGAGATTGCTTTACCTGCCTGCGCAAAAGATGAAAAAATTGTGCTGGAGTTGTTGGATTCACAATCGACATATTATCATCTGCTGCAAGAGATAAAAATCTTTCAAGACGGGCTGATGAATGCTCAGGGCCTTGACCTTCAAAACCATGAGGAAGTAATAGGACTAAATTTGAGGTTTGCCTCCACTTTTGTTCTCCACTTGCAATGTATTGGTCTATCATCACCTGAGCTGAATTGGCAAAATCACCAAATTGAGCCTCCCAAATCGTCAATCCTCTCGTAGACACAGTACTGTAGCCATATTCAAAACCTAAAGCTGCTGCCTCAGAGAGGCTGGTGTTGAATACCTCAAAGCGCCCTTGTCCGGGTCGAATATGAGATAAAGGAAAATAAGAGGTATTATTGCTCTGATCAACCCACAGAGCGTGGCGGTGACTAAACGTCCCTCTGCCACTATCTTGTCCGACAAGCCTCACAGCGACCCCCTCATCAACTAAAGTTCCGTAAGCCAAGAGCTCTGCGGTCGCCCAATCAATGGGGCGATCTTCAAGAATCAATTGAGCTCTTTCTTGAAACACACTCTTGACTTTAGGATGGAGATGGAACCCTTCTGGAATCAAGAGAAAAGAGTCAGTGACCCTGCGAAGAACAGCAACATCGACTTTTGTTTCAGTCCGACTAAAAAGGGAAACCGAACAATCGAGAATGAAAGATTGAGCGGAAGAAAACGACTCTTTTATTTCTCCTTTTGAAGACGCTTTTCGAAGAGATTCTCTAAAAGCCTCTTTTCTCTCATCAGCCGCGTCTTTCTCTATCGAGGATTCTTTGAGAAGTTGATCAACATAAAGCGAGCGAATCGATTGTTTTTTCCGAATCATTTCATAGTGCAGCGGCTGGGTAAACACAGGCTCATCCCCTTCGTTATGTCCATACTTGCGGTAACAATTCAAATCAATAAAAATATCGCAATGAAATCGCTGACGAATTTCAAACGCGAATAAAGCAATTTTAACACAGATTTCAGGATCTTCACAATTAACATGAAAAACAGGGGCTCGGAAGGTTTTTGCAATATCAGAGCAATATAATGTAGATCTTGCGCTTTGCGCAGATGTTGTAAACCCGATTTGATTATTAAGAATGAGATGAAGAGTCCCTCCTGTTTCAAATCCCTCTAGCTGGCTCATTTGCAGAGTTTCATACACAACACCTTGGCCTGAAAAAGCAGCGTCTCCATGAATCAAGAGAGGGATCACTAGGCTCCTCTTTTCCTCATCGTCTGCCAAAAACTGCTTCGCATAGGTTTGCCCCTCTACAACAGGATAGATCGACTCTAAATGACTTGGATTGGGAGGAACAGTGAGTTTAATTCTCTTTCCACAGTAGGTTTCTACGCATTCATTGACATACCCTTTATGATAACGGACATCGCCCATACCTTCAACCGACACCGGCTCATATTCTTCATCAAAATCTTGCACAATGGACGAAATGGATTTATTCAACAGGTTTGCAAGAACATTTAAACGTCCCCGGTGAGACATTCCAATACAAAACTCTTGTACTCCATCTTCAGCTCCTTTTGAAACCAGGAACGCAAGCATCGGAATTAAGCTTTCGGCCCCCTCTAGAGAAAAACGCTTCTTTCCTGCATGTTTAATGTGTAAAAACTCCTCTAATCCCTCTGCTTTTGTTAAAAAATCCAAAATTGCAAGTTTATTTTCCACATTCAAAGGTTGATCAAGTCGACCCGATTCGATTTCGCTTTGAATCCAAGATTCAACTACCGGCTCTACAATCCCCTTAAACTCGTATCCAATCGATTGACAGTAAAGCTGATTCAATCGATCGACTATTTTACTTAAGGAGGCTTTCTCTTCTGCAAGCAAGCCAAGCGTTGGAAAAAGCTCCTGTTGTTCAGAAGGCTCAAATCCTAAATGAGCGAATTCAAGATGATCTGGCTTAAGAGAAGGATCTAAAGCGATTGGATTCACTTGAGCCGATAAATGCCCGTGGCAGCGATAAGCATTGACTACCTTTTCAATTCGTTCATGACCGGGCATTTTTTCCGACACTACAGAGAACGGAGCAGCAATTTTCTTACCATCTTCAATCTGTTGAAAAAATTCCATCCAAGATGGATCTAACTCTTTTGATCCCGATGCATGAAATAAATTTTCTAAAAAAGAGACACTCAAGATCTGGCTTTTTAATACATCCTCTTCATCCATTTTGACTCCGAACTGATCAATTCATAGATTTAGCGTAGAAATCAATATTTTGAAAGGGGAAACTTACTGGAATCGCGCTCTGCTGCCGGCATGATTCGCTACACCTATGATTTGCTTGCCCGGATCGTAATCGATTGATCGTGTGCGAAAAAGAGAGCAATCGCAGCTCTTTTGTCTACGATGCCTTTGGAAGGTGCTTAGAGATCAAAGATCGGTCAGGAACTCAAACACTGCTTTACCAAGGGAATCAAGAAATTGGCAGTGTGCGCGACGGGAAATTGCAAGAATTTCGTTTGGTTCATCCGGATGATCGTTACGACATCACGTTTGCAACAGAAATCAACGGGGAAACATTTTTTCCAATCCAAGATTTGCGCAGGAATATCTGCGCTTTGCAAAGGGCTGATGGCAGCTTGGCGGAATGGACTCGTTATTCTGTTTTTGGGTCAAAAGAGGTAAAAAATGATCTCAAAGACATTTTAAATCCTTGGCGACTTGCCAATAGACGGGAAGTGGCAGACCTCTCCCTTTTTACTCATCGCTTTTACAATAACCGCTCGATGCGCTGGCAAACAACGGACCCGCTTGGTTTTGAAGATGGCTTAAACCTTTATTGCTATGTGCATAATAATCCCTTTTGTTATAAAGATCCCGATGGAAGATTTGCATTTGCCATTCCTTTTATTGTTCGAGCATTTGGAGCAGAAGGTGTTGTCATCTTCGGGATGACAATTGAAGCTATCATTGGGACGACAATCGGAACAACAGTTGGGTTGGCAGTTTATGAAGGGTTAAAGTGGGCTGATAATACTTACAATCAAGTTGGAAAAGAAGCAGGGCAAACTCAAGAAGAAGTCGATAAAGGAAAAAGAAAGGGAAAGGATAATGAAATACAAGGAGGTCCACCGAGAGATCCTTGCAATCCAAACTATTTACCAGACCCTACTGCTGAAGGACCTCATACAACGCTAGGAATTCAACAGGGAAGAAAAGGATCATATATTCAAGGAGCGACATTTGATGAAAAAGGGGAATTTAAAGGACGAACTGATGTAACTGATGTAACTGATCATGGTAGAGGAGATCATCCAAATCCTCACTATCCCCCTGCAAGTGGTCCAAATAGCGCAAAAAGTCCAGCAAGAACTATCCCAGATTTTTTTTAAAGGAAATAATGACTAAACCAGATCATTTAACCGATACAGAGTGCGAATTGATGGAACCTATATTTGCCGACAGTATGATACGTTTTCTGATTGCAACCCATTATTTTATAATGAAGAAGTTTATTTTTTAGTAAACAAATTGAAGGCCTCTATGGAAATCATTTCGAACTGTTTGCAAGGATTAACCTCTTTTTGGCATTCTTTATCTATTTTTACGACGGCTCTCGATTAGTAATCCTGGGCATTTTATGCGGAGCGAACGATTGGGTCGCGATCAATCTGTGGGAAAACCGCAATCTAACTTGGCTGCAAGAACATGGCAGCGGTAAAATAAACTCATTCAAATTTGACTAATCCCCTTTTATGACACCTACACATTCCCATTACTATCTCCTTTTCATCGCTTACCTTTTAATTGGATGCACCTCCCCTTCGCCTCTTCGTCCCGATCGGTGGCAATTCTTTAGAGCTCGAGACAATGACTCAACACTCAATCGGCCTTTGCTATATCGCGCTCAAGTCCCCTCTCACTGGAAACGAAAAGATCCCCCCTCCAATCAATCTATTATCGATACAACTGAGGCGATTTGCGCATTTACCATTTCAGAAGGTCAACACTCTATCCGACTCACAATTCATACATTCCCCATTTTAGGCAACCAAATCCGCATTCCTCCTCAAGCGCAAGTTGCAAGATGGAAAGGACAGTTCGAAGAACTCGATCCGATTACAACCGTAACCACAAAAGAGGCGCATGGGGGATTTCATGGATTATTTTTTGAGGGAGAGGGAATCATCGAAAAAACCCCCATCACAGTTATTGGATGGAGCATGCAGTTGGCCCCCTCCTACGCACGACAATTACAGCAAGAGGATGATGGACTCAATGCATATAAGAGGGCTGACTACACAATTAAAGCAAGCGGCCCTCCCAAATTAATGAAAATACATCGATCAGACATCATCGCTTTTGCACATAGCTTCGAATTGATTGATGAACTCCCGGCACTGCCATGAATAACATGATAAGATCCTGTTTCCACTTTTTAGGGGGCATTCACTTAGCCATTACTCTGATTGCAATTGCAGCCATTTCCGTCATTGGAGGCACTTTTATTGAGAGTAAAACCGATTCCCACCAACTTGCTGCACATTGGACATATGAGCATCCCCTCTTCTTTGTTTTACTTTCTCTTTTTTTTGTGAATATTCTTTTCTCAGCTCTTCGCAGATGGCCTTTTAAACGCAAACATTTCCCATTTCTCATCACTCATTTAGGTCTTTTGATGATAATTGGAGGAACGATGGTGAAAAACCGATTCGGCTTGCAGGGGCAATTATCGGTTTGGGAAGGAGGGGGAAACCAACATCTGCTGCTCCCCAATTCTCATGCTCTGTTGATTGAAAAAAAAGGAGAGGATCGGCACCGTAAGCATTTAATTGCCTTTCAATCCTTGCGCCCTAGCCTCTCCTCCCCTTTTTATCTTCCTGATCTGAAATGTAAATTGATCGGATACTCTCCACATGTGAAGGAGCAATTACAGACGTGGATCAAAGATTCCACCGCCTATATTGCCGGATTTCCCCCTATTGCAGTTGAAAATTGGAAAGAATCAGAGCCATTCCCCGAGGCATCCACTTATTCTTCCCCTCTCTCCAACCATTTTCAACAGTGGTTAATCGTCGCAATTCGAACGCCAAACATAAAGAAGGCAATTGAGCAAGCCTATGGGCAAACTCTAAAACTAGAGCTAAAAGGAAAAGGAGAAAAAGGGCAAAGGTTAAGCCTCTCTTTAGAAGAGGCTCTTCTTCATCCTTTTTCATTCGAAGGAGGGAATCTCGCCATCACTCTTGATCTGCCGATTTTCGAAGCCGATGGATTGCCCACTTTAAACCTTGAATGGGTGGATCGAGATCATCGAAAAAAAGAAAAATGGAAAATCGCTCTTAAAGGGCAAAATTCGCTCGTGTTGCAACCCATATCAGATCGATCAATCGAACCTTTTTTTACAGTCGACCTTAAGCGAGCGCACCCCTACATCTGCTTAGTCACGGATGAGGGGAAAGAGACATTTTTCACCCTATTTGACACCCACGGGCGTCTTTACCATGAAAACTTTAACTCCTCTGAATTATCCTCTTTAATCGCCTATGACAATGGATTTAGGGGATATGGAGTGCATACTCAGATGCCTATTGCTTCGTTTGGCTGTAGCCGGGAAGATAAAGAAAAGGCCGAGGCCTACCAATTATCGAAGCAATTAAAGGACGCTTTACTTGAAAACCCTCCCTTATCCCCCCCTTTACAGTTTTTAAAGGAGGCTTGCGAAAAAGCCGGAGTGGACTTTTGTTCAACGTTTGTTCAATTTTTACATGATTGGAATGCCCATCCTGAATTCCTTTATCAACCAACACAATCGATCCCCAACCAGATTAAACAAGTGTTGAATCAATTCTCTTGGGAAAATGTTCCTGAGCACGATCGGCAGGCAAGTGAATGGACCATTAAATTGATGGAGCAATTAGAGCAATCTTGGAGAGAGGGAGAAGACCTTTTACATGTTCTAGAACGTCATCGGTGGCCGTTAACAGAGGAAATTAAGCAAGGTAAAAATACTCAAGCCTCTTCTTTTCTTAATTTGATCGCCATGCAAGCGCACGCTTTATCGAGATATTTCCCCCCCCCTATTGTGTCGCAATCCCCCTCCGATCTAGAAAAAGGAACCTTGCTTTCCGCCTATTTTAGAAACTACGGAATTGATTACCGCTCCCTTTTTCCTTATCGGACAAACGAAAAAGAAACATTTGATGATCTAGAGGCCTATTGGAAGAGTCTCAATCACACTGCGAAATTTGAAAAAATGATGACATTCGAGACTCCTCTTTCTTACCGAATCATGCCAATGGAGGCTCCATTGAGACCAGAAGATCAGCGCCCGGGAATTGTTTTACAGTTAGAAGAAGGAGAAAAGAAGGAAACGATAGCATTAATCTACGATCCATCAACAAGGGGATTAAAATGGCCAATTTTCAATGGTCGCTATCTCATCCGTTTTCAACCCAATCTCGTAGAATTGCCCTATCGGATTCGGTTACGGCAAGCACGTCAAATTTTCTATCCTCAGTCTCAGCAAGTGTATAGCTATGAAAGTGATGTCCTAATTTTAGAAAAGGGAAAAGAGCCTATCGAGCATACATTAAGCATGAATCAAGTGTATGAAACGTGGGAGGGATATCGTTTTTACTTAGCTGGAATCGGAACTTCTGTTGATGGAACACTCAAGCGCATTCAATTAGCTGTTAATTACGATCCAACGAAATACTTGTTGACTTATCCGGGAGCTTTTCTGGTCTTTTTAGGGACAATCCTTCTATTTTGGGCTAAAAAACTGCTTTAAAATAATCATGGACACCTTCCCGGAATAAAAAAATAGCTCTCATCCATTTTGATTGATTTTCGTGAACCTTATCCCTTATCGTACTCAAATTCCTTGACTCAACTAAAGACTCGACATGCATCAGGCTATCTATTATAAAGGTTTGAACTCTTCTTTTTTTTGTTTCATTTTCCTTTTTTCCCTCTTTTCCTCTCCTTATATTAAAAGTGAAGAATATGATGTTCCCGTCCTCTATAAAGGTCGTTACAGATCTCTTGAAGCCTATACCCATCTTTGGCTCTACGAACATTACCACGCCTCTGCTTTAAAAAACGGCGACTTGACAAGTTTCTACACAACATCGAAGTCTGCCTCCCAATTCTTGTGGTCTCTCGAAATCCTAGGACACGCTCCCTTTAAAGAATCCCCTTTGTTTTGGATTGGATCGGCAGAATTAAAAAAAATGGCGGGCGTTCCTCTCAAACAAGACCGTTTCAGCTATCGCCAGCTATCTCATATTCTAGATCCTCAATCTGAGGTACCTCCTGTTGAAAATAAAAAATTGAAAGAGGAGTGGTCGCATCTTCTGACTGATTTAAAAGATTTTGAGCAATTACATGGAATAAATTCACCAATGGAGGAAGAGCTCCTCAATAAAGGGAATGCACTCAAAACAAAAGGGAGAGGAGCAAAAGAGATCGCCCGTCTAATCGAACAAGAATTTCCTCTTGCCAAACGGCTCGAACAATCGAGCCAACTATTTAAAATGCTGCCAAGTCGTTACAAAGAAGGAGATTGGCTTCCCCTTAAAGCCTTAAAAATAAAAGCATATGATCAAACGTCACAACAATTCAAGTTAGTCGGAAATTTTACCCTCTATTCCGATGAACACTTTGATGCAATTCGTCAAGCTTATGTTAATCTGGAAAAAGCTTTCAGTTTACTTGATCAAAACGAGATAGAATCTGCAGAAAACCTCTTATCAGAACACCTTGCAAATGCCTATCAACATTTAGCTGGTTCAGTGATTCAACAAGTGCATGGAAAACAATTGCACTATCCCTCCTTAAACCAACTAAGAGTTGAAACGCTTTATGTTCGATACCCTTGGATTGCCTTCTTGATTTTGATTTATGGAATCGGAGCGAGTTTACTCCTGCTCTCCTTGAGAAAAATATGGCCGAGGGGACACCGCCTTGCTATCGCAACAATTTGTTTTGCAGTTGCTTGCCATACACTCTTACTTGTCATGCGCTCTTATATCCTGCAAAGGCCTCCTGTTTCAAATATGTTTGAAACAGTTATTTATGTTCCTTGGGTCGCTGCATGCGCAGCTCTTCTCTTTCCTCTTTTTCGTCAAAACACTCTGGCACTGCTTGCTGCTAGCTTAACATCGATCGGACTTTTAATCATTTTAGAGGTCACAGATCTCAATCAAAATTTAGATCAAGTACAAGCGGTGCTTGATTCTCAATTTTGGCTGCTGATTCACGTCTTATTAGTTGTGGGAAGCTATGGTATGTTTATTTTTGGGGCAATTCTTGGCCATTTTTACCTTGGATTGTTCATGATTTATCAGGTGGAAAACAACACAATGAAGCAGCTATCGGGGATAATCCTTCAAACGCTATATACAGGAACAGCAATGCTGATTGCCGGAACGATTCTAGGGGGAATTTGGGCAGCTGAAAGCTGGGGACGCTTTTGGGATTGGGATCCTAAAGAATCGTGGGCTTTTATTTCGAGTTGTTTTTATCTGATATGGATTCACGCTTACCGTTTTCATCGAATCGCCTCTTTTGGATTAGCTATAGGGGCAGTGGGTGGATTGATCGCCATCAGCTTCACTTGGTATGGCGTCAATTATATTTTAGGCTCAGGACTGCATAGCTACGGTTTTGGATCAGGAGGCGAGCACTACTACTATGCCTTTATCATCGCAGAGGGTTTATTTATTGCTGCAGCTCTTTTGAGTCATTTTTATCGCTCTAAGAGAGTCGATTAGATGCCCTCTATTCATTCAATGTTTGATAAATCGTTTTCATCGCGTCCCATCGAGGAAAAGTATCCAGACCCAATTCCCATACCATTGCTCCGCCCAGGCGGCAATTGCGAATAAATTCGCATTTGATTGCCAACGATTCTTCATCATCGTAAGTAATAAATTCCCCCGTTCCTGGGTGATAGAGGTAGGGAACTTTTGCGTCGCTGTCCCAAAAACGAAGATAATGTGGAAGCAAATGATCTTTAATATCTGAAAAAAAACGTAAACCCGCCTCATCCGTTGTTCCCTTTCCAGCCCCCTGATGTTTACCATAAAGTCCATCAGCACGAGCAAAAGAGCGTCCATATAAAGGCATTCCTAAGACAAGCTTCTCTGAAGGAACTCCTTGAAGAAGATAATAATTGACTGCACTCTCAACATTAAATAATGGATCTCCTTTCTCTGTTCGATGTAAAGGTGAATGATGATTAGTGATCGCATCTTCACTGCCACCCCATGGACCATGGAAGTCATATCCCATCAAATTGATCCAGTCAAGATAATGATGGATGACGTCCACTTCCATATGACGATAATGATGCGGCCCTGCAGGAGCGGCAATCGTGACTAAAAGAGGGGGAGAGTGTTCTTTTGCAGCATGATGCAATTCTTTTAAAAGTTGAGTAAAATGATCTTTGTCTTCGGGGCATCCTTTATGTTCAACATAGCCGGGATATTCCCAATCAATATCAATCCCATCAAATCCATATTTCTCACAAAACATCAAACATTGACGAATAAAATTTTGACGTGACGCGGGGTTTCTTGCCATCTCTGAAAAAGGATCGGAAAGAGTCCAACCACCGACAGAAAAAAGTGTCTTGAGATGAGGATTTTTTTCTTTTAATTCCTTGAGTTGTAAAAAATTACCCCAATACGGTTTAAAGCTATTCCAATCATGGCGGTGATCAACATCTGCCCAAGGATCAAATAGAATAAGCTTGCCGTGAGAATCAACCTTGATAAAGGCGTAATTAATATGAGTCAGTAAATGCGGATTAATATCTTTTGGATAAAAAGCCGGTTGTCGATAGATTGCCCAATCTGGATAATATCCAACAATTTTAAAGGATTCCCCACTCAATCCTTTAAAAAATAAGAAAAATAAAAATAAATAAGGAATAAAAAAAATCAAAAAATTATTCATAACGAAACCATTTATAACTAAAATGAAACAATAATTTTCGTTAAAATAGTTGATTTAAAACAAGAAAAATCAAAAATTTCAGTAAATTAAAAAATTTGTATAGAATCAGTGATTTGGTTACAGTTTCTCTGACTGTCACGCAATTCAAAGCAAAATTTTTCATCAATACCCAAGGAAATGTTATGACATATCGTCTCAATGCTCACCGGAATTTGATTTTACTTTGTCTTTTGAGTTTATTCCTTCGTCTGGCCCCCTCTCACCTTCGGGCTTACGAACTGCCGACTGATTTCAAACATGCAAAAAAAGAAGATCTTGCATTAATTCGCGATCTCCTTTTACTCAATTTTCCTCCTTATGATTGGATAAAAGGGCAAAATAGACCCATTCCGGATCCTGTTTATGATGTCGTGATTATAGGAGCCGGGATGGGAGGGTTGAGTGCAGCGACAGCTCTTTTGAAAGAAGGGATATTTAATCTCAAACTATTTGATCAAAATCCCCCTGGATTCGAAGGGCCTTGGATCACTTACGCGAGGATGAAGACACTTCGATCATACAAAGAGATCATGGGACCAGCTCTTGGGATTCCTCACCTAACATTCCATGCTTGGTACGAGGCTCTCTTTGGTGCTGAATCGTGGAGACAGATCGAAAAAATCCCTAATGCATTATGGATGGACTATCTCAAGTGGTATCGCGAAGCTTTACAACTTCCAGTGGAAAATGACTGCGTTTTAACAGACCTTATTCCACAAAAAGAGGGGTTTGAGCTCCACTTCCTAAAAAAGGGCGAACCCTTGGTGATAACAGCTCGAAAAGTGGTGCTTGCAACAGGAAGAGATGGATTTGGCGGCCCTTATATCCCCGAATTTGCCAAACATCTTCCCCAATCCATTTGCGCACACACAATGGATCGTATTGATTTTAAATCTCTACACGATTGTTCGATCGGGATTATTGGAGTAGGGGCCTCTTCTTTCGATGCAGCCGCCACTGCATTAGAGGCTGGAGCCAAAAAGGTTGATCTCATCATGAGGCGGGAAAAGATTGGCAGCATCAATAAATTTGCAGGGCTTCCGTTTAATGGGTTTAACCACGCTTTCTTCAAACTCAGCGATCAAAAACGATGGGAGTTTATGTCTGAAGCATTTGACGCTCCAATCCCGCCTCCTATTGAATCGATCAAAAGGGTGGAGGGGTTTAGCAATTTAAGAGTCTTAGCTAATCGAGAGATTAAGCAGATCATGTTTGATGGAACTGAAGTGATTCTCGAAACGAATCAAGGAGCTCTTTGCTATGATTTTTTAATCTTGGGAACAGGATATGAAATCAACGGATATCAAGAACCCGAATTGCGTCATGTGATCGATGACATCGCCCTTTGGAAAGACCGCTTGCCTCAGGAGATGGTCAATCAACACCCAAAGATGGCGGCTTTTCCTTACCTTGGCCCCTCTTTTGAATTTCTACCCAAACAAACGGGAAACGCTCCTTATTTAAAACATCTCTATTGCTTTAATTATGCCTCCACATTAAGTCATGGACTACTGAGTGCAGATATTCCGGCAATCAGCATCGGGGCCACAAGACTCGCTGAAGCGATTGCCGCCGATTTATTTATTGAAAACAGTGAATGGTACCTCAACTCTCTAAAAAATTATGATGAAAAAGATTTTGAGGAGACCGATTACATTCTGAATATCGAAAAATAGATCTTGAGGAAATGTTCAACACCTGTCTTCATATGAAGACAGGTGTTCAAAGATTCCACACAGGGTCTTAGGTCATAAACGCCTGATAATCCCTGTAAATCGATTTGATATAAGCTCCCACAATTTGCGTGGGCCCAGAAGCCGCGTTTAATCCATGTTGTGTGTTGCCTCCCTTTATGTAAGAGGCTCCTGCAACACCCAACCCAACGATTCCAGAGACAACTTGAGAAGGCACCCACCAATTTAAGACAAAGGTTCCAACAGTGATTGATTTACATACAGTTGAGGCAATTTTTTCGATAGCTCCCACCTTTGAACGACTTCCGAGATGAAAGGCTGATGAAACCCCCGCTTCCAATTCTTCAGCAAGAGCTTGCATCGACAATCCCTTGTTTGTGTCTGTCGCATTCATTTGGCCTGTCATGGCCTGCTTCATATCATCCAAACTTAATGCCGCCAAATTTATCAACCACGCAGAAGGTCTTACCATTAAGCTAAACCCTCTTTCAATATCTCCGGAATAGCTCATTTTTTTTAAATCCATCGCGGACACAGCCACTAAAAATCGGCTTCCATCTTCAGCCATTCCTTTAGCGGCAATCCCAAATCCCAGGATGCTACAGATCACTTGAGCCGGCACCCAAATTGTTCCAAAATAAGATAAGGTCATCAACGCTTTCAAAGTCCCTAACACTCCCTTTTCTAACCTAGCTGCAGACATCGGATTGGATAAATGGGTGACAACCTTTAATTCACCTGCACTCTTAACGGTCTCCCGAACCCCATGAACAGTCCCATTAACACTCTCTTGTAGCCATTCAACGTTAGCTTTAAGATCTAGCACTAATTGTGCGGCATCGCCAAGTGATTTTGCTTGCTCAAGAAAGACCGAAGCGTCGATTGAACGACTATCAAACCTTTGCACATTCATACAATCCTCTCTTTATACTTTTTAATAGATTCATGATTTAAACGATGACAGCTGTTGAAGCAGATTGATTCAAATAAGACCGAACCTTTTCCAATTTCGAAATCATCAATGAATGATGCGAATAGAGTTCAGGGTCAACTTCCTGCATAAAGGTCTCATAAACACGTTTGGCTTCATCATGATGTTTCATCAGAAGCAAGGTATCGATGATTTGAAAATAAACGATTAAATTTTCAGGAGCTAGTGAAGCAGAAGAAGAATAAGAACTTAATGCTTCTTGATAGCGGCCAAGATTTTGTTCAACCATTCCTCTTGCTAGCCATATGTGCGCATTTTCTGCATCAATTAAAGTAAGAAATGAAAAATAAAGATAAGCTTTATCTAACTGCTCTTCCTTGAAATGTTTTAATCCCATCGCATAAATGATGTTCTCATCCTTCTCTGAAAAAGAGAGGTGTTTCAGCTGAGTTAAATCATGAATCGATCTGCAAGTTGCAACATTTCTTGCTATTGCTTTAAATTCTCCTTGAAGGCTATCAAATAAGTCGGGATCATCCAGCTTCAACACTTCATAAAATTCTGTACAAGCCTTCACCGATTTCTCTAAGATCTCCCCCAACTGATCAAAAAATTGATTTTTACACTCCTCCTCAATTTTTTTTACATTGATGGTTTCAACGGGATTTTTCTGATAAAGAGAGTGAAGTTTTACATCAATCATCTCTTCTATTTCATTTTTTATTAAAAAATAAAACATCTTTTCTTTCGATTCATTTGAAATGATATCGCGCCCCATAAGACCCCCAGTATAAAAACGAGTCATCTAGAATAATTATAACAAAAAAAATAGTTTATAGTAAAACTAAATCAATGCTAATTTATTTTTTATCAATATGAAAAGTGTTTATTATTCATTTAGGCATCAATAGATGACTTAAATCAATCAACGAGATTGAAAATTCAATTGTTTTTCACTAAACGTATCACTAAATTCTGAGACAAAATATTTTTCTCTTTTATATAAATATTAATTCATACATAATACGCGATTTAACGACCCTTTATTTTTTAAAATTTTTTTTATGAATTTAAACATGCTATTTTTTAATTTAATTTCAAGAAAAACAAACTCCAGGAAATTATAATAATGACATATCAAGTACAATCTATCATCCAGACTTCATCCATAGAATTCAAAAATCTAGAGAAGCACCCAGATCATTTTGATTCATTAGTTCGACTTTTCCAAGAAGCAGTAAAACATGCCATTGAAGAGGGAGAGAGCTCTATTCAAGACAAAATCAATCAAAATAAATCGCGCTATGAAATTGTGCTAATCAGGGAAATGCCGGCAGGAATCATCATTTGGGAACAAAAACAAAACGATAAGGATTTGACGATTTCTGAACTAAAATTCATTAACGCCTCAAATCATTTAAAAACAGATGTTATTCAAGCACTCGTGATTAAATTTTTCAATTTTGCACAAAAGCAAAACATCGATCAGATTTCTTTTGTGATTGATCCACATCAGGCGAGCTTTTGCTCTCTTTTAGAGAGAGACTACTGTGATTTAAAACTAGAAAAAGAACCTTTCACCTACACCGTCCCGCGCGATAGATCCGATAGATTGAGACTCAGCAGAACCACTCAGATGACCTCAACATTCAATCCCACTAAACCCGTTGAAAACGCAAGGGCATCGACAGCTTCAAGATACACTGAAAGACGTGAGAGAGATTCAACAATCAGAAGGGAAACTCCCGCTAGACAACGCCCGGGATCAAGAACGAGCGCTGAAACAATGAGACAAGTCCCCTCTTTTACTCAATCCGATGTAACATTGGGTACCTCAAGAAATACAAGATCTCAAACATGTTCTCGCAGACAACATGAACTTAATGATCATCGAGATAAAATTCATAAAGGATCCGTTGATCAAGTCAAGTAGAGGATCAGGAATGATACACATTACCTCACCTTACGCACCGGGAGCGCGATTTGTGCGTAAAGTGAGAGTTATCGATTACAGATGAGAGCTCTTTCAACAAGTAAAAAAACTCTAGCTGAGAAAAAATGAGCTAATCACTTTTGCGATTAAGATATACATCAAAGTGGACAACACGTCATTGAAGGCGGTGACGATAGGACCTGAAGCAACCGCCGGATCTATCCGGAAACGGGCAAAAAAGAAGGGGGACAATGTCCCTAATAAAGTCGCCATTAAACAGGCGCCAAGTAATCCACAACTCACAATGACCCCTAAAATCAGAGGATCTGACCCCAGATAGTGGATCTCTAATCGATTAAGTGCATAGACAAAAGCGCCGCACAGAAGCCCGAACACAATCCCAATGAGGACTCCAATGCTTAACTCACTGATCACAGCTTTTCGACGGGAACCATAAGATAGCTCTCCGGTTGACATCCCCCTCACCAAAATGGTACTACACTGAATCCCGACATTCCCTGACATTCCGGCAATAAGAGGGACAAATAATGCAACGAAAGTAAACCAGCCTCGATCTTTAAAGTGAGACAAAACAGCAGCTGTGACAAGCCCCGCGCAAAGGGTGACAATCAGCCAAGGAGCACGCCATAAAAAACGCTTAAAAATTGGCTCGTGCTCACTTAAATCTTCAGCTGTTCCTGCAAAACTCGCAATTGTTTCATCTGCAATATCCTCCATTGCCTCCACGACTCTTTCATAGGTAATCACTCCAATAAGGAGATCTTGCTCATCAACAACAGGTAAAGCTGGGATTTTATAACGCTCAACCAAATCAACAACTTCATCGCGAGAGGTATCTGCTTGAATTTTATGTAAAATCGGGCGCATCACCTGTTTAATCGGAATATAGGGAGGATTAATAATTAAATTTCTTCCGGGAACAAACCCGACCAATTCGTTAGAATCATTCAACACAAAAATACGGCGGGTTAGGTCAATTCCAGGATTATCTCGAATAATAGCGGCAACTTCCCCAATTGCCGTATTCATATGAAAAGCAAAAAATTCATTTGTCATTAAACGACCGGCGCTATGGCGATCATGCTTATATAGCTCTCGAATTCTGGCTGCTTTCTTAGGCTCTAAAATCTCAAGGACACGCTTCAATCGACGGTCGGACATATCGTCTAAAAGCCAAGCAGCTTCGTCCGGCGGCATCTGCTCAAGGAGCGCTTTAATCTCACGGTCATCAATTTGAGGGAAAATAGCAGAACGGGTATTACTCCCCGTATTTGCCATAAAAATAATCTTGGCATTCAAATCAGGAAGATTTTCATACACCACAACACGTGAGTGAGGCGGAAGTCGAGTCACGGCATAAGCGAGGTCAATGGGGTCGTGCTCGCTCGCTATTTTTGCAACATCATGGAGCATGAATTGAGATGTGGGCTTGTGGAAGGCATCTTCGAGCTTCATATTTAAAACATCATCAAGCTGGCTCGTTTTTGAGTCCATAAGATTTCCGGAAACGATCCCTTCATCCAGATGTTCACTCTCTTCCGTTTTTTCTAATTCCACATCGAATCCTTAATTAAGAACCTGTTAGAAACATTCTGCGAGGAGGTTAACAATTTAAACCCTATTATTCAATCAAAAATTTCGCATTGACTCCCTCTCCTTACGCACCGTTAGTGCGATTTGCCCTGAAGCCAAACGTGAGTGATTAACTCGCCTGTTTCACTAAAATTTTAACGAAAAAGGTTGATTCGCTTTCCCCTTTTATTGCTTGATTTTTATAAAACTTCTGTTTATTATTTTGTTATTCACTCAATAATTTTAACCTTAAAATTTAACAGAAGATCTACCCCATGTATTCTCCAGATAAAATTAGAAACATTGCCATTATTGCCCACATCGATCATGGAAAAACAACCCTCCTCGACGCCCTTTTAAAGCAGTCAAATCTTTTCCGAGATAATCAACAGACTCGGGAACGGATGATGGACTCTTACGATCAGGAGCAAGAGCGCGGGATCACCATTTTTGCTAAACACACCTCTGTCTACTTTGATGATTTTAAAATCAACATCATTGACACTCCGGGGCATGCTGATTTTTCAGGCGAAGTGGAACGGATTTTAGGAATGGTTGATTCTGTTCTTCTGTTAGTCGACGCCCAAGAAGGGCCAATGCCTCAAACGCGTTTTGTTCTTTCAAAATCATTGAAAATGGGACTAAAACCGATCGTGGTGCTCAATAAGATTGACCGTCCTCATGCAAATCCAGATCGTGTATTAGATCTTACGTTCGATTTATTTTCTGAGCTTGGAGCCACTGATGATCAATTAGATTTCCGCTACTGTTATGCCTCGGGCCTTTCGGGGTTTGCCCTTCACCACCCTGATGATATACGCAAAGATATGCGGCCCCTTTTTGAATTAATTACCTATGCTGTTCATGCCCCAAAAGGAAGCCTTGAGAATCCTTTCCTCATGCATGTTTCAACAATTGCATATGATGACTACGTAGGACGGCAAGCATGCGGACGAATCATGGAAGGGACAATCAAAAAAGGGCAATCAGTCATCCATATTGATGAGACAGGAAAAGAAATCAGAGCGACCATCAATCGTATTGAGGGGCATTTGGGACTAGAAAAAGTCGAGATGGAAGAAGCTGGCGTGGGCGATATTGTGATTTTGTCAGGGATTCCTGAAGTGACGATTGGAGACACGATTTGCGACCCTAAGAAAATCGTTCACCTCCCCCGAATTAAGTTAGACGAACCAACAGTCTCCATTGACATCACAGTGAATAATAGTCCTTTTGTAGGAAAAAGCGGCAAACACGTCACGATGAACAAAATTCGAGAGCGTCTTGAAAAGGAAAAACGAGCCAATATCTCTTTGCGAATTGACGACCAAGCGGATCAAGATAAAATCACTGTTTCAGGCCGAGGAGAATTGCACTTGGCGGTTTTGATTGAAGCAATGCGTCGCGAGCAGTATGAATTCAGCGTTTCAACTCCTCGGGTTATCATTAAAGAAGAAGGAGGAGTTAAGCTCGAACCTATCGAGAGAGTCCATATTGAAGTCCCTCAAGAATATTCAGGTTCAATTATCGAAGAGCTTTCACGCCGTCGTGGAGAGATGCAGCTACTCGACACCGATGAGCATGGGATCACCTCTATCGACTTTCTCATTCCAACACGAGGATTGATGGGATATCGCAATGAATTCTTGACAGCGACTCGTGGACTAGGCATTTTGACCTCTGTTTTCGAGCAATTTGCCCCTTGGAAAGGGACGATTCCGGGTCGTACGAAAGGAGTTCTCATTTCGATTGGCCCAGGCAAAACAAACGGCTACGCCTGCTTTAACCTGCAAGATCGCGGCGTCTTATTCGTTTCTCCAGGAGATGAAGTCTATGAAGGGATGATTGTTGGAGAAAATAGCCGTGACAACGATTTAATCATCAATGTGACAAAAGGAAAACAACTCACAAACGTTCGAGCCTCAGGAAGTGATGAAAATATCATCCTGACCCCGCCACGCCGTTTTACACTTGAACAAGCCATTGATTACATCCAAGATGATGAATTAATTGAAGTGACTCCAGATTCCATTCGAATGCGTAAGCGCTACCTCACAGAAAACGAGCGCAAGAGAGCTGGAGGCAAAGCATAACTCAACGCGAACGAGCCGGAGTGTTATTTGGTTCAATTGTAAAAACCTCTTTTCAAATCGGCAATGACCTCGATTGCAGTGATTCTTAGTTAGTCTTGATTCACATCTCTTTCATTCTATTAGATGAATACGACGAAAGAGATGTGACTGAAGTCCAGCTGAAAATCACCTTCAATCCAGCCATTCCCGATTTGAAAACAACCTTGGTTCATAATCACAAATTTTATTCCTCCTTGTGATATACAGTCAATTTCTCATGATCTAATAGGACCCGTTTTTCTGGTCTTTTGATCTCGATCGTCATTCATCAACTCGCAATTGTGAATTCCTGCGATTAGATTGAATCGTCATCCAAATCTCTTTCGCCTGCTCCGATTTTAGTTCATGTTTTGATGTCGGATTAGGGCTTACTCTCATATGACATGGATTTCTTGAAATCGTCGCTTAACTAGGATAAGCTTCTTATCTTATACCGAATACCTATTATGCTTAATTTTTTTTTGAGGCGGTCTATGTTTAAATACAGGATGTCTAAAACATCCATTATTTTTTTATTGATTGCTTGTATTCGATTGGATGTGAATGGAATTTCCTATGAATATTTTTCTAGCGGATGTTTTACATCGGTTCATGTTCTCACAGTTGATCCCAATGAAAATATTATTATGCCTGTCAAAGCTTCTGGAAATGATATTGACAGAGAAACTGTAATGACTCTTGCAAAACATTATGGAGCAGTAGCTGCGATTAATGGAGGATTTTGGAAACCAAATGGAAGCCCTGCCGGAATTCTAAAAATAAATCATGATTGGTACGGAACACCGATCAAACCAAGAGGGGCTATAGGATGGTCAATCAATCATCATCACGTTTTAATTGATAGAATATTAACAAATTATCCACTCAATGATTGTCCTAATGAAAATGAGATAGAAGTGATTCCAATGTCTATACCTCCTAACACAACTCCTGAGGAGTGGAAACATCTCGAACATATTGTTGGCGGAACACCTGTATTAGTGAGTAAAGGAAATATAATTCAAGATTATAGCTCTGAGCAAACTCTCGAGTCATTTCTTGTTAAGAAGCATCCGAGAACAGCGGTGGGTATAAGAGATAGTGGTGAATGGATATTTGTCGTCGTTGATGGTCGTTTTTACGGCTTTCTCGGTGGAATGACAATGAAAGAATTGGCTGAATTGATGGTTGAGCTTGGCTGCGTCGAAGCACTCAATCTAGATGGAGGCGGCTCATCAACAATGGTTATTGATGGCGTTGTGATCAATCAACCATGCGGAAAAATTCAAGAATGTGGAAAACAAGTTGAAGCTGTATCTGATGCAATCTTGATATTTCCTATAAACACCTTATAAAAATTCGTTAGAAATGCAACGACTTGATAGGCTTGATCTATATCCAGTATAAAACAAGAGCATTTAGAGTGACAGCACACTATTTTTTCGCTTGTTATATTAGACCTCTTCGGAAACTTGCTTTGCTTGAAAAAATTGCTCTTTTTGAGCAGATTGTTTTGAAAATTTTGAGAGCGTATGCGTGCATACGGTCGAAAAATTTTACAAAAAAATGCCAAAAATGGCGGTTTTAGCAAGTAAATGAAGTTTCCGAAGAAGTCTATTGAATCGGTTCTATACTCCCTCCACATTCTGCAACAGATGATTGACCATACAATAAAAAGATGAATGAAAATCTGTTTTCAAGCTATTTATCATCTGTCGATTGCCGAGTCGAAAGACCTTGAATGAATTGACGAAAAGCAGGTGTTCCCCTCAATCCCTCTAACCATTCATCATGCATAAGATCTTCAATACCAGGTAAAGTATCGCAAGATTGCGCTCGCTCTAAGTAATAAATTGCCTGCTGATAGTGATTGGTAATCGAATATAGACCCGCCAATTGATAATAAGCTTGAGTATTCCCCAAAGAAACCGCCTGCATTAAACTGGACTCGGCTTGACGGTATAAGCATTCTGATCGCTCCGGGTGGTGAAGATCATGAGTCAGAAGTCCAAGACTTGTTAAAGCCATCCCATATTCCAGATGAATCATATCATTTTCAGGATCTTGATCCACTAGAAGCTGAAACTGCTCAACAGATTTTTGATAGAAATCAACATCATCCATGGCATCCCCTAAATGGGAAAAAGCAATCGCTAAACTATAACGAGCCATCATATAATCTGGATCAAGCTGCAAAATTTGAGTGAAAATTTGAATGGCTTTTTCAAAATGGTGAGGTTCTTCTTTTAGATCACCAAGAAGATCATAAGCACAACTGTAATTATAGACCCATTCTAGATCAAGATCTTCGCCTTCAACATTCTCTAGAGGTAATTTTAACGCCTTCTCAAACTTCTCGATTGACATTTCAACGTAAGAGGCTTGCTCAGTCATTTCCCCTAATTTCAATAGAACAACTCCCCAATCATTCCAAAACTGAGGAAACCCTTCTCCTCCGGATTCGACAACTCGCGCACAATAACGAACCGATTTTTCAACCAACCTTTGATCTTCAGTTAATTCCCCTAACGCAAAATAGGCCAGCGCCAACCCATACCATAAAAGAGGGTGATGACGAGTTAACGAAAGGCCATATCGAAATTTTTCAATCGCTTGGTGATAACACTCTTCATCATTAAAATACCCCCCTAATTCATTTAAGCAAGATCCATAAATGTACCAAGCACTAGGGTCTTCGGGTAGCATTTCTAGGCTATTCAAAATTTTTCGTTTTGCTGATTGAATCAGATCTAATCTTTCTTCTTGTGCACCAAGACACAACTCACTTTCTGCCCAGCTGGTTAAAATTTGAGGATTAGAAGGGTCTAACTGATTTGCTCTTTCAAATTTCAATAAACTTAATTCGAGTGTGTGGGCATCGTGCTTTAACTTTCCAGCTGTGATTTCAAGCTGCCCCCATTTTAGCCAAAGGCTGCTACAATCAGGATTGATTTCCACAGCCTTAAGAAAGCTAAGATCGGCCTGTTCATATAAGTGGCTATATCCTTTAAAATCGATCAAACTCTTTAAAGAACAAGCCCGATAATACCATCCATCAAACAGTTTTGGACTCTGATCAATCACTTGATTAAATAAACGGGATGCCTCTAAAAAATATTGAGGAATTTCAACCAAAGAACCTAAATCTAAGAGGCAGCGGCCAAAATCAATCAAAAACTTTAGATTTCGACAACCGCACTCCAATGCCTTGCGAAATTTTTCATTCGCTCGATGATAATCTATCGGCTCACCAGACAAGCTTCCTAAAGAGGCTAAGCATAATCCCCATTTCCAAAAATAGTCATTTTTAACCTCCCCCTCTTGCTGATCCTGACTCCAAAAATTTGAGACCTGTTCAAAACATTGATCTGCCTGTATGAAATAAGAAGCATCGTTTTCAAAAAAGCCAATATCAACTAAGACTTTGGCCCTTAGATAAAGGGCTTCTGAAAAAGAGGGGGCTTGTTGCAGTGCGCGTTCAAGAACTTCTAAGGCTAAATTTAAGCAACGAATATTTTGATGATTTGAAGCCAAAACAATCCCTTGTTGAAAAAGAATTTCAGGAGCGTTTGAGGAGACTTTATTCGCATTTTCAAAGCTCTCTAAAGCCTGCTGGCTTCCTTCAGCGAACTGTGCAGCTCCTTGCATGACTAATAAGCGAGCGAGAAGAATACGCTCTTTTTGAGCCAATCCTTCCCAAACTTCTGCTTGTTTATAAGGCTCCAATCGATCGAATGATTGGGAGTCAAAAATCTCTAAAAGAACTTTATGAATAGAAGTCATTATTTGCCATCTGATATTTTAAATGAATTCATTATACAGATAATGCTTTTTTTTGAGAAATATTTAGTTGCAAAAAGAAGATATAACTATTTAATTTTCAATTTACTATATGACTCACCTTACGCAAGGGGAACACTATTTTTGCACTAAAGCGAAAGCTCTCCCTGCGCAAGGTGAGTGATCAAAGATTTTGAACAGGTTCTAAAAGTTCAAGTAAAAAATCTGGATTACATCTTCTCCAGTCCATCTTTCTTAGACTCGTCTCCATCTTCTGTCTGATTAACAGGAGAATCAGGCCTTGTATGATCTACATCAGAAAGGTGATGATCGGGCTGAAAAAAGTCTCCTTGAATGCTGACATCTTCTTCTTCTGCATAAATGGGCAAACTCAACTCAACATCTTTTTCCTCAACACCGTTAAAATCAGCTTCTTCAGGAAAAGTCTTGGGTAATTGATTGATAGGTTCAGATCTATCTAAAGGGTGATCTAACTGTTGAGTTTCTCCTTCCTCAGATATGATCAAGGCTGCTTCTTCGGATGTTGCGGAATCAAAATCCGGCTCTTGCAATTGAGGAGGGTCTTCTTCATTCTCATCATCTAGGAGTTCTTGAACCTTATCATGCGGTTTATATTGATCCTCTTCTGTTAAATAAAAAGCCGCTTTAAATAAATCATTTTGGCGATATCGATTAATCGTTTCTGATATTAGTGTAGAAGGGGGTTGTAATAATGACGACAGAGGCATCGGAGCTACAGGAACAACTTCGGATACAACATCAATCTTTGGTTCAGATACAGGATCTTCAACTTTTTCACTATCAGGAGAAACGATTGTTAAATCGCTGCTTTCCTTTACTCCATCTTCACGACCGCGGCGCTTACGATAATTGCGGCGACGATCACGTTTTTTATCGACACGAACTTCAGGGCGAGAGTCTTCTTGTCCGTCAGTTGACCTTTGAGTTTCATCTGACTCAGGAAGATCTTCAGTCACACTTTCGACTTTTTCCTCTTCTCGAGACGGTTTAAGATGCGCTTCTTTGCCTCCCCCGATTTTAATTGAGCGGTCAAGTCCTACATTTTTGAGAACCATCCGAGCTTCTCTAACTTCTAAAACTTCATAATCCGAGGCCGGAACAATAAATGCTTTTGGCCTTTCCAAAGAGCGGAAAAAGAGAGAATGTCCAAATGCAATCATTTCAACTGCATCAACACAGTACTCTTCCTGACCTGTACTTTTGCTGCTTCTAATAACGAGCTTATACCCCTCTTTTGGAGTAATAATCGTCTCTATGATAGGTTCACGGGTAAAATCCACTGAATGTCATCCCATAGTTAAATGTTTACGTCTAGAGAAATGCCTCTTTTATCAGATTTAATCACTTGAGTTTTGTTGTTACTCTCGGTGAGAGAAGGTAAAAAATAAAGAGCGAAAAACACTAAATCAAGGTTAAAGCTGCATTTCGGTTAGTTTGCTAAAAATCATTGATGATCTTTGAGAAAATTTTAAAGATAAGTTTTAAAGGATTTACGTTCTATTATTCGTCGATTATCAGCCATGTTATAACACTTTGCCGGCTGGCAGATGAACATGGTAAACACTAAAAACTCATCTCCAGTCTACACCTCTTTTGATTTCATGGCAATTGCCCTTTCGCGTGACGCCATATAAATGATCAAGTCAACGACTCGAGCCGAGTATCCCATCTCATTATCATACCAAGCAATGATTTTGAAGAACTGAGAATTAAGCCCAATTCCAGCATCCCGATCAAAAATAGCCGAATAGGTGCTCCCGATAAAATCAGAAGAGACAACTTGTTCATCACAATAGGCGAGGATCCCTAGCATAGATCCTTCTGAGGCAGTTTTCATCGACTGGCAAATGTCTTGATAAGTCGTGGGTTTAGTGAGACGGATAGTCAAGTCAACAGCTGAGACATCTGCCGTAGGAACACGAAATGCCATCCCAGTCAATTTCCCCTCAACTTCCGGGATGCAAAGAGCGACAGCCTTTGCTGCACCAGTTGAAGAAGGAATAATATTTTGAGACGCTCCACGCCCTCCCCTCCAATCTTTTTTTGAAGGACCATCTACAGTTGGTTGAGAGGCTGTAATAGAGTGAATTGTCGTCATCAATCCCTCCTCAATTCCAAAACAATCTAATAGAACTTTAGTAATAGGAGCCAAACAATTTGTCGTGCAAGAGGCATTAGACACAATAAAATCTTGTTCAGGATCAAATGTGTTCTCATTAACACCCATAACAAAAGTCGGAATATCCCCTTTTGCAGGAGCCGTGATAATCACTCGTTTAGCACCGGCAGTCAAATGTTTAGCCGCTTCTTCAGACTTTGTAAAAAAACCTGTTGACTCTATGACATAATCGATATTTAAATCTTTCCAGGGTAATTTTAAGGGATCTTTTTCTGAAAAAACACAAATTTTTTTACCCTCAACGATAATAGCCGACTCTTCGGACAAGATATTTTTGTCAAAACGCCCATGAGTGGAATCGTATTTAAGCAAATAGGCTAAATTATCTGCTGGAACTAAATCATTAACGGCGACAAGGTTAATATCTGAGTGAAGAAGCGCTAAGCGACAGACTAATCGTCCAATTCTTCCAAAACCATTAATTGCAATATTAATTGTCATATGATCTCCGTTTGATCTAGGGTATGTCATCAATTGATAATAAACTTTATTCAAGTTCTTCCCAAGCGATGTGACCACCCGCTTGAGAAATCATCTTGAATAGAGGCGATTAGCAGTTGATGACACGCCCTAAGCCCTTATGCAAGAAATGAAATAAATGCTCAAGATAAACCCATTCTTTTACGCAATTTAGGAACAAAGCGGTAAATTGTGAGGTCTACGTCTTGATTGTATATTTCTGCTATAGTCTTTATCCCTTCTACAGACCACCCAAACACCCCTACTCTTCTTGGAATTTTATGATTCAAAAAAATAATGTTCATCTCTTGTCCAATAGTGATTGATTTGGAGTTTATTCACTTGGACATAAGGGCTAAAAGCGCCTTTAAAATGGATTTTATCTGAATTAACCTGAAAAAAAACCCGGACAGTAAGTGGGTGCATGAGGATCAAACTCAAACCCGACAACCTTTTGAGGTTGTAAAATCGTTTTAATGGTCCGGTTCTCTTCAACTAAGTGACCCGATGCAGATCGGACAAACTGTTCTATCATCAGTTAATCTGATCGCAGTTTCTCCACATGCGACGTTCCAAACATTTGCCCATTCACAACAAGACCGCCAAAGGATGTGAATTCATCAAGAACATCAACGACTTGGTTGGTGGTAGTGGGAACCAGATATTCATCCGAATCCAAAAAAGCAATCCATTCACTTTCTTTTTTTTGTTGTAAAATCTGATTGTAAAAATTGATCTGCAGACGATTAAAATGCTCAACATCCTCATCAACATCACCCCCCCCATTTCGGTTAACTCTACAACTCCCTTTTTCATATAAGGGGTTAACACGTCTAGATAATTATCCTGATTTCTGTGATTGCATAAATCAAAATGATCGACTCCTGCCAAACGATGAAATTCAATCCATTCTTTCAAATAGGGGGCTTCATCACGAAAAATCATGCAAATTGATAAGGGATGCATGGGGTTGGCAAAGGATGGAAGGAAAAAAAAAGAAAAAGAACGATCCAATTTTTTAACACATCATCTCATTTATTATAAGAACCTGTTTTCATCTTTTTTTGGTCTATTAGCGGTTTGTGAAAATATTGAAGACATATCGATGATCAATCGGGTGATATCGATCATACATGGGATCTATAAAAAAAGAAAACAATCAGAAAAAGAACTTCGAATAAAAAAGAGAATGCTATTGAAAAAGCTCCACTAGAAATGATTGATAAATTCTAGTGGAGCGATTGGAACTAATCGGCAAGATATTCAATAACACATGTTTGCGCATTATCGCCTACACGATATCCTTGCTTAATAATTCGAGTATAGCCGCCTTTGCGCTCTGCAAACCGTGTGCTTAACTCATCAAAAAGCTTAGCAATCACTAAGCGATCGTCATTGTACGCATGAGTCTTCCCTTCTTTTGCTGCTCTTTGCTCTTTAGGCGTGAGCGGATTGAAGCGAATCATGAGCTCTGCAATTGCTTGACGGCGCGCTGCTAAGGTACCCTTCTTTGCCAATGTAATCAGACGGTCAGCATAACGACGGAGTGCTTTAGCTTTAGGCACTGTTGTCTGAATACGTTCGTGGGTAACTAATGATTTTAACATGTTAGCAAACATGCAACGTCTATGAGACGTTGTACGATTGAGCTTACATGTTTGATTTAGGTGTCTCATATTTACCTACTTAGACTCTTCATTTTTTAATATTTCTTTCTTCTTTTTCTTTTCATCGCGAAAATACTTAATCTTATCTTTGACATTATCAGGAGTGATTCCAAATCGATTGAGATCCATGCCTAAGTGAAGATTCATTTCATGTAACTTCGCTTTGATTTCATTTAGAGATTTCTTACCGAAATTTCTAAATTCTAACATACGTCTTTCCGGAATGCAAACAAGCTCAGCTAAGGTTTCTATATTTGCTCCTGTCAGACAATTGGCTGAACGAACAGAAAGTTCGATTTCGTCAATTCCAAGAGATAGCTTATCCATGAGTTCATCTTCATCGCCACCACGCTCTCCCCCTTTTTCTGCAAAAGAAAGAACATAATTATTGAATTGATTAAACACTTCGAAATGCTTCACACCAATTTGTGCCGCAAAACTTAAAGCTTCAGCAGGTGTCACTCGACCATCAGTTGTCACTTCAATAATTAGTCGATCAAAGTCTGTGTCTTGACCAACCCTTGTGTTCTCAACAAAATAATTCACTAAACGAACAGGAGAAAATGCAGAGTCCACCAAAATTTCATCAGAGGTTTTATCTCTCACCACATGTCGTTCTGAGGGAACATAACCACGCCCAAAAGCAACACGCAGATCAATTTGACGACTCATAGGTTTTGTGACACTGAAGAGGTGCAAATCTGGATTGACAACTTCAAAATTACCATCTTTTACAACGTCCCCAAGCGTCACATTATATTGTCCATGACGACGATCCAAATCATCTTGAGTCACTTCAAGAACTTGAGTTAACATACGAGTCTCTCTGGAATTAGAGACATCATCCATTGGTAATTTACGCAGTAAAGCGCCTTTGAAATTGAGAATAATATTGGTCATATCCTCTGAAATACCTTCTATGGCCATATACTCATGGGGAATCCCTTCGATGCGCACGGAAATGATGGCTGGTGCTTCAAGCGAAGACAGCATCATGCGCCGCAGAGAGTTGCCAACCGTATGCCCAAATCCTCGTTCAAATGGCTCAGCGATATAGCGAGCGAAATTGGATTCAGGTGCATCTTGATCAACAATGATCTGCTTTGGCATTTCAAATTTGCCATATTTAACTGACATGAAGCGGTTCTCCTATAATTAATATTTATACACGACGTCTCTTACGAGGACGGCATCCGTTATGCGGCACAGGAGTTGTGTCTCGGATAGCTGTAATAGTCAAACCTGCGCTTTGCAATCCGCGAACAGCAGATTCACGTCCGGCTCCAGGTCCTTTCAAATTAACTTCCACTTCTTTCATTCCGAATGTCGTTGCAATCTTAGCGGCATCTTGAGCAGCCACAGTTGCAGCAAAAGCCGACGACTTACGCGATCCGGAAAAATTAACTTTTCCAGCAGAAGCCCATGAAATGACTCTTCCGGCTGGGTCTGTAATGGCAATAATGGTATTGTTAAAAGTAGCTTTAACGTGTGCTATGCCAGATGGAACATTCTGCGAGACTTTTTTCTTTGTCTTCACAGTTGTTTTTTTAGTAGTATTAGCTGGTTGCTTACTCAAAGTTTAGGACTCCTCTAATGACTCTTATTTTTTCTTATTAGCGACCGTCTTGCGGCGACCTTTACGTGTTCTTGAATTAGTCTTTGTGCGTTGTCCGCGTACAGGTAATCCAAGACGATGGCGCATCCCTCGATAGGAATGTATGCTAATCAAACGCTTAATATTGTTCTGAACTTGTCGGCGAAGATCTCCTTCTACAACAAACTCTGATTGCAAAAGACCGTTTATACGTGCAATATCATCTTGACTCAACTTATGAGCACGCATATTGGGATCTAATCCCAAGCGAGCAATAATCTGATTAGATAAATGCCGACCGATTCCATAAAGATATGTCAGACTAATCTCTAATCTTTTGTTATCTGGTATATCGATACCTATGACTCTAGGCATTGAACTCTCCTAATTTTTTCCAAAACGAACTGTAGATTTTATAGAAATTTTCTTTTTAATTCAACTCATTTAGAGTAAGAAGTTGAAGTTGTTGGTAATGAAGGCCGCAAATCAGAAACATTTATGCAAACTTATCGATTGACGTATAATGTTTTAGTAACGACCAGCTAATCTCAGTCTCAACAATTTTTGTTTTCTTACCCACTTATTAGAAAGTGTCTTAACACTTTGACCCCTCTATTCGACATGATTTTCTCTTTAGGAATCGACGAAAATAAGTGGATCATGTTTATGAATATTGCCTACTTATTTTCGTAACTTCCTAGAGGAAAAAAATGAGAATCTAGGTTTGCTCAAAGTGTTAAGAATCTCTCTTAGACCTCTTACGTCATCACATTTCCTTGCTAAAATGACTTTTTTTGGCATCTTCATTTCTAAATTTTTTGGCCATCTGTTTAAGATCACCTTAAAATTGATGAATCATTCTCCTTAAAAACACTCACTTTTTTGAAGGAAAGGTCATGACGCAAGAGGTCATTTTTTTATTTTAACGTCCTCTCATTTTTCCTTTTTTCATAAAACCGTCATAACGTTTCATTAATAAATGAGACTCAACTTGTTTCATGGTATCAAGGACAACTCCGACTAAAATCAAGAGGGCTGTTCCTCCAAAAAAGTAACTAATTGTCTGAGAAACGCCCAGAACACTGCTAATCATTGTCGGTAATATCGCAATAAGCGCTAAAAATAAAGCTCCCAGCAGAGTCACTCTATTCATTGTACTCTCAAGATAATCTTGTGTTGGCTTACCTTGTCTAATCCCCGGAATAAACGCTCCATTTTTTTTCAAATCTGAGGCAATTTGATCGGGTCTAAATTGTGTTGCAGTCCAAAAGTAGGTGAAAAACACAATTAAGGCAACGAACAAAAGCAAGTGCAAAACACTTCCAGGTGAAAGCCAGTGAGCGATTTCTCCTAACCAATTTCCTCTTCCAACAAACGTTCCCAACGTTGCTGGAAACATCAAAAGAGAGGAAGCGAAAATCACAGGGATCACACCTGCATAATTGATTTTCAACGGAATGTAAGACGTTCCTCCTTGTACCTCACGCCGTCCGACAACGCGTCTAGCATGTTGAAGAGGAATGCGTCTATGCCCCTGTATGACAAGAATAGTGGCTAAAGTCACAGCGACAAAAACAGCAATCAAGACAACAATAGAAGAGAAGGTCATCTGTCCAGATTCTTGAGAATCCAGATTAAGCTGTTGGAAGATCAACCCCATTGCTGTTGGAATCTGTGATAAAATACCCAAGCAAATAATTAAGCTAATCCCATTACCTATTCCTCTTTCAGTAATTTGCTCTCCGACCCACATAAGAAACATCGTACCGGTGGTCATAGTAAAAATGGTGATCAAATAAAACAGCCAAGGAACTCCAAACATTGTAATATCAATTAATTCACCTGCAACAATGCCCGGACGGGATAAATTCATTTGCAAGGCATATTTAGCAAATAATGCAGACTGTAAAAAAGAGAGAATGACTGTAAGAAAACGAGTCCATCGATTAATTTTTCTTTTTCCGGAATCCGGGTTCTCTCGAACTTCTCTTTGAAGGCTTGGCAGTAAGGCGACCAGAAGCTGCATGATAATAGAAGCAGAAATATAAGGAGTGATTCCAAGGGCGATCACTGTCATCTGAGAGAAAGCTCCACCAGAGAAAATATCAACCATTTGAAATAAGTTCTGACTCCCCCCTGTGGCATGGCGAAAAAAACTGACAGCAATCTCACCATTAATTCCTGGAACAGGGATAAAACTCCCAATTCGACAAACAGCCAGAAGCAAAAGGGTGAGTAAAATTTTTGATTTGAGTTCGGGTATTTGAAAAACGCGTGATAATCCGTTGAGCATCTCTTTACTATGGGGTTAAGGGTGCATCCATCACATCTATTCTCGCGTCCTAACACATGATCATGTCCGGACTCGAAAGCCTTATTATTTGGAAATCGAACACTCGCATAAATACATCGAGCTGGACGATCTACAGGTCATTGCAAATGAATTCATCGTAAAAACAATGTCAAAATATCAACATTTAATCGATAAAATAAACCTAATATTTTGTGTGCAATGACCTATAGCGATGAGCGAATTGAAATTTATTTTTCAATTTCAAAGGCAATTTTCGCATGTGTTAACTTTTCACGTGCGCTTGCTGATAATGCGTGTACTCGTATGTTCACTTTCTTCGTCAATTCACCATTTCCTAAAAGTTTCACACCGTTTGAAGGACCGCTAATGAATCCGCGATCTCGTAATGTCTCAAGATTGACTGTTTCACCATCTTGAAAAACATCATTCAATTGTTCTAAATTGATAACATCATACTGACGACGAAATTGAGCGTTATTAAATCCTCGAATAGGGATCTTCATAAAGAGAGGCATATTCCCCCCTTCTTTTCCATAACGTCGCTTATAACCGGAACGAGAACCAGCTCCTTTTTCACCGCGACCGCAAGTCTTACCTAACTTTGAACCAAGTCCACGACCAACTCGCTTTCTAGCTTTTGCTGGGCGCGAAGTGTTTTTTAATTTGTCTAGGGAAATCATAATTATCCTTGTAACCCTCTTTTCTGCTTAATTTGATCTCGTGTCGATAACTGTTCAATAGCAGCAAAAGTTGCTTTAACTTGGTTAATGGGGTTTCGGGCACCCAAATTTTTTGCCATCACATCTTTTACGCCTGCCAACTCTAGCACAGCGCGCACTTTTGATCCGGCAATAACACCTGTTCCGGCAGGAGCCGGCTTTAAAAGTACAGTTGCACCATCCCAATGAACAGTAATTTCGTGAGGAATTGTTGTTCCTTCAAGGGGACAATGGATCAAATTTTTACGGGCAGCTTCTCCACCTTTGCGAATGGCATCTGTCAATTCATTCGCCTTGGCAAATCCGTAACCTACACGTCCTTTTCCATCACCAACTAAGATCAGTGCGGAGAAACTAAATTTACGTCCACCTTTCACAACCTTAGAACAACGGTTAATGGACAAGACTTTCTCAGTTAGTTCACCTTCTGTCTTCTCTTTTTTTGGAGACTCACCGTGTTTTTCTTTTCTTGGAGACTCACTGTGTTTGTCTTTTCTTGGAGACTCACTGTGTTTTGCCATGACTCGTCCTTATTCCTTTTAATCTAATCCCTTTAAAATTGCAATCCACCGGCTCTAGCTGCATCTGCAAGTTCTGCCAGAACACCATGATACTTAAAGGGGCCGCGGTCGAAAACCACTTCCTTAATGTTTTTGCCTTTAGCAATTTCGGCTATCTGCTCACCAAGTTTGCGAGCAGATGCTTTATTTTTTCGATTGAACTCGGTATTACGGAGTTCTTTTGAAAAGGTGGAGACACCACCTAAAGTATGTCCTGCATCGTCATCGATAAGCTGAGCTTGAATGTGGCTGTTACTTTTAACAACACAAAGGCGAGGCTTCGTGCTTGTTCCGTGAATGTGCTTACGCACTCTCAGGGCACGCTTGTCGCGTAATTGATGATTCTTCTTTGCTAGATTATTCATATCAGTCCTTCAATAATTACTTCTTAGCAGCAGCCTTACCAGCTTTTTTACGTACATATTCGCCAGCATAGCGAATTCCCTTGCCCTGATAGGGTTCTGGTGGACGCATGCTTCGAACTGTCGCAGCAAACTGTCCGACGAGACGCTTATCTGATCCAGAAATACTAATCAGAGTATTTTTGTCTACTTTAACTGTCAATCCCTTAGGAATTGGCAATTTGGTAGGATGAGAAAAACCTAATTGAAGATCTAATAACTCTCCTTGTACGGCAGCTCGGTACCCAACCCCGATCATTTCAAGCTTTCTTTCAAAACCTTCTGTTGCACCTATCACCATATTATGGATTAATGTGCGATAAAGGCCGTGAAAGTGGTTGAGATCTGAATCATCACCTTCTAATGCGACTATTACATGGTTATCTTCAAGTTTAACCTGAACACCAGGAACAATTGATTGATGTAAAGAACCTTTGGGGCCTTTTACAATAACCTCAGCGCCTGTTACTTTAACCTCTACGCCAGTGGGAAGAGGAATCGGAAGTTTACCTTTACGAGACATTTGTCGTTTTCTCCTCTAATCTTACCAAACCAAACACAGAAGTTCGCCCCCAATTCCACGCTGACTAGCTTCATTGCCCGGCATGACTCCTTGAGAAGTCGACACAATGGATAATCCCATATTGCCGTAGAAGCGTGGAATATCTTGGTGACCAACATACTTGCGCAATCCAGGTTTAGATACTCTTTTTAATCCTTGGATGACAGGACGACGACCGTTTGTATATTTCAAGAAAATCCGTATTGTCCCACGTTGATCATCATCCACTTTAACTAGGTAGTTTTCGATGAATCCTTTATTCTTGAGAATTTCAGCAAGGGTCTGCTTCATTTTGCTCCAATTGATATCTACATACCGATGTTGAGCTTTAATTGAGTTGCGAATCCTTGTGAGGAAATCGGCTACCGGGTCACTAACTGCCATGATTTCTCCTCCTGTCCTTAAGCTGCTACCGAAATCGGTAAATTTTTAAATGGAACGCCTAATAATCTTAAGAGTTCTACACACTCTTCATCATTACCGGCACTTGTCACAAATGTGATATGCATCCCTTGAGTTTTTTTGACTTTATCCAAATCAATCTCGGGGAATATTTGCTGGTCATCTAAACCTAATGTATAATTACCGCTACCGTCACACTTTGAAGGAAAACCTCTAAAGTCACGAATACGAGGACACACAATATTGACAAATCGGTCAATAAAATCATACATTCTTTTACCACGTAAAGTGACTTTAACCCCAATCGGTTGTTTTTCACGTAGTTTAAAGTTAGAAATAGCTTTTTTTGCTTTTGTCACAATGGGTTTCTGACCAGAAAGCATTGTCATTTCTCTAACACAGTCTTGGATTGCGTTCTTATCTTTAGACGCTTCTGCAATCCCCATGTTGATCACAACTTTTAATAAGCCAGGAACCTGCATCGGGTTCTCATATTTAAATTTTTCTTGTAATGCTGGCTTAACTTCAGCTTGATATCTTTTTTTTAACCTAGACATTGGCTTCTTCTACTCACTTAGGTTTTTTTACTGAACGGTAGACCATTTCTTGACCGCCTTGCTTGTAAACAAGCTCACGATCCCCTTCATTATTTGTACGTACTTTAAGTTTTGCTGCTGTATCGCCTTCTACGCATACTTTAAGATTAGAAACGTGAATCGGTCTTTCAATTTCCACAATTCTACCTTTGGGAGCTTCTTGGCTTTTTTTCACGTGTTTTTTACGTAAATTCAAACCTTGAACAACCACTTTATCTCCCTTGCGCGACTGTACAGTCCCACTAAGACCTCTATCGTTACCTGATACAGCAACAACACGGTCTCCTTTGCGAACTTTACTTGTTGATTGATTTGGCTTCTTTTCCATCTCGTCCTAGCCTTTTTTATTTTAAATCACTTCTGGAGCCAGTGAGCTAATCTTTAAAAAATCCCTATCGCGCACTTCACGTGCAACAGGTCCAAACACACGAGTTCCACGAGGATTTTTCTTATCATCAATCAGAACACAGCTATTGGTATCAAAACGAATCTTAGTGCCATCTTTACGTTTGATGTAAGATTTTGTTCTAATAATAACAACTTTGACCACATCGCCTTTCTTAACACTTCCTTCTGGAAGGGCATCTTGCACAGATGCGACAACAATATCCCCAACATGAGCATAGCGTCGCTTTGAACCACCTAACACTTTAAAGCATTTGACTCGCTTTGCACCTGAGTTATCTGCAACTTCGAGCTCGGTTTCTTGTTGAATCATGACTTACAAACTCCATCCATCATTTTCTTTTTAGGGAGTCGGAGACTGGTCAGGAGTCATATTGTATTTCTCTCTTTCGCCATCCGATTTCCATTTTTTTTTCTGGCTAATGCCTTTTAGGGCTTACAACTGCATTTATGCTGCTTGCTCTGCCACTACACGCCAGCGTTTCAGTTTTGATAAAGGTCTTGTCTCAACAATCTGAACTTCATCACCAATCTGCAAAGGAGCTCCATCATGATGCGCATAGAATTTCTTTGCACGGGTAATGACTTTACCATACTGTGGATGTCGGAAAGTACGCTCAACTTTTACCACAACAGTCTTTTCCATCTTGTTGGAGACAACAATCCCTTTTTGAACTTTACGATTTCCTCTTTCTTGTTCCATGACTACCCTTAGCTTATTGAGTTTGTTTTCCACTACGTTTTTGAGAAATAACCGTTAAAACACGGGCTATATCTTTTCTGACGTGCTTGATTTCATGTGGCTTTTCATACTTTTTTTGAGACTTTAACTCGTTTCTAAGCACAAAAAGCTTCTTACAAGATTCATCGTAAATCGCTTCAAGTTCTTCTATACTTTGATCTCTTAAATCTTTCGCTTTATACATATTTCCTCAAACTTGTTCTACGCGTTCAACAAATCGCGTTTTCAATCCCAGTTTAGCTGCCGCACGTCTCAAGGCGTCTTGCGCCATATCTTTAGGTACATTTGCCACCTCAAAGAGGACGCGACCTGGTCTAACAACGGCTACCCAATGATCGACTCCCCCTTTTCCTTTACCCATACGAACCTCTGCAGGCTTCTTAGTAATGGGCTTGTCCGGGAAAATGCGAATCCAAACTTTACCACGGCGCTGAAAGAAACGGTTAATTGCGACACGGCACGCTTCGATTTGTTGGTTGGTAATCCACCCTCTTTCAAGGACCTGGATGCCATATTCTCCAAAGTGAATAAAATTGGCCCCTTTGCTGAGTCCAGCAAATTGTCCTTTTTGCATCTTACGATGCTTAGTTCGTTTTGGCATCAGAGCCATGGTTAGGCCTCCTTCTTCACTAAATTGTCTTCACCGCGATAGATCCACACTTTCACCCCAATACTTCCGTAGGTGGTTTCCGCACGACCTGTTGCATAGTCAATATCAGCACGAAGCGTATGAAGAGGAGTACTTCCTTCTTTATACCACTCAGTACGCGCTATTTCAGCTCCACCAATACGGCCGGAAAGCTGTATTTTAATCCCATGTGCGCCGGCATCCATTGACGATTGCATTGCTTTTTTCATTGCGCGGCGAAAAGGAATACGTCTTTCTATTTGCTTTGCAATACCATCAGCTACAATTTTAGCATCGATATCAGGACGTTTAACTTCTTCAACTGCAACCCATACCTCTTTACCGGTTAATTTGCTAAGCTCTGTTTTTAAAACATCAATCTCAGCACCTTTTTTCCCAATAACTAAGCCTGGTCGAGCTGTCACAATTGTGACTTCAATTTTACCGCTCATACGCTTAATTCTAATTGAGGAAACACCAACCATTGCAGGCTTCTTCAACAAATACGCACGAACTAACTGATCTTCAATTAATAAGTCACCGAACTCTTTCTTGTTCGCATACCACTTGGAGCGCCAATCACGTGTACGAACAAGGCGAAAACTGACTGGATTTACTTTCTGTCCCATTCCTCACTCCTTATTGATTGCCTACGATGACCGTAAAGTGGCTTGTTCTTTTCATAATTGGATGACGGCCGCCTTTGTTTTTCGGCTTCGACCTTTTTAATGTCGGACCTTCATCTACACGTACTTCAACGACTTTAAGGTTTTCTCTTCGCATTTCTAACTGCGTTTCTGCATTGGCAACAGCGCTATCTAATGTTTTTTTCAGTAAGCGCCCTGCTTTCAGGTTGCTAAACATCAATTGCGTCGAAGCTTCAGGAACTGACAGTCCGCGAATCAATCCGGCAGCTAAACGTGCTTTTCGAGGACTGATACGCACATATTTGTTTATGGCTTTAGCATTATTCATCTTATTAGCAACCTTTATTTCTTAATAGGATGTCCTTTAAATGTTCGTGTGGGAGAAAACTCACCCAAACGATGACCGACCATGTTATCGGTAACAAAAACTGTAAGATGCTTACGCCCGTTGTGCACTTCAAATGTATGCCCAATCATATCAGGTGTAATCATTGAACGTCTAGACCACGTCTTTATTGGTTTCTTGCTTCCCTCAGAATTCTGAGTTGAAACCTTTTTTTGTAGATGGTGATCAACAAAAGGACCTTTCTTTAACGACCTTCCCATATCTACTTCTTCCTTCGACTTTTAACGATAAGCTTATTAGATTTCTTGTTTGATCTGGTGACCAGTCCTTTTGTATACAAGCCCCAAGGTGTTTGTGGCGTGTTACCTTTATGTTTCCCTTCACCACCACCGTGCGGGTGATCAACAGGGTTCATTGCGGTACCGCGCACTGTTGGACGCACCCCTTTCCAGCGCATACGCCCCGCTTTTCCTTCAACACGCAAATTACGTTCTGGATTGGAAACAGCTCCGAAAGTGGCTCGACAATCTTCATTCACCATGCGCACTTCACCAGATGGCATACGAAGGGTTGCATACCCCCCACTGCGAGCCATCAACTGAGCTGAAAGACCTGCAGAACGAACCATTTTTCCACCTCGTCCCGGAACCAACTCAATATTGTTAACGGTAGAACCAAGCGGCATAAATTTTAATTTCATACAGCTGCCAACGGTAAATGGCGGATGGTCGCTTGTTTGAACAACGTCTCCTACTTTGAGCCCTTGTGGAGCTAAAATATAGCGTTTCTCTCCATCAACATAATTCAACAAAGCAATATAAGCTGTTCGGTTTGGATCATATTCAATCGAGGCTACTCGTGCTGGAATATTTTCTTTGTCGCGCTTAAAATCTACAATGCGATAGTGTTGCTTATGTCCACCACCCTTGTGGCGGCAGGTAATATGGCCATTGTTATTGCGCCCATTTGTTCTACGCTTTGGCAACAAAAGAGATTTCGTCGGTTTAACTTTGGCTTTTTTATCATCGCTGATACGTGTCAAGCGCTCATGCGTGAGCAACACTAGCTGACGCGTTCCCGGTGTAATAGGTTGATATTTTCTAAACATCTGCTCTCAAAGCTCCTGTTATACATTATCCAGATTATCGCCGGGCCGCAAGGTGACAACTGCTTTCTTGAAAGCATTCTTGAAACCTGGTCTGCCACGCACACGTCTGGCTTTTGCTTTGACGTTAATGGTGTTAACCGCCACAACTTTGATTTCTTCATTTTTATAAATCTCCTCAATAGCTTGAGCGATCTGATGCTTATTAGCATTGCGATCAACAATAAACACATATTTTGGAGACTGACAGCGCTTGAGCGAAGGATTACTTTCAGCTGTTTTTAATCTTTGCAGCATCATTGACTTTTCAGTCACATACTGATGCTTTATCACTTGATATAAGTTTTTATTCTCTGCCATGACTCATTACTCCTATCAGCTTAACCATTGGTTCAATTCATGCAGAGCTGACTCTGTTAGAATAATATCTCGCGCAATCATCACATCATAACCACTAATGTTAGATGCTAACATAAATTCTGTTTTTGGCAGATTGCGCATACTTTTTACAAAGTTATGATGCTTACTGCTGCTAACGCTGACGCGCTGAACATGACCTTCGGTCTCAACCTGAGCAAACGTTCCTTCTCCTAAGATGAGGACGCGGCCACTAATGTTTAATCCTTTAAGAAAGTCGGCTACAGTTTTTGTCTTAGGGGCACTCAACTCTGTATTGTCAATCAACCACACACGATTTTCTTTCAATTTTTCAGAAATTAAAAAGCGAATAGCTGCTTTACGTTCTTTTTGATTGACCTTGACGTGTTGATCAAATTTTGGTCTTGGTCCGCCTACACGACCGCCACCACGGTATTGAGGTGCAACCAACGAACCATGACGCGCATTACCTTGCCCTTTTTGAGGACTGCATTTTTTCGTTGTATGCTTAACTTCTGCACGCGTCTTTGTACTCGCAGACCACTGTCTTGCATTTGCTCGCAATGCGATAATGTAATCTTTTACCATTTGGCTGTTGGCTTCAGCATTGATCAGACGCTCATCAACGGCAACGAGACCAATTTCTTTACCAGCAAGATTGTACTTTTTAAGTTTAGTCACAATTCAACTCCACAAGATCTTGTTACTTATGACTCTTCTTTGTCATCTTCTTTTTGGCCTGAGTCAAATATACTAAGCCATTACGAGGACCAGGAACTTGTCCCTTCACGAGGATAACATTATTTTCTACATCAACCTTCACCACCTGAAGATTCTGAACAGTTACTCTTTCATTTCCCATTTGCCCAGCTTTTTTTCCACCTGGCAAACCACGACCCGGAGTCGAGCGCATCCCTGTAGACCCTGCATGACGATGAAAACCTGAACCGTGAGACGCAGGTCCACCAGCGAAGTTATGACGCTTCATAACCCCTTGATAACCTTTCCCTTTTGAAGTTGCAGTTGCATCAACATAGTCTACATCACTAAAAATGTCCACACCAATCTCTTGAGTTAAAGAAAACCCTTCGCTAGTATCAACTCTAGATTCTAACAAATGACGACGTGGCTCAACGCCGGCCTTTTTAAAATGGCCAAGTTGAGGCTTACCGGTTCTTGCATCAATTGTGTATTGTGTTTTACCTGCCACTCTTTCGAAACCTAATTGAACAGCAACATAGCCATCTGTTTCTTTCGACTTAATCTGAGTGACAACGTTTGGCTCGGCTTGGATCACAGTGCACACAATTGCATTCCCCTTTTCATCAAAAAGCTGCATCATGCCACGTTTTTTACCCATTATTACAAGCGCCATATAATCATTCCTTAATCAAATTAATGATCTACTGTTCAGTAAACGTTAAATTTACTGTAATTCTAAATAAAAACTTTATTGCGGCTTCATCGCCTAGGAGAAGTTACGCACGATGCACGTTCTTAACCGGGCCAAAGAAGCAATTTTGAATGATTCAGCTTTTGTTTAGAAAGCTAAAAGGAGAAGATTAGCAAACTTCTTTATTTTTTTACAAGTCAAAAGGTTTTTTTTCTCTATTTTATCTTTTTTAACGAGTCGATTTCACCATAACATCCATAACCACAGAGGCCAGCTTAACCCGTTAAAACTTTCTTTTTTTTCGATAAGGAACGTCGATGCAATCGCCATCATCAACGAAACGTTGCTTTTTACGCATATTCGTTAAATCTGCTTCAGGCAAAAGGGGTAAAAGATCGACTAAGTGACAATAACGCGTCCCGCTTAAAATTTGCATCACCCCGGGCTGTTCAACAGCACCTTTGATTGTGATTGAGATCAGGCGTCGCTTTGGAACAATCACCGTTTGATTGTTTCGCAACCTGCGTTTCCAATTCAACACACTTAAGTCAGCCGAAGGCAATGCCTCTGATTGTATCAGAAGGTCATTCATTGTTGCATGACGAGGTAATCGATAAAGGCCGGGCTTGCGAATCTCTCCTTCAATTTTAACTTCTAAAACGGTGATTTCATCAGAGATGGCAAGAGGTTTTAAACCGGGAAGCGACGGCTTCGACCGCCCGATTGCAAACCCTGCTAGGGCAAGAAGAATGAGGCAGAATAACAAGACAATGACCCATTCATGCAAACGAAGGTGTTTTGCTGATTTGACATCTGAATCATTATTGGAATACATCTTGATTCTACAGCCTTATTTGACACTCCCCACAGGCAGCAAAAGAGCGATTTCATCAACAACCAGGAAAAATCCCCTAATTTTCGGAAAAAAAAGCCGGCTTTGATGCGACCAAAAATGCAATTAATCCGGTGGATTTAGCCACTAAGGTCAACCCATTGATCAGTTGAGGACTACAATTCATTAAATTAGAGACACATAAAACCGATTCTGCAACACAAGCAGCCATGACCCATTTCAGTTCTACCGCCCTCTTCGAACCAAGGCTGAGGGTTGATAAATCTTTGGCGGCTTCAATAAACTGGAAAACAAATCCTACACATAATCCTCGCCACACCCAATCACCAAGGATCTGGTGTGGAATCCAGGAGAAAAACCGAAGCGTTCCCACTGCTTTTGCATAAGGAGCTAAATCAATGAGCCCCCACGTCTGCAAAAAATCGGGAACACAGACGATATCGGCAAACATAAATCCTGACATCATGATGTTTTCAAAAACGGAAAAAGTTTTTAGAGGAACTTTTAAATGATGCAGTGCTATTTTTTGAGGATCAAATGGCGTTTTTGGATTTTGCTTGAGCCGATTGAAGAGCCAATTGCGTAACACAATCTGCATCTCTTCTTCAGTGGAAAAATCAACTTTTTTCTCATCCATCCACTCTAAAAAAGCGGCAAGCTCCTTCTTTGCAAATGCATACACACCTTGATCATCGGATTGTGTTTTAATATTGGATCGTGTAAAGCCCCAGTTATCACAAAGAACAACGACTAACCGTGTTAACAGCTCATCTTCGTCAAGCCTCTCTACAGAAAAAGGGTGAAGAAAATAACTTGGAAGACGAAAAACAGGAAAAAAATCAAATGCCGGCGCGGAATCTAACACATTGATCAAATCAGGGAGGTAGTGTGTATGACCGTGAAAATTAAAGGCTCGAATTGCCGAAAGAGCCACCAAGCATGTTTTTTGAAAAGCTTCTGGACTTTTCCTGATCTCCCCAAGCTGTAAAACAGCTTGAATTAAAGATTCCTGAGTCAATTGAGAGTAAGAAGAAGATGAGGAATGCGGAACAAAAGAGTAAAGGAACATCATTTCTTTCCTTGCATAATACTTTTTACACACCTGTCAATCAAGCGAATCACAAAATCATAGAAAAAAAAGGCTCAGCAATAGGTGTGGAAGCTGTCCTAAGGCAGCTTCCAACTGAGCGTTTACAGAAAAAAAAAGCGTCATAAAAAAAACACTAAACATCAAACAGGATGGTTAAAACGGCTTTCTCTTTCTTGGCTGCGCTTCATCATATAGGCGATCAAACCTGAATTTTGTGTGATCACATCAACAAGCGAGAGTCCGATAAAGAAATGATTCTTTGCCATGTATTCGGCGCTTGAAATTAAGACGATCTTCCCGATATTTCCAGTCAATTTCAGTAAGTATTCAACTTCTCGAAATTTAGGATGCTCCAAACTTTTATGTACGGCAAGAACAGAAGCAATAAAAACAAATAATTCTTTAGGTTTCTTTGTCAAAGAATTCAACACCGGAATATGACTAAATTTCCATGTTTCTCCACCAAGAGTAAATAACTTAACAGCCCCTAATTGCGCCCCTATTTTTGAGATGAACGGAAAAGAATAAACTTGATATTTCTTTAAAAAATAAAGAGTATCCAAAGGATTGGCAATGCCATAGAGAAGCTTTTGAATATCAATCTTGCCCTTGCTATCTTTGGGAAGTTGAAAACGATAGGTTTTCTTTCCGTTTGCTTCCTGGGTCACTTTAATGAAATCAAGAGTTGAGTCAAACACTAACGTCGCGTAGATCAGTTCTTTTTGCGCTTCAAGTGTTTTAATGCAATCGCTAAATACTCCCCCGCACTGCGGAATAATCAAAGAGGCAAGCCTCATGTTAGCAATCACTGTTTTCCCTGTTTTTTCAAACCCCTGCATGCTATAGACGTCGTGAAGCACGCGGCTAACACCCTCACCTAGAGCTAAGACACCTTTTTTAACTTGAACACCACTGCTAGCGAAATTCATGGAAACTGTGTGTAACGAGCCCCCTATTCCACCTAATAAATTAGCCATTTCAATCCTCAGATATAAGAATTAGTAAATTAATACATTAACATTTTCTATGCTCGACTTTGCATGTTTTGGGCAGAGACTCTTGACAGAACTTGACTGTCCCCTAATCAATTGCAGCAGACGTTTTTTTTCTTGTCTCAGAAATTGATTGAGCAAGAAAAAACCGCCCTTTCGAGACTCTACCTGAAAGAGTGCAAAGTGCTGCCATCAAGCTTATGCTACACTGTACGAGTCTGGAAAAACTTGTGCTCCGGTCTCATTAAAAGGCTTAGAAGTCCTAAAGATTTCGCAACAAGGGCAAAAACCTCGACATAGGCACCAGCAATCTGAGTGCGCCCTGTTATATTTGTAAAAATCACACCAAAAAATGTCAGTTCAGCTAACGAGGTGATCACATTCCAACGCGCTTGTTGTTTTTCTTGGATTGTTAATTCATCATCCCGTAATTTACGGATAGATTCAAGAATCTTCCAAGCAAATCCTGTGCAAACTCCTCCAATTAAGACAACGTCTAAATTCTGATTTTTTACCCAATGAAACACTCGATATTGACTTAATTTCTCGGCATACTTAGCCGTGTCAAGCAAATTCCACCCTTTAAACGTCCAGGCAACAGTCACCAAATCGACAATTGCCCAATTCATATTCATGATGGCCTGTAATGTTGAGGTATGGCGAAGGCATTGATCCGGCAAGTAATACTTATGATTGTCTTGTATCGCTTTTTGAAGGTCAATTTGTTGAAAAAATTGAACGTCCCAAACACCGTGTGATTGATCGGTCTTCTTTAAACGCACTTCAACTAATCTTAAAAAATCATCGAGACTTTGATAAGCATCATCATGCGCCATCATTGACTGCAACTGTGTTTTAACGCACTTTTTAACAACGTTACCAAGAGCGTTAAAATCTTGCTCTGAGACATTCTGATCGGTGAGAAGACAAGTTAACATGTGAGTGACTTCGCACTCATCAATCGAGAGAGCTTTAATAGGGGCAAACACACCGCGGGGGATTTCTAGCGCTCTACAAAAATCATGCATACTGACAGCGGAGAAAACATCCGATAATTTTCCAAGAAAAGCTGTTGAAGGGTAGCGGATCATGATTAATTGAAAAGTGGCAAGCGCAATTTGCCCCACTTTTTGGTAAACATCAGGGTTATTGCGCAAATCTTTACACTTCACCACAGCAGAAAGAACACAATTTTTTGTTGCATTCAGATAATTCCAAGCAGATAGCGGAAAACCGGTAACAGCATTATACATTTTAAAAACTCCTCAAGATGATTTGTACAGGAAGGCAATTATGAGATAAAAATCGAATAATAATCAAGAAAACAATTTAAGAAAAAAAAGGGTCTTTATTGTGAAAATAAAGACCCTTTTTTCTTTTGTCTAAAGAGAAAAAGCGAAACTTGTCTACTTAATCAACACTCGAATAATCCCAACCCCCTTCGAGACAATTGCAAGAGCGATAATTGTTGTAGGATTCAATGCAAAAAATAGAGGGGCTGCCGTTGCAACTAAATCTAACGTACTTCCCCCTAGATTGAATAACTCGTCCGTTAACTCTTGATAAGCTACGTTTTTTGCATCTCCTTTTTCAAGTGAAAAATATCGCGTTCCAAGAATGATCGTTTGATAAGAAGACTCAGCCACGGTCAAAGCTAATCCGGCACTTGCAATACCACCTAAAACAACTCCCGTTCCCAAATCAATCACAAACAGGAAAATTTTTGATTGACTTCCGATTGTTGCAGCTAATTTTGCCAGATCGACGACGTGCCATTTCTGCAGAGTTAAAATGTTGCTTGCCAGCTCCACTGTGGTAAAACAGGCCATATACATTAATTCAATGGGAGGACGCGCTTTTTGTTTGACACTGATGCGGTTTGCTATCTGCTTGGCTTGTTCAGCGTCATACCCATTTTTGACGAGTTCAGCCTCTATAACGTTTAACACCTCTTTCTTGCTATGATAAGTTTTTTCCTTCATGACAGCAGAAAAAATAGACTCCGCTAATTTCTCTTGCTCTTGCTTATCTTGTTGATTTTTATGAGATGCGCAAAGCGAAGAAACAATGGACTCTTTCAGCGCCTCTCCATCCATGCTTTCTTTTGAAAACAAATTCACCCAATACATCAGATTTTTATAGGTTCCGTAAAATCCGATAATCTCGATCGACCCCTTGAAAACGTGCCTGACCTCCCCTTTTTGCGGGTCTCGTCCATAGATTTCATCAAATAAATCCCATGTCTTACCTACTATCTGCAGGACTTTTTTAATATGGCTCGGATTACCTGTGATTTTCTTGATTCCATGATCTATGCTGGTCATTCCATAATTAACAAATGAGGGAATAGAATCCATGATTTCCATAAACACCTAGTATTTTAAATTAATCTTATAATGATTATTATAATAAGTTAATTAATTTAAATCAACTAAGTGAAAAAAAATAAAATAAAGAAAAAAACATTTTTTATTTCTTTATTTGATTGAAAAGGGATTAAAAAACAAATTGCAGGCGAGAAATTCCACGCGTTAATTCTTCTGATGACATGCTTTTTTTTCCTTCTAGTTGAACCTCTAAAAGCTCTAAAGCATGATCACCTGCTGCGATGATGAGATTGCCTTTGGTTTGATCAATATTCACAATTGTTGCAGGAGAGCAATGATCAGAGAAGACAATGCGTGTCCGATTAATTTTTAATCGCTTTTTTTCTCCTTTAACCAAAACGTTACACCAAGCCCCGGGAAAAGGATTGACCCCTCTAACAAGATTATGTAACTCATGGGCTGGCCGACTCCAGCTAATTTGGCAATCCTCCAGTTCAATTTTTGGGGCAATGGTGACTTGGGATAGATCTTGAGGAATAGATGAAGGCTCTCCCTTTTCAAAATCCATGATCACATCGAAAAACAACTTCTTTCCCACTTCACAAAGAGCCTCCTCAAGTTCTCCATAAGTCATCTCAGGATCGATGGGGATCATCACCTTTCGGATCATATCCCCCGCATCCATTTTTTTGACCATATGAATGATTGTCACTCCTGTTTGCGTTTCACCATCCATGATGCAGCGCTGAATCGGAGCTGCTCCACGATATTTTGGCAAAAAGCTCGCATGCAAGTTAATACACCCCTTAAAAGGCATCTCGAGTAAATGTTGTTTGATTATTTCTCCATACGCAACAACCACAAATAAATCGGCTTGAAGGCTTCTTAAGCTATCAGCCACTTCAGGAGCTGAAACAATTTCAGGTTGAAAAAGGGGTAAAGAGGGGTTATAAGCCAAAGCAACCGTTTTGACGGGAGTGGGAATAAGGGCAGAGGAGCGCCCTTTTGGCCTATCCGGTTTGGAGACGACGCCCACAATATTGACTTGATTCTTTAAAAGGTATTCAAGGACATGTGCAGCGAATACCGGTGTTCCAAAAAAGACAACCCGCATGTTCAATTCCTACGATTAATGACTGATTATTCGGTATCCTCTTCTTCTTGCAAAGAGAGCTCTTCTTCCGCTCCTTGAAGACCGATCAGCCCTCTTTTTGTTAAGCGGCAAAATTCAATAAAGTGATGAATTTCAGGCAAAGGCTTTAGCTCTTTCTCTATTTTTTTAAGGGCCTCCTCGATGTGCAGCTGAGATCTGTAGAGGATCTTAAATGCTTTGCTAAGCTCTCGGCGAATATCTAGTGAAAACCCATGTCGTTTAAGTCCAATAATATTCAATCCGCCAAATTTATACGGAATCCCTGCACCAATCGTGTAAGGAGGAACATCATGCGTGACTCGGCTCATTCCGCCGACCATTGCATGACGCCCTATTCGGACAAACTGATGAATCGGGGTCATTCCCCCAATGATGGCATAATCTTCAACAGTCACATGACCAGCCAGCGTGGCATTATTACTCATAATCACCCCATTGCCCACTTCACAATTATGCGCCACATGGCAATAGGCCATAATTAAGCAGCCATCCCCCACCTTGACAACAGAATTTTCTTTACATGATGCATTAATCGTCACAAATTCTCGAATTTCGCAATTCTTCCCAATTTCAACAAACGTCTTTTCCCCTTTAAATTTGAGGTCTTGCGTTTTAGTTCCGATACTGGCTCCGGGATAAATGACTGTTCCCTCTCCAATGGTCGTATAGCCATCAAGATAGGCATGAGATTTAATCGTCACTCCATTTTCTAACACAACATGAGGAGAGTTAATCACAACATAGGGTTCAATTGTCACATTCCGGCCTATTTTCACACCCGATGGAATGATGGCGGTCGAATGAATTTGATGAGAATTTTTCATATTGTCAACTAAGCTAAAAATTTCTGTTTATTCTATTTAAATTTGATCTTTATCAACAAAAACGAAGCCAATTTCAGCTTCGGCCGCAACTTTTTCATTGACTAATGCTTCAGCTTTAATTTTCCCCCCTTTGCCACTAAAATGGAGCCCTTGTCCCCTCAAGTGAAGAACATCGCCCGGCTTAACAGGAAGACGAAATTTGGCATGGTTGACACTCAGAAGAATGGCAATTTTATCTCCAGGACTTTTAAGATGAACTAAAATTCCTCCTGCTTGAGCTAATGCTTCAAGAATGAGAACCCCCGGCATGATAGGATTATCAGGAAAATGCCCTTCAAAAAAGGCTTCATTCATCGTGACGTTTTTTTGCGCCAAGACATATCCTTTCTCTAAATCAATTTCCAACACCCGATCAACCAATAAAAAGGGATAACGATGAGGTAAAATTTTGATGATTTGCTTGATATCTAAAGTGGTGATTTGACCTGAATGGTTAACCATGGCTTTGACTCTCCATCGTAATATGAGTTAACAGACGCCTAGCAAATGCAAAATTAGAGGCATGTCCCGAACGAATGGCGATAATGTGTGCATGAAAATCAAAACCGATCAAAGACAAGTCGCCGATGAGATCGAGAATTTTATGCCTCGCCATTTCATTTTTAAAAAAAAGCCCCCCTTTGCTCAGAACAACATCGTCTTTAATGACAACAGCATTATCTAAACTTCCCCCCTTGATTAATCCTTTGTCTATTAAAAATGAAATTTCTTCATAAAGAGAAAATGTTCGACACGACGCGATTTCGTTTTTAAAACTCTCTTGATTCACTTCTAGCGAATGAAATTGACCATTTAAAAAGGGAGACCCGGGATAACTCAGCGTATAACTAATGCGGTACCCTGGATAAGGAAGGGCAACCAGGTGAATATCTCCTTCTGACCAATAGACTGGCTGTTGGATTTTGACTATCGGGATGTGGTGTTCCAGCTCCCGTACTCCAACCTTTTCGATCATCTCAACAAACACATCTGAACTTCCATTGCCAACAGGGGGCTCAATGCTTGTAATTTCTATGATGACATTATCGATATTGTAAGCTTTGAGGGCTGCTAAGACATGCTCTACGGTATGGATCCGAATCTCTTTAATCCCAATTGTTGTGCTTCGCGAAGTATCTTGGACATACTCGACAGTTGCAGGAACAACAGGTTTTCCTGGTAAATCAATTCGCTTGAAAAGAACACCTGTCCCTTCTTTTGCAGGACAAAACCGAAGCCCTACCTCCATTCCTGTGTGAATGCCAATACCCGAAAATGAGGCAAAATCATTCACTGTCCGCTGTTTTCGGACGATTGTTTCTAAAGCTGGATTGACAGTTGCCACATGACCTTTTTTATTGATAACAAATTGATGAAAAAACCGACCTTCCGTTAGCTAAAAGGGGATCATCATTGTTGAACACCCTTTAAGGTGAGTTAGGAAGAAGAATCTTAATAAACATGAAGAATTTAGGGCAAGAAGTTTAATTTTGCATGGATGCAAATTCCAATCACAAGAAAAATAAGAGAGAGAGCGATGACTGGATAATCTCCATATTGAGAATAAAAAGTCGCATAATGATAAAGAGGCACGTCTAAATACAGAGAGTCGGCACTCTCAGCCTCTTGCATGGGATATTCTGCCAAAATTCCCACAAGACGCCCCAAACTGTCCACAGCACCGGTCACTCCTGTGTTACAAGCTCGGACAAGAGGAATTCCATTTTCAATTGACCTTAAGCGCGCATGATCAAAATGCTGCTTAGGAAGGCGCGAATGAGGATACCACCCATCATTGGTCAAATTCACCAACAATTCAGCCCCTTTCATTTTATTTTCTCGCATTAAATGACCATACATTTCTTCATAACAAATGGAGGCTCCAAAAGGGATGGGACCATCAAAAACTTTGGCCGATGTTCCACAAGTGAATGATCCCGTTACACCATAACGAGCAGCTAGGGTCCGGCACCATTCAAACGGAATATACTCCCCCATCGGAACGAGCACTCTTTTCTCATACCGCTCTGGTCGATCAGCACTGTCCGGAATAAAATGGAAAGCAGAACTATAAGAGTGGGCTTTTCGCTGATTCTTGTAGGTACTATCCTCTAATCCAATCATCACATCAGCATGAAAGAAATTAGCCACTGTTTGGGCTAGATAAGCATTCGAAACAAGCAGTCGATCAGTTTCATTCATCGAAAACCGCTCAATCAAAAGACTGTCTTCGTTTGGAAACCCAATAACGAGATCTCGAAACACCCCTTGAAAAAGTTGAATCACCTCTTCGATCGGAAAAACGTGGTGAAATGTTCCATAAGGAACAAGGTTTTCAGGAAATACAATAAGATCAATGCTTTTCCCCACCTGCTTCTTCAGGGTAGACAACACATGCCGCCATTCATCTAAAATAAATTGCCGCACCTCTTCAGCACTTTGAAATTGCATGTTTTCTTCAATAGGAAGACCCGACTGAACAAGAACAACTTTTAAATATTTCTCATCTTTGTTAAAAAAATTCTCGTGATAAGTGAGGTGTGCCCAACCAAAAACAAAAGGGAATAAAACAAAAAAAACAACCGCCCCCCATTTTAAATCATTTGAACAATCGATCCAAGCCCTCAACAGAAAAAGATTGGTTAACATCACCCAAAAGGAGAGGCCATAGACCCCGCCAAACGCAGCCAGTTGCAGCGAATAAATAGAGCCGGTCAGGGTTAATCCTACCGGGTTAAAAGGAAGACCGCTTAAGAGAAATAAGCGCGACCACTCCAAAAGGATCCAGCAACCCGCTATGGCGAAAAGGAGGGGAATTTTTCGACATATTTTGGGCTGAATCCAGATAGAGAGAAATCCCCATTGAATTCCCATCAAAACAGCGCAAAATAACATCACGGCGTAGATGTAAAGATAAGGGTGCGATAAAAACCAAGAGAGTTGAACCACTTGAACCGCTGTGTACCACCCCATGCCGAGAATGAATCGTTTTTTTGCATCGCAGATCTCTAAAAGAACTCTCCAAAACCCAGCAAATCCCCCTATAGAGGCGATCAAACCGAGCGGACCGATCCAAGCGGGTTGCCCAAAAGCGACGATAAAAAAGGATAGAACGAAGAGATTTTTTTTTTGCCAGCTTTTTAAACGGAATTGCTCATGCATTTTTTAAAGGACTACTTGAAGATGGATTGAATAGGTCTAATTTTGAGGTAATCATGTGATGAAGCAAAGCCAATGGATAAATGGGAGGCTCCTCAGCTAATCCTTGGTGATAGATAACAGTAGAAGGGGTCAGTGCCGGAAGGGAATTGACTTCAATTAAAATCATTTTTTCTGTGAATCGATTAAAAAACAGGTCTAGCCTGGCATAATTTTCAATTCCAAGAGCATGCGCAGTTTTTTCTACCAATTTTTTAAGCTTCTTTGTTGCTGAATCGGACACAATGTCTGGTGGGGGCGGGGTCAAGTTAATTCCCGTCCCCCCTTGAAACTTTTCCTCTAAGCTCAAAATCGCTCCTTCGGCAACTGTAATGCTCGGATTCAACGCTCGGTAGATCCCCTGATGTTCTAAAACTGCAACAGTTAATTCCATCCATCCTTCCTTGGCGACACAAAAAATTCTATCTTGTTGAATTTTAATTACATCTGTTTCAATATAAGCTTCAAACAGATACTCTCCTTCCAATTGAGAGGGCATTTCAATTTGCTCAGACTGGTTTGGGAAAGAATGCGGGGGAATAAAGGGCGCTTTTTGCTGAATAAACTGACAATAACGCTCAAGATCACCGGCCGATTCCAACAATGCAATACCTGCTGAGCAGCCATCACAGCGTGGTTTAACGATTAACCGTTCACTTTTTAAATCGCGGCACCATTCCTGCCAGATGTTTTCAAATTCAATGGTTGAATATTGAGATAGAAAAGAAAAGGGCACACTTTTTTTAGGGACACTCAAAATATCCCCGTCTTTTAATTCTTCAATTGCTTGACCTGTTAAATACTTGTCCATACATAATGCCGAGACGCGAGAATTAGAGCCATTAAAAGGAATTTGATATTTCTCTAACTCTTTTTGCAACACCCCATTTTCCCCTTCTCCTCCATGCATGGCAATAAAGACAAACGCTTGATTTGTTTTTGCACGCTCTAGAAATTGATTTAACGTCAGATAATGCGGCCTCAACCGAGGCAGGGATGCCACTGCCAATTTCAACTGAATCGCCTCAATTAATTGTTGCCCCTCTTCCTCTTTTTGATCGTCAAGCAGACAATTTGCATAAATTTCCTCAACCGTATGATGAAGATTAAATGAATAAGGAAGTTGCCACACGCCATTTTCTGGATCAAAAAAAAATGGGATTGGATGATACTGCTTTGATTGCAATAATTTTAACCACACGTTTGTTCCACTCATCAACGAGACTTGCCTCTCAGCATTGTGGCTTCCAAACGCAACGTAAACCGCTTTCTTTGATTGTTTGCCCTCATTTTCCTCTAGAGTGGGAAACGTCAATCCATTGCGCTCACAAGCTCTTTTCAGAATATATTCAAGGGTTTGGCGATGAGTCATCCCAATAAGGGACGCTTGACGAAATAAGAAGCTATTTTGCTCTAATCCACTAATGGGATTGATATCGGTGAAATAAAGCGTTCCATCACTCATCACCCATCCATCTAACCGGACAAAATCACGCATCTTAAATAATCTAAAGATATCCTCTGCTTGAGATCGAATGTTGTGGATAATCGAATGGGAAAACCGAGCAGGGGTGTGGTAAACAGCTTGATTTGTAGGTAAATATTTTTTTCGATAATCAAAAATTTGATGATTGTGGTCTTTAATCTCAACTTCAGTTGGAATTAACGCAACTGGCTCTCCTTGAACATTCTGAAATATCACAACGGTAAACTCTTGGCCCTCACAGAAAGGCTCAATCAATGCACGGCAATCAAGTCCTCTTTCAAAAATTTCTTCTATCCGTGCATCAGCTTCCTTAGCTCCGTTAACCGAGAACACGCCGATCGAAGAGCCTCCTAATGAAGGTTTCACTATTGCTCTCCCCCCTCCTTTTTCTCTAAAGAAATCTTCAATTTTCGCCATTCGATTGATTGTCTCCTTCGAAAAGACAATCTGTGGGAGTGTTGCAAAGCCATTTTTACGTAACACATCTGCAGCAAGATCTTTACGGAACATGGATTGGCAAGACAGGCTGCTATGTGCGACAAACGGAATCTCATATTTTTCAAGAAGTGCTTGAAGATCACCATCCTCTCCAAATGGACCATGAATGACCGGAAAGACAATATCGACAGACATTAAAAGAGTGTGCAGAGATTCTGAATTGAGCTTTTTGGCTGTTTGATTGAGCTTAAAATCAAAATCTGCCGGAGTATTCGAGTAGAGTTGAGCTGGAGAAATCTCATAAAATTGCTTTTGACAATCAACATAGAGAGGGATAATGTCAACCACATCTCCTTTCAAATGATCCATAACAGAGCGGGCAGAATTTAGGGAAATGCCTCGTTCAGGCGAAGGACCTCCACAAATAAGGGCTAATTTAAAAGAAAAAGGGGCATGCATGTTTAAATCTATGACTCCGAAACGTTTTTTGACGAATAAGTTAGAGCAAGAGTGAAAATTATTCAAGATGATAAAAGGGTGTCTATCAAAATAGACTTCTTTACTGAAAAAAGAAATCGTGTTAACACTTTAACAAAAAACATTCAATTGTGGGCTTAACGATGCGTATGCGCTATTTTTTTTTATTTGCCTTGATTTTCTTCTCGTCCTTCGTCTCTTTACAGGCAAGCAAACAAGAGAAAATTGTTTACCCTCTGGAAAATGATCCGATCGATGTCGTCTTTGTTTCTCATCCAAAAGATAAAATCACCCTTGAATATGCAATTGACGGAATCAAAAAAAATGGGGCGAACATCAGGAGGGTCATCGTTGTTTCTCCTCAGAAAATTACCGATAAAGCTGAATTCTTTGACGAAAAACGATTCCCATTTAAAAAAGAAGAGATCGGCTTGGCTATTGGCAGAGGAAATAGACAAAGGGCTGAGCTGTTTTTTATGGGGATGCATCGAACCGAAAGTTGGTATTACCAGCAATGCCTGAAACTCTATGCTCCATTTGTCATCGACGACATTTCTCCCAATGTGTTAATTGTAGATGCTGACACCATTTTTATGAATCCCGTGACTTTTTTGAATGAATCCAATGGTGCCCTTTTTTGCACGAATAGTGCAAAAGAAGCAAAGCCTGCTTACTTTCGCCATGCTGCACGATTGGTTCCCGGATATAAAAGAATGAAACCGAAGGTCTACAGTGTTTGCCATCACATGTTATTTCAAAGACCTATTTTAGAAGATCTTTTTCGAACCGTTGAAGAGTATCATGAGGAAGAATTCTGGAAAGCCTTTTGCCACTGCGTTAACCTCAAAAAAAACGAAGGGGCTTCAGAATTTGAAATCTACTTTAGTTTTGCTCTGTCTCATACTGATCAAGTTGCCTTGCGCCCATTAAAATGGATCAATCACCCCGATTTTAGGAAAAGGAAGCAATTGCAAAGCGAAGAGTATGTGTACGCCTCATTCCACGACTATTTAAACAAGAAAAAGGAATATGAAAAAAAAAGGAAAGATAAATAGAGCTCTTTGATAAGAGGTCTGTGTGTCATCCCAAAATGGATCTCATGAACTCATCTTACGCACCAAGAGAGTAATTTGAGGTGGAGAGAAAAATGTCACGTTTGAAAACTCGAAAAAGGGGCAATATCGAGAAAGCTATGGCCCCTTTTGCAAGCTTCACCCGGCCCTCGGAGGTTTCGCTTCAGCCGACATCGCCCTGCCGGTGCGTAAGGTGAGTGAATCATTGATCTTGACAAGAAGGAACGGGCCGTCCTTCAGAAGAGATTCTCAAGTATTGAAAAGGAGGAGATTGTTCCCAAAGACACCTTGCATCATCATATGCAGCATATCGAGGGGCCTCTTTCGTTCCCAAATTGTAGATCTTTCTAAATTTTTTTTCTTTTGAAAACAAATCTTTATGACCGCGTGGTAATTGATCCGGAAGGGTAAAGTGAGGAAGTTTTAAAAAGCTTCTAATCGCTTCAATCGTCTCATGATCCCAGAGGTTTTCATACTTGATTGCTAAAACATTTGCTTTTTCAGCTCTTGCGGGTTGTGTTCCGGTAAACAGCCACACTTTTAATTGTTCATAGATTCCCAAAGCATCGATCGAGAGTAAATTGTGTTCTTCATTTTGCTTATCCGCGCCTCCAATGTCTTTTAACCACTGACGATCCGCTGTTTCCATATGATTAAAATGCCGCTCTCCAAAGGTGGCTCTATGAAGGGTCATAAATAATGCCGATTCTGCGGCTTGATCGGGATTGGAATAAACAAAAAGAATCTTTCCTTTAAAAGATTCTGGCGGCAAAAGATGAGTCTTTAATACTTTATTGCGATTCATGTATTTTTGAAGCTGTGTTGTTAACATTGTGCTTCCTGATCGTCCAGAACTCGCAAGCATGACCACATCAGATCTACCGCAATATCTTTGCAACATCTGTCTATCGGGAATAAATATTGCATCACTCTGAGTTGGAATCGTCAACCATAGAAAAAGGCAGACAATCATCACGATTTTTAGTTGCATCTTAAAGGCTCCGTATTGATAAAAAGGTTAAAAAATTTCTGGGCAGATAATCTTCAATCATCCTATTTTTCTCTCATTCATTGATTGTATAATCATATCGTTTCATCAACCCTTTCAGCTTTTTAGAAATGAGTCTTAGGTCATTATGATGATAAACATTAAGAGGGTTTACCCCCCCCCCTTGATGAGGAGGAAACTTCTCTATTGCATGATTGATCTCTTCTTCAGTTAAGCTGTAACCCATTTCATTTAATAATTGTCTGAAATAGAAGTGAATATCACTTAAAAGATCTTCATAGCGGATTGTGAAAACGTGACTCTGTTGATTCCAATATGTTTCAAATTGACGCCAATCAGCAATTGATTTTTCGACATACCAACTAGGGAGTTTGCCATCATCTGGAAGTTGATGTCCTGCATGTAAAAAATGAGAATAAAAGGAGGCCACCGGATGACGGACAATTCGAATTGTTTTAATAGCAGGTTTGAGGTCAAATGGGGTCTTTGGTTTTGCAGGATAATGGGTTTTAATGAGAACGATGTCCCCTCTTTCGGGATAACGGCAATGTCCTCCATATCCATGTTCTGCTGCATACCCCCCCCAAGCAAAAGGGGTTTTTAAATGCATGGGTTCTTTATCTCTGTAAACAGCACCTGTGGCGATATGCGTTGCCTCTTCGGTGAGCGAGCGGACCCAGTGATTTCCACATCGAGGATAAGTCGCGAGATAAACTCGCTGCCATTTTTCTTTATCCTCAACTTTTTGACTATACAAAAAAGGGGTAAACCCAATAAATAACGACAAAATTTTCATGAAATAACGCATATAAATTCCCTTTTAGAAAAAAATGAATGTGCAATGAAACAGACTGCTCCTGAAAATGAACAATCGAAACCCTCTATTCTGTTTCAAATTTAAATCCAAAGGCTTTAATATCCGCTTCATATTTTTTGGCAATAATTCTTCGTGTCCTAGGTGTATAGTAACTGCTATAATGTGCATGTTGCGTTTGATGCTCATGGGTTAATCCATGGTATTCAATGCCAATCACATCGCAGACATGTTGAAAATCTTGATCGAAGGTGTCTAATTTCCCTATGAAATCCAATCCTTTAGGAATTAACTTGGTTTGAAGCCGAATGTGAGCATTTGCAGTCCTTAAATCTGTTTTGTTGATAAAATCCACAAAAAAATCAAAGTCTTTATCAAAACATTCTTTAAATAGCGGAATTTCTTTGGTCACGACTTTATGGAAATAACAAGAGACAACCCTATCCCAAGGATTTCTCACAAACGCAAATTTAAAATAATCTTTAAATTTTTTCGGTAAACGGGTCGGCCGCGATTGAGTTAAATCTTCAACATTTTTTTTAAGAAAAACTCTTGTCGACGACGAAGCAACCTTAAAGACTCTCAACCAAAGAAATCTGTGTTTATGGCTTGAATACATATTATAGGTATTCTCATTTTGCCTCGGAGAATAGAGCTGCTTCTGTTTTAAAAAATGATTTTCGTCAAAAGCATCGAAATGATCCTGGACACACTCGTTTGGTTGACAATCAATTAAAGAACAATATCCCTTCACTTGAAGAGGGATCGAAAAAAAAAGAAATGTAAAAATGATTGAAATTGCTTGTCCATTTTTTATCCGCATAAGAGGGTCACCTTTTATTTGATCATGAAATAATTTTTAGAGGATATGGCAAAATTCAATTGATTCTTGAATTTTGCCATTTTTTCCACTGATTGTTTGTTACGTTTTCTCAACCTTTCAATTCATAATAGGAAGTTGACTTCTATTATGCGTGATTTTTCTCCAATAATCTTGCATCGATGGAGAGAGGAAAGGAGTGAGTTTGTCATATCTAATATGTGTTTTGCGGTACAATTCGGTATCGACAAATGCCGCTTTTCCATCTACCGAAAAAAAACAATTCGAGGGTTTGGCAGAATCAAGAAGACCTAAATCAGTTGTTATCGCATAAAGAGCTCGAAGACGTTTTTTGGTTACCCATTCGTCATTTCCCCATAATTCTTCATTTGTTTTATCGTCATAAAGCTCCATGTCTTCTGCGATTAAAATAAATTTTTTACGCAGATAATGTCGTGGAGGAGAAGGTTTATCAGAAAGCAGATAGATCCATTTTCCAGGGACTTTAAACAGATTGCCATAGTGATGGGTGTCAATGTATCTTTGAATGAGTCGCGCCCCTTTTATCCGTCTAATCCAATAATAATGCTCCGGCCTCCCTTCATAATACTCTTGTTCATCGAGGTATGCTTTTATCACAATCCCTTTTAAATCAGGATGTTTGGCTACAATCATTTGTGTGCGATGTTGAGGAGGTAAATAGTCAAATCCCGCTTTTTCCAATGATTGGATATCAGACAAGATCCGATCATTGGAAAACATAAGGTCTAATTTTTTTTTCACCGGATGATCATCTGGCAGAAGATACTCTTTAACTTCATTCCAAACCTGATCGCTGACATATTTACTCGGACTATGATGTGCTAATTTTATCTGATTTGCTTCAACAGCTTGAGTGCATAACATGAAACAGTTGATCGAGACAAACATCAGTTTACAGAAAAAAAACATGCCTTCTTCCTATCATCTTGGATTGAATTTATCGCCTTAAGAAAAACACATATACTTGTATAGATTATTATTTTGCTGATCAAGAATTTTTGATTAAACAGAGTAATTCCTACTCATCACTCACCTTAGAACCTATTGAAAATCTCTGATCCGATGATGAGTATAGAGTCATTCAACCTTAAATAGCGAATTAAAGAGGATCTAAGAAGGTGTCTAAAGGCAATTGCTTAAATCATCTTGATCAAAAAAGAATGTTTTGTAAAATAGGCTTCTTTCAAAACAGCTTGTTGACCGTTCGACAAAATCAAGGAAAATTATGATCAATCCACTCTTTCTCCTCTCTTTATTCCTGAGTTTTCATTTATTTGTGCATGGAGAGAGGCACACTGAAACGGATAAAGAGACCCCAAAAAAACACTATAACCTGACTGATGAAGACATTGATGTTGTCATTGTTGCTCACCCTAAAGACATAGAGACTCTTGATCTTTGCATCAAGGGAATTAAAGAAAATTGCAAGAGGGTGAGGCGAGTCATTGTTGTGTCTGAAAAAAAATTGACAGATGAAGCAGAATGGTTTGACGAGAAGCTCTATCCCTTTAGTTTAGATGATGTCATGATGGCAATAGCTAAAGGAGATAGGAAGAAAGGGGAAAAATATTTCAGGCACTCTAATCGCGGTTGTGGTTGGTTTTTACAGCAATTACTGAAATTAGGTGCACCGTTTGTGATCCCTCACATTTCTTCCAATGTGTTAGTCATCGATGCCGATACAATCTTTATGAACCCCGTCGATTTTTTAAACAAACGTAAAGGAGGACTTTTTGCCTTTAGCCGTATCGAGCCTAAGGAACGCTACTTGAGGCATGCAGACAGATTGCTTCCTGATTATAAAAGAGTGCATACAGAAGTTTACAGTGTTTGCCATCACATGTTATTTCAAAGGGCGATATTAGAAGACCTGTTTGATGTTGTAGAAAAACACCATCAAGTTCCTTTTTGGGTCGCTTTTTGTTCATGTGTAGATCTTAATGAAGATAAAGTGGCTGCTTCAGAGTATGAAATTTATTTCAGTTTTGCTTTTAATCATACCGATCAAGTCGGGCTGCGAGAGTTAAAATGGACCAATAGTGCCTATCTCAATAAGATGGATCTATTTAAAAGAAATAGGTATGATTATGTTTCTTTTCATTCTTACGCAAGAGAAAGAGCTAAAAAAAAACCTCCCGTCATGCTCACACGATAACAGCGATGTTTTATCATTTTTAAGGTTGTGATCAATGCGCCATCTCACTTTCTCTGCTATTTTTCTTCTTTTTTTATTTATCAACTCTATTGTATTGAGCTCTCCTACAGAACAGGAGAATGTTGAAGAAAAAAAAATCGACGAACTTAAAGTTCGTGATTGTTTGCTTCCAATCCATCATCCGCTTCAGGCTCGCCTAAATCATCTCTTTAAACATCCTGATATGTTTGAATCCCCTGAACATTTAAGAGAGAATGGATTTCAAGTGATTGAGAGATTAGATCGGCGCCTCATGGTGGCAAGCCATCCTAAGCTAAAGAATTATTTGATCAAAAAATTTCAGAATGAGGTTCCATGTAAACGTCAACTTCGCAATTATTTATCTCGGATTAATGGAGCGAGACGTTTACGTCAGTTTATTGCTTCTCATCAATTAAAACATATTGTCACCCCTAAGAAATGGCTTTATCGATTATCAGATCTATTTCCTGACCCTAAAAAAGGGAAAAGAACTTATGTGTTAATTGTAGAAAAAATAGAGATGTGCACCGAAGAACAAGACCTGAATGAAGAGATTGCACGTCGCTACTATCACATCGATTTCGACGTTTTAAAAGAGCTCTGCTTGGTTGTTTATCATTTTAGAGGGCTTGACTCGGCTTTACGTAATATGCCATTCACTCGTCAAAATAAAATTGCGTTTATCGATACGGAATGTTGGAATTGTGAAAGAGAGGGGTTTCTAGAGCGAGTCCTGCCTTTCATGAGTCAGGATAGGCAGGACTATGCATTGGATATTTTTGAGAAACTCAAGAAGCAAGCATTAATTGTCCCGACATCCTCGCCATAAGCCTCATACAATACTGGAGTAGATAGAACTTATTCAGCATCTTTGATGACGATGCTGAACAAGTTCTTAGTCGATAATATGGCCAATCTGGCGCAAATACCTTAAGATCAAATCAACCGCCTCTTCTAATGAATATAACGAGGTATCGATCGTGATTTCAGGATGAAGAGGCTCCTCGTAAGGATCATTGACCCCGGTAAACCCGGTGATTTTCCCCTCTTTAGCCAGGCGATAAAATCCTTTAGTATCTCTGCTCTCGCAAACATCAACCGAAGTCGACACATAAATCTCAATAAAATTCCCAAAAGCACTGATCATTTCTCTCACGGCTCTTCTGTCAATTTCGTATGGAGCAATCATGGGACAGATGGCCACGCCGCGATTCTTCGTAATCTCACTGGCAACAAACCCCACACGTCGGACATTAATTGAGCGGTGCTCTTTGGAAAATCCAAGTTCGCTCGATAAATGGTGCCGAATGACATCTCCATCCAACATTGTAAGGGGGCGATCTTGAATCTCAGATAACTTTACAGCGACAGCTTTTGCGATCGTTGACTTTCCAGAACCCGACAGCCCTGTAAAAAAAAGAGTGAATCCTTGCTCGCATCTTGGAGGATAGGTCTTTCTTAATTGATTGACAACATCCGGGAACATCACCCATTGCGGGATGTTAAGTCCTTCCTGTAATTGCTTGCGTAAGAGACTCCCTGAGAGATTGAAAAACTTTTGCCCCGCCTCCACTTCATCGATTGCTTTAAATTGCCCCTCTTCTTCGACATAGACAATTTCACTCAAGGCAATCATCTTGATTCCAATCTCTTTCTCATACTTTTCAAGAAGCTCTTGAGCCTCTTGTGGCTGATAAAATGGTTTGCCTTTTGTATCCATGCCGGCCCCCGCATGATCTGGACCCATGATCAAGTGCGTGCACCCATAATTCTTTTGAATCAAGGCGTGCCACACAGCTTCTCTTGGACCGGCCATCCGCGTGGCAAGAGGCAATAAGCTTAACGTTGCAGATCCTTCAGGAAAATGTTCGATGATTTTTCGGTACGATTTGATGCGAGACAAGTCATCGATATCAAGAGCATCTGCCATTCCAACACTTGGATGAATCAGGAGATGACCATCGCTTTTTGCTAACGCACGCCCGATTAACTCCATATGAGCGCCATGCATAAAATTGCGAGTTTGAAATCCAATCAGATTTTTGAATCCTTGCTCACTAAAAAATGTCTTTAAGTCACGAGGCGTTTTTCTCAAGTCAGCAAAGTCAAAATGAAGGGGATCTTGAATTTTTGTTAACTTGCCTGTGACATAAAAAGATCCCGCTTCATTGAAAAGATAATGAACACCTCTATGATCAACGTCTGTTGTTCCATAGACATTTACAGCCTCAAGCTCTTTATTTGGCTGCCAGATTTCCGTCACATCCAACTGAGCTAATACATATCCCTCTTGATCCCTAAGGGCAATTGTTTCGCCCACTTTTATTTGATCGACATGTTTTGCTTGAAGATCCAACACAACAGGAATTGGCCATAAAGCGCCATTAGATAGACGCATTTCATTCACAACGCTTTCATAATCTTGTTGTGTGAGAAAGGTCTCTAATGGGAAAAAACCTCCGTTCATGATCAATTCTAAATCACATAATTGTCTCTGATTCAAAGTCATCGAGACAATTCCTGAAGAGGCTGCCTCACTAAAAATAAAAAAAGGAAGTAACACATAAAGCAGGAGCGAAGGGGTCCATTTTTTTGTAAGATGAGGTAACAACTGGGCTCTCATAGATTTTGCATCCTTTTTCATCATTTTTTTTCGAAAATGTTCTCATGTTGATCATGAGTGAGGAAAAGCTTATTTATTAAAACAGGGAATTTGTCAACCTTTATCTTGATGGCAAATGGATGCGTGATAGACTTCGTAACTGAAAGCGACTAAAGACCTCTTTCGACACTCGCTTTGATTAACTCACCTGACGCAAAATCTGGTTAGGGATTTTTGATCTAGCCTATGCAGATTTTAGAAAGGGAGTCGAAGTCAATACCCTAAGCTATTGATGAGGCAGTCTTTCTAAAAGATCCTTAGAATAGGTCAAAATAGCCCTCATCAGATTTTGCGTCAGGTCAGTGATTAAAAAAATTGATGATTGTTGAGCAGATTGATTGGCAAATTTTGAGAACATATGTGAACATATCCTCATTCGCACTTTGAGCTTGCATGAGGATATGGTTCGAAAAATTTGACGATAAAGGTGCCAACAATGGCCATTTTCTCAACCAAATGAGGTTTCGAAAGAACTCTAATGATGAGATAATGATTTCCATGAAGTCCAATATCCTGTATGCTTGACACCACCCAAAATTAAACGGTTCATCATGACTCTTATTCCTTATCGTGAACATCATCTTTTTAACTTGTTAGAGGGATATTCCAGGCAGACACTCCCCCTTGATCTTTACATTAGCCATTATTTCCGCGATCATTCCGCATTAGGATCTAAAGATCGAGCCTTCATAGCAGAGACTGTCTATGCATTGGTCCGCTGGCGAGGCCTGTTCGACTATTTAGCCCCCTCTTCCTCTTGGAAAGCCTATTATCACCTCTTCTTAACGACTAATATTGAAGCCATTCAGCAGCGTGATGACATTCCCTTACCAGCTAAAGTGAGCTTTCCTTCCCCATTATTCGACTTGCTTACCGCCAGCCACGGGATTGAAAAAGCACAAGAGCTTGCTTTAATTAGCAACACACCGGCTCCAACAACAGTCAGAGCCAATACTCTTAAAATCAGTCGCGATTCTCTCTTAGAGCGATGGAAAAAGACTTATGAGGTTTCTGCCACTCAACATTCACAGGAAGGGATCATCTTTCACAAAAAACTGAATTTTTTTCAGTTATCCGAATTTAAAGAGGGGTTATTTGAGGTCCAAGATGAGGGAAGCCAATTGCTTGCCGATTTGGTCAAAGCAAAAGCTGGCCAGCAGGTCTTCGATTACTGCGCCGGCTCAGGTGGTAAAACATTAGCTTTTGCTCCAAAAATGGAGGGAAAAGGACAAATCTATCTTCACGACATCCGTCCTTTTGCCTTGCAAGAAGCGAAAAAAAGATTGCGCCGCGCGGGTATCCAACATCACCAAATCGTTTTACCCGACAGTGCACTTCTTGGTCATTTGAAAAAGAAAATGGATTGGGTGTTAGTGGATGCCCCATGCTCAGGGACCGGAACTCTTCGCCGAAATCCCGATATGAAGTGGAAATTTGATCTGAATGTGATCAGTCGGCTCGTGGGTCAACAACGGATGATCTTTGAAAAGGCTTTGAGTTTTTTAAAACCTGGCGGACATATCGTCTATGCAACGTGCAGCATTTTAAAAGAAGAAAATCAAGAACAACTCACCCATTTTTTATCAACCTATCCTCTTGAATTAGTCGAAGAACCTTTTGAAACTCTTCCTACCAGAGGAGGGATGGACGGCTTTTTTGGAGTTGTTCTTAAAAGAACATAGGTCTATGATACACTCACAACTTATGCATCTTCCGAACGCTCAAATTTTTTTGAAATCCGAGCAAAAGATAATCGTTCCCAATAACTTAATCTGTTTAAAATCCCTTAATTATGAAAAATAAGATCTTAATTGCCCTCTCTGCTTTTTTTATCACACTCTCCTATCTCGAAGCACTTACCAATGAGCCTTTGTTTTCAAAGAAACGAGAAGAACCCAAAATGGTGATTAACAATCGCATTTTGGCAAAAGTGGGCGGAAAACCCATCTCGACTTATGACCTCATGAAGAAAATGGATTTATCTTTTTTCCGCTATTATCCGGAATACACCTCTTCGATCGAAGCTCGCTTTCAATTTTACGAAATGAGCTGGAAGCACACGTTATCTGAAATGATCGATAAAGAGCTCATCCTGGCAGATGCCCAAGAAAGTAAAATTGAGGTAAGCGCAGGAGATGTCCGCCAAGATATCGAATCGTCATTTGGTCCCAATACAATCGCTAATTTGGATAAAGCGGGTTTCACCTATGAAGAAGCAGCTAAAATCATGCAAGAAGAAATTCTCATTCGACGGTTAATTGGGGGCAGAGTCCAAGCAAAGGCGCTGCGTCAAGTGACACCCAATAAAATACGTCAAGCATATGATGAATTTATTCAAGATCCGGCCAACTCTCGCTCAACTCAATGGTCCTACCGTATTGTCACGGTCAAAGATCGCACTCTTCAAAAAACCGAAGAAACAGCAAATAAAGCGTATCAATTGTTAATGGAAGGGATCAGCCTCGATCAACTAGAAGCGGTGATGAAAGAGCGTAAATTGATTGGACGTCAGGGAAAAATCACCGTTTCCACGACAATTAAGCAAAATGACAAAGAAATCTCTGATGAATATCGCACATTTATTGCTCCATTAGAGATCGGGATGTACAGCCAACCGTTTGCTAATAAAAGTCGTACCACAAAAGCCACCGTTTATCGCATTTTCGCCGTTAATGACAAAATCCCAGGGGGGGTTCCTTCGTATAGAGAGATGGAGAGCAAGCTCAAGGAAAAATTATTGGATAAAGAAATTGATGCTGAAACAGAACATTATTTAGCCAAACTCAGACAGCATTATCATATTCGCCAAAGCGATTTAGATGATTATTTACCTCCAAATTATCAACCTTTTATACTCAAATAATGCCGATCTATAAGCCAACCGAACTGCGACTGTTTTTGAATGAATTGGGGATTTTTCCCAAAAAAGGATTGTCGCAAAATTTTTTGATTGATGGCAATATCATCAGAAAAATTGTGACAGCCTCAGAGGTTCAACGAGATGATCTTATCCTGGAAATTGGACCTGGACCGGGATCTTTAACGCAAGCGTTATTAGAGACCGGCGCACAAGTGATCGCCGTTGAAAAAGATGAGGTTTTAGCTAAAGAGTTGGAACGTTTACAAACAGCGACAGGACAACTGTCGGTTTTTTGTCATGACATCATGACCTTTCCGTTAGAAAAGGAAATTGCAAAGAGGTTAAAACCGGGGCAAAAAGCCAAAGTGATCGCAAACCTCCCCTATCATTTAACAACACCCATTATTGCCCAATTCGCTCAATTGCATCCTTTTTTTTCCTCATTGACTGTCATGGTTCAAGAAGAGGTAGGAAGGCGCATGACCGCTCACCCAGGAACGTCCGAATATAGTTCATTCACTGTCTTCTTAGGATTTTATACCCACGCTCATTATGCTTTTACAGTCAGCCGTAATTGCTTTTATCCTGTTCCTAAAGTCGATTCTTCAGTGATCGTCCTTCATCTGCATGAACCGCTCCTGCCAAAAGAAGCGGCATCGTCATTTTTCCGCTTGACTCGAACTGCTTTTGAACATCGCCGGAAAATGCTTAGAGCCTCTCTAAAAGAATTATTTCCTCCTGACAAAGTGGAGGAAGCGTTAGAAACGATTGGGCAAAATCGGTTGGCTCGTCCCGAAGTCTTGTCTTTAAATGACTTCCTCAGACTCCATGCTTTACTCAATCAGCTGAGAGTCAGTGATTAAGTCACTCTTTCCTCTTGGATAGGCAGTAAAAAAGAGGGATTGTCAAACAAGGGACGATCAGCATCCACCACCAAGACAATAATGGGAAGAATGAAAACCAACGATAGGGCCAAGCCAATCCCACCTCATCCAAGGCTAAAAGAGGCACTTGCTTTAACACCTCCCCTTTAGACGACACAAGATGAAGCTCGGCCACTGCTTGATCTTTTGCTATCGGAAGGGTAAGAGAGTGCCAGTAAAGAAGACACTTAGCTTGAGGATCTTCTGCAGGATAATACTCTAGGCTTAGCGGCTCGGGAAGAAAAGTTTTCAATTGAGAATGAGCTTTAGGAAAATCCAAAGTGAAGGTTTGACTCCCCTCTTTTAAGAAGATTCGCTTCACTTTGGGTTGATTAAAAGCTGTTTCAAATAATTTGATGGCATCTTCAAATATTGTATCCCGATCCTGATAGCCGAGCAGAACCACAATCAACGTTCTTTGATCGACACGCGCCACCCCAATAAATGTTTTCTTTGCTTTAGCGTGATAACCCGTTTTTCCTCCAATTGCTTTAGCATACTGGAATTTTCCCGGACGGAGAAGTCTATTTGTCTGTAAGAAGGTGGCAGCCCCCTGTTTATTCGTCTTAGGGCGAATAAACCGGATTTGAGAGACTGTCTCACAAAAAATCGGATGCTTTAAAGCTTCCCGCGCAATCAAGGCTAAATCATAAGCGGTTGTTTGATGCTCCGGATCGTGCAGGCCATGAGGGTTGCGAAAATAGGTGTTTAGGCATCCAATTTCTTTGAGATAACAATTGACTCCTTCCATAAACGTCGGAATGGTGGGTCCTAAAGCGTGAGCAATCACGTTGGCTGCATCATTTCCGGAGGGGATCAACATGCCTTGGAGCAAAGTGTGTAAAGAAAGAATCTCCCCTTTTTTTATCCCGATATGCATACCGTCTGGCTCTAACCAATAGGGAGGGGTGGTATAATTTGATTTACGTTTTGCCTCTTGGGTGAGCGTTGCCAATGCATCTTGCTCTGCCACAATGGAGAGATCGAGTTTATCTTCACACAATGTCAAAGCATAAAGTGCCGTTGCCACCTTTGTCGTGCTCGCAGGATATTTCAGTACGGAAGATTCATGGTCAAATAAGATTGCTCCTGTCTCTGCATTCATAAGAATAGCAGACTCTCCTTTGATATGAAATTTTAAAGGCTCAGCCAGGATAACGTCGCTTAACAGCAAAAATAGAAAGAAACAATTAGAAAGCAAAGAACATCTGTCCCATCGACATTGCATAGAATAACCACTTACATTTTTTGTCCTAGATCGATACTCATTCAAGCTCAAAGTGCACATTTTGGCGCGGCCACAATGTGCACTTTGAGCTTGAATGAGTATATACCTTAAAAAAGAACTAATCTCAAGTTAAAATATTGACTTTAAATTTTAAAAATCAGTTTGTTTTTAGATGAAAAATTAAAATATTTATTTGTTTTTTAATAATTAAATATATTTAGTCAATAGAAGAACGTTTCCATCGGAAAGTCTTTGATAGTCCACTTTATCCATGAGTTGAGTGAGAAGATAGATCCCATACCCCCCTAAAAAAAGATCTGGTTCCCCTCCCTCAACAAGAGGAGGGGGACGAAAAGGGGGCGCTTGCTTGATTGGATTAAATGGAACACCTTGGTCTTTAATGATGATTGTGATCCCTTTTTGATTGGCTGACTCTTCACATAAAATATGAATGGTCCCTTTTTTTTTATTGGGATACCCATAATCGATAATATTCACCAGAGCTTCTTCAGCCGCAACAATCATCTGATTTAAACGAGAAGTGGACATGTGGACTTTTTCTCCAAATGCTTGAATAAAATCAAGCATCTCATGAAGCGATTGGAGCTTTGCTGGGAACATCTTTTGGTACATAAAAAAGGCCTACCAGCTGTTGATGACATAATCCACAATTTTTTCTGCTAAATTTCGATTAAGAGGATGCATGACAGCATCGCGGGAGCCATCGAAATCATTCAATTGCCCTAAAGAAAAAATATTGATTTCTCCTCTTGTCGCATAATAAGTGTGGTCAAATTCAGCAGAAGCTGCGATCCGAGTCGGCCCTTTTACGGTTATCCCTGTTCCGGCTTCAACCAACAGAACTTCAGCAAATGCTTTGACGCGTGTTTCGGTCGGAATGATGGAATGTTTTAACTGCCCCGTTTTTTTTCGATCGTAACGAAATTCGAGATTTTCTTCACGAAATTCAATCAATTCAATTTTTAAAATAAGATCCCCCCCCTGGCTGACATAACGCAAACCGCCGGAGGTTCCAAGTTTTCGAATGACGAGAGCCGTGAGCTCTCCTTTTTGATCCCCTTTAGCGTAAGGAACAGAAATCGTGTGGTAGCGTTGAGAAAGCTCTCCCCTTCCAAACTGATAATAGCATCCTGTTAACGTTAAGCTTGTCAACAGGAGTAAGAGGGTTTTATTTATCATACATGTGACATTCCTCTACTGTATCGAGAGGGCATTTGCTTAAAGGTGAGTTGTTAATCAGGGCTCTCTTCATTGATCCGGGGAGAATATCCTAAACAAATGAGGCGGGAGCGGCAAAACTTGGCAACAGAGGTGTCGGGAAATTCTTCGATCGAGCTTTGAAAATAGATCGCAGCCGCCTCCGGATGCTTGATCCGTTCATAAAATAGCCCTAAGTCGCACAACCCTCTTGCATACATCTCCTTGATCCGAAAGACACTCTGCTGCGCGATGGTCACTCTTTCATCTCGAGGAAATTCTTCTTCAAATTTTCGAATATTGAGCTCGGCCAAAGCTAAAATATCAGGATTTTGGAACTCTAAGGCCGCTTGCTTTACATAGTTGTCCGCAATGTTTAGATAACATGCCGGAACAATGTCATTTTTTGGAAAACGGCGGATGATCGTTTGATACGCATCAACCGATTCACGATATTCTCTCATCTCATGAAGAAGTTCTCCTTTCGCATACAGCGCTCGAATGGCCAATTCATGATTGGGTAGAGCTGCAATCACTTCATCATAGATCGTGAGGGCCGAATCTTGAGCGGAAATCCATTTAGGCAAATAGCGCATCTTAAAAGGACGTCTCCTTTTTCCTTGTTTGAAATGCTCCGCGATGCAGAACTTAAACGTCACAGCATCAATAAAAAAGGCTGGGTGTTGAGAGGCTTTGAGGTAGTTTGAAAATTCTTCATTTGCAAAATCATACTCTTTCATCTCAAAATAAGAGACAGCAAGATAGTAAGAAGCCTCTGCGGCCTCATCCGAACAAGGAAAATAAAAAATGACTTTTTCGAATTCAGAAGAGGCGCTGCGCCATTGCCCTTGATTATAAGATTGACACCCTAAATGATAGTGCTTCATCAAATAACAATCGGCTTCTTCTTTTGATTTAAAGTATTTCGTTTTCGGCTTAAGAGCATATAAAGAAGAAGAACAGAAGCATAACGCTGTTAGCAAGTAAAAAAGGGAGATGCATTTTATTTTCATGGAGAATCCTCAATCATAACAGATGAAGAAGGTAGGATAAAGGATTTAGGGGAAAGGAAACAAGAAAAAAGGATGAGAAAGCACAAAAGGGGGGAGGATTCATCGATCCTCCCTTTTTTCCGATCATGGATGCGTGTTGTGTGTGGATACTAGACTTTTACCACAAGAACTGTTACATTATCTCTCGATCCGCTGTAGAGCGCTCGATCGACGAGGCTGCCGCTCATTTCTTCTGGCGTATAATCTAATCCAATCATTTGACTGATCGCCTCTCCCACTTGATTTGTTGAAGCTACGTCATACAACCCATCACAGGCCAGCACTAAATGACCTCCAACAACCTCTTGTAAAGGAAAACACGTAATTTTGGGTTTAGGGGATACACAGCATTGATTATTGAATGTACCATCTTTATTAAATCCTACGATGCTTTTATCTCCAATCGCCCTTGCAACGGCTAAATTCGCCATGACTCTTCCTTGAAACACGCGTCCGTTTAATTTTTCAATTGTTTTTCTATAGGTTGGCATGTTGGGCTTTGCATCTTCACTGGCTTGTATTGTCTCTCCCCCTTGTTTCACGATAATGGTCCTTGAATCGCCCACGTTCGCGACCCAGATCTTCTCTTCTATCACAAAAGCAACGGTCGCCGTTGTTCCGTCAACTTCGAGGGGTAAATCAGCGTCAAGAGCAACAAAACATTCTTTAAGAGCGCGAAAAATCCCTTCTTCTGTCAAGCCATTCTCGTTATAATGACTCATTTTTGCTTTTAAATATTGTTCAATATGCTCTTTTACAAATTTTGAGGCGCCAGCCCCTCCATGACCATCAAATACCCCAAATAATTTGAAAGGAACACAATTACCCTGAATGTGAATCGATCCTTCAATCGCAATATCCTCATCTTCCATAGTGTCTCTATATCCTTGAGCGGAAGAGACTCCAACTCCAGGAAAAGGTGTGGATCCTGTGATTGTTGTCCATTCGGAACGAAAGCTCCCATTCGTGGGCAGAGTATAATCGGCAAAACGATAATTGTCATACCCTTCCTGTTGCTGTTGATGAGCATCTTTTCGATTATCAACTAAACGAGTGAAGATCGATCTTTTACCTGACGTTAGAAGTTCAGTCGAAGAGGGTTGAGTGACCCATTTTTTCTCATCATCGATCTGCTCAGAATTTAAGCGGACATCGCTCTCTTGTTCGATCAGCTCTACAGGGGGAGGCAGATCGTAATCCTGTTCGGCCTCTTCTTCTGCATCAAGAAATGTTGAGTTTTTTTGCAAATAAGGGGTTTTCTTAGTATTAAAAGTAAGGCGATTGAACGGATCAGGCTCTTGTAATTCGTCACCATTATCATCAAGAAAAGAGGTGTGCTTCTTGATTGGCTCCTCAATTTCAGCCTTTTGTAATTCGTCACCATTATCATCAAGAAAAGAGGTGTGCTTCTTGATTAACTCCTCAATTTTCATTGGGTTGTGAGCAGGGAAAAGGTCTACTTCTGGCTCTTTAGATTGTCTTGCATTAAAATGGTGACGACAAAAAGAGAAAAAAAGTGCGCAACAGCTAAAAATAGCGATTGCCACTAGGATCGTTTTTTGTTGAATGAAAGAAAAAGAGAGCTGAGTTTTTTTCATCAAATCAGACGACATCACATTGACATGATTTGAAAGCGAAGGAAAAGAGGGGACATATTTCATAATAGAGACCTTTGTTAGGAGAAAAAAGAGAGTGAACATCCTGAACATCCACTGAGCTCTTTTTCTCAATCGTTTTGTTTTTAAATGAGATCAAAAATATAGATTAGTTCTTAATTTTTTTAAAAATCTTCGAAAGATAAACAGGAAATCTAAAGAAAGAAAGAAATAAGAATTTAATATTCATGGTAATCGAATTCATCGTCGAATAAAAGAGACGGCCAATGAGCGTCGAGATAGAGCGTAATGGACTTGAATGCTTCTCTTCTTTATTCACATTCTTTTCTTCTATAATCGTCGTCGTATTAGAGATGACTTCTTCTATAGGAGTGTTTCCCGGGGAAATTTTTTGTTTGAACTCAACCGTAACATCTGTATGCGATGCTTCTTGGGTGGAAACACTCACCTGGTTGATTAAAGTGTGTGAGACATTGTTTTCAAAAGATTCGACCATGTTTTCAACGACTTCTTCGACAACGACTTCTTCGACAACGACTTCTTGGACAACGACTTCTTGGATAACTTTTAGCGGCATAAGGTTTTCTTCTGACATGTCAGTCGTTGGAATGCTTTCCTCTGGAGTGAATGAATCTGAAAGAGTCGGATTCAGCTCTACAGAAGATTCTGTCCTCTCTTTTTCTCCTTCAATCCTCTCTATTTCATCAGGATCACTTAAAGTCTCGTCCTCAATTGTTAAATTTGATGGAAGAGAATGATCTAACTCTTGCGCTTCATTTTCATTCAGATTTTTCTCAGAGTGTGTCAAAAGCAATGAAACATCCTTCACTTCAAATTCCGCTATCTGTTGAGCCACCTCTTGCATCGTCGGCCGCTTTTCAGGATCTGAGAGCGTCATGTTTTTTAAAAGGGCTCCTAGGAATTGAATGTCAGCTCCATGTTCGTCATTGTTACAATATTTACCACTCAACTCCTTGATCAATGCATCAATATAGGAATGAACGTCTCTTTCTGCCTCAGGCGATGCCGTCGATTTTATCCCTTGTTTGACATAAAAGATCGCCTTGTTCCGTCGATTTGTCACCTCTTTTTGAGGACAGGTTGTGCTCGAAACAAGAAATTTTTCAATGCCTTGGCGCCCTACATCGTCACATTCAATCGTATCGACCGGCTGGGTCAACATCTTCCTTGATTCATCTAAAAATTCTGCCTCAAACAGGTAAATGATGATCAACGCGACACTAAAGACTTCACCTTTGAAACTCAATCCTCCCTCAGGAGCGCAAAAGCGAGGGTTGCCCGAGTAGAGTAACGCTTCTTTTCCGGCTAAAGATCGTGTTTTACCAAAATCGGCAATCGACACATTGATTTCCTGATTTTTTTTAAACACGAGAACATTATCAGGTTTAAGATCACCTTGCACATATTCTAATTGATGCAAATGTTTCATCCCATTGACAATTTGGCGCATGATCCTGAAACACTCTGCAAATGAAAGCTTATCTTCCCTCATCATCTGCTCTAAGTCTTTTTTAGCTTTAGGCATTTCAACCGTAAACTTCCCGTCAATCCATTTTTCTTCTGGAAGAACGTTAAACTGAATGGCTAGATTGGCTTCTTCAGGATTCACGCCCCCTTCAAGAAGTTTGGTTTGAATGATTTGCGCTAATTCAATTTCCTTTTGGATTTCCTTAAGTTTGCTCTTTTGCATCGCTGTGCATAAAACAGAGTCCCATCGATTGGGATTATGGGTGATTTTTTTTGCTTTTCCTTCACCGATTGGTCTATTCAAAACCGATTGTGTAGGGATTTCACCAGATCTGATAGTGAACTCCTCCTTTGCCAATTCATCGATGTAAGTTAAAACAAGTTGTTTTTCAGATCGGCTTTTGTCTGTGTCTTGAAAGCGCTTGACTAAAATCTCCTTGGTTGAATGCAATTGATGGAGCAGTTGTTCGGTATGATCATCCTGATTGTTGCTTGTCTCCAAGAGTGCTAAAGTTTTTTGAGTTTCTTCGGTGATTTTTTTCACAAAACCCGAAGGGATTAAAGCAGAGGTTGTTAAATCTGAAAAAGAAAGAGGAGGCATGTTAAATCGAGAAGAGACCTTCTGTTCAGTTACAGGGGACGACTCTTTTTTTCTTAATTCAGCATTAAACATTTTTGGAAATCCAACAAAATTCATAAAACCTTTAAATTTTAAATTATTAACAATGATTATAAATTAATTAATTAATTTAATCAAATAAAAACAAATAAATTAAAAAACAAATATATAAAATATTATATATAGAGAGAGCCGCAGAATCAAAAATAGAAACGATATCCCCAATAGGGGTCAATCGCTTCCATCATGGATGTTATTTTTAAATTTAATATAAAAAGAATAAAAAGATTTGAAACAGACTTTAATCCACAGCTAAGACGCAGGATAATTCCGCTATTTTTTGTTTGAATTGATCAGTGACATTGATTCCCCCCGCCCCTTCAAGATGCAAAATGGCAAGAGAGCGATGAGAAGTCAAAAAATGAATTTGAACAGGGAAAGTTCCCCTGTTCTCAGAGAAAATGTGTTTCAATTGCATGATATGGGTCAGGCGTGCGCGATCAGCATCAATTTTCACTGTGAGTGATTTCACGGGGATATGCTCCTTTTTAGGGGGAGGTTTCAATTTATCTGTCCCCTCTTGGGTTTTGGGGGCTGCAGACTTGACTTGGCTCATACGGGCAATAAAATGTTTTGCCTTGTCGAAGGCTTTATCGCAAGCGTCAATCATCTCTTCATTTGCTTTTGTCAAATCATCAAACCAACGACACGAAAGGCGAAGCTCTTCTGCCTTTTTATCAACTTGAAGAACCGCATAGAGCAATTGATTTTCACGCAATAAATGATTCTTTTCTTCGTAAAGGTCTGCCCAAATCGGAAGCTCTTGACGTTCAATCCCATCGCTAATCGTCACAATCGCAAACTTCTTTTGCGATTTTGCAGAAATGCGCACCTGGATCGATTCCACAATAAAGGCAGAGCGAAAGACGCTGTCATGGTCCATTTCATCCAACCGGCGCAAAGGGATACAAGATAGACGCTGCAAAATGTGTTGATATTCATCCATCGGATGACCCGTCAGAAAGAATCCGAGCAACGCCTTTTCTTTATGTAAAAGATGTTGACTCGAAGTGGGATGCTTGACATCTGGGGGTTGACTAAATCGAGATTCATTGTTGTCTCCCATCAAAGAAAAAAGGGAGATAATCCCAATTGCCTGCTCCTTTTGCTCCTTGCAAACAGCGTCATAGATCGGATCAATACTGAGAACCAATGCATCACGCGACCAACCGGTAAAATCAAAGCAGCCGGCTTCGACTAAACTTTCAATGACCTTCTTTCCGACTTTTTTCGTATCCAATCTTTTAAAAAACTCATAGAAAGTTTTGAATGGACCCCGCCGCTTTCTCTCTTCAATAATGGATTGCACAACCCCGCTTCCCACCCCCTTAATTCCCGTCATGGCAAAGCGAATGCCTTGCTTTGTTGCTTGAAAAGCCTCTCCCGCTTCATTGACGTCAGGAGGGAGCATGGCAATCCCCATGCTTTGACATTCCCGAATAAATTTGGCAACTTTTGTCAAATCATCGCGTGCGCAGGTCATCAAAGCAGCCATCCATTCTCCCGGATAGTTTGCTTTCAAATAGGCTGTCACGTAAGAGAGATAACCATACGCTGCAGCATGCGACTTATTAAACCCATAAGAGGCAAATTTTTCCATCTTATCAAAGACCTGCATCGAGATCTCTTCGGAAATCTGATTCTCCAAAGCCCCTAAACGAAATTTCTCTCGTTGTTGCGTCATTTGATCCATGTCTTTTTTTCCCATCGCGCGGCGCAAGACATCCCCTTCACCAAGAGAAAAATTGGCCAATTTGCTAGCGATTTGCATCACCTGCTCTTGATAAACCATAATGCCGTAGGTCTCAGACAAAATTTTTTCCATCCAAGGATGGTCATACTCAATGGGTTCTCGCCCATGTTTGCGATTGATAAAGGAGGGGATCATGTCCATAGGGCCTGGGCGATAAAGAGCGCCAACGGCAATAATTTCTTCAAAACGGTCAAGGTGCAATTGACGCGCTAAATCTTGCATCCCCCCCGACTCTAATTGAAAAACCCCCATTGTTTTGCCCTGATTCAACAAGTCAAAGGTGGGTTTATCATCAAGGGGAAGATTAATCCAATCAATTTTTCGCCCCGTTGAAACCTCAATGGCATTCACACAAATTTGAATCGCAGTCAAGGTGGTCAAACCTAAAAAGTCGACTTTGAGCATTCCCACCGCTTCAACCGGCTTCATCGAAAACTGGGTCACAGGCATGTCAGAATCTTTTGCGTTGCAAATGGGAATCAAATCTGTCAAAGGAGAGCCGCTAATGATGATCCCTGCTGCGTGGATGCCTGTATTGCGAATCGATCCTTCCAATCTCTTGGCCAAATCCACTAAGCGGCACACTTCTTGATCGGTATCATAAAGATTTTTTAGGTCTTGATCTTTTTCAAGGGCTTTGTCCAACGTGATGTTAAGATCTTCGGGGATAAGCTTTGCAATTTCATTCACTTTGGAAAGAGGGATACTCAACACTCTTCCCACATCTTTTAGAGCCATTTTGGCTTTCATTGTTCCAAATGTGATGATTTGGGCAACGTTATCTTTGCCGTACTTTTGCAACGTGTAGTTGATGACATCGCCTCTGCGATCCATGCAAATATCAACGTCAATATCAGGATAAGATATCCGCTCGGGGTTGATAAAACGCTCAAAAAACAAATGGAAACGCAAGGGCTCGATGTCTGTCACACCAATCAGATAAAGGACGATGGACCCGGCACCCGATCCTCTTCCTGGGCCCATCGGGATGCCGCTGCGCTTTGCCCAATTGATAAAATCCCAGACAATCAGTAAATAATCACTCATCCCTTTTGGAATAATAATGCTGAGCTCATACTCAAGCCTCTCTTGAACAACTTCCAATGGATCTCGACTCGGATAAATTTCCACAACTTTTGCAAGGCGATCGGGTGTATAACGTTTAGGAATCCCCTCTTCGCATAGTTGTTTGAGGAATGCCTCAACATGCTGACTTTGTTCCTCTTTCGTGTAAGAGGATTGATTTAAAGTGGGTGGCAAATAAATCGGATAATGCTTCGTTTTAAAGTCGATCTCAATATAGCATTGATCGGCGATCTTAACCGTTTGTTCAAGAGCCTCAGGAAGATCTGAAAAAAGATCTTGCATCTGCCGGATCGATTTAAACGCATACTCATGGGAGGGATAAGTTTGTCTTTTTGGATTAGGAAGACGGAATTTCAAGTTTCCATAAGCATCTTTTTCCCATACTTCACAAGGCTCTCCCGATTGAATGTTGAGCAGAATTTCGTGAGCCCGCCAATCTTCGCGATGAATGTAGTGGACATCATTGGTTGCAACCAAAGGGATCGCATGCTGCCGGCTTAACCGAATGAGCGCTTCATTCACTTTTTGCTGCTTTTGAATCAACTCCTCGTATTGCTGAATCAGCCAAGACTCTTGATGAAACCCATCTGCTTGAATATCGTGAGGATGCATGTGATGGCGTTGCACATCTAAATAATAATCATCGCCAAATAACTCACGCGCTGTGGCAAGATAAGCGTTGATGCTCTCTTCATTGCCTTGCAAAATTTCATGGGACAATCGCGTCCCCAAACTTCCATCAAGGCAAATTAACCCTTTTCGATAAATCTCAAGTAATTCTTTATCTACTCTAGGGTAGTAATAAAATCCCTCAAGATATCCAATAGAAGAGAGTTTACATAAATGCTCATATCCCTGTTTGTTTTTAGCTAATAAAGGAAGATTGTAAGCAGCGCGCATCCCGGGCACTTTCGTTTTATTTAATCGGGATTGGGGGGCAACGTATAATTCGCAACCTAAAATGGCCTTAATTTTGGCCTCTTTACACGCTTTATAAAACTCGACAGCGCCAAACAAATTTCCATGGTCCGTCAGGGCAAGAGCAGACATTTTATTTTCGGCAGCTTTATGGGCTAAGTCATTCACAGAGGCTGAAGCATCAAGAATAGAATATTGGGAATGGGTACGCAAATGGACAAAAGAAGGGGTCATCTCATGCACCGGTTAAGTTGATATCATGTCTGCGTTTAGCTCAACTTTGACGTCGAGTTTACGCTCCCACTTTTCTAGACTTAACTTTATCGCGAGCAGATCGATTTTTTAAAGTCTTGGAGCGTAAATTTGTGACTGTAACAGACCAAAGAGGGATCAATAATAAGATGGAAATGATACAGCAAACTAAAAGAGCGCAATAAAACCCCTCCCATCCTAAGCTTTCACTGATTGAACCAAGAGGATAACCGGCAAAAGCAGCTCCAATATAGGCAAAAAACCCAACAAAACCTGTTGATGTTGCTGCTGCCCTTTTATGCGAAAGCTCTGCCGCAACTAACCCAATCATCATCTGAGGGCCAAAAATAGCAAATCCAATAGAGAACATCACGAGAGAATCAAGAAAAATATACCCTGGAGGAATAAGCCAAAATAAACCAATAAACAAAAACATCCCCAACGAAAAAAGGACATTCACAGGACCTCGTTTTGCTTGAAAAAGACGGTCTGAAGACCATCCGGCTGCTAAGCTTCCAAAAAAACCTCCCACTTCAAAAAGAGAGACACAACCATTGGCTCCAATGCTGCTGTACCCTTTTGATTCAACAAGAAATAATGCAGTCCAATCATTAATCCCCGTTCTAACAGCATAGACAAAAAAATAAGCGAGTGCAAGAATCCAAATATAAGGATTTTTTAAAACAAAATTGACGAGAATGTCTTTAGAAGAAAGATGATCGCCCGCTTCTTCAGCTTCAATTTTATCGACATAATCATTGCGATATTTCTCAATGGGCGGTAAACCTAGGGATTGGGGGGTATCACGAAGACGGTTAATAAGAAAAAAGCCGACTAAAATGCACAAAATACCGGGGATGTACATGGCATATCGCCAGCCAAAGTACTGAAGTGCAACTCCGGCTACCCAAGGAATAAGGAATCCGCCAACATTATGCGAGACGTTCCATGTCGACCACCAAGACCCCCTTTCAGAATGGGAATACCACTGAGTTAAAAAACGGGCGCAGGGGGGCCATCCAAATCCTTGAAACCATCCATTAAGCCCCCAAAAGAGAGCAAAAAGAAAGATGGAGGAAGATAAACCGAAACAAATATTACAAATCCCAGTGAGAATTAAGCCGGAAGCCATCATATAGCGAGGGTTGATTCGATCTCCTATGATACCGCTGGCAAATTTACTAATTCCGTAAGTAATGGAAAGAATGCTGCCTAATATCCCGAGTTGACTTTTATCAAATCCCAAATCCTGAATCAAACCGGGCATTGCAAAGGTAAAACTTTTTCTTGTAAAATAATAGAAAGCATAACCGATGAACATCGAATAAAGAATACGAATACGCCAATATTTATAATCTTGCTTTACCCGCTCTTTGTCCTTAATTTCAGGAAGATAGGGAGCCGGTTGTAAAAGTGCAAGCAGTTTATTCACCTTCATTCTCCTACATTGCTATCGGAAGATATACACGCATTCAAACTTGAAGAGTATATGAAATCCGGCCGATCAATCACAGAAGTATCTCTATATAAAAAACTCTATTATTGCTTTAAAAACTATAGACAAATGTTCCTATTCGCATCTATTTAAAACACATTGAATACAAAGGAAAAATCAGATTCTGTCAAGATATTTCATTTAAAAAGAAGGTCAAAATAGAGGTTAATGAAAGCCGAAACTCTCAAAACTTCCTTATGGTAAATAAGTCGGCACTATAAAGTCAATATTTCCCAAATAATTAACAGGGCCATCACATGTTTTCCTCGTTTTTTCACTCACCTGAAGCCACCAAGAGCACGATTCCGTTCTTCGATTTGGATTAACACATGGCGGACTAGATTCGATTTGTTTTCCTGTTAGACACCTGTTAGAACCTGTTCAAAATCTTTGATCCGATTCTTAGGGCGTTTATGCAACGAGACCGAAAGGTTCCCTGATTGAAAATTCAAAATCAGGATAGTTAAAAACTCAAAATAAATGACCATCAGAAAATAAAAAATCGACAAAAATTAGAAGAGCCTTAAATACAAAGAGTCAAATAAAAAACAAATGCAAATAAACCATTGTATTAAGCATAAAAAGTTGGCTCAAAAATCACCTTTTGTTTTACCATAGCATCAGTTGATCTTCATCACTCACCTTACGCAACAAGAGCGCGATTTGAGGTCGCTCAGGTGAGTGAGAAATTAAAATTAAGGGATAAGAGATATTATCTCATGATACGTCTGACAGTTAATGCTCAATCCAATCCGGAAATTCATCTCTTCAATCAATCCACAATTTTGATTGGAGCTGATGATCAACATGCAGATCTGGTTTTAACTGGCTCACACATTGAACCCATACACCTTAAAATTATTACGGAAAAAAATGTTTCGTTCTTAATTAATTACACGAATGACCCTTTCGTCTCACTAAACGGACTCTCGTTTGGAAAAAAACGACTCAATTGCGGCGATCTCATCACCATCGATCAAAATACCCTCTTATTTGAAACAATAGACTCTCCGTTATCTGAACAAAAAGAAGACAATGCCCCAACATCTGTAGCATCGTTGAAAACAGAATGTGAAATCCCTGGAACCTCTTTGCTTTGCACTCATTCACTCATCCAAGACTCTCCTTGCCCTTCTTTTTCGCTGCCCTTCGAAAACGAGGTCGGACCGCTTCATCCTCAAGACGTGCAAAAAACATCATTGGAACATTATTTAAATGATCTAAAGCCTAAGGATGAACCGTCCAAAGATTCCTCAATGTTAAAGGAGAAAAAAGAAGAAGATCGAAGGAAAATGATCAGTTTAAAGGATGATTATTTAAAGGATTTAGACGATGATCATCAATTTCAAGAGAGCGATCCGTTTAATAAAGAGCAAAGTCATCTTTATCAAGCCTGGAAATTAATTTTACTCTTTATTTTTTCTTTGCTCACAATTTCAGGGGGCGTAGGATCAATCATTTATTTGACTTTGAGCGATAAAACGGATGCACAGGAGACTAAAGCTGCACAAGGGGTCGCTGATGTTGCAATGGCGTTGATGTATGCGCAAATCAATCATTTAAAACCTCATAATCATAATTGGTCAGATGTTGATTTTTTAAAAAACAACCTTCAAATGGTGTTGCCAGACCCCCCTTCTTATGCTTCTCAAATCGATGCACAAGGACAATTTAATTGCTGCCCTTACAGTTTGCGCATTTATACGAGCAGTGATTTATCCCATTTCTTATTGATTGCACAACCGGCGCCAAATTTATTCAATTGGCTGATCCCTCAGTCCCTTATTGTGGTTGATTCACATTTAATGGAGTTGCGCATTTTAAAAGATGTGAGAGGATTAAATCGATTGTTAGCAAATCCTAATCCTTTAGATGGAGCTAACGGAAAAGAGATTACCTCATTAATAAAACAAGAGGAGGTGATTCATCTTGCCAAGTTAGCACATGATTCAGGTCATCAAGATTTCGCTCCGCCTAAAAATTTGGCCGCCATTAGGCCCGGAGCTGAAAATTTCATTTATAACGCTCCTCGCTATTACCGGCTCGGGCATAACATTATCCAAAAATCCATCACCCTTGCAACATCAAAGGGATCTAGCCAGGAGGTCACCGCTTTAAAAGAAGAGATTGAAAGTCTCTCTTATCTCAATGACTTTGTTCTATACTCAGACCAAGGGAAAAAATCAGCATCCCTCGTCCGCCAAGGGCTCACTCTTTTTGCTCCCTCAGATAAATTGTTATATGGTTATCTCCTTTTTAATGCACAAGGAAAAATTTTTCAGGTTTACCTACTCAAAGAGGCAGAAGAAAGAGAGCAATCCTCTTCAGTTAGTGAATTAAAAGATCAGGAACTTGTAGCCCTTAATACCTCTTCAGAAACAAATTTCTCAACTCCACTGACAAAAAAAGAGAAAAAAAACGGAGCAATTGATTCAAACCATCCCATTTACATTCAACTGAATTCTCTTATTATTGCAAGAGAGCATGAACTCAAACCATTAATCATCGCTTTAGAAAATCTGGCCAATCAAGAGCTGCAGTTTCCAAAAGCTCAGTTTCAATTTGAGTTTCAGAATTTATCTCACACCTATTTAATGACAAATGCTAAACATAAACAGGCTTTAAGGGAAGCTTTAGACAAACTGTATCACCAATATGAAGAGATGCCCATTACTCAATTTATTTTGTTTGTCAAAGCCTTGAATTTAGAGGAACTGATTCAACAAGAAGGCAATGCATTGACGACTATCGATGAAAACTGCCAACAAAACATGGAACTTCTCCTAACCTACATCGACAATAGCAAATCGTTAACTGAACTTGACAATCTTGTGGATATTGCAGGCTCCTGGCTCAATTTTGATTACATCAAAGACCCCGATGAATTAATCAGGTATCAAAATTTATTCCGAAATCACCTGCTTGAGCAACTCGAAAAGTATTTGCTTTCCCAAAAAAAACATTTTCTCGTGAAGGTAGATGACAGAGAGATTCTTCATCATATTTTAACTCAAGAACGTTTAATTAAACCTGAAGAAAAAGAATTCTTTTTGCAAGAATTTGACGAAATGGTCCTTCACCATCCGATTGAGGAAAAAAAATAACGTCATATTTCAGGTGCTTGAAAGCTCTCAAATATGCCGTTATTTCTTGGAAAGAAAATAGGTATGACTCCTTCGAGTCGATTGGAGCTCTAAAAGGGCAAATGATTGATAACTGGGGTATTTTTCAAGTAAAAAATGAGACAGAAATAATAACAAATCGTTTCGATTTTGAGTCACTCCAATTCCATACATGGGATCAATAAAGTGAAAAGGAGAATGCATATAGACCCCTAATGCATGAGTGTTGATTTTATTACTAATTCCAAGCAATAAAGCTGAATTTTGATGATGATCTTTACTTAATTGTAAAATAAGCTCTTCGATCTTAAAAAAAATGTCTTTGCTTTTTAGCGATGGAATACGCTTAGCCACCCTCAAATGATAACGCATCAAAATTTTAGGTGAAATAAATTCAGAATGATCAACGATTTGACCGATTTTTAGCCGGCCGACTTTGTAAACAGCTTGCAAGAAACGTAACGAACTGAATTTTAAAGCTAAAACTTCTTTTTTCAAGTGAAAAGATTGGAACTGCACCCCATCTTCAGGGTTTTCCTTGACTGGTTTGTTAAAAGAAAAAAAAGAGTGGGCCAATGAGCGTGTTTTTAAAAAATCACTAAAATGATCAGTCACTATAGCGACACAAAGACCATCACCGAGAAAAAAACTTGAAATCTCATATTGATTCAACGAAGCAAAAGGAGAATCACCAATCCTCTTGCAAAGGTGATTGAGCTTTTTCCACACCCTTAAAGCCAGCAAACTCTCTAATTGATAATGATCGTCTGAGGTGAATGTCGAAATATCATTTACCTGAAGAATATAATGCGTCAAGTGAAGAATAACTCTTCTTAATTCACAATCGGAAGGCTGATATTTTATGCCCCAAAAACTTCCCATCAACGTTGTTAACTCACTGATAGGTAATATTACATTCACAGCACCAATCCCCCTAAAATAATCTTAAACTAACCTTACCCACCGGAATTCGCATGCTTTTTCCCTGGGCTTGATTACAGACATTGCGAATTTAAAAACAGGTTCTTAATATTAAATTTTGATAATGACCCAATCCATCATAATAAAGTAAAACCGTTTTTTTCCCTCTATCGATCGGTTCTTCTGGCTTAAAATCCAATCTCCACCTTTCATTTTGATCTTGACAAGTGAAAATCAAAATTTGCACTTCAAGCAGCTCAGAGAGGGCAATAACTTCGCTCATTCCTCCCCACATTGTCGTATTTTCGAAGCAATGACAGTAAAAATCAACCATGGTGGGCTTCACTAAAAGCTGCGTCTTTAATTGATCAAATATCGCTTGGTCTCCCCCTTGATCCTTGATATAAGTCTTAATTTTCAACTGAGCTTCCGGAATTTTCATCGCATCTTGCAGCGCACTTCTAAATTTATCTGGATGTTGACGGATATAGTGTGTGGCTTGCTTTCTATACCAAAGAGAAGTTTGCCTCTCGTTAAGATCAGCTGCAATGGAAGAAAAAAGGCAGTGGCCATCGTATAGGATATTTGGATTGGGAATAAAATCAGCCTGGACCATCTCGCAAAGATCGAGCTCAATTTCGTTCCTTTTTATTTCAAACTGATGTTTCCAATCCTGAATTTGATTGTGGGATCCTTCCTCAAATAAATCGTCAGGAACCCTTGACAATGTCGAATGATAAGAGGTCATTGTCCGTTCTTGTTCATCTAAATGTTCTAATACCTTTAAGCACTCTTGCCAACCCCCATATTTTTTTTTCGTTCTTTCAAGAACAACATTCACCCGCCTCGACAATTGTTTAGCATGATCTTTAATCATCTGATCAATTGCATCATGACAACATCCTTCAAGAGGATCTCTTTCATTTGAAAGACAAAAATCGATGGCCCCCATTTGATGTAAAGGATCATCCTTCTCTTGACTTAACGGTTCCGATCCCCCAAGATGAGGGGCGGCCTTCCCATTCTCCGCGAATTGAGATGTTAAGCGATCACCAGAATCTGGAGCGAGCAGATCGAGATCAAATTTAATCGAACCGAAGGATGAGGAAGGTAAAGAGCCAGCCCCTATTTTAGAGGGAGGTTTAGAATGTTGAGATTGGCCGTTTGAGTCATAAAAAAGCAAAAGAGTTGCCACAATATTTTTTATGGATTGAATCATGAGATAAAGTTGATTGGAAATCTTAGAAATTTTTCTCCAAATCCTTCCAAGAACATGAGATTCAGATGGATAAAAAACATCAAGATGAGGGTTGATCCCTGGAGATTCCCTGATAGTTGAAAAAAAATTCATCATGAGCCTTTTGCTTCGTTGAAGTGAGGGCAACGTTCAAAATTTATTTTCAGATTTTTTGGATTTTTAGGCGAGCGTAAAAACCCCAAAAAAAACTCCTTAGAACTTGTTCAGAATCTTTGATCAAAGATTCTGAACAAGTTATTATTTCGATAGATTTAAAAACTGACCATCAACCATACAATATTCACCTGTTTTTTACCAAGTGAATCCTCATTCAGGCTCAAAGTGCGAATTTCGGCTTGAATGAGGATAGAAGTTCTTTACTCTTATAGAACAATCGCCTTATAATCCGCTGTTCATTGTGGCACCGTGCTATCGAATCGGGCAGGCCTTTGCGGAAAATGATGGCGATGATTCACACACACATTAACCAATCAAGATGAGAAAATCATCTCAAATATCCGCATTCAAGCTCAACGTGGACATTTTGGCGTAGCGAACATGTCCACGTTGAGCTTGAATCAAGATATAACGACTCGCACTGTTAAGATACTCTCTTTATCCTGTGAGGCGTTGACATCTTGTCTTTTGAGCTTTCCACTTCTTGATTCTCTAAACATTTGAGGAGTCTTCATGAAATGTCCTATCCCTCCAGGAGTTTTTGATATTATTCCCATCGACTATGAAGAAAAATGGAAGAGTTCTTACCTTTGGACATATGTCGAAAACGTCATCCGACAAACAGCGCGCGCTTATGGTTATCACGAAATCCGCACTCCCCTCTTCGAACGAACGGAACTGTTTAAACGAAGCGTCGGGGACACCTCTGATATTGTATCCAAAGAAATGTACACCTTTGAAGACAAAGGAGGACGCTCTCTTTCATTACGCCCCGAAGGGACGGCACCGGTCATGCGAGCGTTTATCGAACATCAACTGCATCAAAAAACCTTGATTCAAAAATTTTTTTATATTGCGCCAATGTTTCGCTATGAACGAGCCCAAGCAGGACGCTATCGACAACACCATCAGTTTGGAGCCGAAGCGATTGGAAATGACTCTGCGGAGCAAGATGCAGAATTAATTGACATGCTTTATACCCTTTACCGACGATTGGGATTGCAAAATTTAACCCTTTACATTAATTCCATCGGTGATTCTGCCACCAGACAAGCTTTTCGACAAAGCTTAATTGATTACCTAACCCCGCTGGTTGGAAGTCTTTCCCCTGAGAGTCAAACACGGCTTGAGGTCAATCCACTGCGTATTCTAGATTCAAAAGACCCAAGGGATCAGCAAGTTGTAGCAAAAGCGCCTTTAATTCTTGATTTTCTTAGTCAAGAAGCGGCATCTCATTTCGAAAGCTTAAAAAAATTACTTGGAATTTTAAACATTCCATTCAAAGTCAATCCGCTTCTTGTCCGAGGGCTTGATTATTACAATAAAACAGTATTTGAAATCGTAGCAGGAGAGCTAGGAGCTCAAAATAGCATAGGGGGCGGTGGGCGCTATGATGGACTCCTTTCCTCACTTGGAGGACCGGATTTACCCTCTATCGGTTTCGGAACAGGGATTGAACGGATTTTGCAAACAATGCTGAATCAACATATTCAACTGCCCGACCAAGAACATCCGGAGCTCTTTCTTATTGCCATAGGAGAAAAAGCGAAAGAGACCTGTTTTAAACTTTTGCATGATCTCAGACAAGAAGGCGTTCCCTCTCAGATGGATTTTTCCTCCAGAAAAGTCACGAAACTTCTACAATACGCGGATCAGATTGGAGCAGCTTATGTGGCCGTTATTGGAGATGTGGAAATGGAAAAAGGAGAGGTAGAACTTAAGCTGATGGCGACAGGAGATAAATTACGCATCTCAATCTCCGATGTAGTAAAAACGTTGACTCAACTCAAAAAATAGTGGAAAAACTCATGTTCGATTATCGCAGAACACAGACATGTGGATCATTAAGACGCGACAATATTAACAGCTCTGTTACCCTGTCCGGATGGATTCATCGCCGGCGCGATCATGGAGGATTGATCTTTATCGATCTGCGCGATCGTTTTGGACTGACACAGTTAGTGTTTGATCCTATTCAATTTCCTGAGGCTCATCAGGCAGCAGAAAAACTTCGATCTGAATGGGTGATTTCAATCAAAGGAAAAGTGATTGCAAGAGAAACAGGGATGACGAACCCTAAACTCTCGACCGGAGAGATTGAAATCTTAGTTGAAGAGTTAGAGGTTTTATCAAAATCTCTGACTCCTCCATTTTCTATTTGTGATGACGACATTGAGGTGAATGAAGAGGTCAGGCTCGAATATCGTTATCTCGATATTAGGAGGGGGGATATTGCAAAAAAATTAGTCGTCCGCCACAACGTGATGCTGACAGCCAGACAATACCTAGACCAACACCAATTTTTAGAAATCACAACTCCGATTCTTGGCAAATCGACACCCGAGGGAGCCCGCGATTATCTGGTTCCTTCCCGTATTTATCCAGGGACATTTTACGCTTTGCCCCAATCCCCTCAAATTTTTAAGCAACTCTTGATGATATCGGGAATGGACCGCTATTTTCAAATTGCCCAATGTTTCAGAGATGAAGATTTAAGGGCAGATCGACAGCCGGAATTCACACAAATTGACATGGAAATGAGTTTTGCAATACCGGAAGATCTCATGTCCATCATTGAAGGGTTGATTCAACAAATTTTTAAACATTGCGCAAACATTGACATCTCGACTCCTTTCCGCCGTCTCAGCCACGAAACATGCCTGGCAAAGTATGGAACGGATCGGCCTGATCTACGGTTTGAGATGTCTTTGCACGATCTCAATGTGATTGCAGAGCAAACCTCGTTTTCAGTTTTTTTAGATCAACTGCGAGAAGGAGGCTGCGTCAAAGGATTATGCGTGAAAGGAGGAGCAGATTTATCCCGTAAAGCCATCGATGAATATACAGATTTTGTCGGTCGATTAGGGATTAAAGGACTTGCTTGGATCAAATATCAAGAATCGGGCTTAAACTCAAGCATCGTGAAATTTTTCCCTCATCACGTTCAGGACGAATTAATTCGTAAAATGGAAATGGAAGAGGGCGATCTCCTTTTTATGATTGCCGACCAACCTGCAAGAACGAATCAAGGGTTAGACCATCTCAGACGAAAAATTGCAAAAGACAGAAAACTGATTAATCCTGATCGATATGAATTTTTATGGGTCACCGATTTCCCCTTGTTTAGCTGGAATCAAGATGAAAACAGATTAGAAAGTGAACATCACCCCTTCACATCACCTCACCTGGAAGATTTGCATCTGATTGATAAAGAACCGCTAAAGATGCGCTCTTCGGGCTACGATATCGTCTTAAACGGTTATGAAATTGGAGGGGGATCTCAAAGGATTCATAGCAGCGAACTGCAGAAAAAGATTTTTGAATGCCTTCAACTAACCCCCGAAGAACTCAAGCTTAAATTTGGATTCTTTTTGGATGCGTTAAATTATGGCACTCCCCCTCACCTCGGAATAGCATTAGGACTTGATCGACTCGTCATGATCTTAACACAGACCGAAAACATTCGCGATGTCATCGCATTCCCTAAAACACAGAAAGCAAGTGATTTAATGATGCAAGCGCCCTCTACAGTCGGAAAAAATCAGCTCAAAGAATTAGAAATTAGAGTCCCGACTCCTCAATTTTCTTGGAATTAATTGTCAGGATAACCTAAAGTAGAATTTTACTTTTCAAATTGGAGGTTAACTTATGTTAAAAAAGACCCGATTAGTCGCACTCACTAGTCTTGGATTATTTTTGGGATATTGCGCCTTACAAGCAGCTGATGATAAGGCCAATGCAACCATTAGCGGCGATAAGCGCCCTGCAACGACAGCTGCAGCTCCTAGCCAAGCTGAGCCAAGCAAAGCAATTGAGATGAAAAAATTATCGGAAGCTTTTGGTAATTTTATTGGTCGCAATCTGCAATCTCCTGGATTATCATTTGATTTAGACAGCATTATTAAAGGGATTCGCGAAGGAGCTGCCGGACATCCCTCGCCTTTGACCGAAAAAGAATACGAAGAGATGATGGCAGCTGTCCAAGAGAAAGCTTTCAAAGAAATGTCTTCAGCAAACCTGAATTCCGCCAATGAATTCATGGCAAAAAACAAGCAAGAAAAGGGAGTGGTTGAAGTCGTTCCCGGGAAATTGCACTACATCATTCTAAAAGAGGGCAACGGTGCGACTGTTGAGACCCACTCTTCGCCAAAAATTAATTACACCGGCAAGTATTTGGATGGAACAGTCTTTGGAACGTCAGAAGAAATGGGCGGCCCCATCACCATCCCGCTTGATCAAACAATCCCCGGGTTTAGCAAAGGAATTATTGGAATGAAAGAAGGGGAAAAGCGCCGTCTGTACGTCCATCCCGATCTAGGATATGGCACAACAGGCCAGCTCCCTCCGAATGAACTGCTTGTTTTCGAGATTGAAGCCGTTAAAGCAAATTCAGATGATGCAAAAGGATCTTCCGGCCTCGATGAAGATTCGGATGACGAAGATGATTCTGATGACGAAGATGATTTCTTTTTCGAAGAAGATGAAGAAGTGCCTGTTCAGATCAACTCAGGGAAACCCTCTGTTGCCGCTCCGGCAAAAAGCGCATCTCCAGTCAAAGCAGACGCCTCAGCAAAAGCACAGGCTCCGCAGCGCTAAGTCAACATTTTGCGAATACAACACGGCTTTTTGGATCTATCCAAAAAGCCGTCTTATTTTTTGGTATCCATGAAAATTATTCTTTTTCAACCCCAAATCCCTCAAAACGCGGGAAATATCGTCCGCACATGCGCAGTGACAGGCTGCGAATTAATCATGGTCTCTCCTTTGGGATTTAGCACACATGACCGATGGCTTAAACGTGCAGGGCTTGATTATTGGGAGGGGGTAAAAGTCTCATTCATCGATAACTTAGAGACTTACCTTGAACAATATGATGGCTTTTTTTATTTCTTCTCTAGCAAAAGCCGGGTTTTATACACCTCTGTTTCTTATGACGTTCACAGCGCACTGATTTTTGGATCCGAAACAACAGGGCTTCCCCCTCTTTTTTATCAAAAATGGCCTGATCGATTCGTCACCCTTCCGATGGTCAAAGGAGTGCGCTGCCTTAATTTAGCAACCTCTGTCGGGATCGGCGTTTACGAAGCGTGGCGACAGCAAGAATTTTGCCAGACTTTTTAGAAGGTGCTTTAACACTCAACGTGTTTGCTTTAAACATCACCTTAGAACCTGTTCAGACTCTTTTCCAAGATTTTGAACAGATTCACAGATTCTTCGAGAGGATTTAAAATCATTCTATTTAAACGACACTCCCATCACCTGGCAATTATAAGGATCAGGCAAGCCGTCTGAAGTGAACATAGGAATGACAAAGATCACAATCTGATAGCCACTGTTTTTGGTCGTGTCAATTTTTGCCCCAATATAAGTTGGACTTGCATAATTCACATAAGTACGGTGCACCACTTCTGCCGAAGGTACATCGACCGAGATGTAACTCTTATATTCATCGCCGCAGTTATGTTTTCCATCATGAAAACTCGCTGATTTTTTGATTCCGTTATTTTGACCGGGAGTATTGACAGGCGACTGAAAACCTGTGTTTGTCGGCTCTAAGCAAGCCCCGTTTCGAGGTCGAACATACAACCTCCAGGAAGTGCCAATATTGAGCGTATCCTTCGCATAGATCGCAAGATATTTAGCCGACTCGCTCTCTTTTGGAGTTAACTCCGCTGAAGCGATTGATGGCCCTAACACGATCAGCAGAATAAATGAGATCACAATTTTTTTACCTATTGTTTTTAACACTTCCATCTTCTCTCCATATGATATCACTGACCTTACGCACCGGAAGTGCTAGGTGAGTGATGTCATTAGTAAACATAATTTATAAGGGAATCGACATTCGGATAAAATGATCATCTTCGATCAGATTTATCGCTAAATTTTTCAACCAATCCACACAGATATAGAGGAGAATTTTAGGGCGTGTCATCAATTGCTCATCGCCTCTATTCAAGATGATTTCTCAAGCGATGTGACCATCCGCTTGGAAAGAACTTGAATAAAGGTGTATGAGTAATTCATGACACGTCCTAGCGATAAAGATCAAAAAAAGCGCAGTTTTTATAGACAAAGAAAACGATGCAAGAGGCTTCATCAAAAGATGAAGGCTCTACTTTTTTTTAACTTAGCTTTTCTGTCAATTTTTTTCCAAAACATGACAAAGTCAACATTCTCCATCAAGATGCTTTAACTATACGACTGAACTAAATGAAGTAAATAATCTAAATCTTTTACTCCAACCACACGCTTCACCTCTTTTCCTTCTTTGAACAAAATCAGAGTTGGGACAGAGGTGATTTGCAAAGATGATGTTGTCTGCTGAGCTTGGTCAATATCTAATTTGCCAATCACAACTTTGCCCGCCGCTTTTTCTGCTAATTGCTCTAAAATAGGGGCAATCATCCGGCAAGGACCACACCAAGTGGCGTGAAAATCAACAAGGACCAACCCCTTACTGATTGTTTCCTGAAAATTTTCGTCTGTTAAATGATGGATATTCTGCGCCATACACACTCCTGTTAATCATAGTATTGAGGAGGCCTCATTATTGCGTTTACAAGTTTTTTTTACCAGGTAATCCTACCTCGCTCGGACTCGCTTCCTTCAATTTTCAGTTAAAGCGAAAACTTGACGAATTGAAAGATTGCGCAACGCTCTATCCACGCATTCAAGCTCAAAGTGCGAATGCGTGGATATCGAGAACGTCTCTTGAAACAAACACGATTTTATTTTACACTGTTCCTTCCTTTAATCACTCAAATTAGTGTGCATTATGTCTAACATCTCGACAGATCCCCAATACTTTGTTCTAGCTTATTATCTTTTTACTCAAATTTCAGATCCTCAAAAAGAAATTGCCGCTCACAAAGATTTTTTTAAAAACAGAAATCTCACCTCGCGCATCTATATTTCAGAGCAAGGAATTAATGGACAAATGAGTGGAATTAAAGAAGATGCCGAAGCTTACATGCAATGGATGCATGCTAATCCGTTGTTCGAGAGCATACCGTTTAAAATTCATCCTTATCACGAAAATGTCTTCCCTCGAAAAACCATCAAATACCGCAAACAGTTGGTGGCTCTGGACGAAGAGGTGGATCTTTCCCAGATAGGCGACCACGTCTCCCCCTCTGAGTGGAAGGCTTTATTGGAAGGAGAAGAAAAGCCAGTCCTTCTTGATGTCCGCAATGAATATGAATGGGAAGTCGGCCGCTTTGAAGGGGCAATCTGCCCCCCTTGCGATACATTTAGAGAATTCCGTGACTATGCTCAAAACTTAAAATCAGAGGTTGATCCAGAAAAAAAAGCTGTCATGATGTATTGCACGGGAGGAATACGATGCGAACTCTACTCATCCCTCTTAATCAAGCATGGATTTAAAAAAGTTTACCAACTTGACGGCGGTGTCATCAATTATGGCCTCAAACAAGGGAGCGATCACTGGCTTGGAAAATTATTCGTCTTTGACGACCGTTTGACGGTTCCCATTGCAGAGGAAGCCACTCCTGTCATAGGGGCATGCTATCATTGCAACACACCGATGGAAGCTTACTATAACTGTGCGAATATGGACTGCAATCGACTCTTTCTTTGCTGTCAGGAATGCTTGAAAGAATTTCAAGGCTGCTGCTGTTTTGGATGCCAATCAGCTCCACGCGTTCGCCCTTACCATCAACAAGATGCCCACAAACCTTTTCGTAAGTGGTATCATTACTTTAAAGAAAAAGACGAGCATCCTAAATAGCTTTCCCTTGCCTAGGGCGTGAAAGCTCTCGCAAATCGTCACAAGCAGGTCGATATTTTCTCATTAAACTTCTTCGGAAACTTGCTTTGCTTGAAAAAATTGCCCTTTTTGAGCAGATTGTTTTGAAAATTTTGAGAGCGTATGCGTGCATACGGTCGAAAAATTTTACAAAAAAGAGGCCAAAAATGGCGGTTTTAGCAAGTCAATGAAGTTTCCAAAGAAGTCTATTTTGACCTGCTTGTGATTTTCGATCCCCGAGGCTTTGACGCAAGCCCAAAGGCAAAAAATAGGACAACAGGTTCTTGACTCACCTAAATGCCTAAAAATGCTTCATGACGAGATCGAATGAACTTCAACATGGTGTTTTGCGTCTGATCTAACACGACAGTCAAACCGGGTTTAATCCCCCGCTCAGACAATTCAAAGGCTTTCATTGTATTACAAATACGACCGTCAAGACGAATGCCCACCCCCCGAATATTCACCATATTCCCCCAATCTCCAAACATTTCCAACGTCATTTCACAAGCGGTGATCATAAATAAAAGAGGACGTCCTCTGTGCTGGTGGGCAATTTCAAAAATTTTCCCTCCAATATAATGGATGGTTGGAATAAAAAGAGGAATCGTCTGGTCATGAGCGCCCGCATGAGCGGCTTTTCCGATAAAGCATTGCTGACAAACAGGATGTCCTCTCTCTCGGATACAATCGGGAGTAAACCTCCCAGATGGGCATTCAAAAGGTTTGTGGCAATAAGAAAACCCAAGGATCAATAAAGCGTTGCGATCCTTTAAAAGCTCCTCAAACCGAGAAAGAGAATCGACTCCATACAAGAAAAAATCCCCTTGACGTTTATAGGGCTTTGTGCGCCAAACTGATTTCAAAAAAGCCCATCCATATTTTAATGGATGCTTAAGGAATCCTCTGAGAATCTCTTTTCGGTGATCTTTCAGAATCATCCATTTTAAACTTTTCCATTTTAATCCCTTCGCAGTCTCTTCTGTGATCCCAGGCATTTGCGGTAAATTTTTTAGCCCTCGCAGAGGAAATGATCGGGCAGATTCACAAGCTTGCCGATCCCAAGCTAGCTCAGCTTCATCCCAGTTGGTTTGCCATAAAGGAAGGCGTGACATGAACGTCCAAATTGTGATTTAAATTGATTTTGATTACCATTTAAGGATTATAACTGAAAAGGTCTTTCCTGATGAGTGAAATTGCATATGCCATCAATTCTCAAGCGACTATCAACCAAGGATCTCTTGTTTTAGATCTCATGGAAGCATCTAAAGAAGGGCATGCTTATCGCCTTTGTTCTCCATCCGAGGGATATTCGATCTTAAAATGGCGCTCTTTGGCAAGCCAGCTGTCGGATAAAGAAGCATTTACCTTCCTTCTTAAAGAAGAGCTCCAATCTCAGAAAAAAAAGAGCGGAAAGAGCGTTTTTCCGGATTCTATGCTGTTAAAACAGCTCCACATTGCCTCTTCGCAAATTTTGCAAGCATTGACCTTGCTGGCTCCAACTCAGAAAGTCTTTTGCCAAGGAAAACAACTTGTCTTCGACCTCTATGGGAAAAGCGAATTTTACTATGCTGCAACCCCATTAAAAAACGGGCAATTGCAGGTCGAGGGACGGCTACGCTGGCGCGACACTGATATTGCCCTCAATGAATGCACCGCAATCGGACATGGAACCCCTCTGCATTGGTTTGTTCACGGGATCACATTAAAATTCATTCGCACATCGGTGACGTGGAAAGAACTGCAACCATTCATACAACACGCTTTACATTTAGAGGGGCGCGCTAAACAAGTGTTTTTAGATGATCTTCAATCCGAAGAGGGCGAGGCTCCCCTCCTCGTGATGAAAGAAGGATCAATAGAAGAGGCGATGCAATCTTTCACCCCCTATCCCGTATTAAAATTAAAAGATCGCTGGGGAGCTTGTGCTGACTTATGGATGGATTATGGAGAAGGAGGGCTTATTGATTTTGAGGATAGCCGAGCAAACATAACAAATGAAGCAGGGAGATCTCTTTTTAAGCGGCAACGCGACGCAGAACTGAATTGGGAAAAAGATCTTTTAGAAACAGACTTCATTAAAAAAGTTGTCGGTACCTCTCACTATTATTGTCCGATGGATCGAATTGCAAAAAGTCTCACCTTCCTTCTTGAAATCGGCTGGAAGATTCAAGATGTTCAAGAGCGGACTGTCATGAAACAGACAGGATGTGAATTGAGGCTTGAAGAAAAACGAGAGATTATTGAGGTTAAAGGACATCTTCGTTATGACAGTTTTGAAGTAGATATCAAACAAATTATGGGAGCTTTTAACAGAAGAGAACACTTTATTCAGCTCTCTGTCAATACCGTGGGACTGCTTTCTTTCGATGGACCTCAACAAGGATTGCAAGAGTTAGCGCAAGACCATGATTGGATTGCGGGAGAGGTGCAGATCAAAAAAAATCGATTTGGGGCTTTAGATAAACTATGGGAATACTCTCGAATGAGCCCTTCTTTACAGGAACTAAAAGATCGATGGCAAAATTTTACAGGGATTGAAGAAGCTCTGCCCTCTTCTGATTTTTGCGGGGTGCTCCGCCCTTATCAGCAACAGGGTGTCAATTGGATCTCTTTTTTAAAACAGTACGGATTCCATGGCATTTTAGCCGACGAAATGGGGTTAGGAAAAACCGTCCAAGTGTTAGCTTTTCTTTCGCGCCACCCCCGAAAAACGATAGAAAAAAAGCCTCACTTAATTGTGATGCCGACCTCCTTGTTATTTAACTGGCGTAATGAAATCCATCAATTTCTCCCTGATTGGTCCTCTATTGCCCATCAAGGAGCGCAAAGAACAAAATCAAGCGAAGACCTTAAACAAGCCGATATCATTTTAACCTCTTATACAACGCTTAGACTAGATCTGCCCCTCTTCCAATCGATCCACTATGCATCTGTGATTTTAGACGAAGGACAAATGATTAAAAATGCCAATACCCAAACAGCTCAATCTGTTTGCGAACTCACGGGCGATTTAAGACTCTCTCTTACAGGAACTCCGGTTGAAAATCATCTACAAGAGATGTGGTCGCATTTTCACTTTTTAATGCCTGATTTACTTGGATCAAAAGAGCAATTTGACGCAGAAATCCAAGCCGCCCAATCAGATCGCCGCTATTTAGAACGGATTCAAAAGAAAACCGCTCCTTTTTTGCTCAGACGGCGCAAAGCAGATGTTGCGCCTGATCTGCCTCCTCGTTTGGAACACATTGTATGGATTGAAATGTCTGAAAAAGAACGGTTGTTGTATGATCAATTATTAGCGGGATTTAAGAGCGGGCTTCTGAAAAAAGTCGAAAGAGACGGAATGGGTCAACATCGACTAGAGGTCTTAGAAGCCATCTTACGATTGCGGCAAATGTGCTGTCATCCTTTGCTTGTCTCCTCGTTAACCCAAGAGACAATCGGAACAAGCGCTAAATTTGAAAACCTCTTAGAAGATTTATCCACTCTGAGAGAAGAAGGACATAAAGTTCTGGTTTACAGTCAATTTACCTCGATGCTTCATTTAATGACCCAAGCGGCACATGCAAGGGGATGGTCTTACTGTTATTTAGATGGAAATACCAAAAATCGAGAAGAGGTTGTCACCCGCTTTCAAGAAGATCCCTCTCAACTTATTTTTTTTATTAGCTTAAAGGCCGGTGGAGTGGGACTGAATCTAACAGCTGCCGATTACGTCTATTTATACGATCCTTGGTGGAATGAAGCAGTCGAAGAGCAGGCGATCAATCGAGCCCATCGAATCGGAAGGCAACAGGCGGTGATCGCAAAACGGCTTGTGATTGCAGAAAGTATTGAAGAAAAAATCATGAGACTTAAAGCGAATAAACGTTTGATGATCGATAACCTTTTTGAAAGCGAATCATCTCCTGCCCCCTTAACAATTGAGGATTTGCAGTTTTTATTAACATGATCGGTTAATCGTCATCCATTAAATCTTCACTCTCTGCCAAGCGATTTTCAGACTCATAAAGTTCTTTGGCGGTCAATTTAACAGTTTCTAAGCCTCCAGCAAAACCCACCATCCTCATTAGGGTATCGACGTAACTGAGTTCTGTTAATAAATGATCGTTGACAGATTCTAGTTGAGCGATTTTGTTGATAAGATCTTTTTTAGTCATCTCTCCCTCCGTATTGTTCCTTTTGAGAGATAATATGCAAATCACATGCCAATAGACTTCTTCGGAACCTTCATTGACTTGCTAAAACCGCCATTTTTGGCATCTTTTTTGTAAACAATCTGCTCAAAAAGGGCAATTTTTTCAAGCAAAGCAAGTTTCCGAAGAAGTCTAATAAAACTCTTGGCCTATCATTCACCTTAGGGACCAAGAGTCTCATCATTAACTGTTGAAAATCCGCTCAAAATTCTCCCTCCAATGGATTTTGAACAAATTTTGGTTCTTTGACATAATAATACACAAAACCTCCGACTTCTTGCTCACCGCGGTGAACCCAGCTATCGTTTGCTTCAATCAATTTGCCATCCCCTCCTCGGGTATGCGCAACATAGTGACCAGGGCGATGCTCAATCAGGGCAACCAATCGATATTTATCCCCATTTCTGCTACCAAAAGGATAGATCTCATCAGCATCCGTTAAATTCGCTTTATAGAATTCAGATTGTTTAACGGTAATCCGGATCACTTCGGGAAGCTCTACCTGAGTATTGACTTTTTTCTTAAGATGCATTGAGTTGAATTTTTTTACACAAGGAAATCCTTTCTCGTCCCAATCAGCAACTTTGACATCTGAAAGACTTTCTTTACCCCATCTTTCATCGATTAATCTTTGCATAGGAACGGATCCATTTAAATATTGAGCAGCAGCAACTTCTACAGTAGCAGAGCAGGTTTCAACTTTTCCCTGAGCCAATTCATTCAGCGAAGAATAATCATCGGGATTATTTTTAGCGTTTCTAGGAAGGATTTCAAAGCGTTGATCAACAGGAACTCTCTGCTCATTAATTTGATAATATCCTGCATCGAAATCAACCACATCTAAAAGTCTCTCTAACACTTCTGCCGCATCGGCCTGTCTTGAGAGGTGATCCACAACTCTCTTTCCTTGACTCGTTGGGCACTCATAGCAACATTTTCTGAATTGATTGATTGTCTCTCTAGAAACTTGTTTGCCCTCTTCAATGGCTTGTAGGATTTCATCCCCCTTTTTCTGAACAAGTTTGCGATGTTGAAATACAGCATTGGTTTCTTTCTCTCGTTTTTTTAAAGGATTCAATTCAGGATCCATCGCATTTCGATAAGCCGCAGTGGCGCGCATCACTTGCAACCCAGAGGCTAAATAGCACGTATTACCCCCATTGCAAATCCCCCCGGGCATTTTCTTTCCTATCAACTCAGAGCGAGCAGATTTCGATGATTTTTGAGTCTCAATACTCGCGAACAGTTGCGACATCAAGTTTTGTTGAATTGCAAGCTGTTTTTCTTTTATTGCAACAAAACGTTCATCTAATTTTTTGATTAAAGAGAGATCGAATTCATCATCATCTTGATAATTGCTGACAATTCGATTGTGAAATGGCCCTAAAATTTTGAGCGTCGCTGCCGGGTAGGAAGCATCCTCAATCAATTTCACGACCTCTTCTGGTGATCTAAATTTTGTTCGCGAAAGACCATTCAAGTAGTGATCCACTTCCTCCAACTGTAAAAGTGCAACTGCAATGTCCTCATTAAGATGAGAAATCGCTTCCTTCACCTCTTTTTTGGTTTGATCAAGTAATTGCCTTGTTGTCTCGCACTCAGGACCATCGATTAAATCAACAAGTTTACGCTCTAATTGATCTGCACGGATTTGTAGTTTTTCATAATCTGACACCCGGCCAAATAAGCGAGAAAAAAAACTTGTGATCATGGTCCATAAGCTTTGTTCTTTTTTAACGGATTGGATCGCCTTTCCTGTGATTTCACACAACCCCCCCAGATCCTCCTGTTTTTTTGAACTTTTAAGCTCTTCTTCTACGTGATACAGATAGGCATTTATATCTTGATATCTTGAATTAGGGATAAACATAGATCTCCAGATAATTTTCTTTATATATAATATTATATATAATTATAAATTAAAATGAAAGTTATCAAAAAAAACTATTTTAAATAAGAATTGAATCTCAACTATGTCCGATTTTTGGAAGAAAAGGTCAAGACCATGTCCAAGAAATAAAGCCCTATTTCAGCTGCGTGAAGACTCTCTGTGTTGAAAAATCGAAAGAGACGTTGTATTGGAGATGATCAATCAACTTTCGATTTCTCAACCAAAGGACTTAAAAAAAAACATCCTGGAGCCGAATTTATTATAATAGTAATATGCCGGCTCACAGGAATGAAAGGATAATTGTATTATATTTACAAATCTATAAAACACAGTTATTGTTAACATAAAATAAAGATTAAATAAATTTACCTAAAAGAAATCCCCGTGGTAGCGATTCATGCAGGATGAGTCACTAAGCCCCATCATGTTCAGGCTGTCCCTCCTCATGGTGCATCTGATGCAAAAGTTCGATTGCAACATCTTTTGCGGATGCTATTCCCTGAGGAAATCCAACTGATTTGAGTAAACCATCAATGTAGTAAAGTTCTGTCTCTAATTGATCTTGAATAAATTCAAGTTTAGCAATTTTTTTTTCTAGCTGAGCTTTAGTCATAGTAGCCCTCCTTTAGATCAGGCATAGGTTTTGTTAAACACTGACCCTTTTATGCGAAACATATGCCAAAAACCGTAAAAAGAAAAAATAAGAGGCCGTTCCATCGATTTCTTGCATCATCTCTTTCTTTCCCTTGACCAATGCGATTGCCAAAAAAAAGACTATTTTCGTGCATTTTTTCCCTTTTTCCGTTATGATTTTTGCAAATGACTTTTACATAAATTCATCCTTTAAGGAGACAACACGATGAAGGTAGAACACACACTTTCCATTATTAAACCTGATGCTGTAGGAAAAAATCACGTGGGAGACATTATTGCCCGCTTTGAAAAAGCAGGCCTTCATGTCGTGGCAGCCAAAATGAAGCAATTAAGCAAACAAGATGCTGAAGGATTCTATGCTGTTCACAAAGAGCGTCCCTTCTTTCATGATCTGGTCTCTTTCATGACCACCGGCCCCGTCCTTATCATGGTTTTAGAAGGACCCCATGCGATCGTAAAAAATCGAGAGATTATGGGAGCAACAGATCCTAAAAAAGCAGCTCCAGGGACTATCCGTGCTGATTTTGCCAGCACCATCGATGAGAACGCCGTTCATGGCTCCGATAGCGCAGAAAATGCAGCAATTGAAATTGCTTATTTCTTTAAACCAGAAGAAGTGACAAAAAGAACACGCTAAGAGACGGTTTTGCTCCTTTTCATCGATAACTTTGACTCTTTTACATACAACCTGGTTCAGTGCTTTCAAATCTTAGGCATTGAAACATCTGTTGTAAGAGGTTACTCAAAAACATGTGAAGAGTGCCTTGCCCTTTGTCCACGTTATGTTGTCATCGGGCCAGGCCCTGGAAATCCCTCTGAAGCTCTTCTTTCTAAAAAACTGATTGCCGCCTGCGCAAAATCGATCCCACTTTTAGGCGTCTGCCTTGGACACCAAGCTCTCGCCGAATTTTATGGAGGAGTCGTCAAGCGGGCAAACATCCCGATGCACGGAAAGACAAGCCCTATTTTCCACCAAGGAGAAGGGTTATTTCGCGAACTTCCACAAGGTTTTAAAGTCACGCGCTATCATTCACTCATCGTGGAAGAAGAAAGCCTCCCACCCTGTCTTGAAGTAACGGCAAGAGCCGACACAGCAGAGATCATGGGATTGCGGCATCGATCACATCTTCAGCAAAGCGTCCAGTTCCATCCAGAATCCGTTTTAAGTGAGCACGGATTATCTTTATTAGAGAATTTTTTAAAGATGGCCCATTAGTGGATCCTCCCCGTTTACATCTTAAAATCGGAGCCTAAATAGGTGCTTCTCGCTTTTTCATTATTTAAAAGCTCATCAACACTCCCTTCAAAAGTCACTTTTCCTTCTTGAACCAAATAACTCTTATCTACAATTGAAAAAATTTCACGTGCATTATGATCTGTAATCAAAATGCTGATTTGCTTTTGAGCTAAATGGCGGATTAAATGCTTTAAATCTTGAATTGAAAGGGGATCAATATTGGCAAAAGGTTCATCTAGCATCAGAAATGAGGGTTTTGTTACAAGAGCACGCGTAATTTCCAGTCGGCGCCTTTCTCCGCCGGATAAGGCAACCGCTCTTTTTTTTCTCAAATGCCCTAAATGTAATTCCCCCAGCAGCTCTTCTAATCGCGCCTTGCGCTCCTGTAGGGAAAGGGACAGACTCTCTAAAATACATAAAATATTATCCTCAACAGTGAGGTGGCGAAAAACAGAGGGCTCTTGAGCTAGATACCCCATCCCCATTCGAGCCCTCCGGTGCATTGGAACATGGGTGACGTCCGCTCCTTGAAAAAAAACCTTGCCCTCATCGGGTCGTATCAACCCAACAGTCATGTAAAAAGCTGTTGTTTTCCCAGCCCCATTTGGCCCTAGCAAGCCGACAACCTCACCCGATCGGACATTAAATGACAAACCATTGACAACCGATTTTCCTCCATAATTTTTCACTAATCCTTGTACTTCGAGGCAACTGTCATTTGTTTTTGATTGATTTGCCATCTATTCCCCCCTTTTGAAACCAAAAATGATGTTTTAACTCTTCCATTTCTTTTTCGATAAAAGTAAAGCGCACATCCCCTACTCCCTGAATCGTCTCTTTTTTCGTTAAGGGGTCATGCCTCACTTTTAATGAAGGAGCACTCATTTGAATGTTATTGGCTTTATCAAAAAATAAGACGCGTTTGCCTTTATCGCTTGTGAATATCATGTCATGCTTCTGAGGAAAACACTCGAGTTTATCTGCAAGAGCAATATGTAAAACGGCTCCTAACTCTTGTTTGGGACCTACAAAACGATGAATTAATTGGACATTGCCTTCTAACATCATTGTCTCAACGATGATTTTTCGATCAACCCAACGATAAGAGATCTCTGCGCGGTCGGCATATAAATCCCCCATGAGGCTTTGAATATAGACCTGATTTTTTCTCTTTCCTTCAGCATCAAGAGCACTTAAGCCTTCTAATGTGATGGTCTGCGCCTCATGATTGATCACTAACGGACCTGGACAATCCATTTTACCTGCTGTTTTTTGTTCAGGATCATCATACATCATCTGAGTATCTTCAGGAGATTGTAACAATCGAAGCGTCCTCTTGCCTTGAACGATGGCTTGGGAAATGATCATCTCACCGCTCGTCATCACACAAAGAGAGTGATTTTGCGTCATCTTCACCGCCCCTCTTAAGAGAAGCTGTTGTTGGGGATCATCCCACATCAGTTCTGCAGAAGAAAATTCGATCAGGTCATCTGGGTGGTTCTCTCGTGGAAAATAAAGTTTTCCCTCAGGTTTATCGAACCACAACTTTCGCTGAATCGTATTTAATTCGATTGTTTGTCCATACAGACGATCTCCTTTGAGATTGGTCATTGTGCAAAGAGGAAGATCTTCTTTTGCAGTTAAAGTTAAAAGCCCCGCAATTGCCGATTTATCATCGGCTATCCGTTGATAAATGGCATGATCGGATAATAATAAATATTCTTTGTTGTACCAAACGCGAACATTCTGATCGGCTCTAATTTCTTTGACCAATGCTTTAGAGGATGAAGAGCTTTGAGACGGCTCTTTGGAAATCTCAAACGTCATTTTAAGGCTTTTCAATTCAATCGAAGGCTTCCCCTCTCTTCCCTCTTCCCCAGGGTTGAAATAGAGAACATCGGGATGCTCCTGATTGCCCAACATCACACCTTTCATCTTGCTATAATCAACTTCAGCTTCTTGGCAAGACAATTGTCCCCCATCTTTAAGCTGAATGCAGACATCTTCTTGCATTTTCAGAAGGCCGAATTTCGTTTTTTTCTCTTGATTGATCAAAGGAAGAACGGCTAATCGATCAGCTGAAATTTGCCCAAGAGGATGCTGCACAACAACATGACCGGTCAAAACAATTTCTTTTCCATCATATTGAGCCTCCCCTGAATTCACGACCATCGCCTCGTCTGAGTGCAAAGTCAGACTCTCTTGACCAAGCAAAAGGGAGCATAAAAAAAACGACAGGCACCATACGCTCATTTTTTTTTTCACCAGCTATTCTCCCAATCATGAAAAATCGCTTGAAAACCTTGTGCTTGCATACTCGGCTCTTTAAATAAAGAGAGCTGCGAGCGATAAGCTTTCCCTTGAAAGAGGGGGTGAAGGCCTTCCAAAGAGCGAGGACATTCAAAACCGGGTAAAAGATAGTGGGCGATTTCCATTTCTTTTGCTTCAAGCTTCCCTTTTTGATACGAATAGAGAGCTTCTTGAGCTTTGAGCTGACGGATCATTTGCTTTGCCGTTTCTTTTGAAACGGTCTCTTCTCTATCACCAATCACTAAAGGAATCAATTCATCTTGGATAATACAATTCACTCCTTTGAGTCGCTCAACCAGTTCCCTCTCTTTTTTTAAGTAAATAAGCTCAGATTCATCACCTGTCAAATAAATTTTCAAGCGATCTTTTCCTTTAGTATAGATCACTTGTTTACTTACCTGCCGACGCGTTTGCTGAGAAGAGGCTTCTTGATCTTCACTGCGCTCTTTTTTCATCTGACTGTTATCCTTCATCAGGGATCGATAGGCAACCTCAGCATTGGCCCAGTCATAGTATAAGAAAGTCATACAACTCAACAGAAGGGTCAACCAAGTCAAGATGAAAATCGTCAGCTGCTTTTTAAACATGACCTTTAATTGATGAGATTGGATTGTTGTTGAATTAAATCATACAGTTGTTTGAATTGAGGCAAAAGACGATCTAAATCTTTAAAATCCATGACAGAAGCCGCATCACTCATCGCGCTCTGCGGATTAGGATGCGCCTCAATAAAAAGGCAATTAGCCCCGGCTGCTAAAGCTGCTTTAGCCAACATGGGAATAAATTCCCTGTCGCCGCCAGATTGATCTCCTAATCCCCCGGGCCTTTGCACGGCATGCGTTGCATCAAAACAGACGGGATAATTGTAGCGTTGCATGATGGGCAAAGCGCGCATATCACAGACAAGATTGTGATACCCAAACGTTGATCCTCTTTCAACCAGGATGATTTTATGGTTGTGAGCTGCAACGATTTTATTGACCACATTCTCCATATCGGATGGGGCCAAAAACTGCCCTTTCTTTACACTGACAACAGCTCCTGTCTGTGCTGCAGCAACAATAAGATCTGTTTGTCTGCATAAAAAAGCAGGAATTTGTATCACATCAGACACCTCGCCAACAACCTTAGCTTCCTCGGCGGAATGGACATCGGTGACAATAGGGAGGTCAAACTCATTTTTTACACGCTGCAAAATACGCAGTCCTTCATGCAAACCAGGTCCTCTAAAAGAGTGATAAGAAGAGCGGTTTGCTTTGTCATAACTTGATTTGAACACAAGTCGAACTTGATGTTTCAAGAACATTTTTTTCAACGTTTCAGCAGCTCTAAGACAGTGATCTTCACTTTCAATCACACAGGGACCAGACATCACCACAAGGGGTTCTTTCGAACCAACAAAAAAATCTTTAATGGGAACACGACGCATGATAGTAGCCTCTTGATTTATAACGCCTAATGAATGAGATTATTGAAAAGCAAAAATCAGGATGCTTTGCTGCTATCACAGACACATCATCCGTTCAAAGATTTTAAACAAGTCCTAAAACGAGTCTAAACTCATTCAAACTTCCACGATTCAACTGGAATGAGTATATACGCATTCCAGTTGAATCGTGGAAGTTTGGGCTGCGCCAAAGCACAGGGGTTAAGAGATCCTAAGCGGGTCAATATGATGGAATATTAACCCACTTACGCTCTCTTAACCGCGGGAGCTATCGCTTTGCCCAACTTCAACGATTCAACTAGAATGCGTATATATCCTACTAAAGATCAGGATTTTTCTCTAGCAAGTAAATCTCTTGAGTTGATTGAATCAACAAAGAAGCAATTAAATCGCGAACGACATAATGCTCCTGACCCATTAATCCAAACAATAAAACCTCTGAAGTTAAATCTGCTAATGGAACCAAGACGAACAAACGCTCTTTCCAACGGGGATGAGGGACTTCAAGATCGCTTTTATGAGATATTTGATCGCCATAAAATAAAATATCAAGGTCGATGGGACGATCGGCATTCTTTGGCTTTGCAATCTTCCCCAACTGAATTTCAATAGATTGGGTTATAAGAAAAACCTCATCTAAGCTCAGAAGGGTTTCAAAAGAGCAAACAGCATTGGTAAACCAATGAGGAGTGCTCATCTCATGAGGAGCTGTCGTATAAAAATGAGAATATCTTAATTTTAAGATCCTCTCTTCATCGCAAAGCATTTTCAACGCCTGCTTTAACCGAAAGGAGACCCGCCCTGTGTTTCCTCCAAGACTTAAATAAACTGTTATCATGCCCACTATGCACAACCTTTATTGAAAACATATGGATTTATTTAGACTCAAATTCGCACTTTAAGCTTGAATAAAGGTGGATGATCAATTAATGACACGCCTTAAAACTGATTCAAAAAATTTCTTAAGTTGATTTATTCAATTTCATGAATTAAAATCGCAAGAGATTGAATTTCTTAGAGCCCGTTTAAAACCTTCGATCGGATGATTTTAATGAACAATGTAACCCCTCCTTCACTTCCAATCTTAAAAAAATGCCCTTACTATGTCGGTATCGCTGCATGCGAAGGGTATGTTTACGGAAAAATATGCCACGTCAACCCTTCTCTAGCGGCAACAATTCTAGCCCTCCACGCGTTAGCACAAACATTACTTTATCATACGGCAGATTACTTTTTTAGAGATAAAAACAGACAGTCTCAAAAAAGCACCCCCTTGGATTCCCAAAAAATATTTATTGTGACTTCTACTCTGGTGAGTATGATTACCTTGGTCGCACTTAAAGAATTTAATTTAATTGGACAATTTTTTTATTTTCTTCTAGGAGTTGGGGCTTTGGGATATCTCATCAATCGTGCCAGTTATATCCAAAAAGAAGAAACAGCTCTATTCAACATGTCATCAGATCGAAGAGCTGATGCCGGCTAATTAGTGCTCTGTCAAGTTTAAATCTTGGGATTAAAGTTGCGTCAAAACTCCCGCGGGTGAGAGATCGCAAGTGATAGAGTTTTAATCAAATACAATGCCACTTGTGATTTCTCATCCCAGGGAGTTTCACGCAGTCTAATCCCAACTTTAAGCTTGACAGAGCACTAGCTAAAAAATTGTTCAAAACCATTCGATCGAAAATTTTGAACAGATTCTAAGAAAATATCTTGAAAAGAAGAGCTCAAATCGTTAACATGATCCACTTTCTAGCAGATACAATTCGTTTCGTGTTGACCTAGTTTTTTAGGACTGATAGCTCAGTGGATAGAGCACCCGCCTTCTAAGCGGGTGGTCGTAGGTTCGAATCCTACTCAGTCCGTTTCACATTTCCATACGCTCTCAAAACAAAAGCTGATACCAACAATAAATTTTTAGTGCCTGTTTTCATCTCTTTTGATTCGTTGGGATGCGTTGAAGGCTAAAAAACTCACCTTACGCACCGGGAGCATGATTAAAGCTTGAGTCAACTCCTCGGGGTTGAAAGCTTTCGCTTCAGCCCAAATTGCCCTCTCGGTAGGTAAGGTGAGTAAAAAAATGAAAATAAGCCTTAACTCCATGAACAGAAAATAACGGGCGGATCTTATGCTGCAATCCCTTCATCTTTTACAGAATCAGACACGTTTGCTCAGCGACTATACCCCTCCGCACTCGACCTTTGAAAATATAGAAAATATCATTGCAGGACTTCGCGACCCGGCATTTTGTCATTTAGCATTACGTAAACGTTTTAAACACATCAATCAAATCCTGACCCAACTCATCCTCAATGCCCCTCCTCAAGCTTTCTTACTCAGCGCAATTCTTGATTTCTTCCATCGCATTAATCAAGAGAAATTGTTGAAAGAGATCCTAGATCTTCCTTCATTTGAATTTTGGCTTAATCATTTTTCCGAACTTTCAGATCAAGACAATCATACGATACGAGCGAAAATCATTGGAAAACACTTACCTCGTGAAGAGTATCAACTATTTTTTCCGATAGGAATGGGAAAAACCTATTTTGGAAGCCATTTTGTGACGGCTCACTTATCTCCGGATGTAGACACAATGATCGCCTCATTTTGGGGATGGATGGATGCATTTGGGGCACGCGTTGGATCAGGACTTCATTTATGGTGCTTGCCCGATGGCCCCCCCGATTCACCGGTGACCTCTTTCTTTAAAAAATTGGTTGGAACTGAAATTTTTACTTATACAGCTCGCACCGCTTCTTCCATCAACCTCACGGCAATGGATCTGCTGACTCAAAAATTTTTCACTAAAGAATTGGGTCAGGTCATTGTCAGTTCGATTGAACATGAACGCAACGACAAAGCAATCATTCTTGTCAATCAGCAAGGTCATTACTTGGGAGATTGGCGCAGCTCCAACATGGAATCGATTAGGCAAGTTGTCGTCCTATTCAAAAGCTGCCTCCATTGGTTTGAAAATAATTTACACTCCAGAATTATCTCTCTGTTTGCGGACAACACCCTTTCGGCCAAAAATTTAGCCGCCTTTAATGCATCAATTTTTGATGTGAAAATTAAAGATTGCGAACCAGCTCAAGACTTCAGTCACATCCAGAAAACGCGCCTGAATGACTTTCTTTGCAAAGTCCTAGAGCTTGCAAATGGAATTGAAGGAACTTTCGCAGATCTCAATCAAACCTTGAATCAAGCATCGATCTGTGGTTTATTACATTTCCAACAGCAAGTAGAAACCCTTGGATCAACCGATTTATTTGATGAAAAAGGATGTTTAAAAGAAGATCGTCCACGTATTTTCAATTATCTCAAAGAGTTGATCAAACACTTTGACCAAGCCATTTTTGAAGTGAGCAATTATGTCGAGCGCTTAGATATTGTTCTAAAAATTAAATATGAAGTGCTAAACTTTCCCTATACTTATCTCACCCTTGGCAGCGACGTTAATGAAATGCGCCAGAAAATGCAAAATCATGACTTCTTGACTGTTGTCATTCATGAAAGTGATGGATCTTTATTCCCCGTAGGGGTTGTGAGAGCAGAAGACTTAAGAGAGCAAGGCCTTGGAACAGTTTCATTTCGAGATTTTTCCAGTTTAGATGAAGTGAAAATGGCTTCTTGCCTTGAGGTGATTAGCATAGTCGATCACCACAAAAGCTCTTTAAAAACCGTCTCTGTTCCAACAGCTTTAATTGGCGATGTGCAATCATGCAATGTCTTAATGGCTGAACAAGCGTTTAAAATCAATGATCAATACAGCTTAGGAGGAATGAACAATGAAGAAATCGAAAAACAAATTCTCCTCCTTTGTTCAAGTCCTATCACCCCGAGCAACACACGACTTTTACACCGTTTATTACAACGACGGATGGTGGTTCAGCGAAAACACCCTTATTTTGTCCATCCAAGCAGAGAATTTTTCGAGTATGTCACCTTTCTTCAAGCGATTTTAGACGACACAGACCTCCTGACTAAAGCATCTAGCCGAGACATTGATTGTGTCGCACAGCTGCTCAACCGTCTAAAATCACTTTCAATCAAAGAAGAGGTCGAAATTATCATGCTTGACGACATCCCAAGAGGAGAAAAATTCGTCAAGGAAGCAACTCAACGTATTTTACAACAAGTGGATATGTATTCTCTCTATAAGCAAATTTATCGCTTGAGAGAATCTGAGGTTGAATCCAATTTAATATTATGCGTTGAAAAACTCCCCTCAAATATTTTCCTAGATACCAAAGAGCAAAATGGATGCGCCCGAGTAGGACAAACAAAACTCTTTGCATCAAACTTCCCTTTATTACTCAAAAATATTGGAGAAATCCGTCAAATTTGGTTGAATCAATCTCAAAGTGTTTTTGAAGAAAAGCCGGAGATCGACTTATACCTGCATATGATCAGTACGATTGCAAGTGCAGAAGAAGTGCATAACAATCAAATCGGACCTTACACGCATCAGGACGAACTTTGGCTTTGGACTCCTGGAACTCAGGCGGGGTACCGCCACCTCAACAGTTTTTTAGCAGGGTTTCAATATTCCGTCAAAACTTTCGAAGAGAGCCTCTCTTTAGAGTTTATTGACAATCCTCCTGAAGAATTCAAATGTCTTTTTGACATCCATTTTCCCCAAATCCCAAGAAAACATTCCATGGCTAATCACAATCGTCCGATTGCTGTCCTCCGCTTTAAAGCGGGAGCTTTAAATTCACGCAAATCAATGATTACCCCATTTTTGCCAAGATTGACTTAATTGCTCACCTTAAGCGCCAGAAGCGCTATTTAGCCTAAACGAAAGGATCGGGGTTGACAGGTTGCAAAGGAGCAATATCCAACAGAGATATTGTCCTTTTTGCAACCTGTCAACCCCGATCCTTTCGTTTAGGCTAAATAGCGCTTCTGAAAAAATTTGACTGGTCAAAGAGTATTTTTATTCCGGTTTCGAATTTTCTTCCAGAATTTCGAGATTGACCCGAATTCCATTTCGGCTTGCGACAGACATGAGCAATGTACGAATTGCGTTGATTGTTTTTCCTTTCTTGCCGATGATTTTGCCAATATCTGATTTTTCCACTGAGAGTTCAATAATAAGTGTTTGTGTTCCGCCAATCTCATTGATTTTCACCTTATCTGGGTGATCAACCAAATTCTTGACGATGTAAGCTACAAATTCTTTCATAAATCGATCCTTTGCAAATTGACACGTTTGATTCTTCGACGTCGGGTAATTGACTCACCTTACGCACCAAGAGTGCTATTTAGGCTGAAGCGAAAGCTTATCGCAGTTGCAACGTTGCAAAAGGGCTGAATCCAGAGAGATATTGCCCCTTTTGCAGCCTTGCAACGCAAAAGACTTTCTCAACCCAACTAGCACTCTTGGTGGGTAAGGTAAGTCATTTAGAGAGTACTCTATGAAGAGCTCTTGCAGAGAAACTCTCTCCTGATCCAGACAATAACGAATTATTCGATTAAATTCCTAGAAAAACATGAAATTATTTCTAGAAAAGGATGTTATCACGAAACAGATCCAACATTTTGTTTCCGAGGAAGTGAAAAATCGCGCTCAAGAACAAAAGTGACAGGTCCGTCATTCGTTAGAGACACTTGCATATTGGGTCCAAAAAGCCCAATTTTGATATTTTGAATTTCTTTATTAAGCTCCTTCATAAACTGGTCATAAAACGGGTTTTACCAAACAAATCATCGGACCAAAGATTTTGAACAAGCTCTTAAAGGGCTTGGGAGTACTTTACCCATATACCGAAGCATGTCGCCAGGAGGCGGAGCCGTCAACTCTAATTCTTGACCTGTTAAAGGATGGCAAAACGTCATTTTAGCAGCATGAAGCATTTGGCGCTGCACGCCATAATACTCATTCAAAGAGGAATTTCCGTAAATCGGATCGCCTAGGACAGGAGTTCCCTTATATTTGAGATGAACGCGAATTTGATGCGTCCTTCCTGTTGCAATCACAACGTTGATAAAACTTAATTTATCATTCCATGCAACGGTTTTAACAAAGCTAATGGCTTGCTTCCCTCCCGGAACAACAGCCATTTGCTTGCGATGAATAGGATGCCGCCCAATTGGAGCAGAAATTTCCCCGTCTGGAGGCTTTCCAATACAGATCGCCCAATATTCTTTATAAACCTCTCTAGAAGCAAAAAGCAAAGTCAGTTTTTGCTGCATCTCAAGTGTTTTGGCAGCGACAAGAACACCTGAAGTCTCTTTATCAAGGCGATGAACAATCCCTGGCCGAAGAGAGCCTTCTTGAACGCTCAATTGGGCGCAATAATGAAGTAACCCATTCACAAATGTCCCCGACCAATTTCCCGGCGCCGGATGAACAACGAGCCCGGCTGGCTTATTGATAGCCAATAAATGATCATCTTCATACAAAATGGAAAAAGGGATCGATTCTGGGATTAATTGAATCTCTGGGGTAGCAGCAAATTGGACTTCGATTTCATCCCCTTCATTGGGCTTGATTCTTTTTTTTACAGGAGATCCATTCAGAAGCACAAGCTGTTCATCAATGAGATACTGAAAGTAAGTGCGTGAGTAAAGCTCCTGAAAACGCCTCGCCAATATTTTATCTAGACGCTCTCCAACTTCTTCTTCCGTCACAATCAAAAGATCTGTCTCTTCCATTTTACCTTTTTTATTTATCCCCTCTATAACATTTGTTCTATCGATCATTAAGAGGATGTATGAACTGATAGCTGCTAGCGCACATCGTTTATAAATGACCTTAGGCACCAAAGAGTGCGATTTGGGCTGAAGTGAAAGCTCTCGCGGTTGCAAGCTTGAAATATAGACACTCTCTAACCAAACAGGCAATTAGCCAAGCTGGCATGATGAGTGGATAGGCAAAGCAAAAAGAACAAGAGGGTGATCTTTATAAGGAAAATCAGGAACCAACTTCCTTAATACACTGTAAATATGAGAGGATGATAGATCAACCGTCGCCATATCTACTGATTGTCCTAAATATTTACCTAGATATTCAACACCTTGATTTACAACAAGTTGTAAATAAGCAGGATCTTCATGTTGGATAAACAAAGCCCTCTCAGAATCGGAAAGAGATCTTAATTTTACCAAATACGTATCGAACAAAAGAAATCCTAAAAAAAGCTGGGTGTCAAACATGGATCAATTCTTAACATGACCGAGAATTTTTTGCAATCTTTCACTGCCCAGAGGGTGTGCTTCTTTGCTTGAGCCGAAATCGCGCTCTTGGTGCGTAATAAGGCCTCTAAAAAGTGAAGGAAAGGTCAACATTTTACAATTGAAACAGAATGCGTCTATTGTCGCTCATATTCTTTACGAATTTCCTTCAATCTATCATTACTTTTTTTGCTCTCCTCGTTAATATCATTTGCTATAGACTTCAACATGGCATCATATCCCTGAGGATCTAGACGTTTAAGACTATCCAAAGTTCCGATCGTTTCAGTTGACGAGTAAGAAGAGGCCCCATTCACACCGCTGCTCGAGTTTTCTTGAGGCGCTGTCTTCACATTATTTTGATTGTCAACAGGATTCACACCTGACACACTGCCTATTTCCATAAAGTACCTCCTATCATCAATGAAACTTCTAGTGCTCTATTGAGCTTAAATGTGGGAATTGGACTGTGTCAAGGCTCCCTCTGTTGAGGAATAATCAATACAATGCCACTTGAGAGATCTCAACCCCAGCGGCTTTGACGCAATCCAATCCCAACATTTAAGCTCGATAAAGCACTAGCTTCTTTAAAACTGATTGTAGCATAAATATGATTAATACACAATTACTTAGACACTCATCTTACGCACCGGGATTGCGATTTAGGCTGGCGACATCATTGATGAAATCAAGGAAGATGAGAATCAGAACCTGATGATGCAATTCAACAGGTTCTTAAAGCGCTTGATTCATCACTGCGTGAGAAGAGGCATCAGGAACACTTGCCGCCTCAAATGGAGGATGCCCATTCATTGGATTTTGCTGTTGGAGAACAACCTTTTGTATCGCCGCCTCTGAAGAAGGTTGTGAAAGTTTTATCCCGGTAAATCCCATAAAAGCCATTGACATAAGACCTGACATGATAAATGTAATCCCCATTCCCTTAAGTCCGGGAACAACATCTGCCGTTGCCAATCTCTCCCGAATTGCCGCAATCAAGGCAATTGCTAACCACCACCCCAGAGCAGACCCTATGACATAGATTAAATTTGGAAAAAAGGGATAATCACGAGTGACAGCAAAAAGACAGGCTCCTAAAATGGCACAATTGACTGCAATTAAAGGAAGATAAAGTCCCAATGACATGTAGAGGGCGGGAGAAAATTTTTCAATCAAAATTTCTAAAATTTGAGTAAAACCGGCTATGACAGAAATAAAAAGGAGAAATTCTAAAAATCCTAAATTAATGTTTGCCGCATCCAAACCAAGGAATCCAAGCCAAGATAAAGCACCGGGCCCTGTCAAAAAACGATGGACAAACCAATTAAGAATTCCCGATATCGTTAAGACAAACACAACGGCAACTCCTAACCCATTTGCCGTCTTTAGCTTATTTGAACAAGCCAAATAAGTACACATCCCTAAAAAATTGACGAGCAAAAAATTTTCAATGAAAATCGCCTGAATCAGCAAACCAATCAAATTTAAAACTGCGTAATCGCCCATCCACATACTATCACTCCTACTAAAACCTCTTACAGTCTGGAATCTTGGTCGAAAAATGACACAAAGTCAAGAAGCTTTTGTAAAAATGGAGATTTTTGAAATAAACATCATGAGGTTAAAAACCGTTTAATTGTCTCACACTCGCCCCCTTCACCAAACCACACCTTTTCATCAGCATGAGGATATTTAGTCGTCAAATTTGATACAGCACCGCCTCCCAAAGAAATCAAGAGATCCAGAAGTCAATTCTGGAAAATTAGGAATAGAAAAAAAATAGATTTTTTTTTAAATTTTAAAGGTGTTGAAATGAATCAATGCAATTAATCTATAATCGACAGGTTAATGTTAGGATATCTTTATGCATACAGACTTTTTATTAACGAAAAATTTTACAGAATATCAAATCCATGAAAACCCCGATTGGACCGTTCCTGCAATGTCAAATGACGCAGCGAATTGTGAGACAAAAGGATCAGAGCTTTCAGTAGGGGAAAAATTAATCCAATTAATCCTGGAAAAGTCCCAGAGAATAGCAGAAACAACTCACGAATTTTCCATTCACAATTTTGATTGTAGCGGAATCGCTGTACGTCAGCTGGGCCCCGTTGCTGCCTGGGGAGGCAAATTGATTGTTCACGGTGGAACAATCGAGCTCCTCAAAAACCTCATCAAAGCTGTTTCAGCTGAAATGAGAGTAAAGATCTCTGGTTTCATCTGGGAGCTTGACGATGGCGGCTGGGTCTTTCATATGAGTAGATGGCCTAGACGAGTGGATGTTCTAGTCCCTCCTATTTCAGAGTCGAAACAAATTCTTGAACGCCTTGTTGCAACTGCTGAACGCTTTTTTTTTGAGGCTGTTAGCAAAGAAGAAGCGTGGGGAGCACCTCATGCACGGGCTCTTCTAGGCCTTGAAGAGGGATATTTTGATGGACGTCGAAAAAATATTATTATCAAGTGGGATGCCGCCCAGGACAAATCTCTGGAAAGCTTGATTTGCACTCTTTCAACTGAAATTGGAGATCTAGAACAATTCGGGATAGATATTCACTCTTTCCAAGAAGCGGGCGAATTGGTTGAATGCCTTCGAAACACAATTCTCACGACTCGTCATAGAGTAGAAGAAGTCATACAAGGAATCGAAAGTTCTGCAGTAACATTTACGCCTGCTTATATTTATTCGATCGATCAACCAAAAGACTGCTGTTATGAAGAACCTGCTGTGATTGTTGAAGGACCCAATTCAGAATGTTTCTTCGCTGATGTTGTGAAGGTGGGTCATGCGATGCATCAAGCTAGGTTTTCATATGAAGACTTCAGCTGTGGCGCTGCCTGGAACGTAGAAATATTGGATTATTGTGAGAATGCAGCTGCTCGATTGAGATGAAAATAAGATGAGTTGTCGATAAGTTAAAATCGGTCACATGAAAATTTAATTGTCGTTCAATACAATTAGCCTACAAAAAAAGGAAAACATGAAATCTATATAAAGATAAGCACGATTTGTACAGCAGTCTTTTTGATGTTTAGTTTAACGTTTATTGCTACAGATTGCTATTATTCCAGAGGTGTCTGGCTCTTGTTCCACTCCTTATCACTAATCCAGTCATTACAGTTTAAAAAATGATGAATTTGGTTTCGTGCTTGTTCTATATCAATTTTCGAAAGAAGAGAGTAAGCAGCTTTGTAATGGATACCGATACAATCAACTCCTATATTATTCATCGCTTCTGTAACAGAGAGAACATTTTTTAAGACATCATCAATGAAAACAATCCGATTTGGAAGCCAACCAATTTTCTCTAAAAAATGATGTAAAGTAATCCCTTTTGGATGGCAGGCACTAAAAAGAATTCCTGATTTATACATGGGAAGATGTTCCGATTGTGATGATAAAAGGGGAAGTTCTATAAAAGATACCTGAGGGAGTGCTGAACTGAAGTCATATCCAAAATTAGAGAGTTCAGTAATACGCCAATCGCAAGGAGCTTCTTCATTTGGTAGCTGACCATAAGCAGCAGTGAATGCCAGCGTAGTGATTCCCATCCGCTGAAGTTGAGCAATCAAAGTAACACTTCGTTTATCTACAAGTGTTTGAGGTGCCTGTAGATGGATTTTATGCCAAAGGTCTAGATCATTCTCCGTATAGTTAGTTAGCAAATCGAAAAAACAATCGTTAATGGGTTTTAAGATTTCATCCACAGCAACAATCAATGTGTCATCGATATCAAAGAGAACAAGATCATTAGAAGAGAGGTCTTGAACACACTCTTGAATGAAAGCTAAATCATCAGTTTCATAAATTTTGATTCCACCATTTAGCATCATCTGATAATTTATGGCTATCAATAAAAAATAAACGTATAGGTACATGTCTCTTACTTTTTTTCACGGGCGTTTGTTTTATTTTATCTATAGAGAGCTAGGATTTTTTCATGTAATCGAAGCTTGAAGAATATTTGGTGAGTCAGAACGATGGCATTTTTGTCCTCAAGCAAAGGCATAAGCTTAGACTTTACAAATTCCAATACTTTTTTTTCAACTGATACTTTATTTTCTCCTTGCGATAGAGGAGAATTAGGGTTTCATCATCAGCTGCGATGTTCATGTTGAAAGCTTGACCTTCATGTGGTCCGGCATCCACTTCAATCAGAGCTTTTTCAAACACTTCATCAGTCACCGAGATTCCTTCTCCTTTAAGAAGTTGAAAAGTTTCTCTTGTACGAAGAAGAGGAGATACAAAAACAGAAAACGCTCCTTCTCATGACACGTTATGGTCGTTTTTAAAAAAAACACCTCCTGGTATTCTCAAAAGCTATTTTGACAGATGGTTTAGCAAAATCTCCCGATCATTGGGTGATCAGTTACTTGGAATCTATGGCAAGAGATTAGCTGGCGCTAATTTTTTAGATCAGAATCAGTGGTTAAGCACTTCCCTGAATTTTTTTTGAAACATAAATAAGCCCTCCTATAATAAAAAAAGCGGCAGGAGGGCTCACCATCAAGACAAAATTGTCGTATCCATCAGGATTGATTGAACTGGCGTACCAAGAGAGGGGGATCACCTGATAACCCAAAAGCTGGCCAAATCCAAATAACTCCCGAATAAACGCCACAATAAACAGGACAATCCCATATCCCATTCCGGCCCCTAACCCATCTAAAAAAGCGGGTAATGGCTCAACGTTTTTTGCCATTCCTTCCGTTCTTCCCATCACGATGCAATTGGTGATAATCAAACCGACAAAGACGCTCAGAACTTTGGAAATGCTAAAAAAGTAGGCTTGTAAAAATTGGTCTATCATAATCACAAAAACCGAAATAATGGCCAGCTGTGTGATCATTCGAACACTATCAGGGGTAATCTTCCTTAACAACGATACAAAAAGCGAAGAAAATGCCGTAACAAAAGAGACCGATAACCCCATCGTAATCGCCACGCTTAAGCGGTTTGTCACCCCTAAAGCAGAGCAAATCCCCAATACGGCGATGAGAACTTGATTACCAGACCATATTTGATTTGTAAAATAACCGAAAACGGGAAGCTTGCCTCCGCTCATTTTATTTTCCCCTTTTGGTTTCTGCCATTTTTTCAAATTCTTGATGGATCTTGATCAGGAACGGTCGATAAGCTGCCAACACCTCTCGATAAGCATTTGTCACGCCATTACCCGTTAATGTAGCCCCTGCCATTCCATCAACTGCGTTTAAAGATTTTGGCGAATTGGCCAAAACCTCCTTGACTTTTCCTTTTACAACAACCAGTCCCAAAGGGGCTGTCTCAACATGCGTTTTACCGTCAGCTGATTGTTGAAAAATTTGTTTTCCCGGAAATTGACTTTGCCATTCAGGCTCTGCAATATTTGCTCCAAGACCCGGGGTTTCCTTCTGATCATACCAAGAAATCCCAATCACTTGATTGCCATTGGGTTCTATTGCCAAATAACCATAGATAGCATCCCACAACCCCATTCCATTCACCGGGATCACATACCCAATCACAGGACGTTCTTTTTTTATTCCATTTTCTTGAGAGGACGAATTGGCAAAAATCTCATAAATCAACTTCCACTTTTCTTTATAGTAGCCTGTTTTACGAAACTCTTGAACATACTTCTCTTCTTCAATTTTCGCTTTTTCAAAAGAGGTGGACTCCCCTTTTTCGTTAACAAGAAACCCCCGTATCCTGTTTCGATACACCTCTAACACCTCGTCTTGGCTAGCAAAAATTTTTATATTTGATGCTTCTAAAGCCCCTTTTTGCGTGAATTTAGCCGGAATGAATCGGCCATCTTCGTCCTGGACTTGAAAGTAGCCATCAGGATTTAAGATCCGAGCGGCAATCAGCATCTGCTGACTGCGATCAAGTTCTTTTGCCATCTCTTGAGGTTGCTTTAAAGCACTTGCCAGAACAGATAAAATAATGGCGCACACAAGGCTTAAGACAACCATAAACAGGAGGGTGTAGAGATTCTTTGAGCGAGGATTGGAAGAATTAGACTCGGACACGGCGCACACTCCTCTTGCGATGATAATGAATCACGTAATAATCGATAAGGGGAGCAAAAACGTTTGCCATCAAAATCGCGAGCATCACTCCTTCAGGATAAGCGGGATTAATCGCTCGAATAATCAGGGTGACAACCCCGGCTAATACCCCATAAATCCATCTTCCTAAATGCGTTGAAGGAGAAGAAACGGGATCTGTTGCCATGAAGACAAGACCAAACGCCAAGCCGCCAAGCAGAAGGTGTTTATAAGCGGGAAAGCTTAAAACAGCCGGATTCCAAGCGCCTCCATCTTCCCCAAAAAACGCAGCGCCCCATTGAAAAAGTAAGGCTGTCACAAAAGCACCAAGCGCCATTCCTGCCATCGTCCGCCAAGAACCAATCCGGGTCCAAATTAGAATCAAGGCTCCTATCATACAGGCAAAAACTGACGTTTCCCCCATGCAGCCCAACTTATCTCCAAAAAAGAAATTCCAATTTCCGTTGTGACCTAATCCATAATTAAGGGCGGCAAAATGATAAGCATCTTCATAATTACCAGGCGATAGTCCAAGTCCCCCTATTGACAACGGAGCGGTCACAAATTCGCGCAATTGATCAGATGGAAGTTGAGACAAGGTTGCTTCATGATGTCCAATTTCATTCCATTGGTTGAAATGTTTTTCAATTGCAGGATAAGTCATCACTTGACTGCCCAAATCATTTGTGGCAATCGCATCAACTTGAATTCGCTTAATATCAGGGGAAATATTATAGCGGGCTAATTGTGTTGCCTGACTATAACCGTCAAGAGAATGTGTCTTTGCTTCAAGATTCATTTTTAGCAAACTCTCACGAACAACTGTCGGATTTGTTCCAACCCAAACATCTCCAGACATTTTGCCAGGAAAGGTGAAAAAAAGAAAAGCTCGACAGGCAAGAGCCGGATTGACGATATTCATCCCAGCTCCACCAAAAACCTCTTTACCAAGAATAACTCCCGTCGCAACACCCACAGCAACCATCCAGTAAGGGATTGTCGAAGGAAGAATTAAAGCATAAAGGATTCCTGTAACAAGAAAGCCCTCCGTGATCTCATGTTGACGAACAATCGCAAATAAAGATTCACACAATCCCCCTACAGCATAGGTGATGATCACAACGGGTAAAAATGCTTTAAGACCAAGCTTAATAATGTCTAAATACCGATTGTCTTTAAAAGCAAACCCAAGATAAGCCTCGAAAGAGGTTGCTCCCTCTAAGTATTCATTCATTAATTGGTAGTCGCCGCCGGAATAGACGAAACTTTGAAGACCTGTATTCCAAATCGCCATTAATACACAAGGAATGAGTGAAAAAACAACGATAATCATCCACCTTTTAATGTCGACAGCATCCCGAATATGAGGAGCTTTTCGTGTATTAAGAGGAGCTTCATAAAGGAATGTGTCAACCGCTTCAATTAAAGGGCGAAAACGATGGAAAACTTTTCCTTTTTCGGTTAAAGAGAGCTGATAGTCGAGTAGCCGCCGCAACATGCTTTTACCTTTCATCTTTCAATCGTGAGGTGAACAAATTATCGGAATGCTTCGTTTCCAAGGAAGAATACATCCTTTGCCAGGCTATCAAATTCAGAAGAAATTGCAAATAAAAAAATAAGTCGCGACATTTCATCGGTTGAAGCTAGGGCGTGTCATCAATTCATAATGAACCTTTATTCAAGTTCTTTAACAAGCGGGTGGTCACATCGCTTCATAGGCAATATTCGAAAATATCGCCTATTCTTAACCTACTTTTAATGGTAAAATTTGATAATGAACAACCGTTGAAGTTTCATGATATGGAAAAGGAGCAACCACCCGATAAGGCAGGCCTGTCGACGTATTAAAGACAAAATAATAGAGCCGTTTTTCCTCAAGAAGAGGCGGATGCATGACAGAGACGTCAAAAATTTTGTAGTCAGTTAAACGATACTGGAATACATCACTTGGACACCTTTTTTCACAATCAATTTGATGCAGATAAAATCTTTGGTAATCCGATACAGAATGAATATACTGAAATTGGAGCCCCTTCCACAAAAAATTAGAAATATCGGCAAACTGATCTAAATAGGAGAGCTCGCAAAGAAGGGGCATATGGTGAATCAACAACCACAGATGCTGAAACGTTTCTCCTTCCCATTCAATCAATGGAGTTTGATCTTCCATCACTAACTGAAGATTAGCGGAACCTACACGTATTTCTTTAATTAATTCTGTCGATTTCATTCCATTTTCTCCTACATTCCAGCCTATATTGCGTAAGATGAGAGACAATCCTCAATCAAAGCCTCTTTGGTTAAATTTCGCATATCATTATTAAAAAGACAAGCTGTGAAAAATTCTCCAAAAGAAACACATGACACGTTATTCTAATGCGATACTGATTCACTCACCTTACGCACTAGGAGCATTATTTGCACTGAAGCCAAAGCATCCGATCAAAGATTCTAAACAGGTTCTAAGGTGAGTGATTCAATCTCAGAGTGAACATGTTGGCTCTCTCAAAGGCTCGGGCTTTAAAAATTGCAAAGCCAAAATAATAGAATTTCTTGCATAATTCCATTTAATTGCGAAAATTATAACATCATCATTCAAAATGAAACCACTGATGAGCAAAATCATGAAACGAATTGGCTGGGTAGCTGCCCCCCTCCTCGTTTTTCTAGCTCTTCTTTTTTACCGCCCTATCTTGACCTGTCTGGCTAGTTGGTCTCTCCAAGCTTACTCTGCAGCAAAATGGGGAATCTCTTTTGAATACGAGGAGGCGTTTTTACAAGATCATCAACTTGTCTTGATGAAACCTCAATTCGAGCATCACCACTCTTTTATCGCTGAAAAAATAGCATTAGACTTTGATCTGAATCTTTGGGAGGGGCGATTGGATGTTAACATTCATGTTGAACAGCCCAATTGGCGCTTTGATGCCCCTCTTCATTCTCAATGGAAAAAGTTCGATACATTATTCAACCGACAACATCGCTGGCTAAAAACACATCCTCATTTGCATATCAAGGAGGGGACGATCACATGGCTTGTGCATGGGTCTTCAGATAACGTCAAATTTGATTTAGATTTTAATCATCAAGAAGGAGGATATCTTAAGCTCCACTTTGATCGCCCCGACCCTCAACCTCAATCTCTGATTCTGCAAACGGTCAAAACTCTTGATGGATTCGAAGTGACATGCAAATGCGAACATCTCCATTGCGTCTCTTTGATGAGCTTGGCTGATTTTTTAGGGATACACCTCCCTTGTTTGATCATCACCGAAGGAAACCTGCAAGGAGAAATAAAAGCCATTTTCCCAAAAATGCAACGCCCCTATCTTGAAGGAGATCTTTTGATTAGCCATTTGGCTTTCCATAGTTTACAACATGACATCAAAGCAAAGATTGAGGAGGCTCAACTCACTTTAAGCAAAAATGAAAAAATCGATTCTCTCCTCCCCTCCTATTTGCCTTCGATCGGAAAATTAGAGATTCTTAAGCCGGCTTTTCTTTCTTACCGCTCCCTTACACAAGAGTGGCAGATTCATCAGATGATTGGCAGCATCCAATTTGATGATGTCGAAACGGCTGTGCTTAACTTTAAAGCAGAGGAAGGAGACGTGGACTCTCCCTGCCAATGGTCGCTTGATGGTGAAGCGCATCTGAATCCTCGCCGCTCTCTTGGATTAAATTTAACTCTTTCTTTCTCAAAAGAAGAGAAACCGGATGGTAAAATCCATCTGGCTTTAAATCGATTAGAAAATGGGATGAAACAGATCAAATTAGAATGTGAAAAGCTTTCTTATTCAGAATGTCATCTTTTACAACCTCTTTTAGCAACTCGCTGGTCAATGTTTAATGACGTTGTGTTCGAAGAGGGGCTATTCAATACGTCACTAGAGGCAAATCTGACCAACCAAGGAATTGGCGAGCTGGCAATTAAAGAATTTCAAGCCTCCCATGTCCGTTTCAAGGTAAAACCGTGGACTCTGTGTTGTGAATTTGCCAAAGTTCAAGGGCATGGAAAAATCAACTTGCAAGAGGAGAACGGGTGGCAAAGTGTAAATGGCGCGCTTCATTTAGAAGACGGCACGGTCCGTTGCGAAAATCTGCTCCCCCCCTTACCTTTCACAAATATTCAAGCACATCTATTTGTTCAGGAAGGGCAGATCAACCATTCCCTCATGACATTACAAGTTGCAGGGCTCAAAGGAAAAATGGATATCGAATGGGGAGATCAAAAAGAGCTTGTCACTTTTAAATTAGATGGGAGGGTCCAAGACATCTCAGATTTATTTCCGGATCTCCTCCAGGAGGGAATTCGAAAACATTTTCATCACAACCGTATGATCGTCCTGGCTAATCTTAAAAAAGGTCCTCAACAGATTGAATTGGGAGGCACCCTCCATATTCAGCGGACGGAGGCGGTCGAAGAAACCGATTTATTTCATTTTGGATGTGAATTTAAAAAAATCGATGATGGTAAACATTTCAAATATATTCCTATAGGATGGTTTCACGCACAAAAATTGCCTTTAGAAAAATATTTATCCCCCTTTCTTTTTCGCAACGATATTTTATCCTTGTCCGGAGAAGGAGAATTCAAAGGCTCTTTCGATGATAAGTTTCTCTCGATTAAATATGATGCCGATCATCTGAAAATCGAAAATGAAGATTTGTGCATTGAAATTCCAGATGTCCATGCCGCAATACCCGGACAGTTTGTGGGTTCCCATCAACTCAATCTTGACACGCATGCTTATCAAGGGACCTTACCTTTTCACTCAGCTTCATATTTTGAAAAAAATACCGGATTACTTTTCCATGATATCGAAGGATTGATCCGATTTGAAAATGGCTTGATCCGGATTCATCCAATCGAAGCGACCTGCGAAGGGCTTGATTTTGGCGGTGAATTAGAACTTGATTATCGAGACCCTGCTCCTGGTGTTTTTGATTTGAAGCTCACTTGTCCTTCGCTGTCGGGAAATATTTCGAATATTCAACACCTTCTGGCCCGCATTGCACCCCCCTCACTTCTTTATCACCTTCCTTTGGAAGGAGAGATTTCCGGAAAGGAACATGGACTGCAATTAACATTCTCTTTTTTTCCTTTAGATTATCATTTAAAAGCAAATATTCAAGGCGTGATTAACAATGGAACCCTCTGTTTGGAGGGAGCCGACATGGCCCTTAAAGGAATTTACAGCGATATTGAGTATGATCATCAACACCAGTTACTGACATTTAGCGACATTCAGGGGGCGCTTTTAGTTGGAAAGCCTCGCCGTTTAGAGGAATACCTATTCAGCAGCCCAAGTATCCGGATTCACAATAAGGCAGAACCCAATATCGAAATTGACATTTCCGTTAAAGATAAAGGCGATGAACTTCTTCGTTTAGTCGGTCGTACAGAAGATGAGGCAGATGGAATTAAAACGCTTCAACTGGATTCGAGTCTTTCTCATTTCAGCTCAATCTACCCAACAACATGGAAGTGTCAATTAAGAAATGGGTCGAACCTTGAACATTTAGAGTTTACCTCCTCATTTGATTTCAATCACCTTCTTCAAGATCTGAATCGATTTCGTCATACCGGATTATTTTTCGTCTCTCACTCAATCATCGATAAGATTGGAACCTTTCTTCCTTTACAGGCAGAAGGGTCTCTTGCCTTAAACTATAGACCCGACGGCAGTTATTCTTATCTTTTAGAAGCCAATCACGTGAAACAAGGAAACTCATCCGAGCACTTTGGTTTAATTAAAGGGAGCAAACAAAATAAAAAATGGATCATCGATCAGCTTCAATGGGATGATTGGAACGCCTATGGAGAACTCTTGGAAATGGAAGACCGATGGAGAATTCCATCTCTTGGATTAAAAGCGGGTCAGACAGTCTTGCTTGGAATGGATGGAGAATGGCTCCAAGAAGCGGGTTATCTCAAAGCACACCTTAAATTTTGCCAAATTGATTTATCAAAATTAGATGATTTCTCTCCATTCAAATCTTTTGCAGCTAAATGGTGGCCCAAAGGGATCTTAAGCCTGACAGGCAGCATCGAGTGGAATTTACTGGCACCTCATGCGATGGATGAATGTGAAGTCAATTTATTAGGCAAAGTGAATAATTTTACTCTAAGAAATTGCCCTTTAAACGTTTTAAATAGCTTTCAAATCAGATTCAAACCTCATGATTTTATTCGGTTGGATAATGTCCGCTTTGAACTTTGCGATCACGCTTTTCTTCACTTAAAGGCATTCAACTACAGATTACCCACAGAATCGATTCAATCACTTGCGGCCTCTTTTCAAATTCCTCATCAGCAACTTGAATCTGTTGGAGAAGCCTTTCACCATCATTTTCCCGAGATGTTAGACAATTCTGCGAAAGAGGTCATTGTCTGTTCAAAAAAGCAGGATCACCTTCAAGGAAGGATCACCGTTGAAGAGAGCTCTTCGAATCAACATCTTTTACACATTCATTTAGAAGATGGGCTTTATTGGTTTAAAAATCGAGAATACCATCTTAAAGAGATTCAGCTCGACATTTTCGACGACAAGCTTGAATTCAGCGCGTCATCTCAGGAGGAGCAACTGCCCTTCAAAATTGCAGGACACGCTAAGAAGCCCTCTTACGAAGAGGGAGAGTGCTGCTTGACGGCTTTGGGGGATTTAAAACCTCTGGTGATAAAATGGATCAATCCCCCGGGAAAACGCTTAGCGATTCGTTCGATGGAGGGTGACTTTAGTGGCTGTTCTTTCCTTTTAAAAGAGAATCACTCTTCTTTAGAAGAGAGCGATTGGATTTCATTGCAAGGCAAAGTCGACATCGATTTTAATAAGATGAGCAACATTCTTTCTCCAAATATAGCAGAGACGATTAGAAAATTAAAAATAGGATCGCTTTATACCTTAAATGGCAATGTCTGGTTACATCCCGATAAAGGGCCCTCCTTATTGCAAGCCATTTCTTTAAAAGGGAGCATTGCCAGCGTCGATCCCATTTTCAAAGGATATCAAATGCAAAAACTTGACGCAACTATTCAATATGTTCCGGGGCGATTGGATATCCAAAATCTGCTGATTCAAGATGTCGCGGGAAATGCCAAAGCTCTCAATGGAGTGATTTTAAACGAAGAATCCCCCCATAAATGGACTTTTTCAATTCCCCGTCTATCTATACGTGATTTAAAACCGAGCTTGTTAAGGGATACAGACAATCAATCACAAGGACATTCAAAATTTCGATCGCTTATTTTTAAAAAAATTGATCTACACAATCTAACAGGAGATTTAGAAGACATTCGAACATGGAAAGGGTCAGGCTATCTTCAATTTTTTCATTCCTCTCGTAAAAATGCCCTTCATCCTCTTTTTGCCATTCCTGCAGAAATTATTTTAAGATTAGGATTAGACCCCAAAGTCCTCAACCCTGTTTCAGGAACCATTTATTTTAGCCTCTTTGGAGATCGATTTTATTTAAACCGTTTTAAAGATGTGTTTAGCGAAGGAAAAGGATCGAAATTCTATCTTGCAGGTTCCGATCCTTCTTGGGTCGACTTTGACGGCAATCTTTTGGTTAACGTCAGAATGAAACAATACAATCTCATTTTTAAAATTGCAGAGCTTTTCACAGTCTCTATTCAAGGAAATATCAAAAAACCGACCTATAATTTACAAAAACAATCAAAAAGATCGCGTAAAAGAGGCGGATTTCCTATCCCATAAGTGCCGCATGAGCCTTATGCGTCCATCTTCCCCCCCTTCAATTGTTCTAAGACCTCCCTTGCAGACCAGCGCTGTTGCGAGTCATAACGGAGCATATTCCAAATGATAAACATCATCTTGTTTTTAGGATCAATATGAGCTCGATCAAATCTCTTGATCTTGTCTAAAACCACTGAATAATCAGGAGACTGAGTTATCGCATCCTCATACCATGGATAGACATGACCCTCTCCCCATAATAACCATAACGTGCATCCCGCTGCCCATATGTCTAAACTAACGCCAATTTTTTCTTCGCTCAACACCTCTCTTTCAGCCACACATTCTAACTGCTCACTCCTTCTGATCATTAATTCCGGAGCTAAATACCCCTTCGTTCCCACCGGAATCATTTTTAATCGTCTATCATTTTCTTTGCACATGGTTCCAAAATCAGTCAATCCAATCTTCTCTCCATCAACGAGTATGTTTTCAGGTTTAATGTCGCGATGAATCAATTGTTCGTCGTGGATATCGGCTAATGCTTGCATCAGCTGAATACTATAAGAGAGTTTAGTCTGATTCGATAATTGCGTCTGAGTCATAAGATCGAATAGATCTCCTTGATAACACTTCATTTCGATCACTTGACGATTGAATTCTTGACCATTCACAATCACATGCTGATAAAAAATACGATAAATTTTGGCGATCCACTCTTTATCCTGAAATTTGATGAGCCCTTCTTGCTCTCTTGCACCGATCTCATGAAATACCTCAATCTTGTCAACACTTGAGGGTGGAAAAACTTCTCCATAAGCTCTGATGCGTGGACTTCCAAGAGCAAAAACGCGATAGACACGTTTAGATGTTCCTGATTGAATATGGTTTGCTTGAATTGTTGGAAATATCAGATTGGCTTTTTTATTATGATAGATCTCCAGATCAAAAGCGATCGAGCTATTTTCCAACGTCGTGCTACTGACATGGTAACGAGCAGGATAACTGACCCGCCTGTTTTCACATAAATGCTTTTGAAAATTTTTTAAGACTTGATAGATCTTAAGCAGACAGGAGCGCCCTAAGGGAATTTTCATCCTATCGAGTTGATTGACTGCATCCAATCGCTCTTGATCAGTCCAATCAGAAAATGGACTTAACGCAACACTGTCATCGTCTGAAGAGGAAAAAACATCCTCAACACACTGAAGAAAAGGAGCCTTTTGAATGGTAAAAACAGTTGGGACTTCTTTGGGAGCCTTTTGAATATCAGAGACTGCAAGAGGAATCTTTTTACCGAAGAGAGCATTGATGACGACACCCCGATTTTCATCTTGATCCTCTCTTTCTCTTTTCTTTGGAGATTTAATCTTTTGTTCAGGGATTCCCGTTGGCATGTTAGGAATCAAAGGGGAAATGTCTTGATTCAAATAACCAGAATTTATTAATTGAGCACTCATTTTTATTTTATCCAAACTAAAAAAATTACAAACTTCTTATTTCGAAGAAAAGATACACAAGTTAAAAATTAGCTGCAATTAAATTTAAGTCAATAAATTATGAATACACAAACAACTAACAACAGATGACTTGCATAAAGTAAATAAATTATTTTAATCAATCAAAATAAAAATTAACAAACAAAAATCAAACAAAAACAATCACATAAAACAAAAAATAATAAATTAAAATTTTAACAATACCTTTTTCAAAAAAGAAGGTTCTGGGCCAAGAAAATGTGGAATAGAATAATTGACTCCTATTTTCTTTTCGGTTATCTCATTCTTTACTGTTCTGTCAATGATCTTACCTATGAAGGAAAACATCATGTCCCATCCTGTTGGCTTTTTTTATTTTTCAAGAGGATTAAACTTCTTCTCATCCACAGTCATCGCGATCCTCTCCCTATTGTTTTTTATCGATTCTGTATGCGCAGTGTCGGCAAATAGGCCTTGGCTTCCCTCCTTATCTTCGTTTGAACACTATAATTCCGGCCGCTCTCATGTATTTCCGAAGGCTATATTTGGAGGGTCTTATAAGAAAAAAAATAGGGTGAGGATTGTCAAGTCAAAGCCCATTTATCCTTCCGGATACAACATGTGTTATCTTGACCATCGCCGTGTCTTTATTTACGGCGGAGGATATGGTGATGACGCCGGTTCTATCGGAGCTTTTGTGGCTCAAGTGGATCCACGTACGCTTGAACCTATTTGGTATCATCAGCTCATTGATACCCAAAAAAATGGGCAATGGGACTACCCCGGATCTCTTGGAATTTTGCAAGATGGATATCTTTATGTCAGTTATGGGTATCGGTTATCAAAACTTGATGCGCGAACAGGACGCTTGATCACCACGCTTGAGTTGCCAACCGGAGGGGCTTTACCTGAGAACACCTCATTTAATGGTTTTAATGCGACAGCGGATGGAACGATCGTCATGAAATCAGTGTATCGACAAGCCGGATGCACCGAACAAGGCCCGGATGCTTTGCTCGATTGTCCAGATCCGCAAGACGTTCCCCCTTCAATTTTAGTCTCTATCAATCCAATCACAATGCAAGTGATTGAGTCGATTACGTTGCCAGCGCCTGTAGGGGCTCGTCCAACGATTGGACGATTTCAAGGGCGCGAGTATGTCTATTTACTTGAGTCCACAACAGCGATTCGTTATGAAATTGTCAAAGGACAATTTATTCTTGATCATGAGTGGAATCCCGGAACGATCACCTCCCCTGGTCAAACGCTGTGCACCTCTTTTTCTGTCATGAATGACTGGGTTGTTGCGCAAACCAATACACTTCCCGCATCGACCCCTTTAGATGTGATTGCGATCAATCAAGGGGATGCTTCTAAACTCTATAAAAAACAGCCTTTTCTGGGAGATCCCATTCCTCCTTTGCTTAAAGCGGCTTTTTCAACACAGGGGCCAGGAGGAACAGAGGCAGTGAGCTGGGCTCCTATGTCACTATCTGTGGATCCTGAGAACGATTTAATTTATGCAAGCGATGCCTTACCCGGTAAAATTGCCGCTTTAAAAATGAGCGCCGAGAAATTGGAAATCGTGTGGACAGCCAACCAAAGAACGACTGAATTCACCGCACTTATAGGGCCCAAAAAAAGGAGGGTTCTTGTAGGGACTCACATCCCCGGATTCGAAATTCCCGGCCAGAATAAGCACGATTTTGCCATTTGGAGGGAGGCTAAAACAGGGCGTGAATTAGCCCGCTCTCCGCTGCTTCCTGCAATGACCCAAGGAACAATGATCCAACCTTTTTATAAGGGAAATCTGTTCTATGAAGGGGCGGCGGGCAATTTAATCAAGTTGATACCGAAAGCTAAAGGCGTGTGATCAATTGATCATCAACCTTTATTCACGTTATTTCCAAGCGATGTGGCCACCCGCTTGAGAAATCCTCCTGAATAGAGGCGATTAGCAATTGATGAGACACCCTACGAAAGGGCGACATTTTTATTGATTAAAATTCAATACAGTATTACAAGTCTACAGCATTTACTTAAATGTTAGTTTTTAATAATTGTAAATCAAATTAGGAGATATTAAAATGAATATTTTTAGCAATTTTTTTACTCATCCACTGCCCCCCTCAACTCAGGTGCTTTCTTCCATTCCAACATCTAGAGAAGTGCCGCAACCACCCAAGAAATACATCATCGAAAATGGAGTCAAAAAGATCAATCCGGCTTACACACAATCCCAAACGGGCAGAATACTCTCTCAACCTTTATCTTCATCAGCGCCTCTTTCTCCTCCACCTCTCATGACTTTTTATACTGAATCCGAAGCCAATATCTGTGCTGAAGAGACAGAATCTCCCATCATGTTCACTCCTTCTTATCAAGAAACAATGAAAATCATTGAAGAAGATCCAGAGCTTAGCGCAAGAATAGGGCTAAATCCTCATGAGATGAAGCTGGAACAAGAGAAAGTACGCAATAAGTACCAAATTCCAATGGGATTAGCAAATAAATTATCAATTCTTTCTGAATATCAACTACAATTTATTGTAGATGACAGCAGCTCGATGAGTAATAGAAGCTCCGGTTCAGAATCAAGATGGGAGGAGGCCAAAAGAAACATAAGAGAAATGCTCGAAATCTGCTCTTGCATTCCGACCGGCCCAATTGAAATTCGGTTCTTGAACCAACAAGAGAATGTGATTAGAATTGAGAGGCAAGGCAAACATCCTGAGATTTTTTTACGGGAGGCGTATGACCAAATTGATCGCGCTTTTGCAAGAGGACCGAGAGGGTCAACCCCTATTCATGCATGCTTTCAACAAGCATTTCAAAGACTTAATCCAGCCAATCAGCCAACCTCTTTTTATTTTTTTGGAGATGGAGTCCCTGACGGAGGAAAGAGCGAAGAACAGCAAGTTTTTGAGTTATTGCGAAAAAGACCCGGAGCGGAGAGATCTCCCTTTACTCTGATTGCCTGCTCCAATAAGGAGCAAGATGTGAAATGGATGAATGAAGCTGAAGAAATAGCCCCTTATTGTTCTGCGATCGATGATTTTCAAGCAGAAAGGAACGAGGTGATGGGTGATCAAGGATCTGTTTTTCCTTACACACAAGGGGTGTTTCATGTTTGCCGCTTGGTTGGCCCTTTATGCCCCGACGATCTCGATGCAATTGATGAAGGGATTCCCTTTACAAAGTGGACGCTTGATAATTTGCTCGGCGTTCAGGGATCAGATGAAGAATATTTCCTCTATTTTGACAATTTTTGCAGAGCACAAGCCACTCAATCAGGAGCAAGCGCAATAGATCGCGTTAAAAAGGAATTTCCATGGCAAAGAGAATACCAGGCATTTCGTACCTCAATGAACCGCCATGAGATAAGAGCGGTTGAAGAGTACAAACACCGTTTAAGGGATGCAACCGGCGATTCTCTTCCGGCATATCTAGATTCCACGAAGCATCATCGAATAAAGGGGTAGAGATTTCATCGATCGTCTATTATATGTTTCGGCCGCATCTCCGGATGCAGCCGAAACATGCGGCTAGACACCCTCTTAAGCGAGGAGCTAGCCTCCTAAGTGGAGCTTATTCAAATACTCTTCTATTCCACAGACGATCCCCCAAGCCAAACGCTTCAAATAGACGGGATCTTTAAGATTTTGCATTTCCGATTCGTTCGTCACAAATCCCCCCTCCACCAAAATCGCCGGAACGGCTGTCTCTCGAATCACAAGGTAATTGCCATGCTTAACACCGCGCGATTTCGCCTGGGTTTCACACACAATATTTTTTAATACACTATGTGCAAGACGCCTTGATTTGACAACCCTTTCTTTTTCTTTTTTATTTTTTTCATCTTTAGATTGATAAAAGAACACCTCTATTCCTTGAGCGGTTGCAATAGGAGCTGAATTATAATGAATGCTCACATAAACCGTCGGTTTCAATTCATTTGCCATCTTCGCCCTTTTATCAAGCGAAACAAATTTATCCTCCTCGCGCGTCATGATCACTTGATAGCCTAGGTGCTCAAGAAAATCTCTGACAAATTTTGCCGTGACAAGATTCAATGATTTTTCCTGATAACGAGGCTTTGATATCGATTGTGTTCCAATATCATGGCCTCCATGCCCCGGATCAACCATAATGGTGATATGATGGACAAGTAAAGGGGGTTTGATTTGTGTTTTGGTTTGCCCCTCTTCTACTGATTGCAAAAGAGGAAGCTTAGATAAATTGAGGGGCGAGGGACGGGTGGATTGTGCATCGACTGTCATGCTAGTGGCAAAACAGATCACAAGCCATAGGGATATGATGCGAAAAAACATGAATTCCTCTTAATCTCTATTGGGAAATATTTAACTCACCTTACGCACCGGGAGTGCGATTTGGACTGAAGCCAAAGGGCTCGCGGTGCGTAAGGTGAGAATTTAAGCGTCTCAGAAGATTTTTTACAACCTGTTCAACTTCGATTTGAAAAATTTGAAGGACACCCCTTATCCATTCTTTAAAGAGGCACAAATCTCGGCTGTTACTTTGCAATCGTCAAATTCAATTGTTTGATCCGCAAAGACTTGGTAAGCTTCATGCCCTTTTCCGGCAATGAGGAGAATGTCTTGAGGATGTGCCCTCTCGACCCCTTTTTTTATCGCCTCTTTGCGATCAATCTCAATTTCATACATGTGCTCTCTTGAAAATCCTCGAGCGATCTCTTCGCAAATTTTAAGAGGATCTTCAGATCGAGGATTATCGGAGGTCAAAATAGAAAAATCAGCATAACGATCGGACACTTCACCCATTTTAGGACGCTTCAACCGATCTCGATCCCCTCCGCAACCAAAAACAACAATCAGACGTCCCGCTTCTTGTTGAATTTCTCTCAACGTCATCAATACATTTAAAAGAGCGTCATCAGAATGGGCAAAATCAACATAAATTTGCAATCCCAGATCATTTTTCACAGGTTGCAAACGCCCTCTCACAAAGCCGACTTTAGACATCAATTGAGAGGCAACATGTAATGGAATTCCTAAAGAAAGAGGAACAGCCATTGCAGCTAAACAGTTATACACATTAAATCGCCCAACTAAAGGCCAAAAACACTCTTCAACCTGATGTTTATAGATCACCTTGGCTCGAGTTCCTCCTTTTTCTAATCGAATATCAGAGGCCCTTAAATCTGCCGATGGCGCTATTCCATAAGATAAAAGATTGGCAGAGCATCCCTCAATCATAAAAGAAGCCCAAGGACTGTCGTGGTTAATAATGGCCCAAGGGGCTCTTCTTTTTTTGAGTTTTCCTTTTCCAATCTCTTGGAAGAGCTTCCTTTTCGCCATAGCATAATTTTCCATCGATTGATGATAGTCGAGATGATCAAGGGTTAAATTTGAAAAAATGGCAACGTCAAATTCTATGTTCTCTACCCTCCCTTGATCCAACGCATGCGACGAAACCTCCATGACACCTGCCTGACATCCATGCGCCACCATTTCACGAAGAATTTTCTGATTTGTGATGACATCAGGAGTCGTCCGATTCGCTGGGTGGCGATTTTTGCCTGTGATATATTCAATCGTTCCAATTAAACCGCAAGGCCCCATGATCTCATCTAATAAATTTTTTATCAAAAAAGAAGTTGTTGTTTTTCCATTTGTCCCCGTTATTGCGACCATGAGCAAATCGCGGGATGGATGCTGATAATAATTGGCCGCTAAAAGACTTTCGATCGAAGAGGCATTAGGGTGAATGATTTGAACCACTTGTCTCATTGAAGGATCGTAAAGATCGGTGACAATTGCAGAAGCTCCCGCTCGTATCGCTTCAAAAATAAATTGCCCCCCATCGTAGGTTTTCCCTTTCTTTGCAATAAAGAGATTGCCTGGTGCAACCCACTTAGAATTTGAGGTAATGCCGGTAATGAAAATGTCTTTAGAGCCTTTGACAAGACAATCATCAACCCCAGATAGAATTTTTTTTAATTTCATAATCAATACCCTAAATCCTTTTTAAAGAGTCACGGGACAGGCGGCTTGTTCCATTTTTGATAAAGGTCTTGGAGCTTTTTGGTTTCATCCATCCAGACTTCTTTGGCCGGATTGGAGCGAGGATCTCCAAATGGATAGCCATAAGGATCATCAGGCGCAACGCCTAGATACTCTAAAGAGCGCTTCGCAATGCTGCGAAATACGTTTGCTGTACAATTTCCCCCATTGTGATTTTTTCCAATCCCTGGAATATAGCCATACTCAGGCTCGTCAATGGTGACGGCAATCACCAATGCAGGACGTTTTGCAGGGATAAATCCTGCAAAACTTGGACAATATAACTTTTCGGAATACATTCCATTGACGATTTTCTTTGTCGTGCTTGTCTTGCCAACTTCGGTGTATCCGGGGACATCAGCTTTTGCTGCCGTTCCTCCCGGCTTAGTCACGAATCGCATCGAGCGTATCACCCTTTTTACAATATCTTCATCAAGCACTCTTGGGAAATGTGTTCTTCTCTCCTCACATGCATGGTCCATTAAGACGCGGGAATTTCCTTGTGCATCTTTTTTTACAATACACCTTACCAAGGTTGGTTGCACTAACATTCCGCCATTTGCAAAGATCGAGTAAGCCCGTAATAACTGAACAGTTGTCACCTGAAGATTGTAACCCATTGCAATCGAAAATGGAGTGGGAGTCGACCACTCTAACACTCCGTTACGATGAAGTTTTCCAGGAGTCGGTAACACTCCGGCGCTTTCGGCGGGTAGTTCAATATGGGTTTTTTGACCAAATCCAAACAACTGAATTTCACGACGAAACCATTCATTTCCCATACGAGCCACGATTCGCTCAGCTAGACGCCCCATATAAATATTGGACGACTTCTGCATGGCCATATCCATATTCAAATAATGATGGGAGCTGGTATCACTAATGGGTTTAGACCGTCCTGGAAAATGACCACTCTTTGTGGAAATTTTTTCGTCCGGGGAAAATAATTCCTTTTTTCCTTGGCTAATCAATTCTTTATTTGCTTTAAGGGCGATGGCTACAGTAAAAGGTTTGAAAACGGAGCCTGGCTCATTCGCATCGGTAATGGCTTTGACTTTTGTATGTTCAACCAATTTAGGATCGTTAAAATAAGATTGATAATCAGGAGGATAAAAAAATGGATATTGAGCGAGTGCTAAAATTTCTCCGGTATAGGGATCCATTACCCCAACCCAGCCCCCTTTTCCTTTACTTTTTTGAACTCCTTTTTCGATCTCCTCTTCGGCAATCGCTTGTAAAAAAGGATTAATCGTCAGATAAATATCGGCTCCATGCTCCGGGTAAGCAATGACTTCACCGGTTTCTAAAGCGTTTCGAGGTGAACGCATCAAACGTCTTTTACCATTTGTTCCCTCTAAAAATGAATGAAAGTAAAGCTCAAGGCCTCCGGTGGGCAATGCGCGGCCGGTTTTTTCATCTTTTTGATTTTGAATTGTATGAAGCACCTGACCCAGTAATTTTCCAAATGGATAAGAGCGCTGATAATCTTTAACAAAGAAAAGAGCATTTCGAGCGATTTTATTCTGACGGGCAAAAGGTTGCCACCATTGATTGATCGCTCGATAGGTCTCTTTATCTAACCACATCGCAAGTTTTCGGCTGCGGCTTTTTTTTTGCAGTTGCTCGGCTAGTTGCAGACAATCCCCTTGATTTAATGATAAAATCAAGGATAACTGATCAGAGACTTCATTTTTAAATTCTAACGGAATGGATTCGGGATCTGCATAGAGATGGAATTTGGGAACATCAATAGCAAAACGTTGAGGTTTTGGAGGATCTCCTTCTCTAATATAGGGATTAGAGTAAAAAGCTCCTCGGATAAAAGGCTCTTTGATGAAAAAGAAATGTTGCTTAAGAGCCTTCTGAGCCCATTTTTTTCCTTCCAAAATTTGAATATGGTAAAATTGGGCAATCAAGAAGGAAAATAAAATGAAAATGAGTAACGCAACCCACAATAAACGGAATTTATCCGCCGTTGTAACAGGTATTTTCAACATAAATTAGAGGTCTTGCCCCTCAACGCAGTAAACAGGAAACTCAGGCAACAATACAATATCATCAAGAATTGGATATTTGAGATGTCCAAATTCAGGTTTTTCAGCTAATTCCATTAAATGCAAAGGACTTTCAAAACAATCAATTGTATACTGAAGCTCAAGATTTTGCTCATGGATTTCTTTGACTTCACGCGCTAAAATAGGGATTGATAAGCGCAGTCCGGTTAAATCATTGAGCTTATCAATGTATTTATAGAGGACAAGACCGGCAAAAGAAATGCACAGCAACAACCGAATCAACAGTCCCATCTTCTATTCCTCCTTAGAGCCTGTTTACAGGCGCTTGCCCACCTTTTCTGCCACACGTAACTTAGCGCTTCGGCTTCTAGGATTAAGATGAATCTCTTGATCTGTAGATTCGATCGGCTTTTTTGTCATCAGTTTAATTGTGGGTTCTTTATCTCGAAAAAGTCCCCCAAGCCCGCTTGTTTCCCACTTATCGCTTGCCGCCAAACGCATATGTCCTTTAACAATTCGATCTTCAAGACTATGAAAACTGATCACAGCTAAGCGCCCTCCTTCCGTCAAAGAATCAATTGCCTTTGGCAAAAAGGTTTCTAAAACCTCTAATTCTTTGTTCACACAGATTCGCAGCGCTTGAAAAATCAGCGTTAAAGGGTGGATTCCCTTTTTTGAAAATCGCGCGAGAACTGGATATAACACATTTTTAAGATCTTGTGTTGTAACAAAAGGATGGGTAGCTCTTGTCTTGACAATTGCCCGCGCAGCAGCTCTCCATTGTTTTTCTTCGCCATATTCTCGGAAAATCTTGCCAAGATCGGCTTCAGGCCATGTGTTCACAATATCTGCAGCAGTGATTCCCTCTAAAGGATTCATTCGCATATCGAGGGGGCCCTCTCTCATGAAACTAAATCCTCTAGCCGCCTGGTCAAGCTGCATTGAAGAGACCCCAAGATCAATGAGAATGGCGCTAGCAGAAGGCAAAGATAACTGTTTTAAAAACTGATCGAATTGAGAAAAATTACCGTGTCGTAAAATTAATTGAGATGACCAGCGTTTTAAACGGTCCTCTGCTAAAGATAATGCTTCTGGGTCTTGATCAATGCCAATATAATATTGAATTTCGGGGTGACGCTCGAGCAATGCCTGAGCGTGTCCCCCAGCCCCTAATGTTCCATCGATCACCACGTCAAGAAGTAATGGATGAAAAGCGTCAATCACTTCGGTTAGTAAAACAGGATAGTGGGGAGATGGATGCATGAAGAGTCTTAAGGATAAAATGTTATTGTGCAAAAAGGATTATAGCGCACAAAGATTGAAAATTGCAAGGTCGAGTTCAATCGTTTTTTTCGGAAAACGCTGCGTTCCATCATCAGTTATTGATTCGAGATAGCGTTCTGCATAAAGTTCAATATCACCCAGAAATTTTCGATAACATCGCATGTAAATTGATGGTTTGGAATGCGCCAAAGCCTAAATCACGCTCTTGGTGCGCAAGGTGAATGTTTAACAGTCGCAGAGACGATCATTGAAGGAAGAATCTGTCATTTACCCGTTTTGGGATAAGATGCCGATTTACTAAAATATCTCAGAGTTGTTAAAATAAGCCATATGATAGGTGGATTATGACGACAATAGACAAGCTCGATATTGGGATTTATATCCAATACGCTCGGCGAACCAACATGATTGAGGAGATCAATCAAGAGTACCACTTAGATGAAGCCTCAAGCATTCCGGCTCAGATTCAAGTCCTTGATTTCTATCCTAAATTATCGGAAATGGATCTCTTACTTGGGGTAAGAATTGTCCAAAACCCCTGGGCTTTTTTCTTCCCTCCGACAAAATTTCAATTTCAAAGACGCTCCCCTTTTGGCTTTTTCCGTGTAGCCCCCAGCTTGGGTTCATTTCAAGAAGAAGAAGAAAATGAGAGAGAACTCGACGACATCATCTGCGAAACAGATGAAGATGAGAAGAAAAAAAAGAAGCTTAAAAACTGTTTTGAACAAATTAAAAAAATTAACAGTTGGATAGGCTTTATTGTAGGTCGCTTGGGTCAGTTTTTACAAGGTTGATGCATATGAGCTCGATTGAATGGAAAGATAGACTAAATTGGACAGATGAACATATTGAAGATTTGCGCTATACGGGCTTTTCCTACATTCGCCAAGGCAAGTATGATATTGCGCTCCCTTTTTTCGAAGCCTTAGAAATTTTAGATCCTGCAAGTGCTTACGACGCTCAGACATTGGGAGCCATTTATTTGCAAATCCATCAATATGATCAAGCGTTAAAATGTTTTGATCGATCCTTAAAACTAGAATCCGAAGACCACAGCCCCACCTTAATTAACCTAGCAAAAACTCTTTTTGCCATGGGAAAAAAAGAAGAAGGGCTTAAATTAGTCAACATCCTGAAGAAAGAAAAAAACCCCTTGGTTGCCAATATTGCCAAAGCTCTACTTCTGGCTTACAGCCCCTCCTAAAATTTCAATCAGCGCATGGCAAATTCTTTCAATCTCTTCCTCCCTCAAATCCACATAAAGCGGCAGGGAAAGGGTTTGTTGATAATAAAGCTCCATATTCGGATGATTCACTCCCTGTAATTCTCTCCTTGCGCGAACGACTGGATGATGGTAAAGAGGAATATAGTGGACTTGAGTTCCAATCCCTTGATCGTGGAGCTGCCGCATGACTTTCTCGCGCGTTGTACGGTAAGCCGCAAAATCAATTTGAACCACAAAAAGATGGAAAGCTGAAGATTCATCTTGGTTGTCATGAAAAAGAATCAAGTGAGGAATGTTGGCTAATCGCTTTCGATATAACTTGACAAGCTTGCGTCGCTTCTCGATAAAACGATCCAATCGCCTCAGTTGACTCAATCCTAAAGCCGCTTGGAAACTGGTAAAATTAAAATTTCCGCTAATCGCTTGCACTTCATAATACCCATCCGCTTCAGGCTGGCGAAGATAAGGAGCGTGGCGCTCTATCCCATTATTTCGAAACAATTGCAAGCGATGGTAGAATTCAGGATTGCGGGTTGTGACCATCCCCCCCTCTCCTGTCGTCAGAGATTTGGCCGGGTGAAAACTAAAAATTGTCATGTCGCTATACACACAATTTCCCACCTTTTGACCGCAAGGATAGAAAGAGCCCAAAGCGTGGGCTGCATCCTCAATAATCACAGCATCAGGATGAGAGATAGCGTTGCTCAATTTTTCCATATCAAGAGCCAAACCTGAAAAATGAACGGGCACAATAAAGGGACGCCCCCGCTTTAAACTAAAATCGAATTGATCTGTTACTTGAGTCATATCCATGTTTCCGGTCAACCGATCAATGTCAATAAAGCAAGGGGCGATTCCTATTTCAATAGCCCCTCCTAAGGTTGCAATAAAAGTATTAGGGGTCGAGATGACGCGATCGAATGAACATAAACCCGCCGCAAAATAAGCAGCCATCAGGGCAGCTGTCCCACTATTAAATGCGATTGCATAAGGAACTTGAAGATAAGTGGCACATGCTTGTTCAAATTCTTGAACCAGCGGTCCTCGCGTAATCCACTCTTCTTTTAAAGCGTCAGCAACAGCTTGAATATCTTCCTCACTGATTGATTGCTTAGCATAAGGCAAATAACTCCGTGTATGTCCCATAAAAATATTTCCTATAATGAACTCATCTTACCCGCCGGGAGGGCTCCCCGTTGGGTAAAATGAGTAATGAATCAGTTTCTATAGAAGATGCCAAATCTTGATTTGTCGCAAAAGCAAATAAATTCAATTTTTTCTTCGCTCATCTGGTTGATTATGAGTCGACAACACAAAGCAAAACAGGGAAGTAGAAAGTTTTATCTATTTGTATTATAGAGAATTACATTAAAACTTCCTTCTTTGAAGGCTGAAAAATAGTAATAACTTTTTTATTTCTTGGCTCTTATTTTGATAATCAGAGGGTTATCAATCATTGTCCTTTTTTGATCAATGAAATAGCTTGCCAGCTTTAGCAACTCATGTTAAATTCTTTGACGAAACAGCTTCAGACTGTATTGTGGAAACGTTGTTCATAACTTTCAAGGATAGAACGTATGCTAGCTTGTGATACACGCGAGGCTTGGACCCAATTTTTACAATTTGTAAAAACGAGATGCTCATTAACCGCATTTGGCAATTGGTTTTCTCCCATTCAAGTGATGGAAGCGACAGAAGAAGAGATTACGCTTGAAGTCCCTAATATTTTCGTCCAAGAATATCTCATCGCAAATTATAAAAAAGATTTATGTGCATTCCTTCCAACAAATGGATCAGGAGATCCCTCCATCCGTTTTGTGATTGCTCCAACTGCTAAGAAATCTTCTTCTCCTTCTCTCGTGCCCCCCGTGATTCATGTAGAATCTTCCCAACACTATGCCGCACATCCCGAGGTTAAATTAAATCATCATTATCGGTTTGAAACTTTTATTGAGGGTTCGGCGAATCAATTTGTGAAATCTGCTGCTATGGGCGTTGCTCTACGCCCAGGCCAATCGTATAACCCCTTATTCATCCACGGTGGAGTGGGATTGGGCAAAACCCATATTCTACACAGTATTGGGCACTACATCCGAGAACATCATAAAAAACTTCGTGTTCAATGCATTACAACTGAAGCTTTTATCAATGATCTTGTGGATAGTTTACGAAATAAATCAGTTGATAAGATGAAAAGATTTTATCGTTCGCAAATCGATGTCCTCCTCGTTGATGATATCCAATTTCTCCAAAATCGCTTAAATTTTGAAGAAGAGTTGTCCTACACCTTTGAAGCGTTAAAAAACAAAGGGGCGCAAATTGTCATTACAAGCGATAAAGCCCCTTCGCTATTAAAATTATCAGAGCGCACCATCGGAAAAATGGAAGGAGGACTCGTCGCGCATATGGGAGTGCCGGAGCTAGAAACTCGGGTGGCAATTTTGCAGCACAAAGCAGAGCTAAAAGGGCTTCATATCCCTCATAAAGTTGCTTTTTTTATCGCCGAACACATTCACAATAATGTCCGTCAACTCGAAGGGGCGATCAATCGATTAAGTGCTCATTGCAGGCTGATGAACTTAAATATCACAGAAGAGCTAGTCGAAAACACTCTTCGTGAAATGCTTCAACAAGCTCCTCGAGAAAAAATCTCTGTTGAGCAAATCCTCAAAAGCGTCGCGGCTGTATTTCAAGTTCGCGTTAGCGATTTAAGAGGATCGAACCGGACAAAAGACATTGCTTTACCCCGTCAAGTTGCCATGTACTTAGCCAAAGAAATGATCAACGAATCATTGATCATGCTCGGAGCGTCATTTGGCAAAACCCACTCGACGATTTTACATGCATGCAAAAATATCGAAAAAAAAGTGACAATCGATGATACTTTACGTCGTCAAATCGGCATGGTACGTCGAAATATCGAAGCTTAATTAAGATTGATCAGATGTGAAAGGCTACGAATGACTCGTCTATTTCCAAAGAAAATTCGTCCGGCAGGTCTTCCTCCCGGCTCGCTTCTCTATACAGGCAGTAGTGGCGGGAAGAAAATCAGACTCTCGATTTTTGAGTATGGAGAAGATAAATGGAAAGAGAAAAAAGATGCCTCCGTTGAGGAATGCCTTCAACACATCAACATGCCAACCATGACATGGATACAAGTCCACGGTGTTTTTGACCCCGATACCGTTGCTTCCATCGGTAAAACGTTTAAGTTGCATGCTCTTTTTATCGAAGACATTGTGAGCACGGGGCAACGCCCAAAGCTGGATGTATTTGACAATCAAGTGTTTATTGTTGCTCGATCCCTTCAATATGAGCCAACATCTCAAGCATTAAAAGATGAACAAATCAGCATCGTGTTTGGCAACAATTACTTAATTACTTTTTTAGAAGGGAATGAGGACATTTTTAAACCAATTGAAGATCGTTTAAGACAAGGAAGCAACCGAATCCGCAAGCAAGGCTCCGATTTCTTAGCCTACGCACTTCTTGATACAATTGTCGATTATTATTTTGTTGTCCTTGAAAAAGTTGATATCAGCTTAGATAGTCTCGAGGAAGAACTCATCACATTTCCAAAGGCTAATACGCTCCAAAAAGTCCAACACGCCAAACGAGAGATGATTATTCTAAGAAAAGCCATTTGGCCTATGCGCGACGTGATTAACCGTCTGGCTCACTTGGATGATCACCTCGTTGATTCAACAACAAAAATTTACCTCCAAGATGTACATGATCACACAGTACAAACCATTGACATCATCGAGAGTTTTCGCGATGTTGTCGGAGGAATGATCGATATCTATCTCTCGAATATTAACATTCGAACAAATGACATCATGAAAGTGTTGACGATTGTCTCAACAATTTTCGTCCCTCTGACCTTTATTTCAAGCTTATATGGAATGAACTTCGAGCACATGCCAGAGCTTCACACTCAGTGGGGTTATCCCCTTGTCGTTTGCACAATGGGGGCGACAGCAATTTCCATGCTTATATTTTTCCGGCGAAGAAAATGGATTTAGAACACTCTCTTACAGAAATAAGGCAAAAAAATGGAAAAGATTTCAGTTGGCATTCTTGGCGCAACAGGAATGGTAGGACAGAAATTTGTTGAATTGCTTTGCTCTCATCCTTGGTTTGAGGTTGTCGCTCTGGCTGCTTCTAATCGATCTACCGGTAAAACTTATGGCGAATCGATGAGATGGGCCATGCCCACTCAATTGCCGAAGAAAATAGGGGAAATGACTGTTGCTCCTTGCCGCCCTGATCTGCCTTGCGATGTCGTATTTTCAGGATTAGATTCTCGGATTGCCGGAGAAATTGAAGAAAATTTTGCCAAAAGTGGTTATAAAGTCATTTCTAATTGCAGCAATCATCGGATGGATCCTCACGTCCCGCTTCTCGTGCCAGAGATCAACAGCGACCATCTAAAACTTATCCAACACCAACATTTTGGCAATGGCGCGATCATAACGAATCCCAATTGCTCAGTGATTGGAATGACGATGGCATTAAAACCTCTGCTTGATAAGTGGGGCATTGAAGCTGTCAATGTTGTCACATTACAGGCTTTATCTGGTGCGGGATATCCCGGAGTTCCAAGTTTGGATATCTTAGATAATGTGATTCCTTATATTTCCGGAGAAGAGGCCAAAATAGAGGAAGAGCCATTAAAAATCATGGGTAGATACCATGAAAAAGAAATCATTCCTTATCCGATGCATATCAGTGCCCAATGTACCCGAGTGCCTGTCGCTGATGGACATTTAGGTTGTGTCTCAGTCAAGCTCAAAAAAAAAGCCAAGGAAAATGAGATCATTGAAGCTTGGCAAACATTTGAAGGTGAGCCTCAACGATTGAAATTACCGATGGCGCCTAAACACCCGATCATCTATTTAAAAGAGGAGAGGTCTCCTCAACCAAAATTACATCGCAATCTGGGAGCCGGAATGGCAGTGTCGATAGGCAGACTTCGGCCATGTCCTTTGCTTGACTGGAAATTCATCATCCTTTCACATAATACCATTAGGGGTGCTGCCGGATGCGCCATCCTTAATGCTGAATTAATGGCTAAAAAGGGAATGTTAACGCAACACTTGTTTTTAGAACCTCTTCAAAATCTTTGATGCTCGGGCGACCTAAAGTAAGGTTGACATTCTGAGGACATTTTATCTCTTGTTTGTTTACTCATATTCTGATATCTCGTAACTAAGGCGTGTCATCAATTGCTCATCGCCTCTATTCAAGATGATTTCTCAAGCAATGTGACCACCCGCTTGGAAAGAACTTGAATAAAATTTATGATCAATTCATGACACGCCCTCACTCACCTTACGCACCGCGAGAGCTTTCGCTGCAGCCTAAATGGTGCTCCCGTTGCGTAAGGTGAGTCCTTCTCCCCATTTTTCAATCGACCCGTTCCGGTAAACAGGAGAAATATGATGTCTATCCATCTTCCTAAACATCCAAACACAATCCCCCCCTCTTCAACAGAACAATCTCCACACAACATTTCTCCCCCTCATGAAGCGGCGCAAATAAAAAAAAAGGAGAGTCAAGATCTTTTCATCACCGCTTCAAATCCTTCAGATCCCTTGACACCAACCTCGATAGAAGCGAGTAATCCGTTAATTGCTCCTCCTCAATCTGAAACCTCTCAAACAGACACTCTTCGGATTTTGCTCGACGCCATTCGTGTCTTTCGTCATCAACTCAGTGCTTCTGCGCAAATTGACATCGAAAGTCGATACAAACTCAATCTATTGGCTGCATCACAAGCACTGCAATTATCACAGATCCTAGAAGAGAAAGAAGCCTCAATCGCTGATATTGAGAAAGAAATTGCCGTGATTCTTGCAGAACTCGATCATGACCTCAAAGAAATGAAAGAATTGGCTGAGCTCCAGCAAAAAGAAATTGATCGTATCAACCAAGGAAATGAAGCAGAAAAACAAGCTTATGCCGATTTAACGCATGCTTATGACGAATACATGAACAATTTGATGGCGATTGGAGCCGTGAATCTGGGAAATGGGCAATTTTTGATTCCGGAAGAACCCGATGAGCTGCTCGATCAATACAACGCCATCACACAGGATTATCAAAACGCTGTTGCAACCTTTAATGAAACATGGGATAAACGCTCTAGCGAACTGAACAACTACAATTTAGGAGCCATCACCTATAATCAAAAGGCGGCTGAATACAACGGAGCCATTAACGACTTTATTGAACAACACAACTTAACAGATTACCTTAAAGCCTCCGGTCTTACAATTCCTCAATTGACACTCGCTGATACACGAGACATTTCAAATGATCAAGAGGTCATCAAAGCCCCTATTTTAATCAACGGATCATCAACCGTTACAATTCCCTCCCTTCCTCTTGATATAAGATCCATTGCACAAACAGGCCCCCTCCCCCTCCAGCCCCTTCCAAGCTTTCCTCCTTTTGCATCAGACCTCTTGTACGAAGGACTTTATCAATCAATGTACGAAACACGAGTCGTCCCGATCGATCAAAAAATGATGCAATGCAATCAGTTTAATTCTTTTATGGTCCACCAAAAAATGAGGAGCATAGACGATGAACTGTCCTCTTCTGATCTTCTGAAATTCAACACGCTTATCGAGACATTACTTGCTCATGGAGATCAGATCAAAGGATCAAATGAATGGAAAAAAAATATTTTGACCGCCCAGATTGAAGAACTCGATGACCCGGAAATGAGTCTCCTCTTAGGAAAACGTCTATTACAAGAGACGATTTCAATCGAGGCATTGAAATCATTGATTCAACTTAATCTCCAAGCAAGAGAATCATTGATTCATCAGATCACGAATAAACTCATTCTTTTATCCCTCGGCTTATTAGCCAATCAAAGCATGCAAGCTCTATTGCCAAGTCTTGGGATTATTGTGGATGTTCTGACACATTTACCAAAAGACAGCCCGGCATTCCCTATTTTATTTTCCATCTCCCTCTCTAATCGTATGTTGGAAGACATTGATCATGGAATCCTCATGAAAACCATAGACACTTTCCTTGACTCTCTTCCTGAATGTTCCGGAATTTCTCCTCAAGGCAAAGAGAAAATTGGAAGAATTATCATCCTAGGACAGCTGATGGCTGCAAGCAAACTCATCGAAGAAAGTCTAGGGCTACAAGGACTATTCGCCCAGACACTATCAAATGCTTCAATTCCTTTAAATGAACTGATTGCTTCTGCAGAAAAAAAAGATTCTCAAAAAGTAATCAAGATTGAAGAGGAAATCAACAATCACTTTATCAAAAAAGGATATCCTCAAGATAAAGCGACTTATTTAGGGCAAATCGGAGGGCAATTAGCACAAAGGGGTCTTTTATCCCCTCATGTCACGGGCTCTATTTCTGAAAAAACAGTGGATACCTTCTGGCTCAAACACTCGATCCAAACAGCCCTCTCACTTTCCCATGACTACTCTTTAGAAGAAGCGCGCATCATCTGCGAAAAAGCTGTTTTAGATATTCTGAGCGCCTCTCCAGATCTTTCTGCAAAACAATTTCGCTCAGAGATCAGCACTTATTTAAAAGATTTAGGGGTTAAGAATTACTCTGAGATTGCAAAGACAGCTCTCCTCATTCCTCTCAAAGAGCAATCGATTGCACTTGCAATTGAGCCCCTCAAGCAACCCCAATTGATAAAGGAACCAACATCCTCTTCAATCCCTGCCTACAAAGGCTTGTCAGATGAACGATCCTCGATTGTAAACAATAGGACTCTCCTCTTGCTCAATCCTCAGTTAGGCCCTTTTCTAGCAAAAGAAATTGGGCAAGAAATCTTGCAAACGCTATTTGGGCAGCCACATGTTGACTCTAAAACCATCTCCTCCTCCTCCTCTCCCGATTCCTTGACTCAATCAATCACCAATCAAATTGCTTACCTCGTCAAGGATCATCATGAAAAATGGATGGATAGCGTCCATGAGGCATTTGCCGAAAGTTTGAAAAACGTCACAAGCTTTGCCCAATTTAGCAAAAAACTCCAAAATCCAGCTTATCAATATCTCTTTGCCTCAAGCATGATTTATCATAACGATGGAAAAAGAGCTCAATTGAATCTGATCATTTAAAAAATCGTTAATAAAAATGATATTTAATTAAATATGTTATAAAATAGAGGTAATAGTCGGTGATTATCTCGACTTTCTTATTTTTTGAAATTAAAGGAGTTCTTGTATGAATTCAATATCTTCATCTTATACGGATGGGAGCGACTCCCCTCTTTCGATTAATTCAGCCAGTAACATTTATGCAGAGAGTGTGACTAAAGAGGTCAAACAATTCTACGATGATCTCCTCAATGAGATCAATGCAATTTTAGCAAAACCCAATCCCACCCAGCAGGATGCTGACGACTTAGCTGAGGCATTAAATAAGCTAAATCAATTAAAAACGACGCCTCCCGGGCTCACAGTTGAAATGCAGACATTCTCAGATATTTTGATTGGACTGGTCCCAATCAATCCTACCACAGGAGGATTTGACATCACCCCCAATACCATCAAAGCTCTTTCTACTTTCGAATTGACAATTGGGGGAGAAAAAATGCTTCTAACCGACGCTATTAAAACGATGACGAGCCCTGAAAATGATGCAAAAAATACAGAAGTTCTAGGAGATATGTTATTGCGTTTTGCAAACGAAACCTATGACATGTACATGAAGCAATTAGAAGACTTAAACGAACAACTGGCGATTGCAACGGCAGTGATCAACAATCTAGGGGTTCTCGAAGACGCGCTCCAACAAACAGAGCTTGTTGATGGAGGAGGATTCAAATTCCCCCCGGAAAGTGTCAGCGATATTCCCAAGGAGATGTTAGACAAAATACCCAATAAAGAGGACCCTATTGGATGGATTAAAAAAAATACCGATACCTACTTAGGGTGGGTAGAGGATTACTACGGGGCAGAAGTTAAAGTGAAACCCTCCACAGGAGCTGATTCAGCAAGTTCGATTAATAATGTTTTAACTGCCCGCGATGAACTTCAAAAGCAGCTTGATGCAATGCTCGCAGCTGACCCGAATATAGATAAAGGACCGACAAGCGCATACGGAACAACAAAACAAGCGCTTGATGACCTTGAGAAATATTTCCCCACAAGTCAATATCCTCCCGGAACCCGCATTGAGACAACAACAGTCACCACAACAGAGCAAGTTCCTATTTATAAATATGTCAATAAAAAAAATCCGGACGGAAGCAACGTCGTTGATAGCAACGGAAATGTTGTGCAAGAAAGAGTCTTAGATGGATATGAGACAAAAACAACAACAACAACCCAGCAATGTTTTGTTGATAAAAATGGCAATCCCCTTAAAACCCCAACAGTCGACGATGCGAGCAAATCGATCACGAGTTACATCATTGCGGGGGAAGACGCGGGAAGCACAATTAGTCAACACTTAGACAAGGCGGTCCAGGCTAATCAAAACCTGAGCAATAGAATGCTAGATGACATTAAAATTCAAAATGCCAATCTTGAGACAATGTTTGATATTCTGACATCTCTCATGTCTGAATTAAACAATCAATTGACAGGTTTTGCAAGAAATATTAATCGTTAAACATCATGTAGACTAATTGACATTATTAAACAACAGATGGTTGAGATGAACCGGACCGCTATGGCTCCATTCTTCTCACCTCTATAAGGGGGACATCATGAGTCAGATTCAAAGCTATTCAGATTCTGATGAGTCAATAAATGCTCTGGCTAATGCAAACAGATCGCTTGAGGAATCACCAATCAAAGAGACTGATCATTCTGATCAGGGAGCCGACGTGATCGGTCTGCACACGACGACACATGAAGAAGAGAAAAACATTGAGGACATCTTGAGCAATAACGCGGCTCTTCAAACTCTTTTTGATAGCCTTGCAAGGATGGGAAGTCATGATGAGCAATCAAAAACAGATGTTTTTTCAATGAATACCTTGCTTCGATCCTTGATGGATCTGACACAAACGCTCCAATCGATGTCGGCAATTTATGCAAATAAGCTTGTCAAAATTACCGATAAAGTGAACGCCTACTCTGATATGATGAATGATATTGATTATGTTTCAGAAACGGACTATAAGGGCTATTCAGGAAACCGCGATAATAACAACCAGCGGCTGGCAGGAATGACGGAAAAAGCCAGAATTAATAAAGACAAGCAGTCAGGGTATGCACAATCTGCGACAACGTCGCTCCAATCGTTAAAAGATGCCAGTTCATCACTTGAAGACATGATCTCAAGTCAATGTGAATTGGTCCGTGGAATTTCGCAGAAAATCAAATAATCGTTTTTCCTGTTTTTACAGCATCTAATTTTTAAGGGGGCAATATGAAGGGGTCTGAGAACGAAAAGGAGAAAAGAGAGGATCCATCCTCCTTCGTCAAAACAAGGAAAAATGAGCCATTCGACAACTCTTTTACTAAAATGGCCGACCAAGTCTTCAATCAAGCAATCCCTCCTAAACAAGCGTTAGGAGTGACTAACCGAGAAGCGGAAAATATCTATGCGCAGGCCTACCGCCTCTACAACACAGGAAAATATGCCGAAGCCGCACATCTTTTCAGGATTTTAATTATGCTCAATGCCATGGAACACAAATACATGCTGGGCCTTGCAGCTTCCCTTCATATGATGAAAGATTACGTCAGCGCGATTGAAACTTATACCATGTGCAGCGCTCTTGATCCCCGCAATCCCATCCCTCATTACCACTCCTCTGACTGCTATCTTCAAATCAAAGAGACTCTGTCGGCAATGCTTTGCCTTGAACTAGCGATCGAAAGTTGCGAGAATAAGCCCTCGTACTCAAAAATAAAAGAACGAGCTCAACTAAGCTTAGATAGCTTAAAACAACTGGCGTGCTAAAAAGTAGAAACATGAGGTCTTGATTATGAGCAGCTCCAATATAAGTGGATCCTCTTCCGATCCTGGTTTAAATTCCTCTTTAGCCTCTTTAACATCAGATTCCGTCCTCCCTTCCTATCCACCCCCTGTTAGCCAAGGAATTCAAAACACCGCATGTCGTGAACTTGAACAAGTCGATGTCCTCGATAGCGGGAAAGTTGTCATTCAACAATTCATCTGGGCAAACCGGTGGGCACAAAGGGATTATTCAACCGACCCGAACCGCCCGATCCTTGAGTTGCCCGATCCTCAAGGAGAATTATCGCCTAAACCATTTCCTTCGTACTGGCAACGATCAGTCAATCACTTTTTCAAAGAACTTGTCAAAGAAGGTGTCGTCAAAAAAATAAAAGAACAAGGAGCATCAAGCGAAGAGGGAAAAGAGTTAGGCTTTAACATGGAAGAAGCCAATCGACACATCAATAAAATTTTAGGGGCGATCGTTGAGGGAAATCCCTCTTCTTTAAACAGTGAAGAGCTCGAAATAGCGCAATTGGCAGCCACAAAAACTCAAGAGGCGTGGAGTTTACCCTCAACATGGGGACTAGGGACACAGGATGCGGCAGCTTGGACTCCAACCCAAGTGGATGTCACTCCGCCTGTTAATCTAGAGATCGCAACTCGAGAGGTTTTAGGAGAAAATCTGAATGTTTTGCTCCATTCACTTGAAAGATTAACTCAAAAAACCTTAGAAGAACTTCCCAAAGACGACCCCAAAAAAGAAGATGTATCGAGCATCCTGAGAATTATCACAGACGCCATTCGAGGACTTAAACTGACATTAGAGCAATTGCAGCTTGAAGAAGCAGAGCAGTCGGCAACATTTTCAGAGATGAAATATGATCAGCTGAAAACGCAGCAAGAGCAACTTAAAGCGATTCAAAAAGAGCAGCGCCATGCGGCGCGATTGCGAAGAAAAGCGAATAAAACGAATAAACTGATGAAGATTTTATCTCCCACAATTGGGGCGGCCATCATGTTAGCCGCCATTATCGCCCTCCCTTTTACTGCGGGAACCAGCTCGTTTATCATCTTTGCAGGAGCAGCTATTGCAAGCGGCGCGATGCTAGCCTATACAGTGGCCGACTCTGAAAAAAACTTAACGGCTCAAATGATTGACGCCTATAACAAAGGAATCGACGATCTTTTTCCGGATGACAAATGGGCAAGTCAGCTGGTTAAAGCAATCATTATTGCTGCTGCATTTTTTATTTTAACAGCCGTGATTGTCTCGACGGGTGGTACCGCGGCGGCCTCTGCTGCTGCTGCATCAGGAAACATCGCGTCGCAAGTTGCAGTTGAAACCACGAAGCAGATCGCCATTCAAGCCATTACGATGTTCATTATCGCTAGCAATACCCTTCCGGATCTTGTCAGCTCCGCTTTAATCAACAGCGGCACAGTCGATAAAGATAATGAAGAGGCTTTGATGATCATTCAAATTCTTGTCATGGCCTTAACGATGGTTGCAACGATGTGGCTTGCAAGCCAAGGCTCTGCTCCACAAGAAGGGGCAGCAACAGTGAAAAAAGTGGAAGGATCGCTAGATCAAATGTTAAAGACGATGACTCAAAAATTTAAAGAGATCATTGAGAACGTGAGATCAACAGGGCAAAGAATTGCGAACGTAACAACTCAAGACGTCCTTAAAAACCTAAAAGCGGCTCTTGAGTTAATCGTAGAGAATACGCAAAATCTAGCCAAATATGGAGCCTATGAAATGGGCCCTCAATCTTATAAGGATGCAGCGATTGGATTAAAGGAGACGCTGAACTTCACCCACCTAGCTGATGAACAAACAAGGGACTGGGTCAAATTTTCGACGCAACTGCAAAATATTTTGAAGACCGTTAATTTAGGGGTTGAAGCGGGATCTTCTTTTACCCTGATGCAAATTGGGTTTGATTTGGCTAAAGTCTTGAGACATCTGGCCGAAACCGAAAAAGCCGAGGAAGTCATTAAACTGCTGATCCAATTGCTGCAGCAAATGGTCGACGGCTTTCAAACGGATTTAAAATCACAAGGAGAGTGGTACACAAGTTTAAACAATTCCCTTGAGGCAATCTTACAAGCCAATAGCCAATCTTTAACAAGATCGGTGCAACAATATACGGCATAATAGTGGAGGTCAATATGGTCAATAGCGCAACAGCTGATCGCAAAGAGACGAAACAACTCATTCAACAGGCGTTAGAAAAAGTGAAAGATGGGGTTCCATCCACGTTTCTCCCCATGATTGAAGAGGCGTTGTTAAAAATTGAATTAGAAGGCTTAAGTCCCGCAGAAGCAATGGGAATCTCCCAAGAGCTGATCGAAGAGATCTATGAGAATGGGTATCATTTTTTCCAAAGCGGTAAATTTAAAGATGCTTTAGTGATTTTTAATTTCTTAACGCAATTAGCAGGAGGAAACGACCCTCGTTTTACTTTTGCTATTGCCGCGGCTCATCATCATTTGAAGAACTACAATGAAGCGGTCGGTTATTATATGCTTTATGAAATGATCCACCCTGCAAGCCCCCTTCCTTATTACCATCTCTATGATTGCTTTAAAAAAATGGGTAATCCCGAACTGGCTTTAGCTGCACTGATGACAGCTGATAAAATCGCGGGGGATAATCCCGCACATGCCGGATTAAAAGCTAAAATCGAAGTAGAGCTTAAACATCAACAATCGAGCGAAGAAGAAGAAAAAGTTTAAGAAGCTCTCTCTCTATTTTTTTTGGCCTTTGGGCTTCGTCACAGCCTGGGGGATCGAAAATGGCAAGCAGGTCAACAGTTCATTAAAAGGAGATAATACTATGAGCGATCCAATTACCAACAATCCCCCCCCTTTGCCAATGCCTGGACAGGCGGGTAAAATCGCGCTTCCTCCCATCGGAGTGGTTCCGGCAGAAGAAGCGGTAGCACCCATCATAGGAGATGGAAAAGGTTCTCGAGACGTTCTGGAGGAATCTTCATTAAAAGGTTCTAAAGCAGAAGTTCTTTATGAAGCCGATTCTCCTCAAGCGCCGTTACCCAGCCGTAAAGGGCGGGAAAGATTGGCATTGCGAAACGATTTGACAAGTGCAGCCATTAAATCAGAACAGATGAAGCGTTTGGTCAAGCAGGAGGCAGAGAGCTCTTTTGAAGAAGAGGGGGTTTCTTCTTCTATGAAAGGCAGATCGGTTGAAGAACAAAATAGCAACATGTGGCTAAGATTTCCAAGCTCCATGGGGGCTTTATATGCTGCTTTACAAGCTTATCGCGAGAACTTAATCAATTCGCGTACAGCCGAATCTGAAAATAGAATCCAAGTGAGGCAAAACATCTATGATGCAGGAATGGACGCTGCCGAGACTCAAAAGGAGGCCACTTTAAAACAGGCTCTTAAGGAGGAGTATGATGCCTGGAACAAGATGGCAAGCGGTGTAATGAATATCTATCAAGCCAAAAGCCAGCTTTCAGCAACTGGTCAGGCAGAGATTGCTGCAAAAACGGAGATGGCGCCACAAATTCAAGCTCAAGAAACACTCATCGCCGATTTAAAAGCAGATCCCACTGTAGCGAACGCCCCCGCTGATCTAAAAGCAGCTAATGCCCAAAAGATTCTAGAAGCCGAAGCAAAATTGAATCAGTTAAAGTTTAGCCAATCTCAAAGAGCCTCTGATCTATCAAGAGAAAAAACCAGTTTAATTGACCTGCAGTTCAGAAGCATTGGCTCTTTTGTTGATGCAGGATTTAGCATGATCAGATCGCAAATCACCACTGAAGAGGCGCAATTGCAAAAAGCAAAGGCGATGTTAGATGCTTTGGTTCAAGCATTGTCTAAAACTGAAGATACGGTCTCTAGGGCAAAAGAGGAATCAGCCTCTGAAATGCAAAAAATTGATCAATTGATTGCCGAGCTGAGCAAGTCCAGAGTCACCTTGCGCGGCTAAACCACTCACCCTAAAGACCCAAGAGTGTGATTTAGGCTTAAGGCTTTGTCTCAGCGCCAATCACACTCTTTAAGTCTTAAGGTGAGTGAAATAAAGTCTCGAAAGAAGTCTAATATAAGGAAAACAGCTATGCTCTCTAGACTCATCGATCAACTGAGCCGGGATTTAGGGATCGAAGACCCAATCAAACAAGGCGATGATCGCCATTACCTCATTTCTCTAGACGATGACATTGAAGTTAAGGTGATGGGATTGGATAAGAGTCATCTCCTTAAAGGGATCATCGGCAAGTGTCCTGAGCAAAACGTTGAATCTTTTTTAATGAAGGTCATGGAAGGGAATTTATTTGGAATGGGAACACGAGGAGGAGTGATTGGACTTCATGAGGAAGGGAAGTTGTTGACCCTTTCAATGGAGCTCGATTACAATAGTTCCTACAAAGATTTCCAAGAAAAAATGGAGGACTTTGTCAGCGTATTAGATTTCTGGCGGCAAGAAGCATTAAAACACAATTAATGATAGACTCACGCCATTGAGAACCCTGCCTCATTTTTTGGCTTATAAGAGCGTGTCTGAAAAGTCTAACATGCGCCAATCTTCGAGGATCAAAAAATAGGAAGGGAGCCTCTCAATTGCGTCGGCCTATGTTTAATTAAAATGGTGGATTATGACAGCAAAACTACTGATTGAAGAAGGTGATCTTAAAGGACTTTCCCTCTCATTTGAAAATGGAGAGGTGTGGACGGTTGGACGAGATCCGGATGAGTGCCAGCTTGTTATTGAAGATCCACTGGCTTCTCGCAAACATTTTATTGCAAGACGCACCCCTCAAGGGATTGTTGTCGAAAATTTAAGCGAAACTAACCCGCTTATTGTCAATGATGAAGAGATTGGGCGGCGCTCCCATCTTTTGCAAAACGGCGATACTTTAAAAATTGGCAATGAAGTTCTCCGTTTTTATGAAGAATCGTCAGCGCAAGTTCTCGATGGCATTTTTGACGTCCTCAAGGAGGTGACCGACTCTGATAGAGAAGATCTCATTGAATTAGATGAAATGGATTCCTCCCTTTATCCTGACACACATCCAACACTTAAAAATGACAACATCATGAACAATCAAGAGAAAAGCTCTTTGAATAATAGAAATCAAAAACGGGAATCTGATAAAAAAAACAATCAATCGACTGATGGAAAAGATGTCAGTGACAATCAACAGATGCTCATGATGGCAGATGACGGCCATGTAAGAGCCCCGGCTCCTTCTCAGGCTCATCAGATTGACGACGAGCATCTGCATCAATACACCCTGTTTGGAGAAGAAAATGAAGAGGGGGGCGCGTTAGCTGAAATTGATTTTGGCGTTATTGAAACCGGTCGTTGGCTTCTTAAGGTTATTGGAGGGCCCAATAGCGGTGCTGAATTTTACATGCGGACAGGGACCGGCTATCTGATTGGAACCGATCCTTTAACCTGTGATATTGTTTTTCACGACACGAGCGTGTCTCGCCAGCACGCCCGATTGACAATCGGGGCCGATGATGCCATTTTCATTGAAGACCTCAAGAGTCGCAACGGTGTATTAATCAATGGCGATTTGATTAAAGAGAGGCAAATTCTCACCCCAAGCACGATTGTGACCGTTGGAACGACCTCATTTGTCGTTTATGATCGTGAGGGTGAAATGCAAACCATTATTTCTCCTCTACTCCCTTCAATCGTTAAGGTTTTACAGCAAGAGAGTCAAATAGATGCCCCCCCCTCTCCTGCTGACTTAGTGATTGCACAGATGCCTTCCAAAGAAGAAAAAGAAGAGACTCTCTCCTCTGCCTCTAAAATCGACGTTGTTGAACCACCTCCCTCTTCGACCCCTATTGGATCTTATTTTGTCCTTTGCACAATTGTTGGACTGTTTGCATTGGCAGGGATTGGGACATCGCTATTATTTCAAGAAAAACCTGTTGTCATGCAAACACAAGAGAACGCCAACGAATTAATTCAAGAAGCTCTAAGCTCTTTTCCCTCGATTCGCTGGACATTTAACAAATCAAACGGCTCTTTACTCCTTTTGGGACATGTCCCAACCTCAGCAGAAAAAAATCGTCTTTTTTATAACTTGGCCAATTTAAAATTCATTAAAAACCTTGACGATAATGGAATTATTATAGATGAAGGGGTACTGAATGAAGTGAACTCTCTTATTGCACATAATCCAGATTGGAGAGGAATCAGAGTCTATTCCTCAGAGGCAGGTCAATTTATTTTATCAGGGACGTTAAAATCACGCAGACAGGCTGAGCAACTTTCCTCCTATCTGAGTATCAACTTCCCTTATTTAGACCTTTTAAAAAAGCAAATTATTGTTGAAGAAGAGATCGTCATTCAAATTCAAGATTGGCTGCATGATGCCCAATTATCTGATATTGCAGTCAAAATGAATAATGGGGAAGTGACCTTAACCGGTTCATTCCCGGAAGTCAAAACAAGCCACCTCAGTGAAATTCTTGCGAAAATCAAGCAAATTCCCGGAGTGAGGTTGATTGTGAATCAGACGCAGCCTCAAACATCAGAAACGGGAATCATCAATCTTTCTGACCGCTATCAAATTAACGGCAAGTCTCGTTTGGACGATAAATTTACCGTTGTGATCAATGGCCGCATTCTTTCACAAGGAGATGACTTAGATGGAATGACCATTACTAAAATCTCCTCGAACACCATTTTGCTTAAGAAGGATAAAGATAAATTTCGGATAGATTATTAGACCGACACGATATTCAACATATTGCCATATAAGTGAGGAAAACATGTTTGGATTAGAAGGACAAAAAAAGAAAAAAGCCACGCAGGAATTTGCCTTTGAGCTTGAAAAAGAGCTGAAAGACCCTCTGAAGCACAAAGAGATCAAAGACAAGGTAGAACATCGGCTTCAGAGAATTAAGGAGTTATTGCGCTCGGGAGAAGATCAAGAAGGATTTGATCGTTACGCGTTATTGCTTAATGGGTATCATTCTCTGATTAAAATCATGTCTCGTTCGACTGCTAAAGTAAAATGAAACGTGGATAACGAGAGTTTCCATTTACAAAAAACATAGATCAAGAGGTTTAAAACACATGGCAACAGGAATAATGGATGAATTCAAAGATGATTTTTCTCTCCTCATAGAAGCGGGTTTTGTTGCAGTCAAACAACTCGATGAAGTGAGTGCTGTCCGCATTTTTCAAGCTGCCCAAGCGATCAGTCCTTCAAACACAGCTCCGCAAATCGGAATGGGTTTTATTGCAATCAATAAGTTAGACATCAAACGAGCGACTCAAATTTTCGAAGGGGTCACCCAAAAAGAACCTGATAATCATCTGGCTCAAACCTTTTTAGGCATCTGTTATCTTTTGACTAAAGGGGGACGCAAGAAAGGGGAGAAAATCATCCGAGATACAATGGACGTCACGACAGATCCCACCATTAAAAACTTAGCGGTTGTTTCTTTGGAGTGGACAGAAAAGGATCTTTCGCAAAAATCCAAAGCGCCATTTTTCACAGAACCCGCCCCTCAGCCAGAAACAAAACATGAATAGGGGAAAAACAAAGAGGGGATCCCTTGATTTAATTTGTCCTTAAATGGTAAAATTAAGAGTGGGGAAGAAGAAAGCACCGTTTTTGCAAACAAGTCAAATGATGCAAAAAGCGTATGGGTGGCCAGCTCTTCCCTTGGCCGAAAAAGTTAAGTGTTGTAGCGTTTCAGAATTGAAGTTTTGAGAGGCACTCCTTTAAACTTCAGGAAGTGTAATTTCCTAAGTCTGAATTCCCTACTGAGCTTATTATGTATCTTAATAAGAAAAAGTAGTTGGAGAAAAATCATGGGCGATCAAAATTCAGGTATTGATTATAATGCTTTAATCAGAACACTTGCTGAGCAGACAAATAAAGTACAACAACAGCTGGTCGACATGTCAGCAAAGGGTAGCTCCCTTAGCATTACCGACATGTTTACGATGCAGATGTCGATGAACACGTTGTCACAGCTTTCTGAAATGTCAACCTCTGTTGTCAGTGCCTCTAACAGTGCTGTTGCCTCAATGGCGCGTAACGTTAAATCGTAGTGATGACGCAGCCAGTTTAAGGATTGGCAATCTTGATTGATGGTCTTTGGCAAGAGGAATTTCCTTCTGCCAAAGCCATTGTTGTTTTAATAAGACCCTTAACACAAGGGAGACCCGCCATGGCAGCACCAGATAAAATCGAAGCCGTTCAAAAAGTATCGAATACTTTGAGTCAAGAAAATTTTCCCAATAAAGATCATTTTGATCATTTCATGAGTTCTACATCGGCTGCTCAAGGAATTAAACCCTCTTCTTTTGAACGGATTGACACAAAAGTGTATGGGGCAAATGAAGTGCAAAGCGTCGAACCAAAACCTGTGTTTGGTGATGAAAATGTCACGGCACAAAAAACCGGCACTGCAACAGATGAAGAGCGCAAACGAAGACAACAGCAGGAGTCTACAGAAATCGAAGGGGTTTCTGAAACGCGCACTAAAGGATCATCGACTCAGTCAGCCTCTCTTTTGGACCAAGTGTCCAAACTCAATAAAAATTTGACACAGATCTCGAGTGCCAGCCCGGAAAGTTTAAAAACACAGGCTAAAGAGATGGTCTCGCAAATCGAACAGGTTAAGACGCAACTGGCGAATAATACAGGAGAGATTAAACCTTCTTATCAAACCCTCCTAAAGAATCGCATCACACACATTGATGACAGCCTAAAAATCGCCTTAAATAAAGCGGGGCTCGAGTATACCCCTCCCCCAATCCAAACTGGAGAGGGATCATCAAAAAATGGGGTGAAAACTTTTTTAGGCTTTTTAACCAATAGTCAAAATCAACTACAGAATTTGGATAATGTGATTGAAAAATTGAGCGCAAATGGCCAAATTACTCCGGCAAATATGATCGCCATTCAAATGAAAATGGGATATGTCCAACAACAAATCGAATTATTCACAAGCTTGCTAAACAAAGCGTTGGAATCAACCAAAACGATTATGAACGTTCAAGTTTAATCAAGCTCTGGGACACTCCTTGCAAGCGTTTAGACAGTTTTATAGGTAGAAGATGTTTTCTGATGATCAAATAGGAAAGCTGCTTGGAGATTTAGATGAGCTCCAATTGACAACCATTAATGGGCGAATCACCGAAATTGTTGGAATGCTCATCAAAGCGGTTGTCCCCCAAGTCAAGATTGGAGAGGTATGCCTGATTAAACGAGCAGGAGATCCTTTGCGTGCAGAGGTCATTGGTTTTACAAGAGATGAAGTGTTGCTTTCCCCTCTTGGCGAGATGACAGGAATTGGCCCTTCATCGGAGGTCATCCCCACTCATCTTCCCCTCCATATTAAAGTTGGCCCTCAACTATTGGGACGGATTTTAAATGGACTTGGGGAACCTCTAGATGTTGAAACAAAGGGCCCCTTAATTCTCAATGAGACTTACCCGGTTATTCAGGCACCTCCTGATCCCGTTAAGCGAATGCCAATTCATAAACCCATCTCTGTAGGAGTAAGAGCAATTGATGGTGTTCTGACAACAGGCCTTGGCCAGAGGGTGGGCATTTTCGCAGCAGCCGGAGGAGGGAAATCCACTCTTTTAGGGATGATTGCCAGAAATGCCGTTGCAGATGTCAATGTGATCAGCCTCATTGGCGAGAGGGGGCGGGAACTGCGGGAGTTTATTGAAAAAGACCTTGGAGCTGAAGGACTCAAACGCTCTGTGCTGATTGTTTCAACATCTGATCAAGCGTCTCAATTGCGTCTGAATGCTGCTTACGTTGGAACGGCGATTGCTGAATATTTCCGAGACCAAGGAAAGTCTGTGATTCTCATGATGGACTCTGTCACTCGATTTGCAAGAGCATTACGCGAAGTGGGATTAGCTGCGGGAGAGCCCCCCGCACGAGCCGGATATACCCCTTCGGTTTTCTCAACCTTGCCAAAACTCCTTGAGCGCTCCGGAAACTCTGATAAAGGGAGCATCACAGCCTTCTACACAATTCTGGTCGCGGGCGATGACATGAACGAACCTGTTGCAGATGAAGTGCGCTCTATTTTAGATGGACACATCATTTTATCGAGTGAATTAGCAAGGCAATACCACTATCCTGCCATCGATGTCCTCTCTTCAGCGAGCCGTGTCATTACCTCAATTATTCCCAAAGAGCATCTTCAGCTCATTGGAAAACTTAAAGAAGTATTGGCTAATCACAAGAAGAATGAACTGTTAATTAAAATTGGAGAATATAAAAGAGGCTCCGACAAAGCTGGAGATTTCGCTATCGATCATATAGACAAAGTCATGAAATTTTTAAAACAAGCTGTAGATGAAAAGTGTTCCTTTCAAGAGACAGTGCAGCTTCTGAAATCGCTTTTTAGATAATCTCCTCATTCAAGCTCAAATGGCAAATGTCGACTGCGGACCCGCGAGTTTTTGATAGCCCCTAAAGGTAAAGCAAGATGAATAAGAAAATCGTCTATCCACTTAAGCAAATTATTGAGGTGAAACAAAAAAGAGTCGATGATGCCGAAAAAGTGGTCAAGCAAAAGCAGATTGCCTTAAAGCAAGAGATGGAAAAATTAGCTGAAAAAGAAGCGGAACGAGATAAGGTGAAGAATCACAAAAAAGACAAATTACAACAGCTGCGCGACACACTAGATCAAGGAACGAATACGACGACAGTGCAGCAAATGAAAGTTTATCTTAAGCTAGTTGACGAAAAGCTTAAAGTAGAAGAAAAAAAAGTGCATGACCAAAAAGGGCAAGTCAAAATTGCGGAGAAGAATTTAGATGAAGCAAAACTTGATCTTCAGCGAAAACGTCAAGAAGTTGACAAACTTTTGATGCACAAAAAAGACTGGGAAAAAGAGAAACGAAAAGAGTTAGAGGTGATTGAAGGGCGCGAACAAGATGAACTAGGATCGGTGATTTATATGACGAGACATCGTAAAAGCTAATTTTTATAAAAAGTGTAATGTAAGAGGAGTGGAAAAGATATGGTTAATTATATCAATCCAATACGCCCTGATGCTCGAGATGATGAAACAAAGCGAAGTGACCGCTCAAAACCGAATAAACCTCCTCAAGGCGACAGTTTCCGCAAATCAATGGATGAAGGGCGATCTAGAAAGGATGATGGGGAAAATGTATCTCCTATTGAAGAGGGAGATGAAAAACCTCCTTCTCTTTTTGATTTGCCTAAATCGAATAAAGCCAAAGGAAAACCCCCCTCTAAAAGTCAAGGGGATATCAGACCCAACAACGAGTCAAGCCCTCTTTTCCCTTCTTTAGACCCTAACAAAGAGCTCTCTTCTGATCAAGGAGAGAATTTCAGCTCTGACACATTCGGATTTAACCCGTTTGAATCAGAGGGACCAATCAAAGAACATTCACAAGAACTGCCTAACTTAATCCCAAGCCAGCCTCTCAATCTCGAAACAACGATTCCAATCGAGACACATCCCTTCTCACAACCAGAAAGTGAAGCTTTCTCCGCTTCATCTCCTCAAATCGAAATCTCTGTAAAAGGGCAACAGGAACAGAAAAAACAACTGGCCGGCCCAATAGATACTCTGGCAGACTCGCACAGGGCGGCAGTTGCGCAAAACATTCAAAAAAAGAAAGAGATAAAAGGGGGCGAAGAGTTGATGGAACAGAATGAATCTGTGGGTTCTTCTAAAAAAAGCAAAAAAAGGGAGACGGAGGGTTCAATAGGATCTGCAGAATTAAAAAACGACCCAACACTGACAGTCAACGGCACCGTCCAATCAGTCTCTCTTCAAACAGAAAAAGCAGATAAAAATCAAGAGATTGCCCGTCAATCCACAATTGACGAACTTGCCACCCAAATGATTGAGCGCATTCAGATCTTGCAAAAAGGCAATGAGAGCCAAACAACGATCGTTCTTCGCAATCCTCCTGTTTTAGAGGGAGCAACAATCACCTTAACGGCGTCTGATCACGCTAAAAGAGAATTCAATATTTCATTTGCCAATTTATCACCTGATGCAAAATTGCTCTTAGACCGCAAGCTCACAGAAGATTCATTAACTGAGACACTCGAGCGTAAAGGAATTATCATTCATATGCTCACAACAACAACCCAGGCAGATCCGCTATTAACCGTTGATACCGGGCAAACATCGCGTGATCAACAAGAGCAGCAGGGTCGACAAGATAAACAACAGCAAGGAGAGCAAAGGCAGAAGAAACCCGATAATGGAGAAGATGAAGAGATCTTATAACGAAAAGGAGATGATGATGATGGGAACGGGCGAAATTTTAGTGATTTTAGTGATTATTTTGATCCTGTTTGGAGGGAAAAGACTTCCTGAATTTGCTCAAAGTTTGGGTAAAGGAATTCGGGAGTTTAAAAAAGCGTGTCAAGGAGAAGAGGAGAGCTCTTCAACATCTGAAACAAAAAAAGAGCCCACTCCCTCTTCCCTTCCACACGATTTACCTAAAGACCCTTCATAAGTGTTATAATGGATGAGAATCTTGCCGATTTTTGGGAGCACGTTGAAGAATTGCGCAAGACATTGATTCGTTCAGTGAGCGTTGTGGCAATTGGATTTCTTCTTTTTTTGATATTTTACAAGCCCATTCTTCATTTGCTCGCTCCTTACCCCGCGCAGCGCTCTACATCCGGTTTAACCCGAAAAAAAGTTGAACGAATTCAAATCACTAACCAGTCAGCAAAAACTGCCACTTTCGAGCTTCCAGAAGGAGCCACGCTGCTTTCGGGCAGCGCTCCCATCACAAAAATAGAAGAAAAAAACACCTATCTTGTCTCTCCTGGAGAAACGCTTTTTTATGAAGAAATTCTTGATCCCTCTTTCTTAATTCTTGGCCCTATAGAAGGAGTGTCGCTCGTTCTAAAAATCTGTTTTTGGCTGAGCCTCGCCTCAACAGCCCCTGTTTGGGGCTGGCTATGGCTTCAATTTATTTTACCGGGTTTGAGAAAAGAAGAGAGGGTTGCATTATTCCCATTTTTGGTTTTGTCCATCGTTTGCTTAGCAACTGGTATGATCCTTGCCTACACCATTACCCTTCCACTTGCAAATCAATATCTTCTCTCTTTTAATCATTCAATTGGGCACAACGCTTGGACATTAACACACTACATCGACTACCTATTGCTTCTTTGTTTGGGGCATGCGGTGGCTGCAGAGTTGGCATTATTATTGTTTATTCTCGTTCACTTTCGCCTGATATCGGCAGAAGAATTGATTCGAAAACGACGCTTGATGATCGTCGTCGCATTTATTCTTGGAGCACTTCTTACCCCTCCAGATGTCTTGACTCAACTGCTTTTAGCGATTCCTCTGACCATTCTTTACGAGGCGGCAATCTATTATGCAAAAAAACGGAGAAAGCCCCCTCCAAAAATGAGTTGAAAATTTGCAAACTCAAAGTAAGGTGAGTTTTTAATAGACTTGATCATCTAAGACATCTATGATTGGGTTACTCACCCACCTTAGGGAGCAAGAGTCCTAAATCTAAACACGAAACAATGCTAAAGGCGATCATAATGTCTTCATCCTCTTATGGTTGGTTACGTGAAATCAACCCTCATCTCAAGGAACTCGATTCTATTCCCTTAACAGGAGCCCCTCCCCCCTTCCCTTGGGATGATTTTTCTGCTCGTTTAGCTCGCTCCTTCGATCGTCAAGACGTAAAGATTCTACCCGGAGAGATCTCTTGGCAATCGAAAGAGCATCTTTATGAAGGGATGGGTCATTCTCCTTTTCCATTAGTTTTCACAATTCCTTCAATTAAGGGACAGATATGCTGGATCATCCCAAAAGAGGAGATCCCCATTTTGGCAGCTTTACTCCTAAGTAAACAATGCCCCCTTATTCCACTTTATGATGAGGAATTCAATCAAAGTTTTTACCGTTTCTTGGCTATAGAAGCTCTGTATCATTTTACTCAACTTTCCTTTGATCGCCACCTTTGCCCGGTGTTAACAAATGAAATCTCTCCTCCCGTTGAGGACTCCCTGACATTCGATATTGCCCTTCAAATAGGTGATCACACAGGAAAAGGAAGATTCATTATTTCCCCTGAATTTCGACAATCATGGGTCGACTATTTTGCGCCAAAACAACACCCCTGCATTCTTTCAGAACAGATCGCCGAATTGGCAGAGATCGTCGTTCACTTAGAGGCTGGGAAAACCCAACTGAACTTAGCAGAATGGATGTCGCTAAAATTAGGGGATTTTTTGACTCTTGATCACTGCTCTATCGATCCAGTCCATTTTGATGGCCGGCTAATGTTGACAATCAACGGAAAACAAACCTTCCGAGCTAAACTTAAAGATGAAACCCTTAAAATTTTAGAACTCCCGTTATTACATGAGGTAGACACTTCCATGCCTAAACAACCAGATGATGATTTTAGCGACCTTGACTTTACTGAGGAGCATGATCATTCAGAGATTGATGATGATGATGATGACTTATTCGCCGATACAGATGATGATCTCTTTGATGACAATGAGGAGCCGGAATCTAAAACAAACGTTCAAATCCAAGAGACACAGAAGAGAACGTCGGGAGCTTCGTCATCCCCCCCCCCTTCTCGTCAATTAAAGGAAAATCAACCTCTTTTTTCTGCAGAAGAGATCCCCGTCACGATTGTGGTTGAAGTCGGTCAAGTGAAAATGACAATCGATCAGCTTCTAAAATTAGAACCGGGAAATTTACTGAATGTGACTCTTCATCCAAAAAATGGTGTCGACCTAACAATCAATGGTAAAACAGTCGGAAAAGGTGAATTGATTCAAATTGGCGACGTCATTGGAGTGCGTATTTTGGATTTAGGGCATCAATCATAATTTCTACGCTATGACAGAACGAGATTTTCACAAACAAAAGACCTACCCAACAATAGCCAAAACAACTCTTTCAGCCGAGCGGCTTCCTGAGAAAATCGGCCCGTATAAAGTTGAAGCTTTATTGGAGAAGGGAGGAATGAGTTTTCTTTATCTGGCCACTCATCCGGAAACAAAAGACCCTATCACCATTAAGGTTTTGTTTCCGGAATTTCTCTCGAATCCCGAAATGGTGCAACGTTTTTTACGCGAAGCTGCCATTATTGCCTTGGCCGACCACCCCAATATAGTCAAGCTCTATGGACAAGGAGAGTGGGAAGGGGGGCTTTATATCGCCATGGAATTCATTCAAGGCATTTCACTGAGGCAATATCTTTTACGCAACCTCATTTCACTCAAGCATGCCTTAGAATTGGTCATGGAAATCTCCATGGCATTATGTCATTTACACGCACATGGAATCATTCACCGAGATCTTAAACCTGAAAATATTTTAGTCACCGAATCGGGCGGAATCAAGGTGATTGATTTTGGAATCGCACAAGTTTTAACGGATAATCAAAGAGACATTAACGCCAAAAAGCGTTTAATCGGCACTCCCATTTACATGAGTCCCGAACAGAAAAATGATCCGGAATCGACTTCCTATCCTTCCGATATTTATTCATTAGCGATCATTACCTATGAGTTAATTCTAGGAAAATTAAGCCACGGCCACATCCACTTATCCATTATGCCCAAAAGCATACAAAAAATCTTAGCTAAAGCACTCCAGCAAAAAGCTGAAGATCGCTATCAAGATATTGTTGATTTTATGACAGACGTCTCAACCTATTTACACTCCCCTGCGTTGCTAAAAGAGAATAAAGAACTCGATCCTTTAAGTGACCTATCAGAAAGTTTACGTCAAGCACAACTTTCACTCGTCCCTCAAATCCCTCCAATTTGGCCTTCACTGGACATCGGATTGGGGACCTACAAAAGCCTGGGAACCTCAAGTCTTTATTATGATTTTTTTACATTTCCCGACGAATCGTTCGGAGTCATCATTGGAGAACCTTCTATTAAGGGATCGCCCGGATTAGTCTTTACCTCTGTACTCAGAGGAATGGTACGTGCACTGAGCCAAGTCACGAAACGACCGCGAGAAATGACTGAAGTACTCAACACTTTGCTGCTCGATGATCCGATGAAACAGCAGTTTTCGTTTAGTTATTTGATTCTCATGCCCAAAGAGAACATCTTTCGATTTATCTCGTGCCGTTGCGGTCATTTTTGGTACAAAGGAGGAGCCGCTTCAAATTTAGAACCGATTCTCTCTCTTAATCCTTCTTTGGGGGCGGATCGAGATGCCCGCTTCATTGAGGTTGAACATCCTTGGAATATTGGCGATATTATTTTATTCTATGCTTCTTTAGGAGGGCTGCATCCTGGGCAATCCCCTCTTTTTACCAAACATCAATTACAAGCAAGCTTAGCTGAAACTCCCCATTCTTCAGCACAAAAGCACGTTGACACCATTCTAAGGAGAGCTAAAGTCAGTCTCTCCCGCACATCAGACGAAGGATCGGTCGTCTTTCTCAATCTGACAAGGATTCAATAGCGAACTGATTTTCAATACGATAAACATCAAGCAAAGGAAGTTTCCGAAGAAGTCTATTGATGTTTGCTGATTAAAAAGTTGAGAAACAAGATCGCATCATTTATACTCTCAGCTCATTAGCCTTCTTCGGAACGAAGATAATTTATCGGTTTTTTTGTAGCAATTAAAGCGGACTTTAGAATAAAAACAAAGCTTTGCTTTATCGCTAAATTTTCAGCGCGTACAAACCCAAGTAGACAAAAAGTCTTGTATCTAAACATCCATAGATAATGAAAGATTCATAGAAATGTTCAAATATTCTTCTCACCACCGATTATTAAAAATTTTGTTAATTGCAACAACCTGCCACCAAGCGAGTTTGCTCTGTGAATCGGAAGCCTTCCAAGAATTCGAAACTCCATTCGAGAATCATGCTTCCTGGCAATATCCAGAAGGTCTTAGCTCCGAGCAAATTCACTCCATGATTTATCCTGATGATTCATTAGACAACTCTTCTTCAATCCCCTATTATCATTTTACACATGACACACCATCTCTTTTAGAGCCAAAAGATGGACAATGGCCCGTTTATACGAGAAATGAGTGGGAGGATACTTCAGTCCCTCAACCTTCTCTTTCTTCAGAAGAAGCCTTTACCACGCCATCTTTTGATACTCAACCCTCGACTCACATTTACACCTTCCCCACATCCCCAGCTTTTCAGTCACAACCTGAAAAAGAGACTCAAAAAGAAAGTGTCAAACAACATTTCATCACTTTTGATCCAAATGTAAAAGGAACGCTACAGAAAAAGGAGCCTTTGTTAACACAAGAAGGTCAAGCTAAATCCTATCCGTTTACAAGCGACAATCAGGAGAATAATCTAGAAAACAACTCTTCCCTTAGCTCTGCGACACCCCTACAGCCACAAGTTGGAAAATCAAAAAATGAAACTGATCCTCTGCCCAAAGACAATGAGCTAAATCGCCTTCCAAAACAAGAGGACAAAATTAAATTTTCAGCCAAACGAGCAACCCCTCCTGCTGAGCGATTGGAAAAAGCCTTAACACAACCTGAGGAAGTGATTGGCAAAGCAACATCTACTCCTTCCCTCACGACCATTTTAGACAATAAAGAGGCTTCTGCATTATTCGAAGATAAAGAGGGAGGTCTCCCCTCCAACATAGATCAACAGCACACTCAATCGGCAGCTTCATCATTGGAAGAAAAATCAATTCCCCCCAATGAAGAAAATGAAATTGCCCAACTTTCTACACCCGCAACGATTCAGACGCTAAACGATTCGGTCGTACAACAAAAAGAAGACCAGAGGCAAACCACATCGCCTGGACCCACCGTCATCACTCCCACTACAAATGTACAAGCCGACATTCAACCCACATCGAAAAGAGGCTCAAAAGAGATTTCCATCAACTTCAATAACGTCGCAATGATTGAATATATCCGCTTTATCAGTCGACTCTCAAATAAAAATTTTGTTTTTGATGATGAAGACTTACAATTTAGCGTCACCATTGTCTCGGAAGAGCCCACAACAGTTGACAACTTAATGACTGCCCTTCTTCAAGAATTGCGAATTCGTGATTTATCCCTGATAGAGCAAGGCAATAATATTATCATACACCGCAATCCAAGGGTCCGATCTCCGGCCCGCATTGTGGCTGAGGACAATAAAATTGTCACATCATCCGAATCTGAATTGGTGACCCGAGTTTTCCGTCTGAACACATTAGATCCTCAAAAAGCGAGCGAGATCATTCGTCCTCTTATTTCAGAAGATGCTTTAATTGAAGTATTAAGAGACACCAACAACCTCATCATTACCGATTTAGTCACCAATGTGAATAAAGTGGCTCAACTGATTAGTACTTTAGATGCCCCAAATAGCGGTGTGACGATCGGACAATATGTTGTTCGAAATGCCTTTGTCGATTCATTAGTCGATTTAGCGAATAAAATTTTGCAGCCAATCGCTCAAGGAAATCCTTTCGTCCTTGTTCCTCATTCAGTGAGCAACAGTATTTTTATTGTATCTAATTCCTTTATTGTCGAAAAAGCCTTAGCGATTTTGCAAAATCTCGACCTTAATGAAGGCCGCACTAAAATCTTATCGTTAGAGACGCTGCAGCCCGCTTATGAAAACTTAACTCCCGCCTATCCATCTTCAACTTCTCCTTCAAGTGCGCCGGGATTAACGAATGGAAGACCTGGAGGATTTCCCCCAGAGGCTCCCGGATCATTTTCCGGAGGAGGAGTGGGGCAAGCCGGAGGAATAGGTGCAGGGGGGGTAAACGGCGGACCCAATAGAATTGGCCCTGGAGGAACTCAAGGAGGATTTGGACCCGGAGAATTTTGGCCGGCAGGGGGAGGATCAAACGAGTTTGGATCCGGAGGAATCGGAAGAGGATTTGGGCCAAACGGAATGTATCCAAATTTAGAGGCAGTACCCGATAGTTTCCCCTTCGGCGGCTTGAGTACTGAAGGACGCCTGACTCCTCCACAAATGATGGGACAAAACCCGTCTTTTAATCCAGGCGGAATTGGAACAGAGGGAAGGCCCAGTGCCATATTTGACGAGAACAGAACGTTTTCACCAGGCGGAATTGGAACAGCATCGCGGTGGGCACATGAACTTCCTGTGGGGCATATTGAGCGAACGTTGTTCTTTATCTATAAATTGCGTTATCGCAAAGGGGACAATATCGAGATTGCCTTAAGAAAAATTGCCAACAGCTTACAGCTCATGAACACCGCAAATGCTGATCTCATTTCTGCAATCAATAGCAGCCAATGGATTGAATCTTCAAACGCACTGATCTTCACAGGAACGGCGACAGCTCTGGAAAAAGTGCGCGAACTGATTTTAGAGGTTGACGTTCCTTTGCGCCAGGTGTTTATTGAAATGCTCATTCTCGATACAACCATTCGGGATTCTCTAACCTATAGCGTCGATTGGATCAATCGTTTTGGGGGCGGGACAACAACAGGTGAAGAAGGGTTTGTTAACAGCACGCCGGGCGCCGGAATTGCCAGCACAGACAATTTCCTGGTATCGTCAGAAAAAATTTTTAGTACCGGCTCTGTTGCAGCTCCTGCAGCAGCCTCTCCTTTGCCAGTCGCAACCGGATTTATGAATTCGGCAGGGTTTGTTGCCGGCGTCATTGGAACGCACTTGACCCATAATGGAACGCGGTTCAGCTCTATAGGGGCTTTGGTTCGAGCGATTCACAATGATATCAAAGCTGATATCATATTAAATCCTAAAATCATCACAGAAGATAATAATCCCGCAGAAATCTTTGTTGGAAGCACCGACCGGTATAAAACACAGTCAATTACCAACGATCTTGGAAGCCTTGTCACAAATAATTTTCAATTTATTGATGTTGGAACAACTCTAAGGGTCACTCCTCTGATTGGAAATAACGGGATCATCACCCTTGAGATTGTACAGGAAACGACAAGTGAAGCTCCAACAGCGAATACGGGGGGGAATAACCAAGATTATAACTTAATTGAAGTGTTGACAAAAACTCGTACTGTCACAAAAATTCACGTGCCAAATGGATTCTTTGTCGTGTTAAGTGGAATGATTAAAGACAATCAAATCCGTTCCTACTCTCGCATCCCCTGCCTTGGAGGGATTCCGCTCGTTGGCTGCATTGGAAAAACACAAACTAACGCAGATAGCAAGCGTAATTTGATGTTATTTATTCGTCCTCTCATTATTGAAACAGATGAAGAATATGAAGATGTCACAAGACGCCAACAAGATGTCTACCGCCAAAAATCTAAATTTAGACGATCCTGGAATTATGAAATAGATGAAGCGTTGAACTTTGGTAATATCAAACCGACAGACCCTGATGATATGGATTGCAGCATCAATGAACGCCAGCAACGATAAAAAATTCCAAGACTCCTTAGAGCCTGTGTTCAAATTAAAGCGGTCTTTGGGATTGTTCAAAACCTCTGGGACAAAAAATCGCAATCAAATCGAGATGAAAAGACATAGATCTGACGGCGATTTTTTATCCGCGACATCTTGCATAGGCCCCGCAGGTCGCTTCAATTTGAAAATAGGCGCTTATTATCGACACCTCATCTCTTTTAGTCTCGTCATCGTCTTAGCCCTTACGCAGGTTAGCTGTCAACCGACGGGATGCAAGATGGAACCAACCATTGTCTGTCCCCTTCCCGCTTACCAAATTAAAAGCTTGCCAAGCGCTTTCCCCTCACCTTCTGCGGATGAAAAAAAAGAAGAATGGGCAAAAGAATTATTCATTGGCGACGCTTTTGCTAAAGAGTGTGATTTTTACCGAGCACTCACAAGTTATAAGCGCGCCTTATTTCTTTTACCTCCATCAGATATTCAGCATCGACTTCAAATCGATTATAACATGGTTTTATGTTATTATCTTGGATCTAAGCACCAAGAGGCAATCAATATTTTCGAAGCCAGTGATCTAAGTCAAGTCAATCAAGATTTTCCCGGGTTTCATCATCTTCTCCTCATCATCTATGACTGCTATCTCCTCACTGAGCAAGAAGACAAAGCGAGCTGCGTCTTAGACATTATTCGTAAATTATCAAGTGAATCTAGTGACGACCTCCTCCTTTATCAAACGCTTAAAAAAGGAGAAAGTGAAGAGGCTCGATCCTTAATCGCTCAGCATCGCAATGCACAGGAAATGCAAGCAGATTTTGCCCTTTATGACCAATTCAAGAAATCACCGACAAAAGCACGGACCCTTAACGCCATCCTTCCGGGAGCGGGTTATTATTACGTTGGACAGCGCCGCTCTGCCCTCACCTCTTTTATTATCAACACCCTTTTTACTGCTGCTGCCTATCAATTTTTCCGCAATGGTTACCCGGCGGCAGGCGCCATCACAGCAAGTCTAGAAGCAGGATGGTACTTGGGAGGAATTAATGGAGCCGGAATTGAAGCTCAAGAATTTAATACAAGACTTTATGAAGGAATGAGCAGAAAAATATTGACCGACCATTTCTGTTTTCCGGTTTTGATGTTTGAGACGAGCTTTTGATGACCAATCCGTTGAAATTTTTCTTAATTGCAGTATTTCTTTCTTTTATTTTTCAGTGTAACGCAACTCCATGGGGAAAAGACGCAGACCTTATTGCCCCCCCCTCACCATGTCAACCTTCCTCTCCCTCAATGATTGCCACTCTAGGAATTAAAGCGATTAAATTCCATCAAGAGGTCATCTCTCCAGCAGATGGGCCGCGGAGCCATTTCATTCCAAGCAGTTCGCAGTATACATTAGAAGCGATGGAAAAATATGGTTTTTTTTGTGGTTATCTGATGGGATGCGATCGACTCATGCGTGAAAATAATGAAGAGTGGGTCTATCGTACGACGCGTGACGGCGCAGGACGCAAAATGAAATGGGATCCTGTTCCGTCATCATCAACCCGGCAAAAATAGACTCCTTGCTTTAAATAGATCATTCATTTATTTAGAATCTTGTGAATATGGCACTATTTTAAGCATCCATTCAGGTTGAATTTTACCCACTCACAATCCATAAGGTGAGGGACAAAGGAAAAACATGGAAAAGAAATCATTTTCTATTAATGAAGCGATCCGAGAAGGATGGGAATTGACAAAAGTCAACATTGGATTTTTGATTTCCTATCAAATCCTGTTGTTTTTCTTAATCTGGCTTTTTAGCGACACGCAAAATGGCTGGAAACTGGCTCCTGTCAACGTGATTGGCTGGCTTCTGATTCTATTGGCAAAAATGGGATTTTATCAATCAGCACTTCTAATCACAAAAGGATTAAAACCACGTTTTGATCAATTCTACAAAAATTGGCGTTTACTTTTTACTTGGGTGATCGCAAGCATTCTGTTCGCCGCCATGTTAGCAATTGGTTTATCCTTACTGATTGTCCCCGGGCTTATCATTATTGCCATGTGTGGATTTTACCCCTTTTTTATTTTAGATAAAGGTGTGGGACCTATCGAAGCCCTTCAACTTTCTGCCAAAGCGACAAAAGGGATTCGAACTGACGTTTTTCTTCTCTTTATTTCCTGTATTGGTCTCGATCTATTAGGTATGCTGTTCTTTGGCATTGGAATATTGATCACAGCACCGGTTTCCCTCATTGCTTTGACAACAGTTTATCGTAAAATCACTGGGCAAGAAGCGATCTCAATTCAGCCAAGCGACATCATCTATTAATCGGACACAGATCAATTGTTGTCGAGAAATCCCCTTCAGCTTATTAAACGACGCCTGGTAAATGATTCGATCCGAGAAACAACAAATCACTGACATTCAAATCATTAATTTTCTTATTGCTGCCTATTCCCAATTATTGTAAATTATCCCCTTACGGGGGACTGTTAATCCGTTAAACATACATTCCAATCCTTCTTAGAACCTGTTGAAAATTTTTGATCCGATGATTTGTTTGCTAAAACTGCCTATGCACGCACAAAAAAATTTCGCAATATTAAAAAATATTCCGACAGTTTTTTGTGCATGTATACCGGATGATAACACCAAACCATCGTGATCAAAAATTCTGAACAGGTTCTTATAGAGATGAAAAGCAGTGATAACAGTTATGTTATCGCTGCTTTTTTTTTACCTCAAAGAGGTGAACGAAGAAGAACAACCAACAATTCATTTAATCATCATGACTCATAAATTTAACGTACTCGTCGGTGCTCTTCTTGTCGCAGGAACTTCTATCGGCGGAGGAATGCTAGCTCTGCCTGTTTTAACAAGTGTAACAGGATTTATCCCCTCGTTGTTTATTTACCTTCTCTGCTGGCTTTTTATGGCCAGTACCGGACTCCTTTTCCTTGAAATCACCCAGTGGATGCACAAAGAAGCAAATATTGTGTCAATGGCTCAACGCACCTTGGGAAAAGGTGGAAAAATTGCAGCTTGGATCCTCTATTTATTTTTATTTTATTCTCTTAACATCGCCTATATTGTCGAATCGGGAAAGACTGTTGTCGATCTTACAAATGGTCAAATAGCTGATTGGATGGGCCCCATTCTTTTTTTACTATTGTTTGCCCCTTGTATTATGATCTCTACAAGTTTAGCGGGGAGAATAAATCTCATCTTGATGCTTGGGTTAATCCTCTCTTATGCTTGCTTTGTTATATTAGGCATTCAGTTCGTCAATCCTCAACTCCTCACTTCTGCTTATTGGCACGAAGCTCCAAAGGCTCTTCCGATTGCATTTACATCCTTTGCTTATCAAGGAATTATTCCCACGTTAGCGAATTATCTACATTATGATATCGCCAAGGGGCGCAAGGCGATACTGATCGGGAGTTTTATTCCTTTAATTGCTTATGTCATCTGGCAAATCCTGATCATGGGAATTGTTCCAATTGAAGGGACTCATGGGTTAGAAGAAGCTCTAAAAAAAGATTTTAATGCGATTCAAGCGATGAAATATTTTATGGATCATAGCTATACCTACGTGATTGGCCAATCGTTTGCTTTTTTCGCATTAGTGACTTCATTTTTAGGAGTCACGTTAGGTCTTAGAGATTTTCTCTCTGATGGACTGCATATTAAGCAAAATATGACAGGGAAAATTTTTCTGATCTCTTTGATATTTATTCCTCCTTTATTAATAGCGATCGTCTATCCCCATATTTTTTTGACCATGTTAGAATACGCCGGCGGTATTGGGTGTGCCCTTCTATTAGGTCTTTTACCCGTCATCATGGTTTGGCGAGGTCGATATCATTTTCATTTTCAAGAAAAAGAGCAGTTGTTTGGAGGAAAATACCTCCTGGCAATTCTGGGTCTATTTGTGATTTGCGAAGTGATGTTTGAGCTTTTAAAGATCAAAATCAAATTAATTGGTTAGTGCGCCATGTCAGAGCCTGCTTTGAAATTGAAGCAGCCTTATGAAGCCTTTCCTTTTTCGTTAGCCACATTTTTTATCCATTCCTGGCAACATGTCTTGAATCCGTAACCAGCCTGCTCAGATTGTTTGCCATCCAGGATTTTGCATCAGATTTTTCTGGTTGCATATATAGTTAATTAGATTTAAAAATTTACATATTAAACACATGATCAATTGTTTGTGAGAGGCTAGAAAATTGATGAATCATTGACCTGACTTGTGCTTTAAACCAACCCCAATATTTCTCAATTGGATTAAGATCAGGAGA
>JBIRBM010000024.1:0-30768 GCA_044326545.1 Parachlamydiaceae bacterium | reverse complement strand
CGGTTTATAGAGCATGTTAGCAAACCAATCATCCGATCCAAGATTGTAAACAGCCTCCATAAAGACGCAACCCAACAATGTTAATCTCTTAGAAACTGTTTGTCACGCCTGCTGATCAGGCCTCCGCACATGCTCTGTTATAGCCCATGTCAATAAAAAGGTTTCTCATGAAAAGAACTCTCGCTTCCGAACTCAAACAACACATTGACCAAACCGTTGAGATCAAGGGATGGCTCAATAACATCCGCTCTTTTGGTAAAATCAATTTTCTGATCCTTCGGGATCGGACTGGATTTTCTCAAATCCTTATTGAAGATAAAGACGTTTTTCGGCAGGTTTCTCATTTACAATCGGGATCTATCTTGAAAATTCAAGGGATTGCCGTCAACTCCTCTCAAGCAGAGTTAGGGGTGGAAATTATCCATCCAACCATTCAAGTCGAAGTTCCAATTCTCGATGTTCCTCCCGTTGAATATTATAAGCCTGAAATCAATTGCGATCTTGATTTTATTTTAGACCACCGCCCGATTGCTTTACGCAATCGATGCATCCAGGCCGTATTCAAAATCCAAGCTGAACTAGCTCATGCTTTTCGCCTCTATATGCATGATCAAGTCAAAGCAGTGGAATATTTCGCCCCTAATATTTTAGGCGCTTCATCAGAAGGAGGATCTGAATTTTTCAGCGTCGATTATTTCGGTTACCCGGCCACTCTCGCTCAAAGCAGCCAACTTTACAAGCAAATTATGGTTGGAGTGAATGAGAGAGTGTTTGCCCTGATGCCTTTTTTTAGAGCTGAAAACTCTAATACCACACGCCATTTGACCGAAGGCAAGCAATTCGAATTTGAAATGGGATTTTTCGATGATTGGCATGAGCTTCTCGATATTCAAGAGGGGTGCATAAAATTTATGATCGCTTATCTCCACACACACTGTGCAGCTGAGATCAAGATGTTGGGTGGAACCCTTATCAAAGCTCCACTCGAGATTCCTTTTCCCAGATTAACGTTTTGCCAAGCGCAAGAGATTTACTTCAAAAGAACCGGGGTAGATGATCGCAAAGAAGATGACTTAAGTCCTGCTGCAGAAAGAGAACTTTGCCGATATGCTCAAGAGGAGTATGGCACCGACCTGATTTTTGTCACAGATTGGCTGACAAGCAAACGCCCTTTTTACGCATACCCAAATGACGATACCCCCACTCTTAGCAATACATTCGATCTGCTATGCGGAGGATCCGAAATTACCTCGGGAGGTCAGCGGCGTCACACCTATGATTCCATGATTGCCGGAATCAAATCAAAAGAGATGGATCCGGCAAATTTTCAAGACTATTTAAGTATTTTCAAATATGGAATGCCTACCCATGGTGGATTTGGCATGGGGCTTGAACGTCTGACGATGACAATATTAGGTTTAAAAAACATTCGAGAAGCCTCTTTATTTCCATCCGATCCCAAAAGAATCGCCGGCAACCGCTTAAAAGCCCATCTGTTTTTTGGCGCGGAAAATATTCGCAATGAAATTATCCGCTTGCTTAAACATCAGCAGATGGAATTTCAGCATCTGACACACGAGCATACCCCGACAAGTGAAGATTCCTCCAGAGTCCGTCAGACAAAAATGGAAGAGGGGGTAAAATCTCTTATTCTTCGAGGGAAAAGCACAAAGAAAAATTATCAAGTCAATATTCCCTCTCATTTAAAAGTCGACATGAAAGCTGTTGCAGAAATTGTTGGGGAAAAATGTGAATTTGAAGATGCGGCAATCATAAAAGAACGTTTTGGAATTATTGTAGGAGGTGTTCCTCCTTTTGGAGTCTTGCTGAATATTGAAACTTTTTTTGATGAGAAAATTCTTCTCAATGACCGAGCCGCTTTTAATTGTGGAATGCCGACTGAATCCATCATCATGAAAACGGCTGATTTAATCCTCTTGGTTCAGCCCAAAACAGGTTGTTTTGCAAAGTGAGTGAAAGTGTGTTTTAGAGCCTGTTTTTCACTATTTTTACGCAGCGAGAGGGCGTAAGAATAGTGAAAAACAAGCTCGACAAACTCAAATCAATAGAACCTGATGATTTGATTGGAACCTGTGATCACCTCTGAATCAGAGTAATAATGATGCAAAACGACTCCGCCAGGAGTATATTCAGCTGTATAATCATAATTGACATATAAGACAAATCGATCATAAGTCATTGTCGTTTGTCTCCCATAAAAAGGGCCGGCCAACTCCGTGTAAATGACTGTCCGTGGATAATGACCCTCATGGCATAATTGACCGTTCACGTAAACTAACCCTTCGGCATCGGGCGACATAATCGGATTTTTTTTCTTTTTAATACGTTCCACAAAATAAGAGGAGATTGTCTCATCCTCATCAAGAACGTCTGCTAGGCTTCCAATTAAAGAGTGTGTCGGCAGATTTTCATCGCTTAACTCCTTCACTTCAATTTCAGCGATAGGGTTAACATCTCCTGCAATCTTTTCTTTTTCAAAACAAAAAGCATTTCCAGTAAAGATAGTTAGGGTTATAATAAAAAAACATAAAAAATTCATTGAAAACTCCTTTTTAATAAGATACCATCTATTATGGTGTATTTGATTATTTATAAACAATTTCAATTATTGTGAAATTGTCCAACATCGATGAATTTTTTGATCTTTAAAATCGATTGGCATCGTTTTTTGACTGATGTCTTTGATCTCACAAGAGGGGAAATGTTGTTCATCAAATCGAAATTTTCGGGAGTTTGTACTAAAAAAAATGATTCCCTTTTCTGATAGAAGACGCAACGATTGAGAAATAAGGGCAATGTAATCCGTTTGAATATCAAATAGGTCGCTCATTTTCTTCGACCTCGAGATGGTTGGGGGGTCGATGACAATCAGATCATATTTTAATCCTGATCTGATCTCCTCTTGCAAAAATTTAAGACAATCGGCCCGGACGATGTGATGATGGAGCAAAGAGAAACCATTCAACTTAAAATTATCCCTTCCCCACGCAGTGTAAGTATTGGAAAGGTCGACGCTTTTAGTGAATTGAGCTCCTGACATCGCTGCATGAACACTAAAAGAACAAGTATAGGCAAATAAATTGAGAACTCTTTTTTCCTTGGCTAATCCAGCAACAATCCGGCGCGTCTCCCTGTGATCTAAAAAAAGACCTGTATCCAAATAGTCCTGTAAATTGACTTTAAATTTGACTTGATACTCGACAACATTAAAAAATTCTTGCGATTGATCCACTTTTTCGTATTGACGCGTCTCTTTTCTTTTTGCACGCGTCTTCCAATAAATTTGGGTACAACTTTTGCCAAAAATTTTGTGCAAACCGTTTTCAACCTCTAAAACTAATTCAGAAGAGGGTTCTGTTGTTTCTCGGGTAGAAGAAAAATAATGAATACAGAATCGTCCTGCATAAAAATCAATGGCCAAAGGATATTCGCGAATATCCCTGTCATAAATTCGAAAGCAATTTGTCATTGAGCGCTTAGCCCATTTACGGATGTGCCGATAATTTTTCCTTATCCGATTCACAAGGGGCGAACTTTTATCTTCTCCATCAACCACATCGGGAAGAAAAGGAATTAAGTCTTGATGCTCCATCGTATGCCATCCATTTTTAAAGTGAAAATATACTCATTCAAGCTCAATCCCACATTCCGCTAGTGGGCTCAATCGGGGAAATTTAGGGGGCGCCAACGTTCTTTCGGCGCCTAAGGTGAATGATAAAGAAAGGCTGACTTGACTCTTTGCAAAAAAAAACACCTGATCTAAAATGACGAATGACAATAGACTTCGTCTATCAACATTTCCCAAGCATGAGGCCCCCCATGTCATCTTCGATTCATTTTTTTGATCTACCAAAGTCTCCCTCTTCACCTATGGATAGACTCTTAATGGAAGATATTCCACCACTGAGTTTAGACCCTGTGATAAGAGACAAAAATAAAGAGATCCTCAAAAATAGTTTTTCAGATCAACTGATTCAAACAGAGTCTGTTCGCCACTTGAATCCCAAGCAGGCTTTACTGACACAGATGTTTTATGGCATTTTTAATCACAACTCATTCTTACCTTCGGACCAATTAACCCCACTCTACAACAAGTATTTAAGCGACAACTCCTGCCGAATTCGAATAAACGGCTGGGGCCGCGGCTATTTAAAAATCAGATCCATGAGAGGCGTCATTCAGTACTTAATAGACCATCCCCACACAACATCTTGCAACTTTAGGGGATGTAAATCAAAAATACAAGAATTTGAAAGCTTTGCAAAATATCTTAAAACATCGAGAATTAGCGCCTTAATCTTCAGAAGCAAAAGACTTTCAAAAATAGATGAAGAGCAACTAGCCGAAACTATTGCGGTAAGAGCCGCTTCCCTTCAGCCTTTGCAAATCTATTATTTTTAACTCACTTTTCTTGACCGATTTCCGCCCAAAGGCAGGGGCGGGATCTCCGTTAATATCCCTCCCGCAGAGAGTGTTAAAATATGCCCTTCAATCGGCTGTAACACAATCCCTTTTTGTAGAAGAAGGCGTATTTGCCTATCACTCAACTCTGTATTTTTATATGTTTTCCATAGAACAAAGCGACACCCTTCTTTCCATTTTGAACAGCCAACTCCCCTTTTCCCTTTTATCATCTGATGGTGACAGATGGGACAATGTCCATAAATGGTCTCATCCACTTGATTGAGATCGCTTTGATCAATCAACTGATGAGTAAATTGAGCGATCTCTTTCATAAAATCTTGAGCTAAGAATTTTCCTTTCTCAATTTGTTTTAATTTCGCCTCCCACTCCCCAGTTAACTCAGGAGATTTTAAGTGAGAATTTTGAATTAAAGCAATAAGATAGCGTCCTAAATCTGTCGTGATAAGATTTTTGCTCGATCTTTGAATATATTGCCGCTTGATGAGAGTTTCAATAATCGAAGCCCTTGTTGCAGGAGTTCCGATTCCTCTCTCTTTTAAAACCTCTTTTAAATTTTCATCTTCAACAAGCTTTCCTGCCGTTTCCATCGCACCTAATAATGCATTTTCAGTGTAATGCGCCGGAGGGTTTGTTTGTCCCTCTGTGATAAAAGGGGCATGAGGCCCACTTTCCCCTTCTTGAAAAAGAGGCAAATCCAGCCCTTCTTCCGCTGTTTTTTTGGGATAGAGGGCGGTCCATCCAAGACTTACCGTCCTCACCCCTCGAGCTTGAAAAAGTTTTTGATCGACACGCCCTTCTATTGTCGTCACCTCTTTTAAACAGGGAGGATAAAAAGCCGCAATCAATCGGAGCACAATGGCATCATAAAGACATTGAGATTGAGTTGAGAGTAAAGGAGGAATGGTTCCTGTTGGGATGATGGCATGGTGATCCGTCACCTTTTTGTCATTGATCAATCGATGAGAGAAGGAGAGTTGCAATAGATTTAAAGGATCGATCTCTTTGCTTTTAACCTTTTTCAAATGCGTGATGATCCTCACGACTTCTCCTTTCATGTCTTGCGAGAGATAACGAGAATCTGTTCGAGGATAGGTGATCAGCTTTTGCTCATACAAGTTTTGTGCCATTTGCAATGTATCAGCTGCTGTAAAACCATGCTTACGATTCATTTCACGCTGCAATTCTGTTAAATCAAAAAGCAAGGGCGGGTATTCATTTTCATTTTTTTTGGTGACTTTTGTAATGAAAAAAGGATGGCCTTTGATTGCATCAAGCAGATCTACAACCTCTTTGTTTGTTTTAAAACGATCTGCTTTTAACTTAAAATTAACCTCTCGATATAAGGTCAATAATTCCCAAAAAGGCTCTGATTTAAAGTCTCGAATATCATCATCACGCTTGACAATCATCGCCAAAACAGGGGTTTGAACGCGTCCTAAACTCCATAAGGTTTTTCCTCCTCCATACCGGACAGTAAAACCACGGGTTCCATTAATTCCAACGACCCAATCAGATTCACTTCGGCATTTTGCTGCAGCATAAAGATTGTCAAACTCTTCTGCCGGTCTAAGATTTTGGAAAGCTACTGTTAAAGCCTCTTGAGTTAAAGAGGAGAGCCACAAACGCTTCCAAGGCTTTTGCGTCGATTGACTCATAGTCAAAATATAACGGAAAATCAGTTCCCCTTCCCTTCCCGCATCCGTTGCACAAATAATGTAAGAGGAGGATTTAAACAATTTTTTTATAACTGAAAATTGCTGACGCCCCCCTTTATCATCCACAATCTTAAGCTCAAATTCAAGAGGGATAAATGGAAGGGTCGCAAGCGACCACTTCTTCAACAACGGATCGTAATCTTCTGGATCTTTTAAAGAGATCAGATGACCAAATGCCCAAGTCACTTGGTAACCATTTCCTTCATAATATCCTTCATGCCGTCTCTTAGCCCCTAAAAAAGCTGCGATATCTCGTGCAACTGAGGGTTTTTCGGTAAGAACAACAATCATATTATTTATCCAACACGATATTGAGCAATTTGTTTGGAACAAAAATGATCTTGACGATCTTTTTTCCCTCTAAAAAATGGGCAATATTCGGATGCACTCGTGCACATTCCAACATCTCTTCTTCCAAACGATCTTTTGGTAAATCCAATCGTCCTCGCAATTTCCCATTAATTTGCACAACATAAGTCACAACATCATCTTGGAGATATTTTTCATCAATAACAGGAAAAGGTGTATAGGAAAGAGAGTCTTTGAAACCCAAATGTTCCCATGCCTCCTCTGCCACATGTGGAGCAAATGGACACAATGCCTGGATCGCCATTTTCAAGACAGAGCGCGGGTAGGCAGGCAGCTTTGTAAACTCATTGATAAATTCCATCATCTTGGCAATTGCTGTATTAAACTGAAGAGACTCCACATCTTTTGCCACTCCGTGAACCAGCCGATAACCTAGCTTCAAAGCCTCTTCAGAAACTTCATCGGAAACTTTATTCGACATCGCCATGTCGTAAAAACGATTTAAAAATCGACGGCATCCTGAGACCGCATCAGTATTCCAAATTTTCTCTTTCTCTAAGGGCCCCATAAACATTTCATAAAGGCGAAGGGCATCGGCACCAAATTCTTGAATGATCTCATCGGGTGTCACTCCATTCAATTTTGATTTCGACATTTTCTCTATTTGACTCGTCAGCTCTTCCCCTGTTCTTTTATCAAAATATTTCCCCCCTTTCTCTTCCACATTTTCAGGTTCGATATAAGCACGTGCTTGATTTTGATAAGATCTTGCAACAATAATGCCTTGATTGCGCAATGTTTGAAAAGGCTCCAATGTGTGGACATAGCCGCAATCGTAGAGCACTTTATGCCAAAAACGGGCATACATCAAATGGAGGACTGCGTGCTCGACACCCCCTATATACATATCGACCGGCATCCAATATTTTTCAACATCAGGGTTCCATGCCTGATAGTGATTGTGAGGGTCGCAAAAACGTAAATAGTACCAGCACGACCCGGCCCATTGCGGCATGATATTCGTTTCCCGTTTCGCTGCCTTCCCCGTTTTTGGATCCACCACGTCGACCCAATCAGTGACTTGAGCTAAGGGACTATTTCCCTCAGGTGTTGGTTTGTAATTTAACACTTCAGGCGGGCAAAGAGGAAGCTCATCTTCACCCAATAAACGAATGGTCCCATCGTCAAATTTAAGCAATGGGAACGGCTCCCCCCAATAGCGCTGTCTTGAGAACAACCAATCTCGCAGCTTATAGGTAATGGCTCCGCTTCCCTGTTGGTGAGTCTCAAGCCAATTGATCATCTTTTTCTTCGCCTCTTGCAGCGATAATCCATTCAAGGAAAAATCACGATGAGCGCTATTGATGACAACCCCTTCACCAACCCAACAAAGATCTCCCCTCTTCACTTTTTGACGAATTGCCTCCTCTTCGCCCTCCGGATCATAAACCGGTTGGATCGGCAAATCATAAGTTTTAGCAAACTCAAAATCTCTTTCATCATGTGCGGGAACAGCCATAATGGCTCCAGTGCCATACCCCATTAAAACGTAGTCAGAAATCCAAATCGGAATTAACACCTGATTAACCGGATTGAGGGCATAAGCCCCGGTAAAAACCCCGCTCTTTTGCCGGTTGAGCTCCGTTCGATCCAAATCACTCTTACTCGACGCACTCTTTTGGTACAGTTGAACGGCTTCTTTTTGATTTTCAGTCACAATCTTGCCAATCAAAGGATGCTCCGGGGCCAATACCATATAAGAGGCTCCAAAAAGAGTATCGGGACGGGTGGTAAAAATGGTTAATCCCTCCCCCGTTGACTGTTCAATAAAATGAACATTAGCCCCCTCACTCTTGCCAATCCAATTGATTTGCAGCTTTTTCAAACTATCGGGCCAATCAAGCAAATCCAAATCTTTGATTAGGCGATCAGCATAGGCTGTAATTTTTAAAATCCACTGCCGCAAAGGCCTCCTTTCAATCGGATGCCCCCCCTCTTTTGAACGCCCATTTTCCACCTCTTCGTTAGCCAATACCGTTCCAAGGGCCGGACAAAAATTAACTAGCATCTCAGCTTCATAGGCAAGCCCTTTTTCATACAGCTTGGTAAAAATCCACTGCGTCCACTTATAATAGGTTGCATCGCTTGTTGCAATTTCTCGATCCCAATCATAACTAAACCCAAGAGATCGGAGCTGGCGGCGGAAATTGTCGATGTTTGCTTGTGTAGAAACAGCGGGATGAGTCCCCGTCCTGATGGCGTATTGCTCTGCAGGGAGTCCAAAACTGTCCCATCCCATCGGATGCAAGACATTGAATCCTTGCGCTCTTTTATATCGTGCCAAAATATCGGTGGCTGTATAACCCTCTACATGCCCAACATGCAATCCGGATCCAGAAGGATAGGGAAACATATCGAGCACATAATACTTGGGTTTAGGTGACTGATGAGGCGTTTTAAATAATTGATTGTCCAGCCAATATTTTTGCCATTTAGCTTCAATTTGCTGATGGTCGTATTTCATTTTTTTTCCATTTGTTTTTAAGAAATCACCTTGAGCTCGCCTTATAGCACTCTTAGTGGTGGGTCAGGTGAGTTTATGAGACTTTTTAGACACGCCCTAGTCCTTAACACGATTCAAAGAGGCAAAAAATCAACACAGGCTCTAATTTGTAGCTTTGATTTTACCTGTCTGCTAAAATAGGGAATAAGATTTTAAACTTAATTCGAGACTCATCCGTTAATTCTATGGCAAAAAGCATCAAAAAGTCAAAAAAAAAGGAACCCCCTTTGCGTAACGCAAAGGAGGAAAAGTTATTTAACAACCTTTTGAGAATCACCGAACAATTCATGGCCGGCAAAGGTTTTATCCCTCTAACCGAAGAAGAATTGATGCAGCGGCTCTCTCTTCCTGAACAACATGTCCCAATCTTTAAATCGGTTTTAGAGCAACTCGTCCAATCGAATCTCATTGAATTTTCGCAAGAAAAATATGCGTGGAAGCGCTCAGCCTTAGACATTATCCGGGGAACAATTAAAATGCACCCCCGCGGCTTTGGATTTGTTCAACCCGATAATCCAACTCTTTGCCCTCAAGACATTTTTATCCCTAAGCACTTAACAAAAAATGCCGTCGATGGAGATAGCGTTGAAGTGCTGATTAACCAGGAATCCTTTTCAGAAAAAGGTCCCGAAGGAAAAGTGATCGCCATCCTTTCACGCTCGCGCACTCACATGGCCGGAATCATTAGACGAATTGATCATGAAGGGTGGTTTATTGTGCATGTTCCATTACTAGGCACTCAGCAGCGAGTTGTTGTTGAACCGACAGAGGAGCGCCCTTTAAAAATTGGCGACCGGATTGTCATGGAGGTAACCGATTGGGGTTCAAAAGAGACCGAAACAACATGCCGATTTTCACACTATCTTGGAAGTATTACCGACCCTTCCTGCGACATCTATGCAGCTATTGAAGAGTTTGAAATTCGCTCTGACTTCCCTCATCATGTGATTGAAGAAGCTCAATCATTAGGAAAACAAGTCTCTAGAAAAGAGATTGCAGCAAGAGAAGATTTACGCCACTTAACCACGATCACCATAGATCCCGATACGGCCAAAGATTTTGACGACGCTTTAAGCTTAACAAAAGACGAAGAGGGCATTTATCATTTAGGGGTTCATATTGCCGATGTCTCTCATTACGTGAAGAGAGGAACAGCCTTGGATGAAGAGGCGAGCATTAGATGCAATTCTACTTATTTTCCAGGGATGTGCATTCCGATGCTGCCGGGAGCGTTATCAGAAAATCTTTGCAGCTTAAAAGCTAACGTCAATCGTTTAACAGTTTCTATTCTGATGACATTCGATTCCCAAGGAACGCTCCTCTCTCACAGAATCATTCGATCGGTCATCAAAAGCGCTAAACGCTTCACTTATAAAGAGGCAAAAAAAGTTCTCGACCGAGAAAAAAAGAGCATTCACCTTCCTTCTCTCAATTTAATGGTCGAACTATGCCGCCTCCTCAAGCAAAAACGGTATGAGCGGGGAAGCATTGAATTTTCCCTGCCTGAACTTGTCGTGTTGGTCGACGAAAAAGGGCTCCCTTATCAAACAGACTACATCACATATGACATTACCCACCAGATGGTGGAAGAATTCATGTTAAAAGCGAATGAAATGGTCGCTTGGGACCTAGCTGAGAAAGGAAAAAACCTCACGTATAGAGTACATGATGTTCCCGCCGAAGAGAATTTAAGGGATTTTGCCATCCTTGCCTCTGCTTTTGGTTTTCGCATCTCTGATTATCCCACACCTCAAGATCTTCAAAAACTATTTGAAGAGGCTGTTGACACTCCATATGCTCCCTATCTTGCCTCAAGTTATATCAGAAGGATGAGACTAGCCGCTTACTCCGCCGAAAATATCGGGCATTACGGCCTCAGCCTCACTCACTATTGCCACTTTACAAGTCCAATCCGCCGCTATGTCGACTTAGTTGTCCATCGGATCCTATTCAATGAAACTGATGATGTTGAGTATCTTCAAAAAACGGCCAGCCACTGCTCGGAACAAGAGAGAATCAGCGCAAAAGCAGAAGGCAGTGTTATTGCCTTAAAAAAGCTGCGTCTTCTTGATCAAATGCATAAAGAAGATCCTTATCGAGAATACACGGCAATCATTACGCGAGTCAAAAATTTTGGCGTCTACTTTGAAATCATTGATCTTCTTTTAGAAGGATTCATTCACATTTCCGAATTAGGAGAAGATTATTTTGTTTATGAAGAAGAGAAAATGAGGCTGCGGGGAACAAGGCACGGCGCTTTTTATGCTCCAAGCGATCGATTAACTGTGATGCTCAAAGAAATCGATTTTATCTTTCAAGAGACAAAGTGGTATGCCGTTTCTACGGAGCATTCTAAAGGAAAGGAAACTGTACTAAAAGAGTTGAGAAAAACATCTCCTTTGATCGCAAAAAAAAGAGCTCCAACAGGGGGATCTAAAAAAAAACGATTGGCAGAGGATGTGACAATGACTAAAAATCGGAAGTTTTCCTCAAAAAAGCCATTCAAAAAAAAACGATGATCAACATTAGGCACAGCGCGCTTTTTGCGAATAAAAACGGATGAAAAAACATTTTATCACAGGCTTAGTGATCTTGCTGCCGCTTGCGTTAACACTAGCGATTGTAGGATTCATTTTCAATTTTTTAACAGTCCCTTTTTTGGGGATTGTCAAAACAGTGTTTGAGCGTTACAATTTATTTGAAGAAGGATTTTTACTCTTAAATCCAGATCAACTTCAAAATTTGATCGCAAAATCGTTGATTCTTGTCAGCTTATTTTTTATCGTCATTGGCCTTGGATTTATCGGCCGCTGGTTTTTATTTAAAACGCTTCTTAAATGTGCAGAGTATATCGTCAAACACATTCCTCTTGTTAATTCGATTTATAAAACATGCCAAGATATTATCAAAACAATTTTTACATCTAAAACAAACTCATTCAAACAGGTTGTCCTGGTTCCCTTTCCTCATGCAAACACCTATTCGATTGGACTGATCACAAGAGAAAACATTCCTTGTTTAGCTAACACCGCTCAATCAGAGACGATTGCAGTGTTAATTCCAACAACCCCAAATCCCACCTCCGGTTTTTTAGTCATGTTTAAACCGACCGATCTCATCTACTTAAATATGAAGGTTGAAGATGCTTTTAAATACATTATTTCTTGCGGCGTTATCTCTCCTGATTTTAGTGCAATCCCCAAAGATGAAAGCAATATCAAGGAACTGTAGGAAAAAGGATGGGAAAATATTTTAGCAGCGGCTTAGTGATTTTATTACCGATCGTCGTGACCTGTTTCATCGTCAATTTTGCCGTTAATTTTCTCACAAGACCCTTTTTGGAATTGACGAAAGAGTTACTGCAAGATTGGATTCTTTTTCCAGCCCCCGCCCTTTTATTTCATTCAGAGACTTTTGTGAGATGGTCTAGCAAACTCCTTATCCTCGCGACATTAAGCGGATGTGTGATGTTAATCGGATTGGTCGCCAACCTTTTTCTTGTTAAAATGATTTTCCGCTTTGGCGATCGCCTCCTCCACAACCTCCCCATCATCAATACAATCTATCAAGCGTGCCAAGATGTTGTCTTCAGCCTGTTTTCCTCAACATCAAAGAAGTTCTCATTAGTGGTCTTAGTCCCCTTTCCTAACCCTCAAAGCTTTTCCTTGGGCCTTGTGACAAACCAAAGAGTGGTTCTAGATAAATCTAACGAAGAATCGGAGCATTTGATTTCTGTTTTTATTCCAGGAACTCCAAATCCATCTGTCGGTTACATGCTCATGTTTAAACAAGAGCAGCTTCTCTTTGTGAATATGACGGTTGAACAAGCAATGAAATTTATCATCTCTTGTGGTATAGTTGCTTAGGGCGTGTCATCCATTGATGAGACGCCCCTAATTTCAACTCATCTTAAGGTGAGTGGCAAAGCGAATTGCAACTTCAACCTCATGAGGGATATGGCAAGCAGTCCTTTAGCAACCATCACTTTTTATCGCGTCAAAGATAATGGAGCAAAGATTCAATTCATCTACACAAAAGCAGAGGAAGCGTTTAAGCAAGAAAAACGATTATTGATATCCGTTCCAAATTTTCAAGCCGCTCAATATATTGACACTCTCCTTTGGAAGTTTCCACAAGAGAGCTTTCTTCCCCACATCGTTTCAGACACTCCCACTTCAGAATGGATTGCCATCACCATGGAGGGGAAACAAAACGTCAATCAAGCCACCTGTCTGCTAAATTTATGCCCTACCGTGACAGCCTTGACTGAAAATGTCTTGGAAATTTATGAACTTTATGATGAGAGCCTTCCTGAAAAAACGGCATTATCAGAAAAAAAATTGCAGGAATATGAAAAAAAAGGAATGGTGGTGAAACTCGCTTTTGCTTAAGAGCGGGTTTGGAAAGAATAGCCGCTTTTAGCCTCTATTCGATTTAAACACTAAAAAACGTGAAAAGCAATCAGCGGTGCACTCGCTTAATAGTTGCAATCCCCAACCAAATAGGATGCAAAAGATTGCGGACCACAGAAGGAGATAATACACAAGATGAAAAATGGATTGTTTCATGAATGTTAAAGCCATTTTTAATCCTCGCTCCATCCCTTGACTTCCCCTCTTGAATGCAAGTCGGAGAAAGGGAGTGAAATTTTTAAAGAAAACACGCATTCTAGCCAATAACTGCCAAATAACGATTGCTCCCTCCAAAAGAATTGTCGTGATCACTAAACCTCCTTTTACCCCTGCGTTCAATATTTTGCCAAAAAGTGAAGATGAAAATAATTTTCTCAACATTTTTTTAAGAAAGGGCGGCCATTTAAAGTGTAATAGATTTGATATCAAAGAATGGCAAACTCTATCTGATGACACCCCCTTCATGATTCTTTGACAACTCTGCAGGAATCTGAATGCTCGCTGATGTTGATTGTGAAAAAAATCTAAGGCTTGTCCTCTGCCAGTTTTCCAATACCGATTCATTCTTTGCTTGAGAGGAAGGCAATGTCTCCAGTAAAGATTCATCAAAGGAATCAGTTGTTGTTTTAAAATGCGTCCCCCTTTTTTTAATTGAGCATCAATCCATTTCACCCCTTTTTCTGCTCTTTTTTGAGAAGGAAGAAGCGCATGTTTCCATTTTGTATTCAAACTGAAAGCAGACTCTCTTAAGCGTTGAAATTGAAACTCTCCCCAACTCAAGACAATCTGCGGACTTTCTTTTACTAACCGGTTTGCGGTTTCAAAAAGCAGACGCAGTTTTTCTCTCGCTTTAAAAACCTTTCCCTTTATCTCAATAACAGGACGCATCAAACGTGAAAAAAATCCTCTTCGTCTCATCGTCGCAAAAGGGAGAGTAAAAATCGATGTCATCTTCGCTTTGATTTTTCTTCTGATTGTTTCGCGCAACCGACGATAAGTGACCCCGATCTGCAGGGCAATTTTTATCAACGGATGCAACACAACCTGTGTGAGGTTTTTGAGGAACCGAAAGGGGGAGATAACTGTTTGACGCAATCTTTCGATTGTTTTTTCTGATTGGGAGTGAATTTTTTTGATGATCTGAAGTGAGAAAGAAAAAAACAAAGGAATCGCTTCAACAAGAACCCATTTTGGCAATCCATAGATCAAAAAATAGGGAGGCATCGCAACAGCTAAAAAAAGATATTTTCCAATACGCATAAACCCCTGATAAGCAATTCCATACTGAGTTTTATGCCTTAGACGATTCAAAGCATCTTCTTTTAATTTATCTCGCGAAATTTCAATCGTATCTCGATGAATCGAACCGCTCGACAAAGAGGAGGACGTTTTAAGAGCGGAGCATTTCCTCGCATCATAGAGACTGAAATCATTCGAACCACAACGGGATAAACTGTCAGACGAGCGATAAATGACCATATGCCTACATGTTTGACTAATCAGTCGTAAGGTGAGTGATAATTGTTGAATAGATTAATGGTAATAAATAAAAAAAACAACAATTTACCGAGCATGAACTTCGACTTTGGTATTTTTTGGACGAAGATTCACGAAAAATAGACTTCTTCGGAAACTTGTTACATTAACTATTCAAAAACAATCTAAAAATAAATTTAATTTTAAATAAATTTGACAAATACGACTCTTTAATTCAAAATATGTGAAATAATTTTCAAACAATTTATTTAAATCACCTTAGAATTAGCCTGGAAAATCTGATCAACTTGAATTCGAGATGATTTTGAACAGTCTCTTAAGTACCGGGAGCACGATGTGGGCTGAGTGATTAATCCCTAAAAGAAATATGAGCGTTTTTTATCATGAACACCTTCTTGCTTCCTTTTTTTTCAAATCATTCAACGATAACTGGCGGATTAACGCCCTCCCTTCATGTCGATGATCACCTCCCCGATCTAATAAAACATCATCCTCATGTCGCCGCCGCCCTATTTATTTTTTTGAACGCGCTATTTTCAATCAGCATGAAAATGCTCTCAAATGCCTTTCAACACAAAAATGAGGCTTATCAGTCGAGTTTCATTCAAAAAAAAATCATTTTTTTAAAAAAAAAAGAGATTCTTTACACAAGCACTGTTGTATTCTTCAATTATCTGCTATCTAGAACAACCCCATCTCCTCTCAATAAACTCATCATCACAGTCATCACGATTGTCCATATTGCGTTGGACTACAGAGCAGCCTTGAGCGAAACAATTAAAGATCTTGAAAAAAAATTGAAAGAAATGGAGGTCAAATATGTCGCGCTGACTCAAGAAAAATCGAATGCCAAGTATGACTCTTCCATCCAAGCTGCTTTTGAAACTCAAATAGAAGAATTAAAAAAAGAGCTTGTGATTCAAAAATCTTCCAACCACGCATTCATTAATAAAAATGAGCTCCTTGAATCGAAAATCAAGAACCTGTTATCTATTCAAAAAAAACATCAAGAAGAAGATGTTCAAAAAAGAAAAAATGAAAAAAAATTCATCGATGAAATCAATCAAATAAAAAAAATCATCGATCCAATTCTAAACAAAGTTCATCCAAAAACAGCCCATCAACATTGCATCACATCTCCAAAAAACAGGTCTTTTCTTTTAATTAAAAAAACTCCCACATCGAAAAAACGGGATTTAGCTCAGATAAAAAGAACTCAACAAATTATCAACCAACTTAAAAACAACTTAACAACGAAATAATCAAATTCAATAAATAAAACTATTTAAAAATTAAACAAAATCTATTAAAATGATAATTTAGAGAGTTTTTAAAAATATGATGAGGAATGTGATATGCATCAATCTAATAGCCTTTCAAATTCATCACTGACTCCCTCTCCTATCGTCTATTCAGCTCAACCGCTCCACACCACTGCCCCATTAAAGAAAAGAGACTCTGATCTGCTTTCTTTGAAAGCAATTGATCAAAACATTGACGATTGCATCACCGAATGTGCAAAAGAAATCTTTCATTTAAATGCAGATGTCTCAGAGATTGAAAAGTTTTTCATTGCTAAATTCATTTATCGTTTAGATCTCAGCTCATTAGAAAACCCCGATTCCCCTCCAAGCCAACTTCTGATCAATGCACGCAAAAGCATAGAGGCTTATGCAGAACGGATCAAGGGTGATAAGGCCCAACACTCCTTAGAGAGTGAATCAATCGAATCTCAATCACCCCTCCTTTTTTTAGAAGAAGGGGTGGAGTTTTCTCATGATTACTTAACAAATGTTGCGTGGTCGATCTCCTCTTTAACATGGAATTTTTCCAACAACTCCCGGGTTCTTTCGGCTTCAAATGGTTTAGATACCGCAGGAGCTTCCATTTGCGTCCTCAAGACATTAAAAGATGGAATCTGTTTTGCAAGAGATAGAGATGAGCTAAATAAAATTAAAAGAGACATCAATCAAATAGAAAAAGAGCTCCTTTATCCTAATATTGGCCTGATTGAACTCGATTTACGGCGCGACCTAAGAACATTAAATCAGCAAAAAATAATCATCGAAGAGAGGATCGCTTCGATGAAGAAGGGAGGCTTTCTTAATACACTAACGAGCGGAATCTCCATCTCAAGCTCCGTTATTGAAGCAACATCGACGGCAACTGCCGCGGCAATTGCGGCCACCGTTGCAGGACAAATTGGATGTGGAGCCGTCATCTGTGGAGAAGCAATCCAGGGAATCTATGAGGATAGGGAGCGAGACAAAGCACTGATCGATGCAGACGTTAAACTTCAAAAACAGGCAAGCCTTTGCACGCAGTCCCAGGTAGATCTATTAAAAAAACAAATCATTACAATTCGAAGAGATAATATTCAACATCATCAAAGAACCCAAATCTGGTTCAGTCATTTATTAAATTCGCTACAAATCATGACGGGGATCGGATCTATCAGCGGCGGAGTGATGGCAGTATTAGTGGGAACGGGTGTTGCCGTTGCAGCAGCAGCCATCGCGGCAACCGGAATAGGAACTGGAGTGTTGGTTGGGGTTGGATTAATGATTGTCATCGGATTGTTCGTCTACGATCGCTACAAAGAAAGAACAAATCCCCTCAGCCATCTGATAAAAGAAAGCCAATATCAGGTCATCCTGATGCAAAAACAACGAGAAGTGTTAGAGTCTGAAATCAAAGCGGATTTGGCTAAAGGAATCGCTAAAGATGACAGCATTAAAAACCTCCTTAAGCTCTATCAGGACATTAATGCAGCTAAAATAGAGCTATCACACATTGAGGCTCAATATAAAATCGAATATGAGGCAAGCCAATGTGGAAAAAAAGTATTACAAGATGTTTACACATCACTGGCAACAATGGAAGAGAATGACATTCAAGAACTCTGTTCTTTTTTTAAAGGGTTTGATATCAATATGTCACAATTAGATGTGATTCCAATTGACAATCTAGCCGCCAAGCGAAATTTCATTAAATTACAAATCAGCGAATTTGTTTTATCTTAAGGGGTTATGATAAAATCCAACCTAAATAACATCCTTCTTTTTCTTGAGAATCAAGAGATGAAAGGGACGATTCTTGGAAAAAAAAATGGAATCCCTATCGAGACATTGTATGTCGCGATGGGGCCCGATCAAGAAGGACGAGATCTCATTTTACAAATCAAACTTCTTCAAGAAAACATTAAACAAGAAAAGGAAGCTCTTCGACTTCATTCAACTCATGAAGAATACACTATCATCCACTTTTTTCTCCCATTACCCTTTAAAGTGGAGGAAAGAAACCTGAGTGAAGTGTCTCGTCTGATTCTCTTGATTAACAAATCATTGACGCTGCCCGGCTTTGAAATGAGTGAAGTGGACCGTTTAATCTATTTTCGCAATGTGTTGTTAACAGGCGATCAAGTGGATGAATTATTACTCAAAACAATCATTGGGAACATCATCCTGTATGTCGACATTTTTTCAAAAACCCTTGAAGATGTTGGGAATGGACGGATGACGTTAAGCGACGTGATCAATCATGTCCTGATTCAAGCTCAAAGTCCGCATGTCGATTGAGGCAAAGGCTATCGAATGAAAAATATGAAGACAGCTTCTAAAATGTCTCATCTCAATAACAAAAAATCTTGCCTATTAACCTTCATCTTCTTATACTGTATTCTTTGACTAAAGGAGTCTGCAAATGGTACGTATTAGTAAACAAGCTGAGAGACGCAATCGTTTTCCTCGAAAACATCGTGCACCGAGTGCTAAAACCGGTCCTCTTAAAGACAATCTCCAAAATGGCTTCAAAGAACATTTTAATGCTTTGGAAGGCGATTTGGCAAAATTGGTTTTCATACCAAAAATTAAATAATTTGAAAGTTAAACATAGGTTTCTTCATGTCTAGACATCCTAGTTTCGGTAAGGGTAGAACAACGACAAAACGTAATGTTCTAAAACGTTATGAGAGAATTGATGTATTGAAAAAAATTGGACGTTGGAAAGATTCTGAAAACAAACGTGTCACAGGGCTCCCTAAGACTCTTGTTCCTTAGAAATTTTTTTTCATCTCTTAGCCCACAAGCTATTCAATCAAATAATGTTAAGAAAGACTGTTGAGTCTATTCATTGTCATGTATTCTTTTTTATCCCCTATTGATTTTAAAAACCTTCCGGATGGCTAACATCCGGCAGGTTTAACAAATAGACTCATTCGAGCTCACGTCACTTAAATGACTCACCCTTACGCACTGCGAGCCCTATGTGGACTGAAGCGCATTCTTTCGCAAGGTTTCAAACTCCGACGCTTTGACTCAAAGCCTAAATAGCGCTCCTGGTGCGTAAAACAAGGTCAATTATCGTTAAAAAAACGAAACAAAAAATAAAGAAATTTAAATCTATTTTTAGGGACAGATTTATGATAGTTAATGTGATGAACGAACAAGAAGCCCTCAAAATCGATCCCCTCCAGGTGGAACGCCTTGTTCAAAAAGTGATTGAATTTGAAGGACAATCATGCGCTGAAGTCAACATTTATTTTGTCGACACCCCAACGATCTGTGATCTACATGCGCAGTTTTTCAATGATCCTACCCCAACAGATTGCATCTCCTTTCCAATGGATGAAGAAAATGAAAGGCCAGAGGAGCGGCTGATGGGGGAAGTCTTTGTCTGCCCTGCCACCGCTATTGAATACGCAATCCGTCATAAAAAAAACGTCTACACTGAAACATCTCTTTACATCATTCACGGGCTTCTACACTTAATGGGCTACGACGACATTGAAGAAGAAGAGATTGTTGTGATGCGCAAAGCTGAAGAGCGCCATATCACCCTCCTTCAATCATTAAATCTTCTTATTCAGCCGATAAATAATGATGAATGACTAAGGTTTTGGCTTAGCCCAAATCCCACTCCTGCTCGGTAAGACGACTTAAAAATGAAAATTTTTACCGACACTTTTTTTGCAAACGCAAGAGAGAGGACAACGAAGTGAGGCTATGCAAGATTTTTTGATCCTGTTTGTAAACTTGCGCACATTGGACTTAAAAAATAAAAAGAAAAGTGTTATATCCTCATTCAAGCCTGCATTTACACTTTGAGCTTCAATCAGGATATTTTTAAATCGTTAAAAGGAGATCCCTTTGCCTCTTCAAATCGTGATTTTTCTTCTCGTCATTTTAGTGATAGGCTTATGCTGTCTGATCGCTGCAAATACAGCATTTCGATACTTAGAAAGAAAAGAATCTAAAAAACAACTCGATTTAACAGGAAAGCTGTTCTTTTACCGCTATCTTTCCAGAGTTTTTTTTCCCACTCATGAGTACGAGAATTTATACCTCGCAAGCATTTTCACTCAAAATGCCATCCGTTTTTGCTACGCCATACTCTCTTTAATCCTTGCTGCTGAATATGGTTTAATCTTGTCGAGCTTTAATTTAGAAGGAAAAATTGATTCCTTTTTTTTAAATTGGCCCTTAGGTTTTTTCACCTTAAGCGGACTTTTCCTCTTTCTATTCGTTTTCGGAGATTTATTAGGCCGCTGCTTAGGAAATTGCTATCCTGAGCGATCAATCAAAATCACCGCTCCTCTCGTCTCCTCTTTGATGCTTCTGCTATTTCCCATGACATTTGTTTTGTTAAAGTTTTTTCATAAACTTCCTCGAACAATTTATTTCGATCCAACTCACGAGCCAACACAAGACGCCAAACAAGAATTAATCGAAATTATCGAAGAAGCTGATTTTAATACTCAATTAGACCCTCACGACAGAAAATTGATCGAATCGGTCATGGAATTTAAAGACCGGATTGCAAGAGAAGTCATGGTTCCACGGGTCGATATTTTCAGTCTCTGCCACGATACAAGCATAGAGAAGGCAGCCACACTTCTTTACAAGGAAGGCTATAGCCGCACTCCTGTTTACAAAGAAACATTAGACAACATTATCGGCGTTCTCATGTATAAAGATGTTTTAGCCAAATACATGGAGCATGCGATTAAAGAAGATAAAACCATTTTGCAAAGTCCGATCTCTTCCTTAGTCAAAAGTGTGTTATACACCCCTGAAACCAAGAAGATCTCCCACCTTTTACAAGATTTCCGCAAACAGCAGGTACACCTGGCGATTATCGTTGACGAATATGGTGGAACAGAGGGAATTGTGACCATTGAAGACATTCTAGAAGAAATCGTGGGCGACATTGCTGACGAATATGACGAAGAAGAAGCTCTTTATCTCCCTCTTCCAGAAGGAGGATGGCTCATCGATGCAAGAATGAACATCTTAGATATTGAAGAACAATTCAAGATTGAAATCCCTCAAGATGGAGACTATGACACAATTGGAGGGTATATTTTCCATCAAACAGGAATGATCCCACCCAAAGGATATATTCTGCGTAAAGAGAGCTTTGAACTTGAAGTCCTGCGATCTGACGATCGCCGGGTAGAAAAACTGAGAATCAAACCGCTTCTCTCGCCTTGAAACCAATATGAAACCTCATAATAAAATTCCAGAACTCAGGATTAGAGCTAGATTTTCAAATCTAAATTTATTATTCTCATCTGTGCGCTAAAAAGCATTCAAAATGATGACCATCTTCTAAGGATAAGAACACTCATGAATGAAAATCCATTCGCTCTCTATCTATTGATTTTCTTGATTGGGAGTGTTCTAGGAACACTTTTTTTTTGGATCTACCACCATTTTGCTCTTGGGGGTTTTAAACGCCTAGGAGCAGAGATTCTCAATAAAGCTGAACAAGAATCGGAAGAATTAAAAAGAGCGGCTGAATTCAATCTTAAGCAAAAGCAGGTTGAACACCAAAGAGAGCTCGAGCAGCTATGGCATAACGAAAGAAAGAAAAATCAGCGAGAAGAAGAAAGAATTAAACACCGGGAAGATAAGCTAGAAAGTCGAATGAATCTGGTTGAAAAAAAACTCTCAGATATCGAAAAACGGGAAGCTGTCTTGATTGGACGAAAAGCTCAACTTGATGAAGAAAAAAAACAAACCACTCAGGTTCACGCCCTTTTATTAAACCAATTAGAAAAAGCTTCAGGTCTAAGCTCAATAGAAGCCAAAGAGATGTTGATCGCTCGTTTAACAAATGAAGTCAAAACAGAGGCTGCGAATCTGATTCGGCGTATGAAAAAAGAAGCGGAAGAGGAGGCTGAAAAAGAAGCTAGAACCATTATTGCAACAGCAATTAATCGTTTAGCAGTCTCTTGCGCTTCCGAGACCACTGTCTGTACAGTTTCTATTCCAAATGAAGAAATGAAGGGACGGATCATTGGACGCGAAGGGAGAAATATACGCGCATTAGAAAGAGCAACTGGGATCAATTTTATTATTGACGACACCCCGGGGGCTGTTGTCCTATCAGGATTTGATCCTGTGAGAAAACATATCGCAAAAATTGCTCTAACCGAATTGATCCAAGATGGCCGCATTCATCCGACGCGCATTGAAGAGGTTGTTGAAAAATCGACCTTAAATATACACAAACAAATTAAGCAGTACGGAGAAGATGCTGCTTTACGCGCGGGAGCGATGAACCTTAATCCTGAAATGATTCATCTGCTAGGGAAGTTAAAATTCAGGTATAGCTACGGTCAAAATGTCCTTGATCACTCTCTTGAAGTATCGTACCTCATGGGAATGATGGCTGCAGAGTTAGGGCTCGATATACGCCTAGCCAAACGGATCGGCCTTCTTCATGATATTGGAAAGGCTGTCAGCCACGAAATTGAAGGTTCGCACGCTATTATCGGACATGACTTTGCGATTAAATATGGAGAAACCAAAGAAGTTGCAAACGGAATCGGCTGCCACCATCAGGAAATGGCTCCTCTTACAATAGAAGCAGATCTTTGTAGTGCTGCAGATGCAATTTCAGCTTCTCGTGAAGGAGCTAGAATTGAAGCTGTGGAAGAATACATCAAACGGCTAAAGAAATTAGAAGATATGGCTCTTGAATTCAATGGAATTGAAAAAGCCTATGCGATGCAAGCCGGACGGGAAATAAGAATTATCGTCCTTCCCGATCAGGTAGATGATAACGGAGTGGTGAATATAGCCAGGGAATTGACTAAGCGAATTGAGCACGAACTCACTTATCCCGGAAAAATCAAGGTAACTGTCATTCGGGAAAAACGTGTGATCGATTATGCTGTTTAAACACCATTTTTCCACTTTGGGGCGTTGAAATGTTGCGTTTGGACAGGGCTTAAGAACCTGTTGAAACAGGCTTTAAACAATCCGGCCGCGATTAAAAGACTATATTTGAGATTTTAGACGAAAGGAGTCAACTACATGCGTCGATCTATTTGTTATTGTGAACCAAGCAGCGCTTTAGCTGGAGAAGCTAGAACTTGGAAATTCATCTACACGCCTTCTGTGACGCTTCCAAAAGGAACACGACTTAAATTTGACTTGCAATCTAAAGGGCGGGAGATTGATTGGGAAATTCCTTCAGTCAATTTAAAAAAAGGAGATCCTGTTATTTATCTGCGCCTTAGTCATGGTAAAATTTTACCTGCCACTGAGATTGAATCTTCTGAGAGCGTTGTTCCTCAATTTGGATTTACCTTGCAAGCTCCCCTTGAGGCGGGCGAACAAATTGAGATCATATTGGGTGCAAAAGAGGGAGAAAACCCTAAAAAAGGAGATGGGATAAAAGCACAGACAACTGCTCAGCGGCGGCGTCCTTTCTTACTTTACATTGACCCTTCAGGCAAGGGAATCTACGACGATCCCGACGTTTTTAACATAGACATCCGAGGGGCAGAACTGTTCAATATACGGATTCTAACCCCTTCATTCGTTGCAAAAAACAAGAGATTTGACGCTGTCGTCCGTTTTGAAGATGAATATGGTAATTTAACAAATAATGCTCCCGATAATACGCTTATCGAGTTATCGCATGAACATCTTCGAGAAAATTTAAATTGGAAGCTCTTTGTTCCTGAAACCGGTTTTATCTCTCTTCCGAATTTATACTTTAATGAAGTAGGAGTCTATACGATCCAATTGCTCAATACGGCAACAGGTCAAACGTTTAGATCTTCGCCTATCCGTTGCTATCCGGACGGCAATCACCATCTATTTTGGGGGATTTTACATGGAGAATCTGAGCGTTATGACTCAACAGAGAATATTGAAAGCTGCCTAAGACACTTTCGAGATGATAAAGCGTTTAATTTTTGCGGCGTTTCTCCATTTGAAAGCCAAGAAGAGACCTCTAATGACACATGGAAAATTATCACACAAAACATCATTGACTTTGATGAAGATGAGCGTTTTACAACCTTCCTAGGTTTTCAATGGAATGGAGATAATAAGGCTGAGGGATTGCGCCATATTATCTATGCAAAAGAAAATAAACCGATTTTGCGCCAAAAGGACCTGAAAAACAGTGCCCTTAAAAAAATTTACAAAAGCTTTTCTCCAAAAGAATTGATTTCAATCCCCTGTTTTACAATGGCAAAGGGAAGTGAATACAATTTCGATAACTTTGACCCTGATTTCGAAAGGGTTGTGGAAATCTATAATGCGTGGGGATCTTCTGAAACGACAAAAAAAGAGGGAAATCCTCTTCCCATTCACTCAACAACCGGTATTCAAGAAAGTGCTGAAGGATCAATTCAAAAAGCCTTACAACGCAATTGCCGATTTGGATTTGTTGCAGGCGGCCTTGATGATAGGGGGATATACGCTGATTTATACGAAAGTGATCAAGCGCAATACTCACCTGGATTAACTGCCATCATCGCCGCTCACCACACAAGAGAAGCCTTGATTGAAGCCCTTTATCAACGCTCTTGTTTTGCGACGACCGGGGAACGGATGATCGTCGGTCTTTATTTAGCAGGAATTGCGATGGGAAAAGAAATCAGTACAGCTGACAAACCAGGTCTCGTCATCAATCGCCATCTTTCCGGATACGTTGCAGGAACTGCGAAACTGAAAAAAGTGGAGATCGTTCGAAACGGAAAAGTGATCAAAACATTTGAACCGGATCATTATTCTGTTGAATTTACATATGATGATATGATTCTTTTAGAAAAAGTCGCGTTCCCATCGAAAGACAAACGCCCTCCTTTTGTTTATTATTACCTGCGAGCGACCCAAGAAGATGGGCATATGGCATGGAGTTCTCCGATTTGGGTCGATTATATTCCTCTTTCAGCTTTACCAAAAATAAAAAAATCGAATCCTATCAAACCTCTCCCAAAGAAAGATTTGATTGAGGATGATTTTGACGAAGACGACGATGACGATTTCGATCATTATGATGAAGATGATGAATAAAATCTGAACAAAGAATCTGTTCAGAATCTTTGATCTCGATGCTTTAAATCATCGGATCAAAGAATTGTAACAGGTGATTAGGAGAACTTCTGACCTCAAGCCAAATCGCACTCGGGGTGGGCAAGGTGAGTTAGATAACTTTCAATAAAAGGAACGAAACGATTTTTCTCATTATCATAAAAAAATAATTTTCCCTTCTCCACATTAAAGTACCAGCCATGTAGTAAAATACGCCCCTCCTGAACCCCTTTCTTTACAAAAGGAAATGTGAGCAAATGCTCTAATTGGATAAGAACATTGATTTCTTCCGCTGTCCCATAAATTTCTTCTTTAGGAGTGGAAGAAGTCGCGATTTGTAAAGTCAGTCGCTTCGCTTCCTCTCCTAATTTAATCCAATTTTGAACAAGGCCCAAATTTTTTGGGTCAAGTTCTTGAAAAAGACCTCGTATGGCTCCACAGTGGGAGTGACCGCAGACAATAATATGAGGAATATTTAAGACTTCAACAGCATATTGAATGGTTGCTGAAACACCATCGAATGATTGAGAAATGAGAGGGGGAACAAAATTACCTGCGGTACGAATCACAAAGAGATCGCCAGGGTTGGCGTTCAAAATCAATTCGGGAACAACACGTGAATCACTACATCCAATGAAAAGCATTTTAGGATTTTGCCCTTCCTTAATGAGACGGATAAACTCTCCTTCATTCTGCTTAAAAACCAACTCTCGAAATTTTTGGTGTTTATGAGCAAAATTGAGCGTGTCGTTAAGCAAAGCTTCTTGATTTTTCTCAAACGTTAAAGGAGATGGAGAGAATGAAGGGTTTTCTTCCCCCCTTAGCCCAAAGATAAACTGACATGATAAAACCAAAGTCAATAAAATTCTCACGATTTTCTCCTTTTTAACTGACCTTACAGTACCAAGAGTGCCATGTAGGCTGAAGGTAAGTTTTTAAAATAATAGAACAGGCCTCGACATAGACTCATTGAAGCTCAAAATGCGAATTTTGGCAAGGCGAAAGCTCTTCGGCTTGAAAGGTTGCAAAAGGATCAATATGGAGAGAGATATCCCCCTTTTTCTAAGCTTTGATAACCGAGAGAGCTTTCGCTTCAGCCCAAATCACACTTCCGGTACGTAACGTGAGTGATCAATTGCCTAGCTGCTTCATTTCGTCTATAAAAGCTGTGAGTCTAGCTAACCCCTCTTCATTGTTTGATAGGTTTCCGCTAATCAAATCTAAAAGAATCTCTGATGTTTGGACGGGAAGTTTCGCATTATCCGGTAGTTTGATCAAGTATTCGTCGATCTTTTCTTTTAATGTGATCAACGCTTCTTCCGCAGAGGATTCGATGATAGGTGTAGATTCTTTTAAAACTGAAGGCGATCCCTTTCCTTTGCGGTAATTTCTACTGTAAGGATTTTCTCCTCTCGTGCTGATTGAATCAGAGATAGGCTCAGAAGAAATCAGAGAATTAACCCCAGCTACGGGTTCTGTCATTTTTCCGTATTTTAAAATAGACTCTTTTAAAAAAGCATCTTTTAATAGTTTGTAGCGAAGCCGCTTTTCTTTTTCCGACAAGTCAACAAGCACCTCAAGCAACGAAGACCCTATGCAGTGACAGTCTAATTTTTGAAAACGATTCACTAATCCATCCGCAATTTCGGTCAATACGTCGTCAAATGATTGTTGTGTTGTATCGATTTCTGACAGCTTAGCAAACACATATTTGGTGTTTTCAAATAACATTTTTTGCCCATACTCTCTACTTCCTGTTGAATAACCAGGGCTTATATAAGTGCTCGTGATGTCAATGATCGATTTTCTAAATAAGCGATAAACATTCCCCTCCTCACTAAAATCTAAGACTAAAGAAGGATTGCCATGTTCTGTTAAATTTTTAAGAGCATCTTTCAATGTATCAGGATTGTCTCCGTGGAACTCAACCCACTTCTGCCATGCCTGATGCAGATCCCGCTTTATTGAGTGGGCTGTTTTAGCCCCATCCAGATCGGAAAACTTTACAACATGTTTTCCATTCATTTCATAAACATTCATATTAGCGGGTTTTATGTCGATTAAAGCAACGCGGCTTTTTTGCAATTCTACGAATTGTTCAATCAGTTGAATCATCAATTCTCTTGGATGATCTCTAAAAAGAGAAAATTGCTGGGCTAAATCTCGATGAATAGCAAGTTCTTCTAAAGAAGCATAATAAGATTGAACTCCAACATCTCTATTTTTTTCTAAGACAATGAGCTCTCCTGGCTTGGCAATCCCATCGTTAAATAAGCATCTGCCTCGGATTTCTTCAACGATTTCAATTCCTTTCCTGATTTTTTCATATGAAACATCATCGGCCGTTCTCATAGCGAAAAAGGTTGATCTGCTCCTATCCCACACCAAATTCACTTTATTGATACTTCCTTGTCCTATTGGACCTAAGGTCATTAAATGGGACATGTTATTTTTTGTACTTTCCGATTCTTCATCAGTTTGCGCAGTTAAAATTCTCCAACGGCTCCGTTTGCAAGAAAGTAAATGCAAGTCGGATATTTTAGATAAATCAATATTTAGTGATTTCGCTTCCTTGATCATCTCAGCGATATTTTTAAGAACGGAAGATCTAAATAGACTGATAGAAGTGTTTTTTTTTAATAACTTCTCGGCATTTAAGTCTAGTGTTCCTAGTAAAAAATTTGCGAACTCGGGACTGGTTCCATGAATTGTTTCGAATATTAATTTGAATAAAGCTCTCGTATCCGCTAATTCGATTTCAAGGTGATTTTTTAGAAGATTGATTTCTTCATTATTAAAACGATCCAATAATTGGCTATTTAAAATAGAAAAATCATCGTCTAACACAGCTTTTTTTTCCAAGGATTCCAAAAAGAGACTTCTCTCTTCTATTGTTGAATTCGGGGCAATTTTTAATAAAAGATCTAATAAATCAGAATGTGATTCCTGGAAATGACTATGTCTTAATAAGACATTTGAAAATTCTGCTAAGTGAATCAAGTTGTGATCAAGATTTATTTTCTCAAAAAGTTCTAAAGTTAAATCATTCACAACTTTTGATGCTGGATCTACATGATCATGTGTGATTGTAATAGGGCTTTCTAAATTTCTTTTTTTTCTTTTCTGATTGGATTTAATTTCTTCAAAAAAATCTACGACATAAATACTTCGATCTTTTTCTAGCGTTTCTGATTCTTCTTTTGTTAATTCGGTTTCTTTTGAATGCATTGAATTCGTTATTGTTATGTTCGATATCTCTTTTATTATGTCGTTTGCATCAGCACTTTCTGTTTCGTTTAATTCATTTTTGAATTCACCTAAATTGGGATGATCATTAGCCTTAAAGATTGAGTGACTTGGAATATTCATAAACGACCTCGCAATTTAAACTAACACCATTATAGCTTTAAATTGTTTGGTTATCATAAATAATCAACAGGTTTTCATTTAATTTTATTTTAAAAAATAAATGAACATTAAATCTCAAATTTTTTGTTTTTTTACGGGGAAAATCGGATCAAAAATTCTGAACAAATTCTTTACGCACCGGAAGTGAGAGTTGGACTTAAGCCCCAAGCCTCGGGCTTGACAGATGATTTTATGCCCCCTATTTCAACTCCTCTTACCCACCAATCGTGCGATTTGGGCTGAAGCAAATTAAATGAAGATTGCACTTCCCTCAAAATTGTGCTATACTGATTTAGATTTTAAAAGGAGCTTTATGTCTAACCTATTTTTAACTTTGGTCATTGCCTTTGTTATTATTGTATTCGCTATTGCCTTAATGGCTGTTGGTTGGTTAATTACGGGGAAAACAAGACTTGAAAAGGGTTGCGGAAAAGATCCCACTAAGAAAAGAGATGACAGTTGTCATGCATGCGACCTTTGCTCCACTTCTTCTGGATCTAATCCTCAATCAGAAAAAGAAGAAAACTCATCTTCTTTTCACACCCGATCATAGAGTTGTCTTATGTATCATAAAGACAGTCCCGCAACAATCCAATCCATGTTTAACAGCATTGCAAATCGATATGATTTTGCCAATAGCGTCTTATCTTTTTCCCTCCATAAATATTGGAACCGCGCCCTTATTCGCCACGTCCGGCAAACAGCTTCTCAGCACATTTTACTCGATCTTTGCTCAGGAACCGGGGATATTGCTTTTGATTACTTGAAAAACAACCAGTCGAGTTGCCATGCCTATCTCATTGATTTTTCTTCTGAAATGCTGGAACATGCAAAAAGAAAAGAAAAAAAAATAAATGTTAACTCCTCACACAGGATCTCTTATATTGAAGCAGATGTGCAGTATCTGCCGTTAGAAAATGAAATCGCCCATTGCGCAACAATGGCTTATGGAATCCGTAACGTGCAAGACCCCAACCTCTGCTTCAAAGAAGTATTGCGTGTCTTAAAACCCGGAGGGTGTTTTGGAATTCTGGAGTTGACGCGTCCTTCTTCCCCCCTCCTTCGTTTAGGCCATCAATTCTATTTAAGCACCTTAATTCCTTTTTTAGGTAAATGGCTGACCGACAATCAACAAGCTTATGAATACCTCTTCAAAAGTATTCAAACATTTACACCACCCGAAGAATTACAAAAACTTTTAATTGAAAATGGCTTTCATGACACTCAAAGAATTCCGTTAATCGGAGGGGTTGCAACCATTATCATGGGCTACAAAGGGGAGTGATGATTTTCAGAGTCTGTTTAGATACATCTCTTCCGAAGGGTTTGACATATTCCAGAGGTCAGTTAGAACCTGTTCAACATCATCGGATGAAAGATATTGAATAGGTTCTTAAATAAGTATTATGATAAAACCTCCCTTTTCCCATTCTTTTTTTATTTCCTTTCATCTTGCCGATCCGGGGGGAATCCTCTTCTTTGGCCACGCCTTTTCTTTAACTCACCAAGCGTTTGAACTTTTTGTAGTGCATGCACTTGAGTATTCTTGGAATGATTGGTTTGAACATCCCGATTGGATTGTTCCAATTCGTCATACTGAAGCAGACTATGTGCACCCTATTAAGGCGGGGCGAGATTGCGCAATAGAGGTTGCCGTCACATCCTTATCAAACTCTTCTTTTACATTAAGATCAACGTTGCATCAAAGCACGCTTTGCTGCACGGTTAAAACGGTTCATCTATTTTTGGATCGTAAAACGGGAAAAAAAATCGACATTCCCTCCCATTTACGAGACAAGCTTCTGGGCTATTTATATCCTCATCTTACCGACCGGGACGGGGATTTGGGCTCAAGGCCAAAGCTCTAGCGGTGCGTAAAGGTGAGTAATAGACTAGACCTCTTGCATCATTCATTAGACTTCTTCGGAAACTTGCTTTGCTTGAAAAAATTGCCCTTTTTGAGCAGATTGTTTTGAAAATTTTGAGAGCGTATGCGTGCATACGGTCGAAAAATTTTACAAAAAAGATGCCAAAAATGGCGGTTTTAGCAAGTAAATGAAGTTTCTGGAAGAAGTCTATTT
>JBIRBM010000088.1:0-1507 GCA_044326545.1 Parachlamydiaceae bacterium | reverse complement strand
TCATGCCCTGCCACTTCAAACCACCATCCAAAATCATCGGCTTGCCTGAGTTTTTAGCTCCTGCGTATTTGCCGTTGAACTGTTCTTGTAGACGGTTGAAAGATGTGTCGCTAACTTCGCTATCCGTCCACAACACACCACTCGGAGTCATGCCGTTTTCAAGCATAGCCTTATTAGATTTTGCGTATTCGTTTAGCGTGTCGATGCTGTAGGCCGCAGAATAAAGAGGACTAAGTCCGCGCCATCTAAACAACGGATTATATTCAGCCCAAATCATTAGCTCGGAAAACTGGTACTGCTTAACGGTCGATTCTTCGTATGTGTCGGATGGTGTATAAGAACAGGAAACAGGCAAGCCCATGCTAAACGTCGTAATTTCAAGCCAATCAGGACGCAACGGCCACAGCTCAACACTTTGACCAATGCCAATTTTTAATACATCACCTTCGCCTGCAATGTCATGCGAGCCGATCATCTGCGTTAAAAACTTTTCCCACGACTGCATGGGGTTTGGCTTATTCAGCAAGGATAAAATCTGGTGATTCTCTACTGCTTCGCCTTTTTCATTGACCAAAATAACAGGACATTCAATAGCGGCTTTTTGCTTTGCCATAATGCAAGCGCGGACTGTCGGGTTATCTCGATAACCTTCAGTAGCAAATGCCACGAATTCACGCGCCGACCAAGAGGCCGAGTTTCTTTGCATGATCGAACGTATGGCATTAGATGATTTCTCCTCTTTTTTCCAAAATTGCCACCATTTCGACATTATAAAAATCTCACTTTCGGTTCGTTTTTGCGTTTAACTAATGGTTCGATTGCATAGCGCAGAGCATCAGCATAGTGATTGTTTGCATCTTCTATGTCTGTTGTCGGCTCGCCATGTTTGTCGGTGCGATAGCTATACGCTGCCAATTCTGCATAACAGCAATCAGCATCAGGATGGATAATGATTTCTTTGAAAGATTGCAGGACGACAACACCATCCTCGACACTGCCTTTCCATTTGATGCACCCTTTGATTAAAGGAATGTCTTTTTTAACCTTGCTAATCGTTTCAGGTCTTGCGCAATCGGCGCGTGATGTGAATTTCTTAACGCTTGGGACGTGCTTTTCTAGCCAGTCTGCCGTGTCGTCTAATTCAAGACCAACCTTTGAGCCTGCCCGTCTTATGTAGAGCGTTTCATTTTTAACGTATGATTCTATGATTGCTGTAGGGTCAACACTGAACCCCCAGTCGATGCCGATTAGCGGATCGCCAAACGACTCATCAAGCGTAAAATCTAAAGACCTTAGCTTTTTAGCTAAAATCGAATTGTCAGATATTTTTAGAAACTTGCCTTCCCAAATCCACGAATAACGACCTGCATCACCGCGCATATCGCGTAGACGCTGATTGTTTAGCGACTCAGGAAACCACGGATTGTCCTTCCAGTTAATCGTGATATGCAGCGTTTTATCGTCATTTTTAACGATAAATTCTTGCCATGTAGGGTCTGTTTCAAAT
>JBIRBM010000072.1:0-2564 GCA_044326545.1 Parachlamydiaceae bacterium | reverse complement strand
TACGGATTGTGGTGGTGGAATTACTCCAAGAGACTGGACTGCAAATGAGTTGCGAATTATTGCTGATTTTATGGACAACAATCCTACATGCAGGTTGTATCGTGATGGCAGTGGTAGCGGTTTATAGTATTTCACCTAACGCTAAAGCTATGCGCATGGCTGAGGAACGAAGCTTGCGCATAGGTAGTGTTATATACAGTACTTTTTATTCACTATAAAATTGAAACAATGAAGATATTAGTCGGCTGTGAAGAAAGCCAAGCGGTGACAATAGAACTTAGGAAGTTGGGTCATGAAGCGTATTCTTGCGACATACTACCTTGTAGTGGTGGGCATCCTGAATGGCATTTTAAAGAAGACATAATCAGTCATTTATTCTATAATGAGTACGATATGATTATAGCATTTCCTCCATGCACACACCTAGCCGTGAGCGGTGCAAAACATTTTGAACAAAAGAGGAAAGATGGAAGACAGCGTGAAGGCATAAACTTTTTTATGTTTTTTGCCAATCACGACTGCCCTAAAATTGCTATTGAAAATCCAATAGGAATAATGAGTAGTGAATGGAGAAAACCCGACCAAATAGTACAACCATATATGTTTGGCGACCCAGTAAAGAAAACTACATGCCTTTGGCTAAAAGGTTTACCACCACTAAAAGAAACAGATAATGTTGAAGATCAGGTAAAGTATTATACCAGTAAAAATGGGGCAAAAATGTCCGAATGGTACGCCAAACAAATAGTCGTAGACGGCAAAAAATGCGGATATGATACGCCTGAGTTTAAGAAGCATCGCTCAAAAACCTTTGAAGGCATCGCAAAAGCTATGGCACTGCAATGGACTTCCTAGTATTGTATATAACGACAATGGCTTTGTATTGTGCAAGGCTGAACCGCCAAAATGTATAAATCATGAATAAAGAATCTAAAATGTGTGAAGCTAAAATAACCAATGAACCCTTGCATAATTCAAAGCTTGTGTTAGGTGCTGTGCTTTCTTTGTTCGATGGTATGAGTTGCGGGCAACAAGCACTGGAAAGATGTGGCTTTATTGTTGAAAATTACTTTGCTAGCGAGATAGACAAACCAGCTATTTCAGTAACAATGGACAACTACTCGAACACAAAACAACTAGGGAGCGTTACACAAGTAAATGGGTATATGCTCCCAAAAATAGACTTATTGATTGGAGGAAGCCCATGTCAAAGCTTTTCTTTTGCTGGAAAAAGAAAGGGAATGAGTACAAAATGCGAAACCGAAATATTGACCTTAGAACACTATTTGGAACTAAAAGCCGAAGGTTACGAATTTGAAGGTCAAAGCTATTTATTTTGGGAATACATGAGATTGCTAAATGAAGTAAAGCCCAAATACTTTTTACTGGAAAACGTAATAATGGGAGAAAAGTGGGAAAGAATATTAAGCAAGGCAATAGGCGTAAATCCAATAGAAATAAACTCTGCTTTAGTATCTGCCCAAAACCGTAGAAGACTGTACTGGACGAATATAGGCATGAAACCAATGGGATTATTTGGCGATATGGAAAGTATAATTAAACAACCAAAAGACAAGGGTATTTTATTGAAAGATATACTTGAAAATGAAGTTGACGTTAAGTATTATTTGAGCCAACAAAGAATTGAAAGTATGCTGAAAAGTGAAAAAAGCACCACAGCAATAGAATCAGATTATGTAGTTCATAACACCATGCCTAGAAGTTCAACTAATGGACATGGAGGAACTGGACATTTAAGCCGTACCGATGGAAAAACATATTGCCTTGATACAGGAAACACAAATGCAGTAGAAGTAAGGGCGTTAGATTTTAGAAAAGACGAAGGATTTAGGGATAAAGGAGACAAAACAGGCACATTGTGTGCGAGGGCTAGAACCGATGAATCTTGTGGGCAATTAGTAGAATTTCAATGTGTGGCAATGAGAGGGCGTGAATCATTGAACCATGAAACACAAAAGAAAAACATTCAGCAACTAGAACCACGAAATGATGGGAAAACAAATACATTGACAAGCGTACAGAAAGACAACCTTGTAATGCAATTAAATCCATCAACAAAAAGCGGAGGGAAACAACCATACCAACAAGATAGGATTTATGACACAAACGGAATAAGCCCTGCATTAATGGCCCAAATGAGTTGCGGAACACACGCTATAAAACACGAAAGAAAAATAAGGCGTTTAACTCCTTTGGAATGCGAAAGATTGCAAACTGTAAAAGATGGATATACGAAAATAGCTTCTGATAGCCAACGATACAAAATGATAGGAAACGGATGGACAATAGATGTGATTGCTCATATACTTAGCTACATCCAAGAACCTTCTTAGCATTGCGCCTAACGATTGTATATCAGAATGTGTATTTTGTACTATTGATATTCAGCAAGTTATAAAGATAATACTAACAAATGCTCTTTATTTTACTTAGGATTTGTTAGTATTAATAATATTTACTAATATTGCACAATGAAAACAAACGTAATTTTATCCGAAGAAACGGAAAAAACGCTAAAAAAATTAGCGTGGCTAGACCGTACT
>JBIRBM010000091.1:0-1424 GCA_044326545.1 Parachlamydiaceae bacterium | reverse complement strand
TGAGGCTCTTGCGCAAAGCTTATTACCAATTGATATTTACGCGAAGCGATGTGCTGCCGGAGTTGTGATTCACTACAACAATCTGAAGCATGGCGATTGGGTTTTCTCTGACAAATTCATGCAAAACATGCTGTTCTTGTGTGCTCAAGCGAAAATAGAAAAAAAAGAAAATTCACCGTGTTTGACAGTTATACAAAAAACTTGGGCATTAAATGAACCAAGCCAGGTAAATTATGAAGTGAGTCATTTTGGTCATTTCGATCCTGCAGTATTAGCTCTGGCAAAGAAAAGAATTATTGTTGCAAAGGAATTATGGACTGCATTATCTGGCGGGGACATACATAAAATTAGAAGTACCTCTGAGCAATTCAAATTGGTATCAGAATCCTTGGTTAAGTTGTATCCATCTAGTCAGACTTTAGCTCAGGCACTTGTTAATGCAACCGATTCAGTGGTACTGAGTAAGGAAGCGCCGAGCGCTGAGTTTGCCATGGAAGTTGCGACGGCGATTTTGTATTTAGAAGCTGTTTTTGAAGGTTGGGGCTCGACCGATTCAGAAATGGAGCTTCGCGCTAAAAAGTTAGCTCAAAGAATTGAGCAAGTCAGAAATGGTGAACATGCAGAAACCGTTGAGCCTTGGATTGAAGAGCTGTATCGTCGAGTTAGCGATAGAGAGTCTATGGGAAGTGTGGTTGGTGAATTGCGTATTTGCTTGACAGAGGTTGAGAAAACAATCGATCAATATTTCAGATCACCAAGCATCCCTCAAGTATTACAGTCCGTACCAGGAAAACTAAGCCAAATGAAAGGGATTTTTTCTGTCCTTGGTTTGGCAGAAGCCTCCAACGCTGTTGCTAATATGCAAGATCGTGTTGAGGAGTTTGAATTCCCTAGTTTTAATTTTGATCAAGCTCGGGTTGCCGGTGTTTTTGATAAATTCGGCAGTAATTTAGGTGCACTGGGTTTTTTAATCGATATGCTCAATTACCAACCTGCGTTGGTTAAGAAACTATTTGTATTCGATACAAAATCAGGCACTCTAAATCCTTTGATGGGTAGAGCAAAACAAACTGTTGATAGCTACACATTGCAAGCGGAGGCAAAGACACCAGCTGTATCTGTTGACAATGAGTCATCTAAGATGATAGTTGAAAACAGTACCGCTCTGGCTGTCAATAGCATTGCTGTTGTTGATTCTGCAAAAGAGGAAGCTGAGAGAATTGTTACTGAACCTGTTGCTAAAAAACAGATATCTGAAGTACATGAACTTACAGATATCTTCCTAGAAGAAGCTACTGAAGTTATTCAAACTGGACTTGCATCTGCTCATTCTCTATTGGAAGCACCAGAAAATCTTGAACAACAATCTACTTTGCGTAGAGCATTTCATACCTTAAAGGGTAGCTCGCGAATGGTTGGTTTCG
>JBIRBM010000086.1:0-1617 GCA_044326545.1 Parachlamydiaceae bacterium | reverse complement strand
AGTCCACCCGTTAAAATAAGTTAACTTATTGTTTTGTAAGTTATTATCTTAATAAATTTCTTGAAGAATCCATAAGAAAACAGTACTATAAGGCAATAAACCTTAAGGATTTTTAGAAGTATGCCTATAGAAAATCGCACTTTTGAACAAAAGCAAGGTAGGTTCTTTGAAGAAAATTTTTCTATCAAATTAAACCCGAAAAATAAGTTATATAAGCTACGAGAATTAATAGATTGGGAATTTCTTGAGTCTGAAGCATTGAGAGATGTCGAGATCAAGGCGGTTGGAAGATCACGTAAAGAGCATAGAGTGATGCTTGCACTATCAATGCTACAAGCTATGTACAATGGATCGGATGCCTTCACTGCCGAAGAGCTTCAAGAGAATATGTATTGGCAGTATTTCTGTGGATTCGAATATGCACAGCAAGATGTTGATGTTTCGGAAGCAACGATTCGGAGATTTAGAAGTATTTTAGGCGAAGCCGGTTATAATGTTATTCTTAAGGAGTTGGTACGCATTGGAATTAAGGTTGGAGGACTTAAAAAAAAAGACTTGGACTCAGCGATTATTGACACAACTGTTCAGATCAAGAACATCAAACATCCGCATGATGTCTATTTAATGGAGAAAGCCAGAGAAGAGATAGTAGATCTCTGCAAGAGGCTCGGGATCAGGGTCAACGATACCTATGCCAAAGCTTTTAAATACTCTATGATCAAATTATGGAGGTATAAACAAGCTAGCAAAGCGAAAAAGAGGGCAAAAATCATGAAGAGCTTAAAGACTCGCCTTGGCAGACTTGTTCGCATGGCAATCCGAGCAATAGAGCAATCAAAAATAGAACTATCAGGCACAGACAGAGAGGTACTGTTAAGATCTCAAGATATTCATGCTCAGTCATTTTTAAATCAAAAAGAGAAGGAGATCTATAAGCAGTCACATAAAATGATCTATAGCTTTCATGCTCCCGAGGTAGAATGTATAGGCAAAGGTAAGCTCAACAAACCGTATGAATTTGGGAATAAAGTCAGCTTAGCCGTGAGCGGCAGAGGTAATTTTGTATTGGCTGTAAAATCCTTCCACAAAAATCCTTATGATGGACATACGCTTGATCAAACGATATCAGCTGTTAAAGAATCCGGAGTTAGTCCCGCCAAATACTTTGTAGACTTAGGCTATCGAGGTCATAACCACAAAGCAAAAGGCAAGATATACTTACCAAATACCAAAAAGCAAAATCTCTCAAAAGAAGACAGACTCATGCAAAAGAGAAGAAGTGCCATAGAACCTATCATTGGCCATCTAAAGCAATATGGCAGAATGGGTAGAAACTATCTCAAAGGCATCTTTGGAGATATTATTAATCCCTTAATTTCTGCAATAGGCCTTAATCTTCGCTCTATTGCAAGGATGATAGCCTTTACATAGCCAGCAAGCCTACTTCACTTAATACTACTAAGGCGGAGCTATGCCCAAAATTTGAGTTTTGGGCATTTTGACACAAAAATGAATCAATTTTACCTCTGCTAACTTGATTAAAAAATAGATCCGACGACCTTGAGTTCGTTTTTGTCTCAACTCAAATCAAAAATTGAGAGTTTTGACGGGTGGACT
>JBIRBM010000082.1:0-1811 GCA_044326545.1 Parachlamydiaceae bacterium | reverse complement strand
TACTCCAAATCGTTTTGCGATTTGGGAAAAACTTAGGTTTTCTTGTTTTTTTATTAAGAGCACTTTTTTACGAAAATCAATCGAGTATGTCATTTAGAAATCATGGGAAAAATTTTAGGTTGCTTATACTATAACTAATTTCTAATATTTTGGCTATAATCCAAATCTCGGAAACACCAAAGTTAACCACATCAATCAAGTGAAACTCATTAATCTATTTAATGCTCTTTGCTATATGAATTAAAATCGAGTAAGGAAAATTCGAATGATTGATTACGAGTCCTAACCACTTAAATTTGAATTTAAGCAAAGGAACATCGTAGAGTAAAAGGATGAATTTCCGAAAAGAGATATAATCAAAAGTTGTGTCTAGGAGAATAAAAAAAAAGAGCGTATTCTCGAAGATAATCTACTAAAAAAATCTTCAACAAAGAGGAATACGCTCATGGAAAAGCATGACATTTTTTCGAATTTAAAAACAGATCTAGAAAATATTCTCAGACAGGGCGCAAAAAAACTCTTTGCATATCAATTAAAACTTAAAAAAATCACTGAAAATCAAAACATCAACGAGTAAGAAAAATTACTAACAACCAATCCCGTATTATGAATGACTATGGGATATACCTTAAAAACATATTCAAGAATGAGTTTAGATCATTCAGGAGAGAAAATGCGAAACTTGACCTTATATTGTTCTTGCCTTCTTTTGGCTTTTAACAATCTGGTATCAGGGGAACAGCCTAAAATATTGAATCAAAACCCAGGACAAGATTCGTCGTTAGCTGACGAAGAGATGATAATCTCGCCCATAGATAGAGCTCATCAATTGATGAAGGCAAATCAGATCAGTGAGTTGCTGATGTATTTGAACAATGAAGAGACAAGAAAAGATCCCGAAATTCAAGAGTTAATGGGAAGCCTTTATAACGATGGGTTCTTATTTGAACAAAGCTATCCCAACGCCGCCATCTGGTGGGAAAAATCAGCCATCCAGGGTAATTCTAAAGCTCAGGCCGAACTAGCCGATCTTTATTTTTATGGGCGAGGGATAGAGAAGAATAACGAAAAAGGGATGGCTTGGTTAAACAAAGCATTAGCTCAAAATGACACAACAGCCATGCAAATCATGGGACAAAAGTATTTTTTGGGTGATGGCGTGCAAAAAAATTACAGCAAGGCATTTGAGTTATTCAAAAAAGGTGTAGAAAGGGCCAATCCTGCCGCAAAATATCAATTGGGAATGATGTACTTATATGGAAAAGGTACAAAACAAAGTATTTTTAAGGCGTTTGCTCTATTGAAACAAGCAGCTGATGCTGGACTAAAAGAAGCACAATTTGATTTAGGCGTTATGTATCTGAATGGTGAAGGGGTCAAAAAGGACAAAGCTCTAGCTGTTGATTACATAGAAAAATCAGCTAAGCAGGGATTTGATAAAGCGCAGTTAGCAATTGGTTCAATTTATCTAAGTTATGGAAGCCCTGAACGAGCACGCCCCTGGCTAGAAAAAGCTGCTGTGCAAGGGAATCAAGCTGCTCAGCTAGAGCTAAGAAAACTAGACAGCAAGCAAAATAAATAAACTAGCGGAGTTAAGTGCTTTAGTTGTTTGATTAATTTTAAACAACTATTTATTTAATTTAAATACTTGCGTACGATTTATATTTATTACTCACCTTACGCAGCCAGGTCTTGAAAAGAGTGAGCTAAAGAGGTAAATTTTTTTCAAAAAATGGAAAAAATATGCCTCAAGACATTCTTGATATCTATACAGATTATCTGATTTGCCAAAATCAACATGCAACAGCCCT
>JBIRBM010000027.1:0-27575 GCA_044326545.1 Parachlamydiaceae bacterium | reverse complement strand
TCTCCTGATCTTAATCCAATTGAGAAATATTGGGGTTGGTTTAAAGCACAAGTTAGGTCAATGATTCATCAATTTTCTAGCCTCTCACAAACAATTGATCATGTGTTTAATATGTAAATTTTTAAATCTAATTAACTATATTTTTATAAATATAATAGACTCGTCACTAATTTGTTAACAGTGCCATATAATGTGAACTGGATAAAATGATGTAGCGGCAGCCTGACTTGAACCGACGACACACGGATGATGATTCTGAACAGGCTCTAAAGCAATTGCTAAATACGATTCAATACAGCAAATTTTGCAACAAGTGTTTTAAAAGTTTGGCCTTTATCAAACAACACTTTATAAGTTAACCCCATTGACCCCTCATATGCTTCATGAATCTGGCCGATGCCGAATTCTTTATGGAAAATGCGATCTCCCGGATGAAACGATTCACTTTTTTTGGCTGGAGGTTTTTGAATAGATGGCACATGCTTTCTTTGAGGCAATTTTCCATAAGAAAATATTGGCTTTGGAGCAGAAATTTTTTCAATGTACTCCTTGGGCATCTCTTTCAAGAAACGGCTAGCCCTTTGGAAGCGCAAATTCCCCCATAAATAGCGTGTTTGGCAATAACTTAAATAAAGATATTTTTTTGCGCGGGTCAATCCGACGTAACACAAGCGACGCTCTTCTTCTATCGCATCTGAGGTGTTTTTTGAATTAATGTGAGGAAAAAGATCTTCTTCTAGTCCGGCAAGAAATGTGACGGTAAATTCCAGTCCCTTTCCATTGTGGATTGTCATTAAACTCATCCGATCGCGGCTTGCATCAGCTTCATCTAAACTCGATTTTAGTGATAATTCTTCGAGAAATGCCTCTAAAGACGGATCAGGAGCTGAGAGTTCCCATTCGACAGCCTTGGTGACTAGTTCGTCTAGATTTTCTTTTCGATCGTCGCACGTCTCTTTATCTTCTTGCAAGACTCTCATGTAGCCTGTTCGCTCAATTGCAGCTAAGACAAGATCACGGATTGATCCTTGTTTACCGATGACACGAAGCTCATGAATGATGTGAAGATATTCATGAAGGCTCTCTTTTTGTTTTGTCGTTAAACGTAAAATTGTTTTAAGAGGCTCCTCTCTTAAGAGCGCTTCACAATAGCTAAAAATCGTCATCTGTTCTTGAGTGGCATTTGTCCTCATTTTTTCAATCGTTGTATCGCCTAAACCTCGCTTAGGAAGATTGATTGTCCGAGCAAACGAGATGTAGTCAGATCCTGATTGGGCAATGCGTAAAAAAGCTAAAATGTCTTTAATTTCTTTTCGTTGATAATAGGAGATTCCTCCTACGATGATATACGGGATGTCGTGGGAAATTAAAGTATCTTCAATGACACGTGACTGGGCATTTGTTCTGTAAAAGACAGCCATCTCGTTTAATTGTAATTGATTGGCTTGATGATATTCAATTTGTGAGGCGATAAAATGGGCTTCTGTTCGCTCATCCGCGGCAACAAATAATTTGACTGTTTCGCCATTCTCCACCTGACTCCACAAATTTTTCTCATATCGCCCTTCATTGTGGCTGATCAGGGCATTGGCAACATTCAAAATCGTCATAGGGCTACGGTAATTCTGCTCGAGTCTGACAACCTTAGCTCCTGGATAATCGGTCTCAAAATTCAAGATGTTCTCAATATTTGCTCCGCGCCATGAGTAGATCGATTGATCGGGATCACCAACCACAAATAAATTGCGATGTTTTTCAACAAGCAAATGGGTCATGGCATATTGAGCTGCATTGGTATCTTGGTATTCATCGATTGAAACAAAGGCCCATCGCTCTTGATAGTGAGCTAAAATGTCGGGATGCTCCTGCCAGATTTTAACCGTTAGAAAAAGGAGGTCATCAAAGTCAATGGCTTCATATTCTTTTAATTTTCGTTGATAAAGGCGATACACAGCAGAAAAATCTTGTTCGACATCAGTTGTCAAATCACTTTCAGGTAGATGATCCGGTCCAATCAGCGCATTTTTACATTCGGAAATAAAATGACGAAATGGCTTGGTTTCCATTTTTTTCTCTTTTAAATGAAGCTCTGACAAGCAGACTTTTAGCAGTTTTTCAACATCATCTTCATCGTAAATGGTAAAATGACGGCTATAGCCAATTGAGGAAATGCATTCGCGCAAGACGCGCGCTCCTAAACTATGAAACGTGCAAATCAACACTTGACTTTGTATTAATTGTTGCACCCGCTCGCGCATTTCTGCAGCAGCTTTATTTGTGAATGTCACTCCTAAAATACGAGAAGGGGGAACGCCATTTTCAATGAGATGGACAATGCGCGACGTCACGACACGGGTTTTACCCGATCCTGCACCCGCGATGACCAACACAGGTCCTTCTAACGTTGTTACAGCATCCCATTGTTGAGGGTTGAATGTCTTTGCATCACTCATTGATCACTAGACCTCTGGCAATTTTGTAATTGTTGTTCATCGCAACAGCCTATTAATGAGCTGCGTTTCTCTTTTTCTCTTCCTCCAAGATGACCATATCGATGGTAATCTCGACTGATGCTCACCTCTTGGAGCAGGTGCAGCAGTTCTAATCGGCCATTGGCGATGACGTCGCCAACGTGGAGGTTGCATGCGGCCTCAGCAAGTGCTGTTAACACAAAAGCCGGAGGTTTTTGAAGAAGGCGGACCCGCTTGATTTTATCCGCTTCTAATCGTTTGATCAGTTGTTCATTGGTTTCGTATTTAACAGATAAATAGTTGGAAACCCCCATTTCATGCACGCAATCATGGATGGCTTGCGTTTCTAGGCTGACCTCTAACGGTGTGGCGGTTGTTAAGGCGGCAGCAATAAATCGTAAAAGGTCTAAGGCAGAGTCTCCTTCTTGGCCTCTTAGGAGGAGATGGGGATGGGGGCGATAACATTGTAAATTATCCTGCCCCATGACGAGGCTCGGATCATGTGCTTTTGAAAAATATTCTCTCCAAAAAAAGGCATAACTGTCGAGACTTGATTTCCATAGATTGAGCTGTGAAGCAAATTCGGCTGCTTTCTGTACATTTAAAGAAAGAGCGCTAACTTTTGGATTGAGAACTCCTTTTTCATGAGGTAGCTGTTGTTGCCGAGGCTGCATGAATTGAATTAAATAGTTAGGACCTCCGGCTTTTGCTCCTTTACCGAAACAGCTTTCTTTACATCCTCCAAAGGGTTGACGTTCAACAATAGCGCCCGTCATTGTCCTGTTAATGTAGCAATTACCCGCTTCCACTCTTTTCAACCATACGCTCTGTTCCCGTTCATCTAGTGATTGAATCCCGGCTGTGAGTCCATACGGGGTTTGGTTCATCCATTCCAATGCTAGTTCAAAAGAATCGGCCCGCACAAGCGCTAAAATAGGACCAAATAATTCATTTTTAAACGTAAAGCTGTCGGGTTTTACCCCTAATTTGATTCCCGGGCTCCAGAGGTTTGGGTAACAGGAGTCCTGTTGGGGTTCGAGGAGCCAAGTTTCCCCCTCTTCGAGTTGAGTGAGCCCTCTCATTAATGTTGGATGAGGGGGATGAATAAGAGGATTGATTTTCGTTTTCAAATTCCACGAAGAACCAACAGCCATGCTAGCAGCAGCATCACGAAGCTGCTGGAGAAAGTGAGGGTCGTCGTAAACTTCCGCTTCTAAAATGGCTATGCTGCACGCACTGCATTTTTGGCCCGCATACCCAAAAGCTGACGCGACAAGATCTTTAATGGCAACGTCTCGATCCGACATCCCCGTGATGATCATCACATTTTTCCCTCCTGTTTCGGCCATTAGATCGATCCCCGGATGCATTCTTAAAAAAAGCTTGGCTGTTGAGGTTGCGCCCGTTAAGACGATGGCTGAAATTCGGGGGTCTTTGACGAGACGGCTTCCAACGGGGTCGTCTTCGCATGTGATAAATTGAAGCGTTGAGCGGCTGATTCCTGCTTTCCAGAAGAGTTGAACCAGCTGCCAGCTGATCAGGATCGATTCAACGGCCGGTTTAAAAATGACGCAGTTTCCTGCCGCTAACGACGCTAAGATTCCTCCTGCTGCGATAGAGCAAGGAAAATTCCAAGGGGGCGTAATTAAAATTGTTCCCTTAGCTTTCCACTCAATGTCGTGGAGGGAATCCCAATCTTGGAGATTGATTCGGTAATAATCGGCAAAGTCAATCGCTTCAGATACTTCAACATCTGCTTCTAAGACGGTTTTTCCAGTGTCTGCAACCATTGCGCCAATCAAATCACCTCGATGGGACCGCAATTGGTTTGCAATATTTGCCAATAGCTCCATCCGTTTTTTTAAGGGAGTTTGAGACCATATTTCCTCATTTTCTTTTGCCGTCTTAATCACAAGCTCAACTTGCTGTTCAGTTGCTAAGCAATAGCGATAAAGAGGATGACCCGGATTGGAAGGATCTTCTCCTGTGGCAATATTTTCGCAAGAGGTTGTGCTTTGCCCCCCGATCACTAATGGGATGAGAGAGTGTGGCTTCGACTTCCATTCTCTTAAAATATGCTCAGCCCAGCGCCTGTTTTGGGGCAGAGCCCAATCAGTATCCGCCTCATTTTTAAAACAACACGAAGAGAGAGGAAAAAATTTTTCTATGAGCCGGTTTTGTGTTCTCCTTGGTAAATAAGGAACTTGAGCAATATTTAAACAAGCGGTGGAAAATAGTTCGACTTGTTGATCCCAACTCTGACTTCCAGGTTGGAGATCAAACGCATGGCGCAAGAAGTTGTCGGGGGCGGTGTTTTCATCTAAACGTCTGACAAAATAGGCAACGGCATTTTGGAATTCTTTTTTTGTCGCGGCGGGACAATAAAGGAGCATATCGTTTGATAGTTGTTGGACAACGCGACGGATGTGATCCGCCATCCCTTCGAGCATTTCAAAGCACACCTCTTGTTCACATTCATTTTCAGATCGAAGCAGTAGCGCATACGCAATATCAAATAAATTGTGGCTTCCAATTCCAAGATGAGCTGCTTTAGCATGTTCTTTTTGGCATCCGTAGGTGACCATTCGTTTGTAGTTGGCATCAACATGAGATTTAGATGGATAAGGGGTTTGGGGCCAAAGGCGCAAGGCTGACTCAAATTGCTCCATTGCCAGATTAGCCCCTTTGACAAGGCGAATCTTGATAGGGGCTCCTCCTTGTGCAACGCGCTGCATGGCCCAGACGGTCAATTCTTGCTGAATGAGAAATGAATCGGGCAAATAGCTTTGCAGAACGATTCCCCCTTCGTAATGGTAAAACTCAGGTTGATCCAAGACTTCTTTAAAGATGGCGACTGTTAAAAGCAAATCTCGATATTCTTCCATGTCTAAATTGACAAATTTAGGGATCGAGATCCCGTCAGGGCGTGTATAGCGATGTTTCATCGCAGTCCGATAGAGTTGGGCAAGGCGATCGGATAAAATGGCAATCGTTTCATCCCAAGCAAGAAGGTTAATTTGGCTGAAAATCGTGGAGATTTTCACTGAGATGTATTCCACCTCGGGTTTGGTTAAATCTTCAATGTAAATCTCAAGCCGGCGTTTGGCTTCTTCTTCACCTAAAATCGCTTCACCTAAATGATTGAGATTGATTCTCACTCCCTCTTTGCGCCGCTTATTCATGTGATGAATGAGCAGCTTATCTTCGCCCGGGAGAATGACATTCGAAGTCTCTTTGCGAATCATGTGAATGGTAAGGGGAACGGCAACACTTGAAAGCGTTTTTCCAAAAGAAGCCAATGCTTGTAATGATAATCGTTGAGTTGCAGGAAGATAGGAAGGAATCCCTAAACGATTGATGACGTAGGCCAGTTGATCGGCAATTCGTTGATTGCGATGGCTCCGAAAACATTGATCAGTCATGGTTGTTGTGAAAACTTTGCCGATGGGGTCGTTCATCATGGCCGCCAGCTGGCTCTGCTGTTTTTTTTCGGCAGATGTTTGGATTCGCCTCGCTTCTTCCATCATGAGGGCAGCAAGTGTGATGGCCCGATTTTTCCGCTCTTGTATAGAAAGGGGAGTTCCCTTTACTGACTCAACGAGGAATTGTCCCTTTTTAATTAACGCAGAATCTTCCATCCCAATCACCCTTTGTGTTTTAAAGAATTAAACACTGACCTTATACCCACCGCGAGAGCTTTGGCTTCAGCCCAAATAGCCCTCCTGGTGCGTAAGGTGAGTTAAAAACATCCAGAGAAGAACTTTTATAACAAACCTCAAGCTTTAACAAAAGCTTTTCATCTTAGAAGCTGTTCAGAATCTTTGATCACGATGCTTTGCTGTTATCAATCGGCTATCAACGCACAAAAAATTTCACAATATTTTTTAAACTCACCTTACGCAACAGGAGGGCTATTTGGGCTTCAATAAGTCTATTTGGCGACGCGCTTTTCGAAATGGATAACTGGCATTCGATTGTCCGCTCCATTCAAAATCTGATAGAGGGCTGATCCTTATCCAGGGTTGATTTTCTTTTGATGTTGCGTGAATAAATGAGTGTTTATTTAAAGACATGCCCACATGTTTGATCTCTTTTTCAGAGTGTCCGAAAAAAAGGAGATCGCCTTTTTTTAACGAATTGAAGCAGATGGTCTTGAAGCGCTCATCTGAAGCTTGTTGAGTGGCATCTCTTTGCAATAAGATGCCCATCTGCTGGTAGAGCATTTGAACGAATCCAGAGCAATCATAACCAAAGCTTGATCTGCCTCCCCAAGTATAGGGGAGTCCTAAAAAGTTGATGCTTAGCTTTATTATATCTGGTTTATTTTGATGTTTGATTACAGGATCGACATCTCCTTTTTGAATATAACACTCCTTGTCATTCGGAAGTAAGAGCTTGATCCATCTTGGATCAGAGCTATCGATCGTTTTTAAACAAGAGGCGTAGGGCAGTGTTTGAATCGGGCCGTATTCCACATCTTTTAACTCATAGAGATGGGCGGCTAGTCGTGAAACATAAAGGTCGGGGTCATAAGGTTCATGTCTTAAGATAAAACTATCTGAAGGAATCCACCCTAAATATCCATCCGGAGTCGAAATTAAAGACCATTTTTCCCTCTGTTCTTTTATTTGAATTTTTTCCGAGAAAATGGCTTGGGAGACCACCTTTGATTTGTGCGTGTCATCCTCCCGCATGTCAACAACGGATTGATGGATATAGCAAAATGAGGAGGAGGGGTCGAAATGAGGAGAGAGGGGGATGTTCATGGGGTAGTCCTTTGACGAAATAATCAAAATCACCAAATATTTTCTCATTTGAAAATTATGACTCTTGATGCATGATGATGCAAACCGTTTTTTTTTATAAGGTTTTTTAATTGTGGGCACCCATTTATTCCTTCATTTTTCTCTTGTTTTTTTATTATTTTTTTTCTCTTTCCCTTGCAAAATCGAAGGAAAAGTTGTTCTTGGGGTTGAAAATTTATTTACCCCTTCTTATAGCGCGATTTTGCGCGGTAAAAAAGTCGGATTGATCACGAATCATACGGCAATTGATTCGAACGGAGCGTCGACTGCCGACTTATTCAAACAGCATGCGAAATCATGTGATTACACACTTTTAGCCCTTTTTGCTCCAGAGCACGGTTTAAAAGGGATTCAGCATGCAGGGGAAAGTGTCAAAGCAGATCGCGATTCGGATGGATTTCCTGTCTATAGCTTGCATGGGGCTACTCGACGCCCGACTCCTGAAATGCTCAAGGGGGTTACCCTGCTTGTCTATGATATCCAAGATATTGGTTCTCGCTCTTACACTTACATTTCGACTTTGTTTTATGCTATGGAAGAGGCTGCAAAAGCCAATATCCCCTTTGTTGTTGTGGATCGCCCAAATCCTTTAGGCGGCGAGCTTGTTGATGGTCCGGCCTTAGAAGATCAGTGGCGTTCGTTTGTTGGGTATATCAATGTTCCTTATTGTCATGGCTTAACGGTCGGAGAGCTTGCCCATTATTTTAATGGAGAATATAAAGTGGGATGTGATTTAACTGTCATTCCTATGCGGGGGTGGAATCGTCGGATGCACTTTAATGATACCGGATTAACATGGATTCCGACCAGCCCTCAAGTCCCTGACGCTCAAACAGCTTTTCATTACCCCACAACCGGTCTATTAGGGGAGCTGCAAATTGTCAATATTGGAGTGGGCTACACTCTGCCATTTAAAGTGATAGGAGCTCCTTGGATTAATTCTGATCAATTTGTCGAGCGTTTGAATGCGCAACAATTTCCGGGTGTTCGTTTTCAACCTTTTCATTACACTCCTTTTTTTGGCCGTTTTGCGGGAGAGGCTTGTCATGGCGCTTTGATTGTGATCACGGATCACCGCACCTATTTGCCTGTGACAACACAATTTTTACTCTTGGGAATTCTAAAAACTCTTTACCCCTCTCATTTTCAAAAAGGAATTGAAGCTTCAGGCCAAAGAGAAGAGATGTTTAATAAAGTGAATGGAACAGCTGAAGTCTATCGTATTTTGAAGGAGGAGGGCTATGTCATATGGAAATTACGCAATATCCATCAGAAGGAAAGAGAGCTTTATCTGACAAAACGAAAAGCTTATCTCCATCCTGATTATTGACTCACTGAAGTTTTAAGACACTCTCTAAGAGAGAAGCGACACTTTTAACGATATGATCTAGCACTCTTCACTGTTGTTTGCTAAAAAATAGCTGTAGGTTCTTGACATAAATCGTCTCTCCTTCTAAAATGCCTTTAAAACTTATAAATGGTATTACTTAACACAGGAGATTGACGATGGCTAAAATTAAACCCTTAGGGAACCGAGTATTGGTTCAACGTTCAAAAGCTCAAACTTCTAAAGGGGGCATTTTGCTGCCCGATTCTGCTCAAGAAAGACCGCGGGAAGGAACTGTACTTGCTGCAGGCCCTGGAAAAACAAATGAGCAGGGACAATTAGAGCCGATTTCTGTTAAAATTGGCGATCGTATTTTGTTTGGTTCTTATGCGGGGACGGAAGTTAAACAAGACGACGAAGAGTATTTGATTCTATCTGAAGACGATATTCTGGGAATTTTACTTTAACCCTCCGAGCGTAAGGAAATGGCTATGGCAAAAATATTAAAATTCAATGAAGAAGCTCTTAAGTCTATTTTTAAAGGGGTTAAAACATTAGCTCAAGCAGTTAAAGTGACACTTGGTCCAAAAGGGCGAAATGTCGTGATTAACAAAGGATTTGGCTCCCCCCTTTCGACGAAAGATGGCGTAACGGTTGCAAATGAAGTTGCTCTTAAAGATAAATTTGAAAATATGGGAGCTCAACTTGTCAATCAAGTCGCTTCTAAAACATCTGACATTGCGGGAGATGGCACGACAACAGCAATCGTTTTAGCTGAGGCTATTTATTCAGCCGGAATGAAAAATGTGGCAGCCGGAGCAAATCCCATGAGTCTGAAGCGAGGGATTGATCATGCCGTTGAATACATCACAAAAGCCTTAGATCGACTGGCTACCCCAATTAACACTGCGCAAGAGATTCAGCAAATTGCGACAATTTCAGCAAATAATGATCCTGAAATCGGACGCATTATTGGTGAAGCAATGGAGCGGGTTGGAAAAGATGGCATCATTAGCGTCGCTGAAGCAAAGGGAATTGAAACACATGTGGATTATGTCGAAGGATTGCAATTTGACAAGGGATATGTGTCGCCTTATTTTATCACAAATCCAGAGCAAATGTCGGTCGAGTTCTCAAATGCGCAAATTTTGATCACAGACAAGAAAATGTCGACGGCCAAAGAAATTGTTCCTATTTTAGAGAAAATTATGGCGAAAGGATCGCGTCCTTTGCTCATTATTGCAGAAGATGTCGATGGAGAAGCGTTGGCAACATTAGTCGTCAACAAAATCAAGGGGGGAATGTCTGTTTGTGCAGTTAAAGCCCCTGGTTTTGGTGATCGCCGGAAGGCAATGCTTGAAGATATTGCAATATTGACAGGCGGAAAAGTGATCTCGGATGAACTGGGATTGAAATTGGATGAAGTGGGCCCTGAAGTGCTAGGTCATGCAAAAACAATTAAAATTTCCAAAGAAGAGACAACGCTGATTGATGGAATGGGTCATTCTCAGGATGTGAAAAATCGAATCGCTCAAATTAAAGGCGAGCTCAATCATTCTTCTACATCTAAGTATGATAGAGAAAAGCTCGAAGAGCGTTTGGCTAAGTTAGTTGGGGGAGTAGCTGTTGTCAACGTCGGCGCAGCAACGGAGACGGAACTTAAAGAGAAGAAAGCAAGGGTTGAAGATGCGTTGCACGCAACGCGAGCAGCAGTTGCAGAAGGAATTGTTCCTGGAGGCGGCGTAGCTCTTCTTCGTGCAATCAAGGATTTAGATCACTTGACATTGACTGGTGATGAGGCAATTGGCGCTGCAATCATTAGGCAAGCGGCGTTTGCTCCAGCAACTGCCATAGCGAATAATTGTGGTAAGCAAGGGAATTTGATAGCCGAAAAAATTTATGAGGCTCAAGGAGCTTACGGTTATGATGGGTTGACTGATGAATTTAAAGATTTGTTAAAAGCGGGTGTCATTGATCCTGTTTTAGTGACAAAAAGTGCTTTAATTAACGCGGCTTCAGTGGCAAGTCTCCTCTTGACTACAGCTGCCATGATCACCGATAAACCTCAACCTAAACCTAAACATGCTCCGGCTATGGATGGCATGGGTGGAATGGGTGGAATGGGCGGAATGGGCGGAATGGGCGGAATGGGAATGTAACCCATTTCTTTTATCCTCCTTTTGTTTGATATTTGATTAAATCAATGCCCTCATCCCCGTCTCTTCCGGTGGCGACACCGGAAGAGACGCTTATATGGAGTTTAAACATGCCTAATTATGACTATTACTGTGCCGATTGCGGATACAAAGAAGAAATTCTACAAAAAATGTCTGACGTTCCGTTGACGTTGTGCCCTGAATGCCACAAGCCCGCATTCAAGAGACAATTTGGAGTTGGAATTGGGTTGCAGTTTCAAGGGTCTGGTTTTTATTCGACTGATTATCAACATCCCTCTTCATCTGGTTCTGATAAAGCCACTCCAGCCTCTGCATCTAAAGCTTGTGGGTGTGGTCAAACATCTTGTTCTTAGAGCCTGTTCAGAATCTTAGAACCTATTCAAAATTTTTATCAGGTGATTAATCTGCTGATTGAATGATCCCATAAAGATTGCAGGTTGTTTGCATGCAACCCGCACTCGGTTGTAACTGGTCAATAAAACGATTCCATTGTGTAAGCGGTTGCTCTGATACAATGACAACGTCTCCGGGGATTAATAATAGCGAATCATGAGAAAATGATAAGATTTCTCTCCATCCTAAAGAATAAATTTTAGGCCTTTCAAGAGCTCCTCGAATGACATAAAGAGAATTTTGATTTCCGGTAAACGGAATGCCTCCCACTCTTGCAATGGCTTCTGGCAAAGAGATAAAACCATAGGGGATGGCAATTGTACCGGGATATCTGACTTCTCCGGTGATCATCACGTTAGCATCCGTGATATTTGCAATAAAAATTTGATCTCCTCCTTGCATGATCATATTTTGACTCTGGTCTCCTTTATGGATTAATTGATAAAGATCAACCGGTATTTTCTCTTCGTTACGCATCACATAACTTTTAAATAAATTTGCATAAGGAGAAAGTTTGGCTTTTGCTATCACTTCCGATAGGCGAGTGTGCTCATTCACGCTAACGATCGGAGTGCTAGCTCCAATGATTTGAACAATTCGATCACGCCGTTTTTTGAAATGAATGTAAATGTTTGCATCGGGAATTTCTTCGATATAGGCTAACTGGATTTGATCACGTACTTCGTTTAGAGTAAGGCCCGATACGTCTATTGTTGAAAGATAGGGCAAGCAGATACAGCCTTCAGTGATCGGAAAGCCTGACCGCTCATTGATCGTTTCAATCCCCCTGACTTGTTCGGGATGTTTAGAGGAATAAACCGTAATCGATAATTCGTCGCCATCCAAGACCTTCTCATCATTTATCCCATAAGGGGATAATGGAGGGGCGTTGTCGTTTTTTTCTACTGTAAGAGGAATCACATGATGTCGTGCAATCTGCTTTGAATCCGTTGCAAATTCTTCAATCCCGAACGATGTGTTGTCATAAATTGGAGAAACGCAGCTTTGTAAAAAAAGCAATGCACTGAAAATTAAAGCGGGGAAAAACCGACAATAGAGGGAAATGGCTAATCCTCTACTATGTCTGAGCCGCCTTTATGATACGGCGTTGGAGGAGGACAAATGCCTGATGCTTTTGTTCTAAAAATTGAAACAGAGAGAAGAAAAATCAAAGAGATGAAGCCAATCAACGCAAATGTTTTGACGTTTCCTTCATTCGATCGATTTTCGTAAGAATTCAAAAACAAGGAAAATTGTTTGAGTGTAAAAATGGCAACGTCTTTGATTCGTCTATTGATTTCAGTACAAAGCGCGTCAAATGAAGCAAATGAATAAGAAAAAAGAGATAATGGTTCTAAATGTAACGGGGCAGCGAACATGACTCAATCCTTAGCTTCTTGTGGATCTCTAAGAGGCTGTTTTCAAATGCAAGTAACCTCTTTTGTGTGTCAAACCTTCGCCGATAGAAAATCAGAGTGGAGTTTCTATTAAAAATAGGAACTTCACTTTGATTGCTATTGACGAGATTTTTCACAAGATCCACAGGTCTTTTAAATCTGAAAACAGGCTCTAATAAATGGGGTGTTATTCAACAGAAAACCAAGAGCATAGCACTCTACTTTATTTAATTCAAACGTATTTACTTCCCTTCACTCACCTTTCAACTGCCAGAGTTTTCGCTTCAGTGCAAATCGCACTTTTGCCCGATAAGGTGAGTGACCTTAATTTTTCTGAGTGGATTTATGCGACATTCATTGCAAAATGAAAAGCTAACCATCCCATTTCTTCTGTCTCACTGAGCAAAGTCCAATTCCAATTTGACACTTGATTGAGATAAAGGGATCGCTCTTCGACTCGAATACCTGACGTGATGATCTCTCCTGGTTGGTCATGCAATAATGAGAGAGAACTCCAGGCAATGAGTTGTTCGGTTCGAATCATGTTCATGAGGATAAGGACCGGATCTGGTTGTCGATTCCACTTAAAATCAGAGGGAAGGGTGAAATGTGCTGTCATTTCCAATTGATTAAGCAAAGCATTTTCTCTGGAATGTTGAATGGCTTGAGGATCAATATCAATTCCAAAAGCCGCCGGGGCACCCATCGCTGCCGCCGCAAGGGTTAGAATGCCGCTGCCGCATCCAATGTCGATGACCACCTGATCAGTTAGATGCTCTTTTAGGCCATCCATTATCAGGCGGGTGGTTGGATGAGAGAGATCGCCAAATCCGGAACCCGGCTGTAGTCGCAATGTTGGCCCTGATATTTTAGAAGGATCTAAGTCGATGTTTACACATCCTTCTTGAAAATGATGGCCGTGAGCAGCCCATTGCGCTTCCCAGTCAATGGATGGTAAAGTATGCGGCTCGCAAGAGATAATCCATTTAAAATCTACGAGGCAATCCGGTGAGGGAAGGTGGACGAACAATTCAATGTTCCCCTCCTCTTGAGAGCCGTACAGAATGTCAATTCCATTCTCTTCAAGAGTATTCCAAGCTTGCTCAAAAGAATAGCTAGGATTTAAAGATAACCGATAGAGCTGAGTCATAAAAACCTGAGTATGAGTTGATGTATTAGCGTTTCCAAAACGAGGGGATTAAAACAGCTAAGAGAGCATAGTATTCCAAACGTCCTAGAATCATTAAAAAAGAGGATAAATAAAGCGAAAATGGGGACAAAAAAGCCATTGTGCTTTGCGGGCCTGCAGCTTTAAAAGCTAAGCCTGTATTATTGACCATACAGGCTGTTAACCCAAGTGCTGTCTCCGGGTCGATTTTGTCGCAAACGTAAAAAAATGTGCTCATGACTGAGAGGGTGATCACAATCAGGAAGAAGGAAAGGACTGAAAAAGCAGCGTCTTGATTGATATCCCGATTTCCTAAGTGGGTCATTTTAATGACTCTTGGCTGGAAAATAGATTCAATTTTTGATTTTGCCAGTTGAAAAAGAAGTTGGATCCTAATGATTTTCATGCCTCCCGTTGTAGAGCCAGACATTCCTCCTAAGTACATCGCGATTAATAAGAGGACTTGCACTGGATATGGCCATAGGTCATAAGGGTCGATGAAAAAACCGGTCGATGTTTGGGTTGAGACTAATTGAAAAAAACCAATTCTGAGCGCTTTGGCAAAAGAATAACGTCCTACGTTTTCTCCTTGAATTGAAATGTCGGGGCTTCCAACGAGTTGATAAACAACGAAAATACCAAGTATCGCAACGAGGAGTAAATAGGCGATGAGTTCAGAATTAAATAACCGATAGAATTTTCCTTTGAGAAGATGATAATAAAGTGAAAAATTAAGACTGCCCAATAGCATAAAAATTAAAATGATCCATTCGATATGTGTATTTTGATAGTAGGCAATATTTTCATTATGCATGCTAAACCCCCCTGTAGATAGGGTCGAAAATGAGAGGGTGATGGCGTCTAGCAGAGTGATCTCTCGGCTGCAAACCAATAATAAACCCACTTGTAAAACAGTTAAAAACAGATAAATCGCCCAAAGCTGTAATGCTGTTTCTTTAATTCTTGGTTTAAATCCATCTTTAATTGGTCCTGGAGTTTCAGTTTGGAATAAAAATTTTCCTTGAACGCCAATTTCGGGTAAAATAGCCACAAACAAGACGATAATTCCCATCCCTCCAATCCACTGCATCAGGCTCCGCCAGAATAGAAGGGCGTGTCCAACGGCCTCAATCCCTTCAAGACGTTTGCCTGTAACGGGGTCTTCAACAGGTGTGATATTGCCGTAAAACGTGTAGGTGTTAAGATTCGTCCCGCAAAAAGATCGCTTAATGGGGATCTCCTCTCCTGTTTGCGCGTCATATTTTTTAGCTTCTAAAACTGTTGCCCCTGTTGTTGTGAATCCTGACGAGGCTTCGAAATAGGCTTGGTCGAAGCGGTCTAAAGTCCCTGAAAAGACAAAAGGCAATGCTCCAATTGCCGGAGTGATGATCCAGATCAAGACGGCGGAAACCAACGCTTCTCTTTGGCGATAAACAATAGAGGGCTCTTTTCCTTTTCTTCTTCCGGCTAAGAGCCAAGCCAATCCTAGGCAAATTGTTATTGTAAAACCAAAAGCAAAAGTTGAATGGGGTTGGGGGTGGGTTGTATTGTCAATACGAAATTGGTAATAGGCGGATAATATTAAGGGAAGGGAGAGGATCGCTCCATAGAAATAGAGGTATGAGCTGATGATGCGTCGAATTTCTCGATATGACATAAGAACCTGTTTTCCTATTTTTTTCGTTTGGGCTTGCGTGAAAGCTCTAGGGTATCTAAAATCGCAAGCTGTTCAATATAATAAAATATCAACCTGCTTGCTATTTTCGATCCCCTAGAGCTTTCACGCAAGCCTAAAAGCAAAAAAAATAGACAGACAGGTTCTAAAAACATCCTCTTAGAAAATATTTCCCAATTCTTGAAAATACTTAGGATTGCATATGACAATCACAGTGTCTCCTGGTGAAATCACGCTATCTCCTTTGGCAATCGAAATATTGCCTCTACTTTGGATCATCATAATTAAAAAGTCTTTGGGAAGTCGAGGCCCAATCTCAGATAAGGGAATGCCGATAATTTGAGAATTGCTCGAGACTGTGATTTCTAAAATTTCCGCTTCATTCTCATAAAGAGAGACCAAAGATGTAATGGATTTTGATGTTGTCAAACCGATAATTTGATTAGCCGCTGCTAATTTTGGAGAGACGATATGAACGATTCCTAAGTGGTGCATAAGGGGGAGAAATCGGTTATTTGACAATGTGATTGCAATGTTTTGATAACCCGCCTCTTTGGCGACTAAAGCCCCTAGAATGTTGGTTTCATCGTGATAAGTACACATGATGTAGTAGTCAGAAGGATTAATATTTTCAGATAAAAGAAAATCTAAATCTGTTCCGTCTTGCTGTATAATCGAACATCCCGGAAGTGTTTTGGCCAGATGCTGGCAAGCGAGAGGATGTTTGTCGATGAGGGAGACTGCAATATGCTGTTCTTCTAAAATATGAGCTAAATGTTTTCCAACTAGCGTTCCGCCGACAATTTTCACTTTATCAACTTTTTGCGAGGGATTTTCAAAAAAACGATGAATGTCAGACATTTGGTGGCGTTGTCCAATCAATGTCACCTCATCACCTGGCTCAATCGCGTCTGATCCGTGAGGAAAAATGAGGGTTCGCTCCCCTTTGGATGTTTGTCGGTAAATTAATCCAAGAATAATCCCTTTAGGGAGTTTAAGTTTAGAAATTTTTTCATGTCCAAATTTCCAGTGACCCGGAATTTGTAAGGTGCGCATTTGCACCTCTCCATGTGCAAAGTTTTCAAAGGCTAGAGAGTTTGGGCTCACGATGTATTTATACATTTCGTTTGCAACGAGTAGTTCTGGGCTGATGAAAGAATCGACATGATAAATTCTGGCAAAATCGAGTCTTGTGCGATTCAGATAGAGGTTATCTCGCACTCGTGCGATTGTTTTGGGATAGCCTAAGTTTTTGGCAATCGAGCAAGCGACTAAATTCGTTTCATCTTGGCTTGTTAACGCGATCAGTAGATCGGGGTGGAGGTCTAGTAAACTATCTAGAAGCTGCCAGTCAGTCCCAGATCCCTGCTGGATGGCAACATCCATTTGCCACGAGATTTCATTCAATTTATTCCCGTCTTTATCAATCAAAGTGACGTTGTGTTTTTGCTTGGATAGCAAAGTGGCAATGTAGAGGCCGACATCACCTGCTCCAATAATGACAATGTTCATGACGCTATCCTTATGCTCTCAAAATCGATGCAGTCTTTTGCATTTGGTTCGATATATCGAAGACGAGTAAGAGTTGCAAGACAAATTGAATATTCTTATAATTCACTCTTAATAAATGATTATTAATCATATTAATAAAAGGGTAATCATGCAAACTTTTCTCATTTTTTTAGGAATAATTTTGATGATCAGTAATTTCAATAACTGTGAAGCGAAAGAGCCCTTAGCGTCTTCTTCTCTTCCAAAACTTGATTTGCATGGGATTGACATCAAGGAGGCAGACACATCCCTTGATTGCGGGGATATTCAATTTTATGATGAACCTGGAATGACAAAAGTGTGTGAAAATCCTGAAAAAACGACATGCTATTACTACGATGAAGAAGGGTGTTTGTTTCTAGCTGATTATTATCGAAATGAAGGAAATGGCGAAAGATTTTTATATCAAAAAGAGCATTTTTTTTGGATAAAAACAGCGCCATGTCCACGACTGGCCAGTCGTTTATTAGAAGATGAAAAGGGTGAAAAAACACGCTGCTATTGTTTTTATTATGATGGAGAAGGAAGGTTAAGTGAAGAAAGAATCGCAGGAAATTTATCGGGTGAGTGTCAGGTTTCTCTTCAAATCAATGAAGAGGGATATCCTGAAATCAATGGGGTTGAAAGTTATTCTGTGAGATATCGTTATTCCTATGAAAACTCCGATTTGGTCATCTGTGAAGAACAAGACAATGGTTTGACGACAAGCTATGAATATGATGAAGCTAAGCGATGCATTGGGACCCGTCGAGAATTTCAAGGAGAGCTGATCTTTCGTCTTTCCTATCTTTACGATGAAGAGGGGCGCCTCGAAAAAGTCATGGCAGAGAATAAAGAAGGGATCATAGAGAGTGAGTTAATCGATATTGAAACAGGACAAATCATCGAGAAAAGAGCTGGTCATGAGGTCGGATGTGATGATGATGAGGGGGGAGATTTAATATCGCGCAATGACCAACTGACAGATGTGGAGTTGAATGAAATCGGATCTATCCCCCCTTTAGTTGAAATGGCGCCAATGAGTCAAATATGGGAAAAAGCCAGTCATTTATTTTTCTCATCCCTTCAATCTCTTCAATTATCAGTTCATCAAACAAAAATGAAGTTGAATGCCGAGTTAAAATTGCCGGCTCCTTATGGTGAAATGTTGGAAAAAATGCTCAAAAATTTAATTGGCGGACGTTTATATTTGTTAACTGGTCCTCAATACGAAGAAACACATGTTGATGCTTATGGTTCACATGAAATCAATGATAAAGTACGGGTCACATTTATTAATGGCATTCTTAATACCCGCGCTATTCTTGAAGAGAGTTTAGAATCCATTTCTTCATCACACGGAGGAGTGAAAGTTCATCACGTGTTCCGGCCAACTGAAGGATGGACTTGGGATATCTCACGTGCAATTCTGATTAAAACAGGGTTTGGATTAGGTTTTCGTTCTTTCCATGCGAGCCTCCTAGCCCAATTATGGAAAGAGCTTATCGCAGAGATGGGAGGAGTTGAAGGAGGAGGAGTCATTATCCATTATGCACATAGTTTAGGTGGAACAGAGACGGACCGCGCCCGAGAGTTCTTAACCCCTGCAGAGCAAAAAATGATTCGGGTGGTGACAATAGGATCTGCCACAATGGTTCGTAATGAAGGATTTCAAAGCGTTGTCAATCATATTAGTGCAAATGATGGAGTGAGCAGTTTTATTATTGAACCCTTAGGCCGTCTTCGCAACTTTTTCGATCCTCATTCGAATATTATTGTGCATGGACGTTTGTTTTTGAGTGCGATCTTTCCTTTTGATCACCAGTTAGATTCTGGTACATATCAAGAGTTAGTCAGGCGCTTAGGTGATCAGTTTTTAAAAGAATTTGCATTCAAGTTTTAAACATCTGTTCAACCTCTTAATCCAGAGGTCATGATACAAGATGTCTAGAGGTAAATCGAAATTTATGCTATTTATGATAGAGAATTAATATTACGCATCCCTACCATTGGTGGTTATTTATGAATCCATATTTTTTATTTTTTTCTCATTTTTTAAAGAATCCTAAAGCAGTAGGAGCTGCCGCGCCTCTTTCACAAGGTGTGATTGACCAAATTGTTAAACCGTTAAGCAAAAGAGAACAATTAAATGGTGTTCGCATTCTTGAGGTTGGAGCGGGGATAGGAAATGTCACCCAGTCCATTAAAGAATTATTATCACCAAAAGATCACTTAGATATTATTGAAATTAATTCTGAGTATTGCCGTGTTCTTGAAAAGCGTTTTAATCAAAGTGCTAACGTCTCGATTCACTGTCTTTCCGTCATTGATTGGAAGCCAGGAAAACCGTATGATTTTATTATCTCAACACTTCCTTTTAATAGTTTTGATCCTCTGTTCGTAAAAGAAATTTTTAGCCATTATACAGAACTTTTAAATCCTACAGGTATTCTTTCTTATGTTGAATACATCGGATTGCAGGATATTCATTTAGCCTTCTCTAAAGGGGAAAAAAGGGATATTATCCATAAAAGAAAAGGTTTCCTTCTTGATTTGCAAAAACGGTGTTTGATTGAAAAAAAACAGATTTTAGGCAATTTTCCTCCTTGTAATATCTATCATATGTCCATGCACAAGAATGCGTGTTTTGCTTGACAACTCACCTTACGCACCAGGAGCGCTATTTACCCTGAAGTCAAAGCTCTCGTTGCGTAAGGTGAGTGAGTTATGAAATGAAGCAACAAAAAGCTTGTGCCAAATATTCAATATCTATACAATGATTCTCTCTGCACCGGTAGCTCAATCGGATAGAGTACCCGGCTACGAACCGGGCGGTTAGTGGTTCAAATCCTCTCCGGTGCAATGTTTATTCAAGCTTTTCCTTCAGGTCCTTATTCTACAAATGCGTATGTCGTAGCTTGCCTTAATACGCAAGCAGCGGCAATCATTGACCCTGCCCCTAGTTCTTACTTAAAAATTGAATCTTTTATCTCCCAACAGCGTCTAAAACCTCAAAAGATTTTATTGACTCATTCTCATTGGGATCATATTGCCGATGTCTGTCTATTTAAGCAAAGATACCAGATTCCTGTTGAAATTCATTTAATGGATGCTCCCAATCTTCAACAGCCAGGAGCTGACGGTCTGCCCTGCTGGTTAGAGATTGAGCCTGTTCAGCCCGATGGATTTTTAGAAGAAGGAATGAAAGTATGCATAGGGAATTTGGTGTTTCATGTTTTGCACACACCAGGCCACTCTCCGGGGTCTATCTGCTTATTTGAGCCCGACCAGCAAGTTCTTTTTTCTGGAGATACTTTATTTAAAGGAGCGATTGGCAATCTCTCTTTTCCAACAAGTGAACCATCAAAGATGGCCTCTTCTTTGAAGAAATTAGCTGAACTGCCAGGTCAAACTCGCGTATTTCCCGGACATGGCCCTTCGACGATGATTCAAAATGAATCTAAGACCCTGTCGTAAAACTTGATCTTAAACCACACACGTTGAGTGTTAGGACAGTTTTGAGATAACACCCAAGGATTATGATCAAAGATTCTGAACAAGGTCTTAGAAAAATCACAAAAAGTCCACATTTGGCAAGCACATCGAATGATGTAAGAAGTCTAAAGTTTCATATTTTTTATCAAGGAGATGTTATGGGTTTATTAGTGGGAAAATCGGCTCCAGATTTTAAAGCTAAAGCTGTTGTGGGCGGCAAGATCGTGGATCACTTTTGTTTGCAGGATTATCGAGGGAAAAACATTGTGTTCTTTTTTTATCCCCTTGATTTTACCTTTGTTTGCCCGACCGAGCTTCATGCCTTTCAAGATGCTCTTGAAGAGTTTGAAAAGCGAAATACTCAGGTCATCGGGTGTTCCATCGATAGTTGCTATTCCCATTTAGCTTGGCTTAATACTCCGAGGAGTAAGGGGGGAATTGAAGGGATCAATTATCCTCTCGTCTCTGATCTTAATAAAACGATTTCTTCTGATTATGACGTCTTAATGACAGAAGAAGGGATTGCTTATCGCGGTCTTTTTCTTATTGATAAAGAAGGAATTGTTCGTCATCAAATTGTTAATGATCTTCCGCTGGGACGTTCTGTTGATGAGGTATTGCGCATTGTAGATGCTTTGGCCTATTTTGAAAAAAATGGTGAAGTGTGCCCCGCTAATTGGCAAGAGGGAAAAAAAACATTCAAACCTTCTCATGAAGAATTAGAGAAATATTTCTCAGATGCACATTTGTCACCATAAAAATTTGCCTGCGTGTTTTTTTGCGATCGCTAAAAGCCGCGGGTTTTAACGATCGCAAGTGTCATTGTATTCGATTAATACTATGCCACTTGCGATCTCTCAGCCATCGGAGCTTTGGCGTAAGTCTAATAGAAAATTTAACCTTGACAGAGCAAGAGATTGAGCTTCAAAATGTTGGAAAGAGCTAAATGGCGTTCTTTTCAAATTGACAGGCTCCAAGAGAAGTCATGCCATTTGGAAATGGAAAAAATAATGCCCTATTTTGAGCTCCTTGAAAGCTCTCAAATATGACTTTATTTCTTGCAAATGATATCATTTGAATTTGAAAACAGGCTCTCATGATTAACTCACCTTACGCCAAAATCTGATTAGGGCTATTTTGACCTATTCTAAGCATCTTTTAGAAAGACTGCATAGGCTACATCAAAAATCCTTAACCAGATTTTGCGTAAGGTGAGTGATTAAAAACTGGCTAAGCCCCTCTATTGACTTAATATTATCCTCGAGGTTATTTTCCGATCGAGGAAGCTTTCAACCCCGAGGCTTTGGCTCAGCCCAAATCCTGCTCCTAGTCGGTAAGGTGAGTGAGATGCAATGGGAGTGAATAGGGATTTTTTGTTGTAAAAACACAACCCTTAAGGAGCATATTATGCAAAAGAACATTTCTTTTTGGTTTTGTACTTTTTTATCAGGGATCATCATTGGGATCGCTAGCCAACGTATTCCCCAAGCTGCAAACTTATCTGAGTCTTTTAAGCCCAATTCTTATTCATATTATTGCAAAGACTCAACCTTCTCCCCTAATCACTCTCTCTTAAAACCTGAGTGTTCAATCGCTTATGAGGGGAGTGGAAGTGCATCTTGGGTGTATAACCGCTTTACAAAAGAGCATATCCAAAGAAAAGAGCGTTCTTTTTGAAGTGATTGGTGAGTCTATCCTCATTCAAGCTCAAATTGCAAATGTGTGCTTTGACAGAGCTCAGATCGTACTGCCGGTGGGTAAGGTGATTTTTTAAGGTGAGTGATCATTGTCATCATCAGAACAGGTCTAATGACGGAGAAAATGGATGAGTCAAAAAAAATTTGATATAGCAGTATTAGGGGGAGGACCTGGAGGTTATCCGGCAGCGATTCGAGCTGCACAGCTTGGCCGATCTGTTGCCTTAATTGAAGCCAAAGAATTGGGAGGAACCTGCCTTAATCGGGGCTGCATCCCTTCGAAGGCGTTGATTGCCGGAGCGGATTTTTTAGCCCATCTTAAGCGAAGTAGCCAATTTGGGATTGACATTTCTTCCGTCGAGTTTGATTTTACTCGTTTGGCCTGCCATAAGGACCAGGTCGTGGAAAAAATGCGATCTGGACTTGAAGGGTTAATTGCCGCTAATAGCATTACTGTTTTTAAAGGGTTTGGTAAATTGATCTCTCCGCATGAGATAAAAATTCTAGGAGAAGAGAGTTTAACGATTGAAGCTGATAAAATTATTCTTGCAACAGGATCGGAACCACGTCATTTTGCCTCATTTCCTTTTGATTATGAAAGAATTCATGATTCAACATCTCTTCTTGCATTAACCACCCTTCCGAAACGCATTCTCATTATTGGCGGCGGAATCATTGGGTGTGAATTTGCCTCACTATACGCCCATTTAGGAGTAGAGGTCATCATTTTAGAGCTCCTTCCACGAATCATTTCAACGGAAGCTCAAGAGGTTAGTCAGGCATTGACCCGTGCATTTGTCAAAAGAGGGATTAAAGTCAAAACCAATGTCAACGTTCAAACCATTCATTGGAGAGACTCTGGTGTGGAAGCGTTAGTTGAAGGAGGGGATGCGTTGATTGCCGATTGTTGCCTTGTGGCGATAGGGCGTTCTCTCAATACAGAAGGGATTGGATTAGATAAAGCGGGAGTGATCGTTCAAAATAATGGACTCATTGCTGTGAATGACAAAATGGAGACGTCTGTAGACGGCATTTATGCTGTGGGAGATATTGCATCTAAGTGGTGGCTCGCACATGTCGCTTCCCATCAAGGATTGATCGCAGCAGAAAATGCTTGTGGAAAACAAGCTAGAATGTTTTACAATGCGATTCCTTCCGTGATTTTTACCGATCCTGAAGTGGGATCTGTTGGATTATCGCTAGAAGAGGCGATTAAGCAAGGCTACAAAGCAAAGGTAGGAGCGTTTCCTTTTCAGGCTCTTGGCAAATCGCAGGCAATGTTGGAAACAGAGGGATTTGCTCAGATTGTCATAGAGGAAAAAAGCGGTCAGATCTTAGGTGCACAAGTGGTTGGATGTAACGCGTCAGTTTTGATAGCCGAAATCACCTTAGCATTGGCTCATGAGTTGACAGTAGAATGCGTCGCTGATACCATTCATGCTCACCCTACAATTTCAGAAGGGTGGGGCGAGGCGGCCATGATGGCTGAAGGGTTTCCTCTTCATTTATCCTCTCGTATTATCTCTCGCTTTAGAAATGCATAAATTGGAAAACACGATGAACAAGCACAATCGGTTAAACCTATTTTCTGAGAGAAAAACGGATCGTTTAAATGTTTTGCCTCCACATCTTGAGGTTGAAGATGAAGATCGTCCTGTTGGCCTAGGGCGTTTTCCTTCTTGGCTGCACCGTCGCCTTCCCAAGGGGAGCGATATTCGGAAAACAGGGAAGATTTTAGCAGGGCATCGTCTGCACACTGTTTGCGAAGAAGCGAAGTGTCCAAATTTGCTTGAATGCTGGTCTCGCAAAACAGCCACCTTTCTTGTCATGGGCAAAGAGTGTACGCGCAATTGCGGTTTTTGCGACATTGATTTTTCGAAAACTCCAAAGGCTTTAGATGCTGATGAACCTTTCAGAGTTGCAGAATCTGTGAGGGAGCTTGGTCTACGACATGTGGTGGTCACGATGGTGGCCCGCGATGATTTGCCGGATGGGGGGAGTCTGCATTTAATCAGGGTCATTGACGAGGTTCGCAAGCAAAATCCGGGGGTGACGATCGAAATTTTAACTTCCGATTTTTCAGGTGACATTCAAGCTTGGCGGACAATTTTAGATGGCGCTCCCGACATCTTTAATCACAACATCGAAACTGTTCGGGGACTGTCACCTAGAATCCGACATAAAGCGACCTATGATCGAACGCTTGAGCTTTTGCGCTATGTGTCGACTCATCGCCCTGAAGGAAAAGTGAAAGTCAAATCGGGCTTGATGGTTGGATTGGGCGAAACAGAGGAGGACGTTTATCAAACGTTGAAGGATTTAAAAGAGGTGGGTTGTGATATTGTGACAATTGGGCAGTATTTACAGCCGAACAGGCAAAAATTAAGAGTGAAATCCTTTGTCCCTCCCGATCTTTTTAAAAAATATGAAGCATTTGGATATACATTGGGAATCGCCTATCTCTATTGCGGCCCCTTTATTCGCTCAAGCTACAATGCTGAACTCATGCTTCTATAAACTGACAAAAATTTTCCCACATTGACTTTTGCGGATCGCATTTTTCGATGACATCTAACACCTAATGGAGACAAAATCATGGAACCGAACGAGAACTTATCTTTTGAACAATTTCCTTTGATAGATGCAACTGACCATGAGATTTTGATGCATCGAGAGGCTCACTTTGGAGGGAAATTTCCCATTATGCTCGATTATTATCGGACAGGGGGAAAAGGGGCCCAACCCGAATTTGAGCTGGAGCGTATTGAACGCTTAGCTTTTTTGGAAGAGCAGTTAAAGCAAAATAGTGCAGCGCTTTTTTTAGCGGCAGACGAAATCCAAAAAATTGCAGATTCTCGAGATGCCTATCAAAATTTGAGGAAGATTTATGAAATTAAAGGGACAAAAAATCAGATTCCTCGCTTAATCGCCGATTTAATTTTATCTGAAGAAGAGGAACCCGAACAAGAGATATCGGCAATTGTGGCACAAAAAGATCAGAGTGTACCGGCCCTCATCGATCTTTTGCGGACCGAAGAATTGTATGATCCTCTTTTTCCTGGATATGGGCAAGCGCCTTTTTTGGCTGTTGAATGTTTGGGTAGAATTGGAGATAAACGGGCGTTGATTGCATTATTTGAAGCCTTAGGTCAAGGGGATTTCTTTGGAGACGATCAAATTGTGAAGGCTTTAAAAACAATCGGGGAATCGGCACGCGATTTTCTACTTAAGGTGGTGAATGGAAGACCCATTAATGAAGATAATGAGAAAGCAGCCATTGCTTTGATCGCTTTTAAAGACGACGAAAAGGTTGCCAATGATTGCTTTGATTTGCTCGAACAGATAGAGATTAAAAAAAATGCTTGTTTTTCGACTTATTTAGTCCTGATTTGTGCAGGGCTTAAAGATCCTCTTAGACGTCAAGCACTCAATGTCATGTCTAAAAATGCACACGTTCCTTCTCATTTAAGAGAAGAAATCAAAATGGTGATGTGTGATTGGAAATAATGTCTAAAAGGGTGTTTTAAAACGTTAAAGTGCCAAAAAGCCTGGGGATAGGCTCTATATGAAATTCAACAAGGATGTTATTGATGTTGTGAGGGAGAAGGATTTTATAAACGTTGTATTAAACCTTTTGAAGATATTGGAAAATATATTCAAGCTCCTTGCGACCCAATGTGGGATTGACAATGAAAAAATTTACAAGTTCAGATATAGTAGCCTTATTATTTATTGCATCAATAGGTTTTTTTGAGCTTTTTATAGAAAAAATTTGACGGATGGTTATTTAGCTCTTGGAATGGCTTTGGCTTTGTTTATTTATCAAATTTTTAAAAAATCAGATAAATGAGAAAGAATTTAAGAGGGTATTTACAAAGTAAAATGTTTGTCGTATAAGATCTCGTGTTCATAGGAGATTTTCATGAGAAAAGCATCCCCAGATGATTTAACCGATACAGAGTGGGAATTGATCGAACCTATATTTGCCGACAGTCTGATTAAACAACGAAGAGCGCCCAAATACCCGAGACGAGAGATCCTAAATGCTATTTTTGACGTATTGCGTACCGGCTGCCAGTGGAGAGACATCTACCGCATGACTTTCCCCGTTGGGGATCTGTATATTTACAATTTTGGAGATGGAAGAAGAAAGGATTGTTTCAACAAATTCATGATTATGTGAGACTTGGCTCAGGCAACTGCTAAGCAGGGACATGGAGCCATCAGTGGCAATAGTAGATAGCCAGATGACGAAAAGGGGGGCATCCGAGGATTTGACTGAGGAAAGAAAGTTAAAGGGAGAAAAAGAGATTTATTGGTTGATAGAGAAGGGGTTGTGTTGAATACCTTTGTTACATCAGCGGGGTGTCAGATCAGCAAGGATTGTTTGGCATTTTGGATAATTCGATCGATTGTTTTCCTCGCCTTTCAAAAATATGGGCAGACAGCGGATATCAAGGTGAGTATGCAAAAAATTACTGTAGCGACTTTGGACTGAACCTTGAGATCATGAAAAGAAGCGACCAAAAAGCTGGTTTCAAAGTTGTTCCGCGTAAGGTGGGTAGTAGAGAGAACATTTGCGTGGCCGGACAGGCAGCACCCGTCTATCAAAAGATTATGAATATCTTCCAAGCTCTTCCGAAACAATGATTTACCTGTCTATGACAAGAACAATGCTAACGAGAACGGCTCATGCTCTTGAGACTTTGTAAACACCCTCTTAGATCAGTTGTCACGACCTTCCATGTTGATCGTACTCTTCTATTTCTCTCGTTGTTGTTTTTAATTTCGAAAGTTTATGAATCCACAATTTCTTAAATTTTTTGGGAATCAGTATATTAATTTTTATACTATTACCTTCATCTTCAAAGTAGTACTCATCAGTACATTCTTGGACAAAGCTAAATTCTTCTTCTATTGGTTCATTCTGGTATGACATCGATGGGATAAATACGTTTGTTAAAAAGTTCTTCTTTTTTACCGTTATTTTTAATAAAACCTATTATATGAGAATGTGGATTTTTATGAGGGTTAGTGTGGTTTAAATCGATTCTAAATTGTTTTAAACCATCTTGTGACTCAATAATCAAATCCCCATATTTATTATGAAAAGCCCTTGAATTTTGTCCAAGATGTTTTTGTAGCATTATTGGGATATCCTGGTTTTTTTGACCTAAATCTCGGATTCCCGTCTTTGACACATACTTTATCTCGTCCATCCCAAGATGTCCAGCAGATTTTAGTGTTTGCGAAAAACTCGAAGAGACTGCATTCATTGCAAGCCTTGCCCCGCCAATAGAACCACCGATGCTCATCAAGTGATCTATCGTGGTAGCATTTTCGGCAGAAACTCCTCCCATTTGCAATAATTGAGAGGTGATAGTATCACCATATTTTCCTGTGATCGCCGTATTCACGCCTGTGAAAAAATGATCGAGGC
>JBIRBM010000073.1:0-2506 GCA_044326545.1 Parachlamydiaceae bacterium | reverse complement strand
CGTCGAGTTTTTTAAGCAGGTTTCTTTAGATGACGATGAATATCCATCAAGCATTTGTTGGCCAAATGATGCCGATATTTGTCCTGATGTTTTATATGAAATGGGAGAGGATGTAGAGAATGAACCACAAAAGACAACTAAAACAAAACAACGAAAACGTGTCGTTATTGCAGCTCACGCGATGAAAAAGAAACGATCAAAGCAGAGTTCTACTCAGAATTCGGATCATAAAGCACGCTAAGGAAAACGACAGGGAATAATCTCAATGCTTCTATCTAATGAAGTTGATTATGACGATGAAATCATCTTAAACGAAAAGGATATCAGAGAAGCCAATCTTGCATTTGCTGAAGCTATTTTCTGAATGATCAGAGTTTGTAAAACTTGGTATGATTTATTTTTAAATCATTTTTCATCCTTTTTGTAAGCTAAAAATTGAGATGGAAGATGTTTTGGATAATCCAAACGAATAAATTTTTCTTCTAATCTAGCATTTGAGCAATGAGCTATAATTTCCGCATTAGCAACTGAAAAATCTTCCATTTCTTTTTCACTCACCTCTCTATCATAGTAGAAGGTTATTTTAGCGGTATTTTCAAGTTCATCCCAAATAGCCGTCACACCTCTAAAATTTTTTATGTAATTTAAATCTTTAGTTATTAACCCTGTAATGTACAACAAGTGCTCTTGCATATCGAGATATTCTTCATCAACCATTTAATCACCATGTTTTACCAAAATTTTTATTCCGAGCAATAATACGTTACATAAATCATTCCATTACTGCAAATGGATCTGAAGGAATAACATGAGCGTTACCGTTTTTATCATAATGAATTATGCCTTTTGTAGTTGGAACATATTTAGTTGGTTTACCCTTTGATTCTAAAGCGTATTCTCCAATAATTTTCCCAAAATCTACACGTTCTTTATAGCCAGCTTCTAATATAGGTCCAGAAACCCTGTAGCCTTTTCCTGCATTTTCTTTTATCAAAACTTCAAATTCTGATTTTTCAATTAAAATTGTTCCTTTTCCAGCTTGGAAATTATGTATACCAGGAATATGTTTGTTCTGTCTATCCCAATGAATTTTGATATTCTTAAAATAAGCGTCTCTTTCAGCTGCATGTTTCAGAGATTCAGCAACAATTTTTTCTTTATTCGCACTAGATATAGTCATTGCCTCTAGATTACAAGCTCGGTTAACATTTTTAAGTTTGCGATAAGCCGATGCTCCATTAACGAGCACTTTACCTCCCTTTATTGCTCCACCTATAACGAAACCACCAGCAAAGATCTCTACTCCATACTTGCCTATTGCATGACCAATGAGTTCTCCTTTTTCATTCTCGCTCAGATGATCAAACTCATGATATAAAATCTTAAATTGATCGATATAACCATCAATGGTACTGGAATCCACCGTTTTGCAATAATTTACAAAACATTTTCCCATCTCATAACATGCACTGGAAAATGCCTTTGTTGATTCTATAGGAGATTTTGTAGTTACCCAAAGTGTTTGACCCATTCCATAAGTTGTACTGCAAAGTGATGGAACAAAATCAACAGCAGATTCAGCAGCTCCTTTACAAAGACTTTTACAGAGAGCCTTTGTAAATTCTTTTGAAGGAATGTTCGATCGAGAAACCTTTATTGATTTATCAGATGTTATATAATCATTGACTGCCAAATCAAATTGACCTGTCTCGAAATAAGCAGTAGCGCGTGTGAAATAGGTTTCTTTATTGCTTGGATCTAATCGAATAGAATCGGAAAGGTACTTAATCGCCTTATCATAAGCCATTACTTCCACGCATACAGACCCCAAATCATGATAAACTTTAGCAGTCAGTTGTTCCATCTGATTGGTCTTTTGAGCATGATCGATTAAAGCTGAAAGCAATTCGAAAGAGGTGTCAAAATTATTGTTGATATAAGCCAACAAGCCATAATCATGATAAAAGGCTAAGTTACCTTCTCCTTTTCTTAACAATTCTTCAAATATTTCGAGATATGCATTCGTAATTCTATCTCTGCAGTCATACAGAACACTTTTACAATACAGAGCATCTCCTTTAACGATTGCTCTCTCTTTTTCGATTCTTTCTTTTTTTTCCTCCTTGGAATACGCCCATCCTGGACCCGTATATCTCTCGTAAGCATTTTCATATCGAAATTCTTTCATGATGTCTAAGCGCTCATCAAATAATAGAATGTTTTGATAGACGTCTGGATAACGCATCGATTGTCTTCTTAATGAATTCAGCTTATTTATTCTTTCATGGTATTTCCATTCCCATTTGCCCTATAAGGAGGTAATTGATCCAAAAATCTACTCCTTCCTGCCTCCTCATATTTTCCTATGAGCGCCCTTATGCTTCCCATTCTCCATTCATTTTCTGAAGACCATGCATGGGCGTAAGGGAAAGAGCAATAAGCAAAAGTTTCAAAGAAAAATAAAATGAGGAACAGGAACAGAGTTTTTTTCATGGTAAGACGATTG
>JBIRBM010000021.1:0-35200 GCA_044326545.1 Parachlamydiaceae bacterium | reverse complement strand
TTAGGGCTATTTTGACCTATTCTAAGCATCTTTTAGAAAGACTGCCTCATCAATAGCTTAGGCTATTGACTTCGACACCCTTCCTAAAATCTGCATAGGCTATATCAAAAATCCCTAACCAGATTTTGCGTAAGGTGAGTTAGGAATTTCTAATCCTGTGCATTAAGATTATATTTCATCACTTTAGCATGAGGCCCATTGCCTCCCCTTTCCTCATCATAAGCGTCGCCTGGCAGATTGCAACTCCACCTGCCAATTTCTTCCAAATCTTCTTCTTTTAAGAAAGGGAGTGCGGCTAAACTGCGGTTTTGCGTGGCAAAATTCTCAGGGCTAAGCCCAACAATCACAGCATCGGCGCGTCCCCCCTGAACGAGGGCGGCAATGGCAATATTGGCGATGTCACACCGATAGTTGTCTGCTATGTCTTTTAACATGAAGAGACGTTTTTGAAATTCTTCCCATCCGCAAGCCGAGTCAATAATCAGCTTATACTTGACTAACGAGCGATTGGTCAGCTGTTCGAGCGCCGGCTCTGATTTTCCCATCCATTTTTCGCTTAAAAATCCTCCCAGTAACGATCCGTATGCAAATATTTTGATGTTTTTTCGACGGCACACCTCACCTACGCCTCTTTCGACCCTCTTATCGAAAAGAGAGACTTGGGTCTGTAAAGAGGTAATATCAAAATGGTTCGAAAACTCTTCCAAATATTGTTTATTGACATTCGTCAGGCCAATCTCGGCTATTTTTCCCTCCGCTTTTAATTGAAATAAAATGTCCATCACCGATAAGTAGGTATCGATCTTCCAATCCCACCAATGGAATTGAACCAGATCGATACGATCGATTTGCAATCGCCTCAAGCTTCGATCAATGATTTTTTCGACGTATTGCCGGTCAATGTGTTGGAGGCAATTGAGGTCGGGGACAAACTTAGTATGGATCCGCAATGCTTTCCCTTTCACAGCTTTTGAAGCTTTTCCGAGCAGCTCTTCCACTCCTAGATAAATATCTGCGCAGTCGAAAGTGTTAAAACCGGCTGCTACAGCATCTAAAATAGGCTCCATTACCCCACTTTTTGCAGAGTGGCCATCAGCTAGCTGCCAACACCCTCTGATGATTGTTGATGTTTTGATCGTCTCATTCATTGAGATGCCTCACTGCCGTGACTTCATGATGGTAAAAAGTCTTTTTTCCCACTCTTGATATTTTAAATATTCCTCCACAATTCACGTCGGGACAAGCCACTTCATGGTCAGTACTGATCCAGTCGTTGGGATCAGTTAACCTTTGCTTGACGGTGATGATTGCAATCAATGCGGCTAGGCAGTAAATAGGGAAGCTTTGACCGTTTGGCAACGAGAAATTCTCACCTGAAAGAAAAAAACAGTCTCCCTCTTTGTGATTGCAGACCATCGGCTTAATGCCGTTGTTGAGCACTTCAACTTTTATGTCATAGAGTTCGAAAGAGTCATTGTTGTGCATAAATCCTCCTTTTTAAGAATAAAGAGAGCCGCCAGCGCGATCAACATAAAAGGAGCGCAGACGGCAACATGTGTATGAAAAAAAAACACGCTCGCATGGCAAATCATCGGAGCTAAAGCCGCCGTAAAAGAAGCGCCAAGAGAATAGCTCGTCGAAATGGCAGTGTTTCTGGCTCCTTCTGAAAAAAGATCTCCAAAAAAGCGAGGTGTACACAGGCAGAAGATCATGTGAAAAAGATGCATGAGAATCTGCGCCGATAAAACCCCGGGATACGAAGAAAAAACTAAACCAATCCCCAGGAAAGGGGCGGTTAAGAACACCCCCAAAGCACCAAATCTCATCATTTTCCTGTAGGAAATAACCAATCGATCTGCAAGATAGCCAAAACAAGGAGGAATGATGATCCAAAGGCCTAGCAAAAGTGAATTGGCTTTGAATATTTCAGATCGAGGGATTCCAAGGTCGAGGTGAACAAGCTCATTCAGATAAATCAATGATCCGTAAAACACCAAGACTAACATAGAAGCGACAATCAACGCTTCCAAGATCGATCCCTTATTTTTTATTGACTCTGCTGCTATTTCAGAGAATTTTTTTGTTGTCGTCACGTGATATTCTTTCATTAATGAACGAAAGAATAAAAGGAGAAATCCGATTGTCCCTGCGATCAAAAACGTCAGACGAAAACTGTCTGCGTAATAACCGGCTAAAAAACTTGCAAATAATCCCCCTACATGGGTCGATGAAATCACACAAGCCCCATAAAATGTCCTAAAATGAGGGTTGAGTTCGAAAGCATACGTCATCGCTGTTCCATATTCTCCGCCAACCGCGAGCCCTTGTGCGATACGGCAGAGAAAAAAAAGAACGGTTGAGGCGAATCCTAAGATCTTGACACCTGGAATAAAAGCTAAGCCAATGGTTGCACCCGACATCAAAACCATAGATCCAATTAATGCTGTTTTACGCCCATAGAGATCTCCTATGGAACCAAAGCAAAATGCACCCAAAGGACGAAATAAGAAAGCAATCGCATAGCCGATATAGGCGTAGAGCAATTGGGTCGAAGAGTCTGCACTTCCAACAAACTCTTCAACAATAGAGCTTGCAAGCAAGCTCACAAGCATCATATCCAGATGTTCAAAAGCAACACCCAGGGCGATTAAAAGAAAGCTTCGCTTCTCCTTATCAAGCTTCATCTGAGCCTCTCTCTTTTAAGGGCGATTCACATGGATCGACTGCCTTGCGCTCTTTGTCTAAGATCCCTAGGCAAAAAATTTTGACATTCGCCGATTTTTGAATCCACCTTGATGTATAATCATCTGAAAATTGTTTAAAATGAGGATGAAGATGAGCCGGCTGCTCATTGCGGTCACGTAACAGTTGATGGATTGTCCGAGGAATCAGAGTGAGCCCAAGCGTTCCCCCTAAACCGGCAAGAGGGGAGCTGCGCCCGGCGGCATCACCGATTAAAAAAATATTGTCGATTGAAAAGGGATCCCTTGTTTCATTTTCAATATGGACTGGTTGCTTCACAACGCTTTTTAGGCAATGGGGAATCTGATCCATTTCCTGAAGATCAAACGCTTGCTTCATGACATTTAAAATCCGTTGTTTTATCTCCTTCTGAGTGAGACTTTGCTCTGACGTCACGGCAATATTGACTTCTTGAACCTTAGCATTGAAAATCACATTTGCGATCTCTAAGTGTCCGGCCGACGTATCGATAATGGAGACGACACAGGTTTTTTTGCCGCAATAGTCAGCATTTCCAAAGATCCAGTTTTCATCTGTACATTCATTTTTCACTTGATTCACTGTTATCCCAAGCTGCTTTGCAGTGGTAGAATGGGCTCCTTCAGCGATAAAAAATAAATCAGGTTGTAACGTTTTGTTGAAGCTGCTATTTATTCCCCGGATGTTGAGCTCAGATGCTCCTCCCGCTTCGGTTCGATCTAACACGTCGACCTCGACTTCGCGAAATAAAGATCCCCCTGCTTCTAATAATTTTTTGGCAAGAAAAGTTTGGAGATCTCCAATTTTTACGCTATAGATTCCGTCATGATTGAAAAGTTTGTCAGCATGTTCAGCCTCAAAAGAGGTGTCGCTCAGCTGCAGTTCGCTCACATCAGAAACCCCCAGATCTTGAATACTCTTTTTGCCGATATGGACATACCTATGCGTACTGATTCTTCCTGCAACGGATTCTTCAAATTCTTTCAAAAGCCCAAATTTTTTTAAAAAATATTGGGTTTCCACGTTAAGGTTGATGATGTTGGAACGAGAAAAAGTGTTGCGCTTTTCAACCACCACCACCTTAAAGCCTTTGGCAATTAATTCAAAAGAGGCTGCCAATCCTGCGATACCGGCACCGCTGATCACAGCGAGTTCTGGCTGATATCTAAAGCGGATTCCTTTGTTAAGAGCGACTCTTGTGATGTGATTTTCGATCACGTGGCCGATTTTTTTGAATGCCTCTTTCTCATCGGGGACATGATAATGTGTCATGATTGAATTCATGATGATTCTCCTTAAATGGTTAGCTTTTTGATGATTCACTTACTTGACAGATCAAGAGGACCATTTTGGCTTAGCCAAAATCGTGCTCCTCGTGCGTTAGAACCTGTTCAACATCTTTGATCCGATGATGTGTTTGCTAAAACCGGCGATCAACGCACAAAAAATGTTCGGAATATTTTTTGTGCGTTGATGGCGTATCGCAGCAAAGCATTGTGATCAAACATGTTCAATAGGTTCTTAAGCTGAGTTTGTTAAAAGGGGTTTTAACAACACCTTTTGACGTCATATCCATATTGAAAAATGTGAAAAAAAGAGAGCGGATTAGGCGCTAGGACGCCAAGTAGAAAAAAAAGGGCGGGTTTTAAGAATAGGTGCAAGGAACCTTAGGCACGTGATTTGACTTTTAGAGCAGATCAAATCGTTTGACTCCTCTTGGGATGAGGAAACCGACAAAAGAGTCGGAGATAGATGAAAAGATGAGAGACAATCATGATTGTTCATGTTCTTGATTTTTCCTTATCTGATTTTCAATAAAGTTTAAAAGATCATTCTTGACAATTTTTAAAGCGTTGGAACCACGTGTAATTTGCGCAATGCTGACTTTCATTTTATCAGAGATTTCTCGTTGCGATAATTTTTTACTCAAAAGAGCGTTGATGATCTGCATGCGGGAAGCTAAATGTTCTTTTTCTTCAATTGTGAGAAATAAGTTCAGCAGTTCTTCTAATCGCTCTCTCTTTTCTGTTTTTAAGCACAAATCTAAAAACAGTTCCCAATGTTTTCGGTGACGCATAAAGCCCTGTTGAATTGTGAAGAAATGTAATGTTACAGCATTACAATTCTTTGTGTCAATCTTTTTTAAAAAAAAGATCGCAGTAAACGTTGAGCGCTTACACACAACATACAACCAGCTGATGGTTGGATCAAAAAGCGTGCGGGCAAAGGGCTTCTTGCAAATAGAGGGCGTGCGAGGCTGAATCTTTCGCGTGCAATTGTGGAAAGTAAAAGTGGGCGTTAATCGATCCCCTACGGCCATTTATGCAATAATGTCTATTACAACAGATTGTTCAAAATATTTTTGGGATATACAGAATTTATATAGTCATTTAAATTGACATTCATAAAAATAGTTGAATCGAAGGCTTCGGATAGTCTGGGGAAAGTAGGGAAAAGCTCTTCTGTTTTGGTTTGCATATGTGCCCCCTATTTTTCAAGAGCGGTGTGAATTTCTTGGATAACGTGAAAGAACAACAATTTTCCCCCATCAGACTCTCCTGATTGACGGATTTTAGCAAACACATCCTCTTGAATAGAGGCTATTAGCAATTGATGACGCGCCCTAACACAGCTTCTATAAAAACAATAAAGAAAGTTTCTAACGTAAAGATTATTAATCAACATCGGTTATATCATGAATACAGAGACTCCTCATCACCATTCTGAGTTTGAATGTTTCTCGCTAGATCCTTTACCTCCTCCTAAAGAATTGAATCCTGACTTTAAGCACATGCTAGAAAAAATAGCCAATACCATTCGAGGTTTATCGATGGATGCTGTGCAGAAAGCAGATTCAGGTCATCCTGGATTGCCTATGGGATGCGCTGAATTAGGAGCTTATCTGTACGGATATTTTTTGAAGCACAATCCCAAACATTCAAAATGGGCTAATCGTGATCGGTTGATCCTTTCTGCCGGGCATGGGTCGATGTGGCTTTATGCGTGTCTCTATTTAGCTGGATATCATATTTCCCTCGACGATCTTAAAAATTTCCGTCAGCTTCATTCTTGTACTCCTGGTCACCCCGAATCATTCATCACTGATGGGGTTGAAACAACCACCGGTCCTTTAGGGCAAGGATTGGGCAATGGCGTTGGGCAAGCATTAGGGCTTAAACTTCTTGCGGCTAAATTCAATACAGATAACCATCACATTTTTAATAGCAAAGTTTACGTTCTGATGGGAGATGGCTGCGTCATGGAAGGGGTGTCAGCTGAAGTGTCGTCTTTGGCCGGTCATTTAAAGCTCGATAATCTTGTCGCCATTTACGATGCAAATGAAATATCCTTGGATGGTCCCTTGGCAGAATCATCCTCTGAAAATACAAAAGAGCGCTACCTAGCTTACGGATGGGATGTGTTTGAAGTGGATGGGCATGATTTTGATTCAATTGATGCAGCTTTCTCTAAAATTCGGCAATGCCAGGAGCGTCCCTGTTTGATCATTGCACATACCATCATTGGAAAAGGGGCTCCAAATAAAGCCGGAACGAATAAAGCGCATGGATCTGCCCTTGGCTCGGAAGAAGTAAGAGCAACAAAAGAGTCTTTGTCCATTCCATTGGAGGAATTTTATGTTCCTCAGTCGGTGCTCGATTATTTTCATAATAAACGGACACGTGATGCGCAAGAAGAAGAAAAATGGGTGCAAATTTTCCAGGTTTGGTCGAAGGAAAATCGTGATAAATTCAAAGAGTATCAGCGGATGTCGAGCCATTTTCTGCCCGATGATTTAGAAAGCCTTCTTTGGCAAATTCAGATTAAAGGACCGGTATCTGGTCGTAAAGCGTCTCAAGAGGTATTAGATGTTTTAGCAGATCGCCTCCCTCAACTTTATGGTGGATCGGCCGATGTATCGTCTTCCGACATGACCCTATTAAAAAAATATCCCTCTATTGGCCCGGGGCAATTTCATGGCAGAAACATCAAATATGGTGTTCGTGAATTTGGAATGGCCACCATCGCAACTGGGCTTTATCAAACAGATTGTTTGATTCCCTATGTTGGAACATTTTTAACATTCTCCGATTATATGCGTAATGCGATACGATTAGCCGCTATGCAACACGCTCAAGTGATTTATCAATTTACCCACGACTCCATTTTACTTGGAGAAGATGGACCGACTCATCAACCCGTCGAGCACTATGCAGCTCTCAGGGCAATTCCTCAGTTGCAGGTGATCCGTCCTGCCGACAGCCATGAGGTGCGAATGGCGTGGATGGCAGCACTTCAATTTAAAGGTCCAACAGCCCTTATTTTATCACGCCAGAATTTGCCAAATTTAGATGAAACACGCATCCCTTATGCTCAAGGAATGGGAAGGGGAGCCTATATTGTGAAAAAAGAAAAATCAAAACCTGATTTTACTCTTGTTGCAACGGGATCCGAACTTTGTTTAGCACTCAATGTTGCACAAGAACTTGAGAGAATGGGAAAAGCCGTTCGCGTGATTTCAATGCCTTGTTGGCAACTATTTGAAAATCAAAGTGAGAGCTACAAAGAGGCCCTTTTTGAAGGCGATCTAGGCAAGCGTGTGAGTATCGAAGCAGGTGTTGATTTGGGGTGGCATAAATACATTGGCCGTCATGGGATTGCCATTTGCCTCGAAAGGTTTGGGGCGTCGGCTCCTCCCAGCGTTTTAGCTAAAGAATTTGGTTTTACAGTCGAAGATATTCTGGAAAGAATTCTATGAATGATATTTTAATTCAAGCGCTTCGTTGTCAAAACAGGTCAGGCCCGCCTGTATGGTTAATGCGTCAAGCCGGACGGCATTTAGCTTCTTATCGGGCTTTGCGTCAGCGCTATTGCTTTTTGCAAATGTGTCATGAGCCTGAATTAATTGAACAAGTGACAATGCTCCCTGTTGACTTTTATCAGATGGATGGCGCTATTTTGTTTTCTGATATTTTGGTCATACCAGAAGCCATGGGCGTTGGGCTCCGCTTTGAAGAACATATGGGTCCGATCATTGAACGGCCTCTTCTAACTCTTGCCGATATTCATGCTCTTCCATCCCCTGACGTATCCAAGCTCCAATACGTCGCAAACGGCATTGTTCGACTTAGAAAAACCTTAAAAGTTCCTCTAATCGGGTTTTGCGGAGCTCCTTTTACCCTCGCAAGCTACATGATTGAGGGGAGGTCGAGCCGCGATTTAAAGAAAACAAAACAATGGATGCTAAAAGATCCCCAAGGTTTTCATGCGTTACTGAAAAAAATCGCTGATTGGTCGGTCGCCTATTTGCAAATGCAAATTGATGCAGGGGTCCAAGCGATTCAAATTTTTGATTCATGGGCGAATGCCCTCTCTCATTATGCGTTTCGCGAATTTTCTTTAGCCTATTTGGATCATTTATTCAATCAAATCAGTCACCGTCAAATTCCTGTCATTTTATTTTGCCGGGGATCGTCTGTTTTTGCATCACAGTTAGCTGAGCTCAAGCCAGCTGCCATAGGGCTTGATTGGAATTGCTGCATAGGTGATATGCGCCGTTTGATTGATCCTGCGATCGCTTTGCAAGGAAATTTAGATCCCGATATTCTTTATGCTCCTCTTGCGACAATCGAAAAAGAGGTTGATCGCATCTTAAATGAAATGGACGATCAGCCCGGTTTTATTTTTAACTTAGGGCATGGCGTGAGTCCAGATGTTTCAGAAGAAGCGGTCAAAACTCTGGTTCATTGCGTAAAAAGGAGGCGTAAATGCCTCACATCGTCATTTTAGGGGGAGGCATTTCCGGATTGGCAACAGGATGGTTTCTGCGCCGCCACCTTGGATCTCAGATTCAACTGACCATTCTTGAAAAAAGTGATCGACCCGGAGGATGGATTGAAACAATCGAAAAAGAGACGTTTTTATTTGAACAAGGTCCCAGAAGTTGCCGGACAGCCGGATCCGGAAAAGAGACCTTGGCTTTGGTTGAAGCATTGGGTCTTGAACATCAAGTGATAGCTCCCGCAAGAGAGGCAAAAAACCGTTATGTTTTTCATGGCAATAGCTTGCATCAATTGCCCAGCCATGTATGGCAGGTTCCTTTTAATGTATTGACAAAAGGTTGGTTAAAAGCGCTTTGGCGGGATTGGACGATGCCTAAAATTCAAAGAGGCGATGAGAGTATTCATTTGTTTTTTACTCGCCACATCGGAGCTTCTTTGACAGAAAGATTAATCGATCCGATGGTATCGGGTATCTATGCGGGAGATTGCCATCTTTTATCATTAAAGAGCTGTTTTCCACTCTTTGATCAATGGCAGAGGCAGCAAGGGTCTTTAATTCGAGGTGCGTGGTTTCATCGATCCGCTCAAACGTTAAACACCCCTTTTATTCAACGTATGAGCCGATTTGCAATGTTCTCTTTTCAAAAAGGGATGGAGACACTGCCCCGAGCTCTGGCCTTAGAGTTAAAAGATCATCTTCTCTTAAACCAACAGATCAAGAGAATAAAATGTGAAAGAAGTGGGCTGAAACTAGAATTGTCTGATGGAAAGCGGCTCCATGCCGATCACGTGATCTCAACACTGCCAACCTTTGCGTTGAGTGCGTTGCTTCAAGAGAATCCCATGATTGCGGCAAAGTTGGGTCGACTCGCTTATGCAACTGTCATCTCTGTTAATATGGGATTTCATCAAAACATGTTACCCTACCAAGGGTTTGGGTATTTGATTCCCTCTCAGTATCGCTCTGCCTTATTAGGCTGTGTGTGGGATTCTTCTGTTTTCCCTCAGCAAAATCGAGGGGAGCAGACCCGATTGACAGTGATGATGGGGGGAACGCATCACCCGGCCATCAGTGAGATGTCCGATTCTGATTTGGTTGAGTTAGCTCAAAAAGGATTGCACGACCATTTAGGCATTCGTCAAGATCCTGGCTTGATCCAAATTAAACGAGCGATACGGGCAATCCCTCAATTTCGGGTTGGTTTTTCTGAATGGAAAAGGGGGGTAGACGAGTCGATCCATCAATTATCTTCTGATTTGACCTTAAGCGGAAGTGCTTGGACAGGGGTTTCAATCAATGATTGCATCGCACATGCTAATGAGTTAGCACAAAAAATAGCGAAAAATATAGAGGGGTCAAGGAAGCTTGTGATCGATCCTTTTTTGCCTGACAAAGATTAACAACTTGTCTTCATGTTTTTTTTTTGCAAAAAATAGAGTATCACTCTACATTTGAAATCAGCTATACATATTTTTTTTCTTCAACAAAAGTGGGTCCGACATGTTTGATAAGTTTACGAACCGGGCGAAGCAAGTCATTAAATTAGCCAAAAAAGAGGCGCAGCGGCTTAACCATAATTATCTGGGGACCGAGCATGTCTTGCTTGGATTACTAAAACTCGGGCAAGGGGTCGCCGTTAATGTCTTGCGCAACCTGAATATTGATTTTGAAACTGTCCGTAGCGAAGTTGAAAAATTAGTGGGATATGGCCCGGAAATTCAAGTGTATGGAGATCCGGCGCTAACAGGAAAAGTCAAAAAAGTTTTCGAGTATGCTAACGAAGAAGCCGCAAACCTCAATCACAATTATGTCGGGACGGAGCATCTGTTGCTAGGGTTGTTAAAACAAACAGATGGTGTTGCTGCTCAAGTGCTTGAAAACTTGAATGTGAATTTAAAAGAGGTGCGTAAAGAAGTTCTCAAAGAACTTGAAACCTTTAATCTTCAGCTTCCTCCTATTAGCGGGGGGTCAATCGGCCCAACGCCTACTCAAAGTGCAGGGCAAGGAAAGTCCTCTTTTGAAAAAGGGCAGCCGATCGGGGCGTCTAATGATAAAATGCCCGCATTAAAAGCATATGGCCATGACCTGACAGAAATGTGTCGTGAAGGAAAAATGGATCCTGTTATTGGCCGCAAAGATGAAATCGAACGACTCATTTTAATTTTATGCCGCCGCCGTAAAAACAATCCTGTGCTTGTCGGAGAAGCGGGGGTTGGAAAAACAGCCATTGTCGAAGGATTAGCTCAAGCAATTGTGAAGGGAAATGTTCCTGACGCTTTGCGTAAAAAGAAATTGATTACTCTAGACTTAGCGTTGATGATTGCCGGAACCAAGTATCGGGGTCAGTTTGAAGAGCGCATTAAAGCAGTCATGGATGAGATTAAAAAAAATGGCAATATTTTGCTCTTTATTGATGAGCTTCACACCATTGTTGGAGCTGGAGCTGCAGAGGGGGCCATTGATGCTTCGAATATTTTAAAACCCGCTCTTTCCCGCGGAGAGCTTCAATGTATTGGTGCCACAACAATTGATGAGTACCGTAAGCATATTGAGAAAGATGCTGCTTTAGAGCGCCGTTTTCAAAAAATTATGATTGCCCCTCCAAGTGTTGACGAGACGATTGAAATTCTTTATGGCCTCAAACCAGAGTATGAAAAACATCATAAAGTCATTTTTACTCCTCAAGCGATTCAAGCAGCCGCTATTTTAGCCGATCGTTATATCCACGGACGTTTTCTTCCGGATAAAGCGATTGATTTGATCGATGAAGCAGGGGCTAAAATGCGAATTGCAATGATGAATCAGCCGCAAGATATCACGAAGTTTGAGGCAGAAATCGAGGAAACTCGGCTGGCAAAAGAAGAATCGATCAGTAAGCAAGAGTATGAGAAAGCGGCTAAATTACGTGATAAAGAAAAAACTCTTCGCGAGCAGCTTCAACAAATTCGAGCTGAGTGGGAAATCAATAAAGAAGAGCACGAGGTGATTGTTGAAGATGAAGATGTTGCCAGTGTGATTGCAAGACAAACAGGGATTCCTTTGAACCGTTTGACAGAAGGAGAGCTGCAAAAAGTCTTGAAGATGGAAGAAATCCTTAAAGGAGGCATTATAGGACAAGAGGATGCGATTCGAACCGTTTGTCGAGCCATTCGAAGGAGTCGTGCAGACATTAAAGATCCGAATCGACCCATTGGTGCTTTCTTGTTCTTGGGACCAACAGGGGTTGGAAAAACTTTGCTTGCCCGCCTATTGGCAATTAATATGTTTGGCGGAGAAGATGCATTGATTCAAGTTGACATGTCTGAGTACATGGAGAAATTTGCAGTGAGCCGGATGACAGGATCTCCTCCGGGTTATGTTGGGCATGAGGAAGGGGGGCAATTAACTGAGCAAGTCAGGCAGCGTCCTTACTCGGTTGTCTTATTTGACGAGATAGAGAAAGCTCATCCGGATGTCATGGATCTCTTATTGCAAATTTTAGAAGAAGGGCGCTTGACAGATTCTTTTGGGCGTAAGATCGATTTTCGCAATACGATCATCATCATGACGTCGAATTTAGGGGCAGACCTGATTCGAAGGGGGACTGAAATTGGATTTGGAGCGGCGCCGGAAGGTTCATTGGACTATGCGCATATTAAAGAAAAAATTGAATCAGAAGTGAAGAAGCGATTTAAGCCTGAATTTCTTAATCGGTTAAATGACATCGTCATTTTCCATCCATTGAATAAAGATAATTTACTGCATGTGATTTCACTGGAGATTGGGAAATTGCAAAAACGTCTGGTTAACCGCGAAGTCTATATTGAGTTGGATGAAGAAGCCAAAAACTTCCTCGTCGAAAAAGGATTTCAACCTGAGATGGGAGCTCGTCCTTTGCGTCGAACGATTGAACAGTTCTTAGAAGATCCTTTAGCTGAGAAACTATTGATGGAGCCCAATGAAGGGCGCCGTTGCCGTGTTACAGTAAAGGATGGCGAGATTGCCATTATTGATGAAGAAATTTTTCCTCTTCACAAACTTCCCGGACAGAAGGAGAAAGCCGCTGGTGCTACCAGGCCTTGAATAGACTTTTTCGGAAACTTGCTTTGCTTGAAAAAATTGCCCTTTTTGAGCAGATTGTGTTGAAAATGTTGAGACCGTATCCGTGCATACGGTCGAAAAATTTTACAAAAAAGATGCCAAAAATGGCGGTTTTAGCAAGTCAATGAAGTGTCCGAAGAACTCTAAGAAGTGTCCGAAGAACTCTAATGTTATCAATTGACCTTACGCAATGGGAGTGCTCCCATTACGTAAGGTAACTCACCTTACGCAAAATCTGATTAGGGCTATTTTGACCTATTCTAAGGATCTTTTAGAAAGACTGCCTCATCAATAGCTTAGGCTATTGACTTCGACACCCTTTCTAAAATCTGCATAGGCTATATCAAAAATCCCTAACCAGATTTTGCGTAAGGTGAGTAAGGTAAGTGAACAAATATTCTGAACATTTTTTCTGAGTTGATAGCAGATGTATAGCAGCAAACCATCGTGATCAAAGATTCTGAAGAGAGGTTAATGCGTCACTTTAGGAATCTGACTTTCCCATTCTTTAATAAGGGTCAGAAGATTTTCTTTTAGAGGTTGTGTCAGGAAAAATTCTCTAATATGGGGTTGGCTGCTGAGGTGTGCAATTTTGGCTAACAAATGCAAATGACGTTTATCTTCGCTTGCAAACAGAAAAAACAGGGTGTGGACGGGTTGGCCATCTAGCGCTCCATATTCGATGGGTTCATCTAGAAAAACAACAATGACAGCGTCTTGATGTCTGGGAAGAAGCGAGTCTCGCGTGTGAGGAACTGCTATTCCATTATTCAATCCTGTGGCCATTAAATTTTCACGATCCAATAATAATTCCGTCATCACATCGGCATCGACATGTAAAAGCTTTGCAACTCTGCGCATCGTTGTTCGAATGATCTCTTCTTTTGTTTGCCCTTTGACATGATGCAAAACATCTCCTTTATGGATGGCGCGAAAAAGGCTAAATTGCTTGTTCCCGTTTGTCGTAGGCAATCGACGCTGAGGTAAAGCAAGAGAATCACTCTCTTTGCGACGCATAAAAGGAGAAATACCCTCTGTTGTTTTATCTAATTTATGTGAAATGACCCAATTCTCGATTTCAGTACGGGAGAAATAGTAGTGCTGATTGATCCGATATGTTGGAATTTTCCCTTCAGTCACCCATCGACGGACTGTTGATTCTGATACGTTGAGAAGCTCTGCGACATCTTTAATTTTTAAATCCATATCCTCACTCTGATTTCAATTAACACATGAAGTTGTTCCTTTCTTAGGGTTTATCAGATTGCCTCAAATAATTCAATGATTGCGCTTGCTTGTTGAAGAGAAAGGAGCTTTTTTCTTTTTTCTTCATCTTTAATTCTTTCGGTAAGGCTGGAAAGGAGGAGCAAATATTCTGTTTGTTTACGATCAGGGCCTCCAATCATAAAGATGAGGCGTACAGGAGCTCCATCCAAAGAATCCCAGTCAACGGGTTTTTGTAAAATCCCAATGGCGATAAAAAAATGATCATAAGAGGAGAGTTTAGCATGGGGAATCGCAATTCCCATCCCAATTCCAGTTGAAACAACTTTCTCCCTCTCTATAATTGCTTGATAAAATGGCGCTTCTTCTTTTATTTTCCCTGCTTGATAAATCTGATGAATCATCGCACGCAGTGTTTCATCGCGTGTTGTTGTGCTAAGATAAACAACCAGGTTAGGGCTCATGTAGTGAGAGATTTGCATCATGTGAGTCACTTATTCTATCCGTTTGCCCCCGTATGACCGAAGCCACCCTCACCTCGTTGCGTCTCTTCTAGCTCAGATGTGAGAATAAAATTCGCTCGTAGAACGGGAGCTAAAATCATTTGAGCAATCCGCATACCGGGAGTGACGGTAAATTCAGTTTTTCCATGATTCATTAAAATGACTTTGATTTCTCCTCGGTAGTCTGCATCAATTGTCCCGGGTGTATTTAAAACCGTGATCTGATGTTTAAGGGCTAATCCACTGCGAGGGCGAATTTGAATTTCATATCCTTCTGGAATCGCCATACGGATCCCTGTTGGAATAAGGGCTGATTCACCGGGGGAAATGGTAATAGAGGTCTGCAAGCAGGCTTTGATGTCAGCTCCCGCTGCTTTTTTTGTCATATAAAAAGGGAGATTCTCCTGTTCTTCAATGATGACAGGAATATCCACTGTGATTTGAGTTGTATCGGCCATAAATTGTATCTTTAGATTTAAAAGTGTTTTTTGTCGCTTTAAACAGAGATTAACCTTGACTACTGACTCGATTGTGGTATCACGATTCACTTCCCCTTCTTGACAAGGGAAGCCGTTTTTTTATTTGTGTGTCCATTTTTCGAATCAGAATGACTCAGTTCATTCTCTTCAATTCCATTGCCTTTGAAATAATCGAGAAAATCTGCAATTTTTTGCTTGAGATCGTGGCGATTGATGATGCAATCAATCATCCCGTGTTGGAGTAAAAACTCCGATTTTTGCGCTCCTACTGGGAGTTGTTGCCCAATTGTTTGCTCGATCACGCGAGGGCCCGCAAAACAGATTAAAGCATTTGGTTCTGCAATGATCACATCTCCAAGAGAGGCAAATGAAGCGGTGACTCCACCGGTTGTCGGATTCGTTAAAATCGAAATATAGGGGATTGCCGCTTCGTGTAATTTGGCTAATGCAGCGGAAGTTTTCGCCATTTGCATCAGAGATAAGATCGACTCTTGCATGCGAGCCCCTCCCGAAGTTGAAACAATCACAACGGGAAGACGTCTATCTAGTGCGTACTCAATAAGCAGTGTCAAGCGCTCTCCAACAACAGACCCCATGGAACCGCCCATAAAATTAAAATCAAACACACCCAATGCGATTTTATGGTTGTTAAGCAGGCATGTTCCGACAACAACAGCCTCATTACTCCCCGATTTTTCTTGAGCCATCGTGATTCGATGAGGGTAGGGCTCCGTATCGACAAATTTTAAAGCATCAACCGGATGAAGATTGTCAAATAACATGTCAAAGCTTTCCGGATCGCTTAAAGACTTAATTCTTTCATCTGTTGGAAGACGGTAATGATAAACGCATTTAGGACAGCAATTTTGATTTTGCTCCAATTCTTTGGCGTGAATGAGCTCATTGCAATGCGTGCATTTAAGCCACCCGCTGTACCCATCTTTTTTTGTCGTCTGAATTTTAATCTTTGGTTTATCGCGCGAGAACAAACCCATCTGTTCCACATCCTGTTTTAAAATAATAAAAATCAAATACTTGTAAATATTTGAAAAGGAGCAGTTTAATAGTAGTGAAATGATTGGAATAACACAAGTTTTTTCCAATCAGTTGTCTTATCCATCTCCTCCTCGTGCCTCAGTGTCGTTATTGATTTTGGACTTTATCATATCCTTCTCGGACAGGTGTCCAACCGGCTCTCTTGGGTTTAGGGGCGTAGAGCCCTCTGATCCGCCACCACATCAATAAATAATGGTATCCATTATAGCAAACCACGCATTTGAGCATCCTGGCAAAGTCCGTCCATGATTTGTATGTCTCATATGCGATGAATTCAATGACCAACGTGATGAGCACTAAGAGCATTAAAAAGCACCAGCTTGTCGCAGTCAGTGTTAAAATTAACCATGGGTCAAGTGCTGAATTGATTGCCGCAAAACCCAAAATAAGGAAGCCCGATATTTCGATTAATGGGGCAATTTTTTCAAAAATCGTCATTGGGCACACAAATAAACCAATGGATCGGTATTTTGGATTAAACCACATTTTACGATATTCCCAGATATTTTGTGTCGTTCCTTTATACCAACGCAGCCGCTGCTTTCCCAACGTTTTTAACGTTTCGGGAGCCTCCGTCCATGCGACGATGTCAGGTAAATAGGTAATGCGGTAAGGTTTTTTCCGATCAAGATAATACATATGCATCCGGGTGATGATCTCCGTATCTTCAATGATCGAGGTGCGATCATACCCTCCAATTTCAAGCAGAGCACTGAGTTTAAACATCCCAAAGTTGCCTGGAATCACTAAAGTCCCCTTTGTCCAGCTAGAGCCAAGACGCTCAACCAAAAATCCCTTCATAAAGTCAATCACTTGAAAGCCAAGAAGGAGTTTTTTAGGGAATTTGACTTCTAATATTCGATTTTCTCCGATCGTACATCCATTCACATTCCCGATTGAAGCATGTGCGGCCACGGTATCCGGATGGAGTAAAAATGGGCGTATGAGGCAATTAAGCGCTTGATCATCCACCAAAGTATCGGCATCTGCGCAGACGACAATTTCCGATGTGCAGGCATTAAGTCCGGCATTGAGCGCGTCCGCTTTTCCTCCATTGATTTTATCGATGACGAGCAACTCCGGATAATCTTGGCTTGCATAATAACTGTTTATCTCGCTTGTTGCCAATACACCCGGGCATGACGGAGGGACGGCTTGGAGGTTGAAATGTTCTTTTAACAAATCTAACGTGTTATCGATCGATCCATCATTGATAATGATGATTCTTTTGTAGCGGTACGAGAGGCTGAGCATATTTCTGACTGTATGCAAAATATCTTTATGTTCGTTGTAGGCAGGGACGACAAAGGTGATGATGGGAAGGGAATTGGAGCGCAAAATGCGATAAATATCTTCTGCTCGAACTTCGCGGAATCTAAAAAGAACAGCGATGCAGCCGATAAAAGTTTGAATCAAAGAAATGGCGGCAAACACAAGAAAAAGGGAGCCATAGATAATGAATGCTTTCCATCCCCAAGGTAATTCTGAAAAGCTAATGAGGTGAAGCATTTGGACAAAATTCGTGATATCTGCCATCAAAGACATTTCATCCTCTGGTTTAAACAGGTTTTAAAAACGCCACGTTAAGTCTCCTCCGATTGTCCACATTGTATATTTTTGCGTATCGCGGTAATAATCAGCCGTCAATCCGCATTGGAGCCTTCCGAATTTATAGAGGATATTGCCTAAGACGGTATCATACTGACGATTATCCCATCCCATCGGAAGCGGTGCCGGAGTTGGCGCAACGACGATGATTTGGCGAAATCGGGTACGGGTATTTTGCCATCCATGCCCATAAGTGAAGCTGGTATAAAAAGTCTCTGCCCAGCAGACACGCCAAGATTTCTCTAATGATAGTTGCAATTGGTTAATGATTTGAGGTTTATAGGTGTAGTAATCGGGGATGTTTTTGGCAAATGTTTGATATTTGACAAAGTAGCGGAAGTTGATATGATCAGAATAGATTGGAGGGCGCCATTGAAACCATCCCAAGGCTTTTTGCGACGTATTATTGACAAAATCGCGATACCAGGTGGCATTGCAATCAATCCCTGCCCATGCCCTTGTAAAGAGTTTTCTAGAGTAGGCTCCATTGATCTGATAATAACAGACCAGTTTAGCGGTATTTGTTTTAAAGTCTCTTGCAACTAGATCAGAATCGGTTGTGAAGCTCAGAAGGGCTTTTTGTGTCGGACCATTATAGCTTAAAATAACGCAGGGCTCTGCAATTGTCCCGTGGCGCATCTTAAACGTTCCATAGCTGTAAGGGGAGAAATAGGTGAATCCAATGATTGCCTCTAATGAAAAGCAGCGCCTAAACACCCATTTCGCCGCTATGCGAGCTTTTTGGACATCAAAGGAGTAGATCGTGGAGTGAGTCAGCTGGTCTTTTAAGACATAAAATTTTTCAGTTCCACTTCCCCACAAGGTCAAGGCATCATAAATGGGGTAATTTAAAAGAGCTGTCTCTCCATAAACCAGATATTTTGCAGACCATTTATCGATCACCGGCGTCCATTGGTCTTCTTCATGATAACTTCCCACGATTTGCAAGGTGGGTTGCGTGAGATTGAGTGCATGATGATAGGCTCTACGCGCCCATTTCGGTATCTGCCTTGTCTCATCAAAGGGGTCGATCGCTGCGCCAAGGATGAGCTCATCATTTTCCAGCGCAGAAAATGGGTATCCCTCTACTTCTCTTAAATCAGCCAAAAAAGAGAGGGCAATTAAGTTGTCCGGCTTGATGGCCAGTGCTGTGAAATAATCTTGCTCTGCTGAACAGAGATCTCCTCTTAGAGCTTTAATGCGCCCTAAACCTGCCCATGATTCAGCATCATCTGGATCTTCATCAACAAGATAGGCAAAAATCTGTTGAGCCGAGGTGTAATTTTCCATGAAGAGATAGGCAAAGGCGATCCCTCTCCAAAGGGATGATGCTTCGGGATCAATTGAAAGGCCTTCTTCATAAATTTGAATGCCTGTGCAATATTTTTGCATGTTGACATACATTTGTCCAAGAGGGAGGTAGCGGTCGGGGGCATCGGGAGCTGATTTTACGAGCTGTTCATAGAGTCCTGCCGCCAATTCAAAATCTTCTCGATTTGCGTAACGGCGGGCGATATCTGCGATTGGGCCATCCCTTGCATCTTCCCAAGAATGGATCACCCATTTTGCGTTGGGAAGGATCTGCCAAAGGATAGTCAATGTTTCTTGAGCTTCACTATATCGCTTTTCTTTGATGAGAAGATCGGCCATGAATGAAAGAGCGGAGAGGTTTTTCGGATCAATTTCCAATGCTTGCCTGTATAAGGATTCAGCAAGACAAGGATTGTTTTCTAAGGCATTGACTCGTCCAAGTCCTGCTAAAGCTTCTGGATTATTGAGATCTATCTCAATGGCTTGATTAAGCGTTTGTCTAGCCTTATTTAATTGATTATTGAAAAAATAAGCGTATCCCAATGCAATTCGCAGAGCATTTGCATCGGGATTTTTCTGTAGTCCTTCTTGATTGATTTGAATAGAGAGGCCATAGTGTTTTAGCCTTATGTACATTTGCCCCAAGCCAAAATAATAATTGGGGTTATCGGGCGATTCTTTTAATAAATTGCCATATTGCTCTGCTGCTTCTGAAAATTGCTCGTTTTCAACTAAAGCATTGATGTGTTCGAGGATCTCTCCATATTTTGCATCGTCAAGTTCTAAAACAATCCACTTTTCTTTAGGCCGCAATTCGTGGATTTTTTTGTATGTTTTCTCAGCTTCCTTGTAGCGATGTTCTTTCATGTAAAGGTCGCCAAGGACTGAAAGGGCTGCGATCCTCTCACGATCAATCGATAAGGCTTTTTGAATCAAATTTTCCCCTTTTAAAACATCCCCTTTGATCAATGCAAGATGTGCCAATCCTGCTAAAGCATCAGGATTTTTGGGGTCTTCTTTCAGCGCTTTTTGAAACGCCTTGCGGGCCTCTGCCCATTTCTTCTCTGACAGATAAGTTAACCCCAATGCCGCGTAAAGCTCCGGGGAATTTTTTTTGATTGTCAACCCTTTAAAATAAGTATTGATTGCCTTTTGATATTCCTTGATCCTATGATAAAAAAGACCGGCTCTTAAATAATAGTCGCTATCTTTAGGTTCCTCTAACAGAAGTTGCTCCCATAAGATCGCCGCCCCAATCAGTTCATTTGCCTCTTCTTTATTTTCAATTTCTTTTAGCAATTTGCCCCAGGTTGCATCTTTGATTGCTTGTTTCACCCAAAGAGCATCAGGATTGAGGGACAAAATCTTTTTAAAGTGTTTTTTCGCTAAGCGATAATCTCCTTCCTTGTACAAGAGTTGGGCGAGATCGCTGCGTGCTGTGATGTTATGTGGATCAATCTTTATTGCTTCGTTATAACGCAGTTTTGCATGGATAGGATCATCGCTTAATTGCGCAACACGCCCTAAGCCAGCGATTGCTTCAGCCTGTTTTGCAGAGAGTTTTAACACCTTTTTAAAGAGCTGCTGTCCTTTTTTCAGCTCTTTGTTTGCCAGATAAGCAAAGCCGAGTGCTGTTTGCAAATCGAGCGAATGGGGATCTTTTTTTAAGGCATGGTGATAAACAGAGAGCGCCTTTTGCGGGCGATGTGTTTTGATGTATAATTGCCCAAGTTGAATAGAGTATTTGATGCTTTGCGAAGATTCTGCGATTAATTTTAGATATAACGCTTCAGCGGCATGAAAATCTTGTGTCCCCTCTTTGTCTTTGATTGTTTTTAATAACGGGCCATATTGAGCCTCTTCTAATCCGATATTTGCCCAAGGTGCATCCGGAAGAATCTTTAAGATTTTTTTATAAACGCCTTGGGCCTTGGCATACTCTTTTTGTTTCAAATAAAATTCCCCCAAGTAGGACAAGGTCAGTAAACTCTTTGGATTGATTGTTAATGCAGTGTTGTATAGTCGCTCTGCAAGGGAGGGGTTATTCTTTAAAACGGCGACTCTTGCCAAGCCTGCCATGGCTTCGTCATTTGCCGGGTCTTGTTTTAAGACAAATTCAAAACATTCCTCTGCCTGTTCGATTTGATGTAGGTTAAGATAAGCCAGTCCTAGATTCACCCGTAGCTGATAGGATTGGGGGTTATGTGATAGAGCCTTTTGATACAAGTAGATGAGTTTTTTATGCTGTTTTTTGATGGTATAAAGGCGGCCAAGGGTGAGATAAGCCTCAACGCTTTTGGGGATCTTTTCTACCAAATCCTCTCCCTTTTGAATGGCTTTTTCGATATTTCCGCTCTTCTCAAAAGTGTTGATTGCGTTGAATTGATCGGCGTATTGGATCTTTAAAAGAGATTGCTGGGCCCAATCTGCTGTTGGATTGATTTTTAAGATCCGAGAATAAAGGAGTTGGGCTTCTTGGAATTCATGATTTTCGCTCTTTAGATCAGCCAAAAAAGAAAGAGCTGTTTCATTGTTCGGATGAGCAAGTAGTATCTCTTGGTAAAGGTCTTCTGCGGCTTTTTTTTCACCTTTGAGCGATCGCAATCGCGCGACCCCGACTAACGCTTCTGCGTTTAAAGGATGGAGATCAAGCGCTTTTTTGAATCTCTCTTGAGCGGAATTAAAGTCCATTTTTGATAAATAGGCGTAGCCTAGCGCCACTTGTAAATCAACAGATTGCGGGCCGGCATTTAATCCGTTTAGATAAGTTTCAATTTCTTTTTGCTCATCTTTTTGAAGCCTATAAAAGCGCCCCAATCGGATGTAGTTAGAGAGATGATGGGGGTATTTGGCAATCATCTCTTGATATTTTTGTTCAGCTTCTTTGAATTTGTGTGCTTTTTCCGCATCAATTGCAGCTTCTATCATGGGAGCTAGTTCAGCTTCTTCTATCAGAGATTTTACCGATTCTACTTGCTCGGGATCAATTTTTGTGATGCTTTCTAAGAGTTGTCGTGCTTCTTTATACCGTTTTTGATCGATTCTAAGTTGAGCTAAGTCATAAAGAGGTGTTGTATCGAGGGGATTGCGCTCCCTTGCAAGCTCAAATAAGTGTTCAGCTTTTTCCCAATCGCCATGAAAGGCTGCAATCCGCCCTAACCCGGTGAAGGCTTCAGATTGGAGGTCTTTAGATTGAGACTCTTTTTCAAAGATGATCTTTGCATCATCGATCTCATGATTGGCAAGGTAGCCAAATCCAAGAGTCAGAAGCAGCCCACGATCATCCGGATAAAGGTTGAGTCCTTGTTTGATGATTTTGATCGCCTCTAGAGGATTGTGTTGACGCAAATAAAAAGAGGCGAATGCGATGTAGAGGTCCGGAATATTCGAATGATTGGCCATTTCTTTTTTATAAAGGGCAGCAGCTGCATTCAACTCTTTTTGTTGTTCTAATTTTCGAGCAGTTTCAAGCATAGGGCCAAGTTCTGCTTTTTGTAAGGAGCGGATCATCCATGGAGAACCCGGTTGCTTTTTGATGAGCTCTTTTAGAATGTTTTGGGCCTCTAAATAACGCTTCTTTGCAAGTCTGAATTCTGCAAGATAGTAAAGGGTGTTGAGATCGTTTGGCGATGTTTTTAACGCCTTTTGATAAAGTTCTTCAGCTTCCGCATCACGATGCTCAAGAGCTGCTATACGTCCTAAACTGCTGATCACAATAAGGTGATTGGGGTCTTTTTGAGCGATTTCTTGGAATAACTGCTCGCTTTGTTTAATCTGCCCATAATTGAGATAGGATTGAGCCAGTGAAATCTTAATCGCAATATTTTCAGGGTCGACTTCTAATGCTTTGCGATAGTAGGTGGCGGCCTGATCATATTCTCTGATTGAATAATAGACGTCTGCGATTGCTAAGGTGAGTTTTCTATTTTGGGGGGATTGTTTAAGCTCATCTTCATATTGTTTGATAATGGCCAGGAATTTTTCTCGATTCTCTTTTAATTCGACATGTTCGATCGCAAAAGGATGAATTCCAAAACAGTGGGGAGGTTGAAATAAAACACTAATGAACAAAATTAAAATATATAGGTGCATGTTGATGATGTGTTATAATTTTCAGACAGCACTTTAGCCGGTATAATCTAATCATGTGTTTTTGACTATATAAATAAATTGTCTTGCCAAACCCTCTTGTCGCATAAATAGCCCATAGAGGAGTTGATGTACAATGGCGGCATGATCATCCCTTTTTCGAGCTTTTTAGGCTGCTTCTTCCCAAACTTCTTTGGGCATCCCGACACTCGTCATTTTATTGACAAATGAATAGATCGATATTTTCCAGAAATTGGCAAATGACTAGGGCGTGTCATGAATTGCAGAAAAAATAAATGGGTTTCTCGATAGGAGTCGCTAGCAAAGAGCCTGTTATGCGTGGAGTTCAAGGAGGGGTTGCTCAACTCTGTCATCAAAACAAGCTCCTTTGAAACAAATGTCGTCACAATCCATTGCTGTCAGCAGTTGGCCTAAGTCCATGTATCCATGGATGGAAATTGAACTATAGTCAACCTACACTTTGAATTGCACTGGTTGCAAGCCGAATATCTTGCAAAAAACGGATTGAATAAAAATTAATTGCGAGTTAAAATTTATTTGTTTTTTTTGTTTAATTAAAAATATATAAAAAAGTTAGAGTATGAATAATTTAAATTTTGATCAAAAAGAAGTTCCTGTATTGAATCATAATCACACCTTAACAAAAACAAGAGAAGATGAAGGACCGAAAAATCTCCTTCATTTTGTTCATGTTAGAGAAGGAAAAATCACGTTTAATCCGCTTGGAGTCAATACTCACGAAGTCTATCTTTCAGCGGATAAGGATAAACCCCACTTCGCAAAAAATTTCACACCCGAATACAAGGGAAATCCGTTATTTCAGTCGATTTCATTCCAAACGGCTAATGGAAATTTAATCGACATGACGAGAGAAGTTGAACAAATTTACAGACGTCTAGTTGAAGAAAACCAATATTGTCCCGGTCCTTTTGGGGACATCATCCGAATTGTTCAAATGAGGGATCTGTGTGTCATCACCGAAATTGCTCAAAAAGCTTTTCCTAAACCTGGCTTAGCCTCTGACATCATTCCTGTTTTTAAGTGTAAAAACCCAGAAGGTGCAGACCGTTTCTTCGTCCTTACCGGAACTAGACGGTTTGATCCCGGGATGGGAAAAAATGCCACATTTGGAGGATTTACCGCAATAGAGCGAAGATCACCCGGATTATCTTGTGGGCCTGATAATCCGTGTGTATTGGACTCTGATATTTACACGGCATTTAAAGAAGCAAAAGAAGAAAGTGGTTTAAGAATTTCCGTGCCGAATGTCGAGCTTTATCGAGAAGATTATGACATGTCTCACGTTGCCGCACAGATTTTTTGTGGTCCAAAGGATCAGGCAGATAGAGAGCATTATGAGGCCCAAGTTGTTAAACTGGGGACAATTAAAACGTCTGATGCATTGATGAGAGATGGGGGGGAGTGTTTGTCAAATGGTGAAAAGCGGGTGTATGCAACGACAGGGTTTGCTGTGATGATTAATCTTGCAGACGTAAAAGTTGATATAGAAGGAAGAACATATGATGCTTTTCTGTCTCAGTTTAAGCTTGCAGCAGCAGATGATATGGCAGGATTACAAGTTCATGATATTACCCATGCAGTGACTGCAAACAACGAAGAGGCAATGAGAGAATTGAAATCTCGTTTGGAATTTGGCATTCAACATCACAATCGTTTAATCGATTTGTTGATTCCAAAAGTACGGGAGTTCTTTTTTATGGAAAATAATGGATAATTGAGGCTTTGAGAGGCTGTTTTTAAATTGAAACGGGCTTATGAGGCCGTCTGAAAGATCTCAGAGATGGAACATCACAGTCAGGTCCATATTTTTTAATATCAAGCTGACTGTGATTTTCTATCCCTGCGGTTTTGACACCTCTTAGAGGTCGCTTGAATTTGAAAACAAATTCTTAGAACCGTTCTATAATTTATGGACAAATATTCCATTCATTAATTCTTGCTTCATCGGCTCATGACTCGTAGACCAGTTCGTGCGATTTGTTGATCTAAATCTTTTTTCTGATCAGAGGAGGATACTCTTGCACAGATGGCGATATTTTTCGAGTCTGTTGATTCGTCTTTGACAAGTATAGTACCTGTTTCTGTCTGCTCAGCAATAACTGGTAACTTATTTTCTTTAAACCAGCGCCAAGCTGTCCTATAACTTATCCCTTGCTTCTTTGCCCATGTACTCAATTTCATGGGTTTAAAATATAATATTTATCTATATTTGTTTATATTTTCTTTATCTGTTTGGAACCCTCGCCTTTAGGCGAGGGAGCCCTTATCGACTAGACGATGAAGAAGAATCGTGAATTCCTCCGTTTCTGTCGCATTTAGGCAGAGCACGGACATTACGAATTTCTTTCATTTTTAATACTGTGATAATGTTAGGGCCTATCGCGGGATTAGGTTGTACATCTACAGTCACAAGATATAGATTGGCTCTATGAGGAAAATTGTGGGCATTTGGAGTGACTGTTTCAAGAATGTACTTCGATCTTCCATACTTATTGACCTCTTTTGTCAATCTGTCTAATCTTACGACAACATCTGTTGTTGAAAATAAACCAGAGAATTCAGGATCTACGGTAGCATTTAAAACAGCTTCCATCAAAAGTACACTTTCTCCAAACGGTGCAACGGCAGCCGAAGCGTGATTGAATTGTAAACAAGCAAAACAAGCCAGTAGGCAAAACGCTAATTTTTTCATCTTGATTTCCTTTCTTTTAGGTTGGGTGTTGATAACGAATCTTCTCTTTTAATGAAGTGATTTATTTTTGTCAAAACTCAATTGCAAAAATATTTGTTGATCCTCTACTCTATCTCGTCACGTCTCCCTCACCTTCCTCTGTGTAAGGTGAGGGAATCAATATGCTCCAACATCCAAAGCCTTGAACGGTACCGAAATCATCTCGAACAGCAGTTGTTAGACTTTCCAGCCAGACTTTTAAGGATGAGGATCGATATCCTCTTCTTTTCAACGTATTGACTGATCTGTCATCGCTTTAGATAGTCGTCATCATGGATTCAAAGAAAAAACAAACGCATGCTGAGTTTGGATTAAAATATAGTTCAGAAACATTTGATGAAGATTTTTCTGCTTGGTCTCGAGGCTTAATATGCCAAAAGAAATCATCGATTGATCCTCACTCTTAAAACCTATTATGAACAAGTTTTTATACAAAACCCAAAGAATGGTGGTAAGCCTAAGATTAGTTCATGATGAGCAGAATCTGCTTCAGATTACTTTCTGATGGATAAGCAAAAATGTTGATTCCATCTACATTAAAAGGGGCGGCAGTTAGATCTAACGTCCGATATCCGCCACTAGAAATTTGACTATTGGCGCCGCCCATAGATGTTTGATCAACATCATTCGTTATAAGGCAATACTTAAATTTGTGAATTTGATTTAAAAAAAAGAAAACATCCTCATTGCTCAGATGCTGGAGAACATCCTTACAAATCAGCAAATCAGCTTCCGGAAGATCCATATGAACGGCATTACCATGAATAAATTGAATAGAAGGAGTGGAAAAACTGACCAAATTTCTTTCAATTACATTTTTCACTATGTCATACCCCGTATAGTCAATCCCATTCCAATCAAGATATCTAGAAAAAGTCCAATCACCGCAGCCCACATCAACAACACTCTTAATAGCGTTAACTTTTAAGAAATTTTGAAGAAATTCCATATAAGCTGCCGCATTTTTTACAGAAGACCCACCTCCTGAATAACCAAGACCCTCCTCATTTCTTCCCCAAATGGCTTTGTCATAAATTTCTGAGAATTTTATTTCTGCTGTATCAACTGCTTGCCCTTCTTGATTGAACAGTAAGGATAAGATAAAGCAAGTTAAGTGCAATTTTCTTTTCATTTGATCATCCTTGTTATTTTTATAGAGAGTCATTCAATAACTCACCTTACGCACCAAGAGTGTTATTTGGGATGAGCCGAAGCGTCGGGCTTGAAAATGTGCAAAAGGGTCCATCTCTCTCTCAATATAGACTTTTTTGCAAGCTTTCAAACGGTAGAGCTTTCGCTTCAACCCAAATAACACTCCTTAGGACGTAAGGTGAGTCAATAAGCGATACACCTCAACAGTCAAGCATATTTTTTTCTCTAATTATTAGAGCGAATTAAAGTCTATCTGAGAAGATCGTATTATTCCATTTATTTGAAACTTTTAACTCCCCTTACGCACCGAGAGGGGAGTTAAAAGTTTACAGGAATAAGAGGTTTAGCCGCAATCGCTGAAGCGGTCATTCGTTCGCGATAAAAAAAAATTAAAAACAGTTTTGTAAAATGACAGTTGTCTGTAGAATCTTCTTATTTAACTCCCCTTACGCACCGAGAGGGCTATTTGGGCTAAGCCAAAGCCCTCTCGGTTAAACGATCGAAAAAAAGGGGACAATATCTTCTTTTTCGATCGTTTAACCGCCGAAGTTTTCGCCCAACTCTAATCAATTTAAATGAAACAACGTACTAGAGTTGATTTATGTATCGTTTTACTCTCTTATTTTTTACTCTGATCATCCAGTCTCAAAATGTATTGGCGGATTCAATCATTACCTATAATCTTTCTGGGGGAAGATTTGGAGATAACTTATTAAGCTACTTACATGCTAAATGGCTATCCTATTCCACAGAGATCCCTTTACACATAAAAATATTTCCATATGCACAAGATCTTGTTCTTTACGACAGAGAAATCATCTATGGTAGTGTCCCTTATCCAAAAAATGTTCTGACTCTTGGTCGAAAATATCACTTCCCTGATTTTCAAGAAGAGACAAGCTATGTGGTTCCTTATTTTCCAGAATCAACATGGGAATATCAAGATCCATTCTGGAGCGGGCTTCATCTATTTCAAGTAGATTGGAAATCCCCAACTTTTCGGAAAATTGCATTAGAGTTCATTGCTCCAAAGTCTGAGCTCACATTAACTTTGCCTCCAAAAAATTGTGTCAGTATTGCCATTCATGTTAGAGAAGGTGGTAATTTTGACACCTCGCAACTACAATTCGATGCTCCCCTTAAAAGACCTCCATTAAATTTCTATAGTGAAGCTATAACTGAAGTGATGAATTTTTTTGACGAACAAACTCTCTATTTTTACATTTTTACTGATGCTTGTTCTCCTGAAAATATTGCTAATATTATTCGTGAAACCCTTCCAAAAAATCATCCAATCGAAATCAATTATCGGACAGAACAAAATCATGATAAAATTAATGTTTTAGAGGATTTTTTTTCCTTATTTCATTATGATGTGCTCATCCGTCCCTATTCTAATTTTAGTATTATTCCTGAGCTTTTACACGATTACGCCATTGTTGTAACGCCTGAGCATGCAAGCATCTACGAAGCCAACGGAACGACCAAAGTGATTATTGATGAAATTAATGTTAAAATTGATGAAGTGCTTTATGATCGGTTGTTAAATAAAATGAAATAAAATAGATAATTTAATTCAAATATAAAAACCACAACAAAAACACATGATCGACAATAAGAACTGAATTTAGAAACCATTTTTTCTGATTTTTTACTTCAATAACACGAAGGGACTTTTACTCAACTTATAGCTTAAGTGTAATCAGACAATTCCCAAAGACCCTTATTCTACAAGGCAAACTCTCTTATGATCATCAAGTCTCTCATTCATATCCTCATATTTTTGAATTCAATATTTCCGCTAAGCATTATGTGCATGGAAGAAAACGAAAAAATTATTTATTCCCTCACAAATGAGCCAATTGATGTTGTCATTCCAGCTGTTGAAAAAGATTTTGAAACGCTTGAATCTTGCATAGAAGGGATAAAAAAAAATTGCAAAAACTTAGGACGTGTCATCGTTGTATCAAATAAAAAAATGACGAATAATGCTGAGTGGTTCGATGAAGCAAATTATCCGTTTGATAAATATCAAATTGCTTTTTACTTAAATCAATTTGACTTGGAAGAGACTCAAGACTATTTAAACAGCCCAAATTCAAGAGTTGGTTGGTATTATCAACAACTCCTAAAATTGTACTCACCTTTTGTCATTCCAAACATTTCTTCTAATGTCTTGATTTTGGATTCGGACACAGTTTTTTTTAGATCCATTGATTTCATTTCTTCTGATAATAAGGGACTTTATGCTACAGGAACTGAATTTCACCAACCCTATTTCAATCATGCTCAGAAACTCCTTCCCGGAATAAAAAAACTTTACTCTAACAACTCGGGAATTTGTCATCACATGCTTTTCCAAAAAGCCATATTAGAAGATCTGTTTTCCAAAGTGGAAACACTTCATCAGTTAAAGTTCTGGGAGGCCTTTTGCTTATGCGTAAATCCACAGGATATAAACAAATCAGGGGCATCAGAGTATGAAATCTACTTTAATTTTGCATTTTCACAAACAAACCAAGTAAAGATACGACAATTGAAATGGAAAAATTCGAGCGCAATTCATCTTATCAAACAAGATGAAAACATTGATTTCGACTACATATCCTACCACGCCTATTTGAGAAACTGACAATCGTTACTTAATAAAATTGAAGGTACACTTATGAAAAAAATCATTTATTTTTTCTTTTTTTTTGTTTTTACAGTTTTCTTTAATATTGCCTCAGCCAAATCTGATTATTCGATTATTTTCATCCATATTGGGAAAACAATTCCACCTCATGTCCCCATCGCGCTTGCACAAGCCAGATTATTTAATCAAGATTGTCCGATTATTTTAGCTGGAAATCAAGAAGCGATGAAAGATATCAGCCTCGCATGTGCTCAATCTAATGTCACATTTATCGCGCTTGAGTCTTTGGTTCAAACAGAGGAACACAAAAAATTTAGGCAATTATCAGGCCTGGACAACAAATGGCACAATGGTTTTTGGCTTTATACAAGTGAGAGATTTCTATATTTACAAGATTTAATCTTACAGTATGACCTCACGAATATTTTCCATCTTGAACACGATAATATGTTATATGCAAATCTCAATGACATCTTAAGTGTCTTTGAAAACGATTATCCGGGATTGGGTCTGACAATGCATAACGACCAGGTATGTATCCCGGGTTTTGTTTATATCGCAGATAAAGAAATCATCACTCAATTAGCTTTTTTCTTTGCTGAAAATGCCTCAAAAAATCAAAATGACATGCAAATCCTTGGCTCATTTAAAAGTCTAATAGGCCATGTATTTGCAAAAAATCTCCCTATTATTTTTGAAGAATATGCTTTAGAACATCCTTTAAAAAGCATGACCAATCAAATCCCATTGGATCCTTCAAAATATTTTCTCAATATTAATCAATTTAATTCAATTTTTGATGCAGCCGCACTTGGGCAATATTTAGGGGGGATAGACCCTATTCACGGTCAATCAGAACCCGGATTCATAAATGAGAGTTGTATTTTCAACCCCTCTTACCTAAACTACAAATGGGTGATAGATTTACAAGGAAGAAGGGTGCCTTTTATTAAATACAAAGATAAGTATTTAAGAATTAATAATTTACATATTCACTCAAAAAATTTAAAACCCTTCGCTTCATCTTCTTTCGAATAGATGCTATGAAAATTTAGCAATAAAGAAACCAAAAAGGTTTGCTAGGTAAGAACCTGTTCAAAATTTTTGATCCGATGATTTATTTGCTAAAACCCGGTCACTCTGATCAAGAGTTAATACCATTTGTAAGAAATCAAGGCCTATTTGAGCGCGTCAAAGCCTCAGGATTGAATAATCGTAAACGATTTCATCTTAATAAGATGGACTTATTTAGGCTCATTCAATCTTGGATCTTTCACGTAGCTGAAACAGGCCTTGATTTTTTGCAAATGGAGTCAAAAATTCACTTAAATCAAATGACTTTCAGCTTTAGGATATCTTCTAAGGTGGTTAACGAAAAATTGGAACAATGTAATAGCACAATAAATCGATTTTTTTTCAAGAAATGTTGCATATTCAAATTTTATTTTTTATAAAGCAGCAGCTTCTCTCTTTGAGCGAAACGAATGAATAAAATCGAACCAATAGTCTGCATACAATTTTTCTAGATTAAAGGAAGTGTAAAGCATTTCCTCCCACTTTGAATTGAGAAAATCAATTGTGACCTCATTCCAATCATCTACCAAGATAACAGGTAAATCTTCAAAAAGAGGATCAAGGGATGAATGAGTCAAGATCGGAATAGCTCCCATCAGCAACGCTTCCCAAGTCCGATGGCAATCAGGGCCATTTCCTTCAGGACTCAAGACATATAAACTCCTAGACACATCTATTAAATAAGACCTCAAGTCTTTTGGCTGACTATGAAAACAAAAAGGTTTAATGCTAAATTGAGTAAAAATAGGTGTTCGAACAAGGGGATTTGTGGAACAAGAAAAATTCATATAAACCGGGATACTTCTAGAAAATGTCATTTTCTGAACTTCTTTAAAAATGGCAATATCACCGTGAGGCCAATAAGGGTTGGCAATCCCAATGGGTAAAGGATGAAGCTTTTCGTGCTTATAATCTTTCACATTTTGGCCAAGCCATGCGATAATTTTTGGATCATCCAACAGATAAGAAAATTTTTGAGGGATACAGAGATCTGAATTATGTGTGATAAGAATATATGGATTCACAATTTTGGGATGTACAGAAGTAAAAAAATCGCAGAGATAATCAGTTTTTACAAAAATCACATCTCCATAGACGACATCATAAGGCTTGATATTTTGATCTTTTTCGTCATACACATAGTCGCAAAATGACCTAAAAGAATCTCCGGAAATATAAGGATAGCTAGATTGTCTCCCTTCCAGGTTCATGTTAAAGATTAAAAAGGATAAAAGAGAAAAAAAAAGGAGCCTCATATGATCATCTTATTGTTTTTTGCAAAAGTAGATATGTATCAATCTAAAAGCCATAACCGCGTGAAATGACGCACTAGCATTTATTTATGATTTGGATTTTTTCCATACCTGATAAAAAAAATCATAACATGGCCCCCATCCGCCTGCTTGGCTATAGACAACTTGAAGTCCATTTTGTTGGAATTTTTCCTTAACAAAGTTAAACTTCACAATATCTAGAAAATCATTTTCAATAATGACCAAATCAATATTCTTTAAGATACTAGGATCATCGTACAACATTTGATACAATGCGCCTTCGCAATCAACAACTAAGGTGTCGAACACGATATTATATTTCTTTTGCAATTTCTTAAATGAAATAACTTCCACTAATGTATACCCTGGGAGGAGTTCATGACTTGGAATTGTTGTCCAACCAGATTGCATTAAGTTCACTTTAGAGACGGCACTACGTTCAATTTGAAATTCCAATTCATTTAAATCTCGGTTTTCTTGCAGTTGTTCTGCATATTGCAAACAAGGCTCTGATACAACTAAATTTTTGGAGTTTTTTAATATAGAAGCAATTACACAGCTATTTCGTCCAATATTTCCTCCTAATTCCAACACTTTTGCGTTTCGGCCAATAAACATTGCTGCCATTAGTTGCTCGGGATACTCATCTTTGAAGGTCCCATATCTTAAATCTAATTTCGAATGAATAGCCTCTAATTTCTTTTCGCCTTTTTCGACTGTTAAAGCTTGCAAATGAAAAGGAAAAATTGATTGGACAACTCCGGAAAAAATAAATAAGTAAGCAAAGAAAAATAAATTTTTCCAAAAACTAAATCTGATCTTTGATCTTTCCATAAATCCTCCAATGTATTAAAAATCTATATAGCAGAATAAGCTAGAATTTTTTTCATAAATTAGCAACTTAATTTTGACGACACCATCAACTAGTGGTTAAAGAATTGAGGAATTCAAATCCTTGGCCAATCGATCAAACTGCGCGATCAAGATTAAGTAATGATTTAAAAATAACCTTGAGATGAACATAATGCCAGAAAACACACCCTAATGTTATGCCCTAATCCTCCTTTACACTGAGCATAAGCTGTTTTGCTTTTTAACCTTTTTTATACCGAAACAACTTGAAAATTTGGATTTTGAGGTCGTTTCGGTATAGTCTGATCAATTAACTCATGATATTTCCTCAAATAGCTAGGACTGAAAAATGATTCATTACAGAAGCAGCCTCAAAAAAATTTTCCTTTTTTTAATGTTATCCATTATTTTATCCTCATATTACTCTGTTTTGCACTCAAACGAAGGTTCTTCTAAACTTTCTTCTAAATGTCTTAAACCTAAAGTTCTTATTTTAGTAACCTCATCAAATGATTTGCCTGTTTATGCAGAATTGCGCAATATTTGGAGAGGCTATATGCACACCTTTCCAGATTGCGTAGAAGCCTATTTCATCGAGGCAGATCCAACGTTAACAGGTAGTTTTGAGATTAAGGAGGATATCATCTTAACCAAGTGTAATGAATGTATCATCCCAGGTATCATGCAAAAAACACTTTTAACAATGGAGGCATTCTTACCAAAAATTGACGAATTTGATTTCATCATTAAAACCAATTTATCTTCATTCTACATCATTCCAAGACTATTAGATTTTTTGGAAACCTTGCCATTGCAAAAGTGTTATTGTGGATCACTTTTATTTGATTGGAATATTTGTTCTGGTGCTGGAATAATCTTCTCTAAAGACGTCGTTGAACTGATGCTCGAAAATAAATCATGTCTATTCAATTCATCAGATTACGATGATGTTGCAATTGGAAAATTCATGAAATCAAATGGAATTAAAGCAATTAATGCTCCTAGAGTTGATTTTCTCAATACAGACATGTGGTTACAGCACAAAGATGATATTCCCTCCGATACTTTTCACATCCGAACAAAGCATCCAGAAAATCTCAGAGCAACATTAGAAGTTGCCATCCAAAGAGAATTGTTTATGATGTTTTATTTTGATTTAGATTGAATTTCATCAAGTTTTTTGCTAACTTACTGACCTTACGCAAAATCTGGTTAGCGATTTTTGATATAGCCTATGCAGATTTTAGAAAGGTGAGTCACTTACCGCTTCTTAAATGATCTGTTTTTTCGACACCTTAAGATTGCAAAGCAAGCAAATGAATTGATCCAATCTACTGAAACAATTTGAAAATTTGGATGTTGAAGTTGTTTCGGTATAAATCTAATGAATTAGCGCTGAATAACCAACGAATAGACCTTATTTTTTTTCTATTATGTTCATTTAAAGAGCGTTATGAAATTTTTACTCCATCTTGCAACTCACTCTCTCTTTACCCTAATGATGTCTTTACTCTTTTGTGGAGCTACTGTAAAAACGGTCGCAAACGAAGGCTTCAAACCATGTAAGGAAACAATTGAAAAAGCCAAAGCGTCAAAAGCTCTTGTAACGATCACATTTCATTTCGACAGATCTCGTTTTCAATATTTAGCAGAAGTCTTATACTCACTTTTAACTTTATCGGATGCTGAGATTATTATTATTACAAATACATCTGATAAAGACCAACTTAAGCTTATTCAAAAACTTTTAGACCTCACTTTACTTGATGAAACAGGGAAAACGGGCATCATTTCGACTTATGAAAATTTGGAGCATCCTTTTAATTTAACATGGTGTCACAAAGAAATTATCACACATCAATTCCTAGCCAAACGCTCTTCTTACACTCATTTTATTTATCTCGAAGACGATATAACATTCGATTTCGACAATCTCTGTTATTTTATAGAACTAAGAGAAGTTCTTAAGCCAGAAGGACTTATTCCATCGTTTTTACGCGTTGAACAAATTGAAGGAGGTCTAGATTTTTTTAATACTGATAATGGCGCCCCAATTAACATCAATCATCAGCCACATCTTTTATGGGGAAATTTTTACTTATTAAATGTTCCAAATCCTTATACAGCTTGTTATGTTCTTGATACCGAATTAGCGCAAGAGTATATCAAAACTAAATCTTTTGATATAAAAACGAGTCAATTTATTGGCTGGAAAGTTCGAGAAAGAGCTGCTATGGGACTTTGTTTTGAAAATGTTCCTTTGAATTTTCAATCACGCTATGTTGTGGCTGTTTCCACATCGACTCTATTAGCTCCGAAATCCACATGGGTTTATCATCTTCCAAATAATTATTTGAATAACCCATTTGATCCTCATGGTAAAGTACCAATGAATTCCTTATTTTTTAAGCGCGATTAAATTTCTTGCATCATTCGCTATCATTAAAAACTCACCTTACGCAAAATCTGATGAGGGCTATTTTGACCTATTCTAAGCATCTTTTAGAAAGACTGCCTCATCAATAGCTTAGGCTATTGATTTCGACACCCTTTCTAAAATCTGCATAGGCTATATCAAAAATTCCTAA
>JBIRBM010000075.1:0-2317 GCA_044326545.1 Parachlamydiaceae bacterium | reverse complement strand
TACTCCAAATCGTTTTGCGATTTGGGAAAAACTTAGGTTTTCTTGTTTTTTTATTAAGAGCACTTTTTTACGAAAATCAATCGAGTATGTCATTTAGAAATCATGGGAAAAATTTTAGGTTGCTTATACTATAACTAATTTATAATATTTTGGCTATATAAAGACGAATACGATCACGCATTTATCTTAAGCCGCGATTCAGATCTTGCACCAGCCATACATAAAGTGAAACAAAATTTCCCACAAAAAATGGTCACAATTTTTGCACCCTACAACTACCTTCACAGCGCAGAATTGATCAAGGGTGCTGATGATAACAAAACTATAAAGTTAAAGCACATTTCTACCAGCCTTTTCCCTGCTCAGATTTATGATGCCGGAGGAAATCTTGTGGTTGAGCGACCGCTAGAATATGCACCTCCATCTCTGCTTTGACTTTTTGTTTTTCTCATCAAGCTCAGAAACTCTTATGTCGAGGAAGTCGCAAAAGTATCAAATGATGGAAATAGGATCAGGATTAATCTTCAAAAAAATCCAGAACAACAGCAACTTACAACTTATCGTTGATTTTCAGTAACCAAATCAAATTGATCTGGTTCTGATTCAATTAATACTGTTGGAAGCGCCTCTGATTCGTTTGATTTATAAGAATCTTGTATAGTAGATGTTATCGACTGAGAAAGAACACCGCCTTCATATCCGGGAGAAACTTCTGTTTTGGAATTTAAAATAGTATAAGCCTGGGCATAAGGAGTTATAAGAAGCATCCATATTGCACTTAGAAGAAAGATAAACTTATTTTTCATAGCAGTCCTTTTTAATCTGTTCAAATACTTTTCTCGGGATCTATTCACCGTACAGTTACACTGTTGCTGTCACTATAAGAAGAATGCGCACTTCCTGACAAGGTCGTGCTGGCGTAAACTGTATAATTCCCTGGCTTGGCATACTGTTTATTCAAATAGAGAGTTGTTGAGTCATTCACCGTTTCCTGAGATTTCATACGAAAGGTATATTCATTATTTGTATATTTGCCATCATGAGTAGATAATTTTACATTAACCTTCATATCTTGTGTTGAGCTAGTGCTATTGTGGACAGAAAAACTATGACTAGAGCGCAATGTGATCATCTCTCTGGCGTTACCACTTGATGAATAGGCTCTAGCATCCGTTGAAGCTGTCACGCCAGTAATAAGAAGAGTCGAAAACGTGGGAAATGTGTCAACTGTATGTTCAAGTACCCCTCCTTCACACCCTGGAGAAACAGTAGTTTTACAACTTATCAATTCATACCCATGGACATTAAATTGACCGATAAAAAGAGACAACGCGAATAGTAAAATTCTCACAGACATCATTCATCCTCATTTTTTTAGGAATTGTGTTACAGTAATGAAAATTCTTCTGCAAAATAAATGTGATACCATTTCCCAAAATTAAAGTCATAATTCAGCCCACGATCTGGAACAAAGCCGGTTAATTTTTCCCGGTAAATCAACAAACCAATTCCAAGCATGGCAACAAGCATCTAAAATTCGTTCATATCCATCGTAGCATCGATTTGCTAACCAATTATCTCGCAATTGCTGCCATATTTGTTCTACAGGATTTAATTCGGGTGAAGCAGGAAGTAATACAAGCACGCTCAAATTGTTGAATCCTTGAATTTTTTTCGCTTTATGCCAAGCAGCACCATCCAACACAACAACTCCATCACGATCCTTAGGGATATTTTTGGAAATTTCTTCTAAGTGAATAACCATAGCATGGGAATTGGCTGCAGGCAGTACCAGACCAACACTTTGATTAGTTCTTGGGCAAACAGCACCAAATACATATGCATACTCAAATTGTTGTTGCCTAGTAAGCCTACGTCTTGCTCCTTTTTTAGCCCAAGTCCGCTTTAGTGTCCCTCGCTGGCCGACTCTTGCCTCATCTTGAAACCATATATCCACCTTTTCTATCTCAATCTCTAGAGGGATGATTTCTCTCACTTTTTCTTTAAAGTTTTTTTAAAAGCTTCTTGCGGTTCCAAGTCAGCTTTTGGATGTTGAGATCTTCCCATACGTCAAGACCTCTAATTCGGCCTCCGCAACGCCTCTTTTGCATTTCATCTACAGTTCGGCTGACCATTTCTTCTATTTCTTTAGAGATAAGACGCTTAGCTCCAGCATCTTTTTGTTGTCTCAATCCTTCTATTCCAAATTTGCGAAAATTTTTAACCCATACAATGACAGTTCGAGGTTCTACTCTGATCATGCGAGCAACTTCGGAAAAACTTTTTCCCTCTTTTATGTGAGCAAAAGCTAAAAATC
>JBIRBM010000094.1:0-1386 GCA_044326545.1 Parachlamydiaceae bacterium | reverse complement strand
GTTCTTAATATCAGTTTTCTTAAAAACTTCAAGGAGTTTAATACAATGTCCAACATCTCTAAAGTCATGAATCCCTTAGCGGAATCTTTACCTGATTTTTTCAAAAACAGCGCCCAGCAAGTCTCTCATTTTTTCGGACGCATTGTCTCGACAATCAAACTCATCCCTGTCCAGATGCATCAAAGTCACAACGTGACAATCAGTGTTTATGCTGCAGCTAATGTTACCGCCTTCACTGCCGCCAATCTTTTCGCTAACTGGATCGATAAAAGTTTCGAACAATCAGCAAATAAGCTAAATAAAGATCAAAAACCATTTAAAGACGCCATGTTGAATATCGTTGTGGTTGGCGGTTCTTTATTGATCGTAAACGTTATTGTGTCGAATATGACGCATTCGCCAATCAGCAAAGTGACGTTGTTGGCCCTCTCAATGACAGGCGCTGGCGCACGTTACCTTCTACAATCCCCCTCCCCTCTTTTCCAAACAAAAGACATAATTATAACTATAAACCAATTTCTGACAGATTTAGAAAATGAAAAATGGAAAACTCGTGAATTAATAAATAAAAAAATAGACCAAGTAGATGATAAAATCAATCATTTAACTCAATATATATCAAGTATTAAAAACGAAATAAAACAATTAGGAAATTTGAATCAACAATTAACGAATGAAATTACTGACAAGAATGAATCTTTTTTAAAATTAAACAACGAAAAAGATCAATTAGAGAAGCTGAATCAACAATTAACGAATGAAATCAAGACTTTAAAAGAAATTCATTCGAATGAAAAAAATTGAGATCCAGCCCTCAGTGAGAGAATCAGCAACAAACTGAGGCTTTAAAAGAAGAGTGAAATTCGCGCTTTTCTTGGACGAAGTGAATGTTAAACGACTATCATCAACAAGAAATTGGGTGCGTACTTTCCCCTTGCAAATGAACCTCTTTTTGTGCTAAAAGCATTATCTAAATTTATCAATCCTTAGCAAAAGCCAGATAAAGTAGGGTTTCTTGATAAATTTTTAAATTTAGAAGGATGATCTTGTTAGAGGCCTTACGGTTACACCAGTGTCTCTTGCTTTTTCTCAATCAACCTATCTCTTAGAGAGTATTTCTAAAGGTTAAATCGGATAATTTGTTTGCTTATGTCGTTTATAAATGGAGCAAAACATCCCGATCATCCCTCTGGAAACAGTCTCTTAGGACCTGTTTAACATCATATGATTGAAAATTTTAAACAAGTTCTTAATATCAGTTTTCTTAAAAACTTCAAGGAGTTTAATACAATGTCCAACATCTCTAAAGTCATGAATCCCTTAGCGGAATCTTTACCTGATTTTTTCAAAAACAGCGCCCAGCAAGTCTCTCATTTTTTCGGACGC
>JBIRBM010000105.1:0-1039 GCA_044326545.1 Parachlamydiaceae bacterium | reverse complement strand
TCGTACAAATAAATCACGCAACCTAAAAACAAAAATTGAAATGCTATTGAATAACTCGCCTTGGTTATATCTATCCATGCTGGGAAAGGCGAAAAATAGTTTGCACCAACCGCTGCAATCACAAAAACCCATGGGAGCGCTTGCTTTTTAGTATCAAAAAATCCCATAAATTTCAATGCAACCATGATGGTGTAAAACATCATCTCAACACGCAAGGTCCACTCAATACCGTTAAGCGCGTAAGGTGTATGAAACACATCTCCGATGAGTAAGAGTTGTGGGATTAATACGGAAAAATTAGGTTTCTCCCAAGCAATTAAATACGTTATTAAAACAGTTGCTATATACAAAGGGTATATTCGAAAAATTCGCTTAACGACAAATTCAAGGGGGCTTTGCTCGTACAAAATATGCGTGATGATGTAGCCTGAAACCAGAAAAAAGACGGTTACTCCAACACTGCCACGCATTAAAGGCAGCAACTGCTCTAACAAACCTCTAATCAGTCCATTAAGTTCTGGGCTAGCAAGCTGATCGCGTAAATCTAGGTAGAAAAAATGCCAAACCAAGACGCTAGAAAAAGCAAACACGCGCAACCAGTCTAAAAAAACTAACCTCTGGCTTTCGCTCTTAGCTTGAGGAGTTGGCACATATAAAGACATAACCTCATTCCATGCTTATAAAAAGGGGAGATATTTACAAATCAGATGAGTAACAACTGAATTAATACAAATATCATATCGCCTAAGCACACGAATACGCCTGACAGACTTCCTCCTCAGTCTTTATTTACTCATTTATTTGTATTTTTGTAATCGCTCGAATCACCAACCAGTTTGACACGCCCTGCCAGCCAAACCAGTAGCAGTACCGGAATACCCAACATCGCCGTTGCGGTGAAAAAGTCGATATAGCCAAACGCATCAACGTATTTGCCCGAATAACCGGCTAAAAACTTGGGCAACAGCAGCATCATGGAGCTGAACAGTGCGTATTGCGTGGCGGAATAGTTGATATTCGTTAAGCTGGACAAATAGGC